>NZ_JASTWE010000011.1 GCF_030282845.1 Pseudodesulfovibrio pelocollis
TTAGCTCTTCGCGCGCATGGTCAGGCCAAAATAGAGGCACACGGCCAGCCCGATGAACACGGCCAGGATGCCGTGGGGACCGACCCCTGCCGGAGAGCTGGCCAGCCCGAAGTTGTGGGCGAAGGCCGCGCCCGCGATCATGCCGAAGACAAAGACCGCGGCATCGCCGTCGCCCTCGCCCGCCAGGAAGAGCTGACGGCCCGGGCAGCCGCCCGCCAGGGCAAAGCACCAACCGGCCAGCAGCATGCCCGCGAAGTTCCAGACCTGCTGGGTGTGGGCCACGGGCTGGTCCTCGAAGCCGATCTTGACCTGTCCGAGCAGCGCGTTGACCACCGAGGCGGCCACCAGCAGGGCGATGACGCCCAGGAGCAGGTGGGTCTGTTTGAAGAGAATCACGTCGCGGAAGGCACCCATGGTGCAGAACCGGCTGCGCTGGGCGATGAAGCCCACGAACAGCCCTGCCAGCAGGGAGATGAGCAGGGGCGCGTGCATGGCCCCGGGCCCCTTGACGCTGTAGAAGAGCACGCCGCTTTTGAGCTCGCCCTGCAACTGGGGCGAGGCGAGCATGAGGGCCAGCAACCCGGCCATGCACAGGGGCAGGATCAGTCCCACCGAGGGATACGTCTTCTGGGCGCGGCCCAGGGTGTAGCCCTTGCGGAAGAAGATAGTGCCGATGAAGATGCCTGCGATGAGGCCGAGGATGCCGAAGATGGCGCTCAGGTCGCCGCCAGCCAGCCGCAGGATGGCCCGCCACGGGCAGCCCAGGAAGACCAGGGCCCCGATCATGGCGAATGCGCCGAGCACGAACCGGGCCACGGGCGCGGACCCGGCCCGGGGCCGGAAATCGCGGAAGAGCAGCGCGGCGATCAGGGAGCCGACGACGAATCCGATGATTTCCGGCCGGATGTACTGGACCACCTCGGCCCGGTGCAGACCCAGCGCGCCGGTGATGTCGCGCTCGAAGCAGGCCACGCAGATGCCCATGTTGCCTGGATTGCCCCAGTATTGCAGCAGCGGCGCGAGCACGCCGATGGCCACACCCACGGCGATGATGCCCGCCCTGGACGAAAAGAATGTCTTCATGGTCCCCCTCGCACGGTTTGACGGTGGCACCGAAGCCCCCTTCGGCACACGGATTATTCTCATGATTGTGTAGGGGATGCCTCGGCCAATGACAAATCGATTTCTGCCGACCTGTAGCGGGCTTGATATAGATAATATCTATTGAGTGGATTGAGAAGAGCGGCGTGCAGCTGTGCGGGCGCCCCTTCGTCCTTTTGCCCCCTTGTGGATATGTTGAGCGTGGGGTAGCACAGGCAAAAAACGGGGCCATCCATGCTGACGATGTTCCGACTGCACTTGCACCGACCAGGGGCCTTGGCCAAAGGGGAGCGCCCGTGAGCGCCGCGCCCATGAACATGGGCGAGGGCAGGGTGCTGTCCGTGCTGCTGCGCCTCGGCGGCCCGGCCATGGTCTCCATGTTTTTCCAGAACCTGTATTCGCTGGTGGACACGGTCTTCGTGTCCTGGCTGGGCACGGCCGAGCTGGCCGCCCTGTCCTTGTCCGTGCCGCTGTTCTATGTGGCCCTGTCGCTGTGCAAGGGGCTGGCCGTGGGGTCCACGGCCCTCATGAGCCACGCGCGCGGGGCCGGGGATCAGGCCGGGGCCGGGGTCGTGGCCCGGGCCGCGCTGCCGCTGGCCCTGCTGGTGCTGACTCCATTTTGCCTGCTGGCGCTTCCGGCCCTGAATCAGCCGCTCTTCGCCCTGTTCGGGGTGGGTGGTGACGTGCTCGAACCAGCCGGGGAATTCGTCTTCTGGCTGGCCTGGACCTTCCCGGTCATGGGCTTTGCCATGCTCTGCGAGTCCGTGTTCCTGAGCCACGGCGATGCCCGCACGCCCATGCTGGCCATGATCGCGGGCAACGTGGTCAACATCGGGCTCGACCCGCTGCTGATCTTCACCTGCAAGATGGGCATTGCCGGGGCCTCGCTGGCCTCGCTCATCGGCTGGGGGGTGACCGGGGCCATCCTTTTCACCGTCCTCGGCCGACGCGGCATGGACCGCCCGACCCTGACCTGCGGCCGCGAGGGCGTGGCGGCCTGGGGAGGCATGGTCCGGCTCGGGTTTCCCGTGAGCCTGACCATGCTCATCATCCCTGCGTCCACGGCCGGGCTCAACTATGTGCTGGCCGGTTTCGGCCCCGCCTTCGTGGGCGCGTGGAACCTCTCCTCGCGCATGGAGCAGATGCTCATCCTGCCCATCTACGGCCTGACCTGCGCCCTGATCCCCTTTGTGGGCTTCAACATGGGCCAGGGCAACATGGAGCGCATCCGCGAGGCCGTGCGGCTGTGCATCCGCGCCTGCTACGCGGTCCTGATCCCTGTGGCCGTGCTCATGGGCGTGTTTGTCCACGCGGTCTTCGCCGTCTTCAACCCCGGACCCGAGGTGGCCACCCTGGCCGCCCACGCCTTCCGGCTGGCCCTGATCGGCATGGCCCTGGCTCCCTTTGACCTCGTGGTCCTGGGCGTGGCCCAGGGGGCGAGACGGCCCGGCTATTCCCTGTTCCTCGGCTTTGTCCGGCTGCTGGCCCTGCGGCTGCCCCTGGCCTTTCTCTTCGGCCACCTCCTGGGCGGCGAGGGCGTCTACCTGAGCCACCCGGCCTCTCTGGTCGCCTCGGGCCTGCTCAGCCTTTATCTGCTGCGCCGCCTGCTCAGTCACGTGGACGAGACCATCGCTGCCGGAGCGCACCGGGTCGCGGCCTGATATCCGGCCTAGAAATGGGCTGAGGGCGGTTTGGCATGGCGATCACTCCCTGCCGCCTTCCCGGCACATTGCGGCTGGCGCGGCGACGGGCTTTGCTGTAAGGTGGTGAGCCGTATCCCGCATCCACCACCAGCGCCGCCAAAGGGAACCCATGGCCGACACCACCCGCGTACCTGAACTGCTCGCCCCGGCCGGGGACATGGAAAAACTCGAAACCGCCATCCTCTACGGCGCGGACGCCGTGTATCTCGGTGGCGACGGCCTCAATCTGCGCAGCGGCGCGGGCGGGTTCTCCGATCAGGCCCTGGCCGAGGGGCTGGCCAAGGCGCGCGCGGCCAAGGTCAAGGCCTACTTCACCCTCAATGTCTACCCCCGCGAGAGCATGATGAACGAGGTGCGCCGCGTCATCGACAGGCTCGGCGAGTTGAGGCCCGATGGCGTCATCGCCGCCGACCCCGGGGTGGTCCGCCTGCTGCGCCGCCAGCTGCCGGAAATCCCGGTCCACATCTCCACCCAGGCCAACACCTCCAATTCCGAGGCCGTGCGCTTCTGGCGCGAGTGCGGGGCCAGACGGGTCAACGTGGCCCGGGAGCTGCGCGCCCAGGAACTGCTGGAGATGCTGGCCATCGCCCGCAAACAGCTGCCCACCATGGAGCTTGAGGTCTTTGTGCACGGGGCCATGTGCATGGCCGTGTCCGGCCGCTGCTACCTCTCGGCCTTGCAGAGCGACCGGCCGGGCAACCTGGGCCAGTGCTCCCACCCCTGCCGCTACGAGTACCGCCCCCTGTCCATGACCTTTGAGGAGCGCACCCGGCCCGGCGAGCCCATGTGGGAGGTGCGCGAGTACGGCACCGGCGAGGACTTCACCTTTGAGCGGGCCGAGGACGACTTCGCCTTCGAGCCCTTGGGTGACGACGAGCCGCGGGCCGTGACCCCGGCCGACCCGGCCCTGTCCCTGGCCCACGACACGGGCGGCTGGTCCGCCTTTTTCGCGGCCCAGGACCTGTGTCTGATCCACTATCTGGAATGGTTCGCCCGCATGCGCGTGGCCTCCCTCAAGATCGAGGGGCGGACCAAGAGCAGCGCCTATCTCGCCCAGGTGGTGGACGCCTACAAGACCGCCCTGCGCGACATCGCCGCCGGGAAGTTCGCGCCCGAAAAATACCTCTCCGAACTGGTCAACGCCGCCTCGCGGCCCCTGACCACCGGCTTCTTCGACCCCGAGCGCCGGGCCGCCATCGCCCTGCCGCCCGAGGAGGGCGAGAAGCGGGCCGTGCTCGCCCGCGTCCTGGAGCAGGCCGGGGACGGCCGGTGGCACGTCCAGACCAAGTCGCGCTGGCAGACCGGCCAGGACATGGAGCTGCTCATCCCCGGGCTCGTCCGGCCGCGCATCGCGGCCGAGGACTACGGCGTGGAGAACGACCTTGGGATCGGCCTGACCGTCTCGCACCCCGGCCAGCGCGCCCTGCTCATCTGCGACCACCCCGAGATCAGACCCGGCATGTTCATCCGCCAGCCCTGGGACCTGGACGCCCTGGACTGATTCCCGCCCCGTTCCGAATCCCCTTTTTTTCGCCCGGCCGTTGTCCCGAAAAGATGGCGAAGACTGTGGCGCGAGGACGCAAGGCGTGGTAATCATGGAGTCTGGATGTATGCAATGGTGGGCGCATGAAGCGCACAGGAGGTCGCATGCGGGCAGTCATCGCCGGGGGGACCGGCTTCATAGGGCAGGCACTGGTGGCCGAGCTGCGCGGCGCGGGCTGGGAGATCGTGGTCCTGTCGCGCTCTCCGGCCAAGGTGGCCGAGGTGTTCGGGCACGGGGTCATCGGCATGCGCTGGGACGGCTCCGGCTGGCTCGAGCTGCTGGGGCCGGACACGGCGGTGGTCAACCTGGCGGGCGAGAACATCGCGGCCGGGCGCTGGACCGCCGAGGTCAAACGACGGATTCTCGAAAGCCGCGTCAACGCGGGCCGCGCCCTGGTCAAGGCCGTGGCCGAGGCCCCGGCCAAGCCGGGCGTCTTTGTCCAGGCGTCGGCCGTGGGGTATTACGGCCCGCGCGGCACCGAGCCCTTGGACGAGGGCGAGGGGGCGGGCAACGGGTATCTGGCCGAGGTCTGCCGCGCCTGGGAGGCGTCCACGGCCGAGGTGGAGGCCATGGGCGTGCGCCGGGTCATCGTGCGCACGGGCATGGTCCTCGGCAATGGCGGCGCGCTGGCCCGGATGCTGCCGCCCTTCCGGTATTTTGTGGGCGGCCCGCCCGGCTCAGGGATGCAGGGCGTGTCGTGGATTCACCTGGACGACGAGGTGAGGGCCATCCGCTTTCTCATGGAAAACCCGGTGGCGCGCGGCGCGTACAATCTGACCGCGCCCGCGCCGGTGCGCTTTCGCAGGTTCGCGCGCATCCTGGGCCAGACCCTGGGGCGGCCCTATCGGCTCAAGGCCCCGGCCTTTGCCCTGCGCCTGCTCTTTGGCGAGATGGCCGACGAGGTGCTGCTCTCGGGCCAGCTGGCCCTGCCCACCCGCTTGGTCGAGGCGGGCTACGAGTTCCGGCACCCGGACCTTGAGGGCGCGCTGGCCGACCTGCTGGGCAAGGGTCGGGCCGCGGCCTGAAACGGTCGAGTCACTCCTTGAAGGAAACGGGCCGCTCCGGTATGACGGGGAAGGCCACGGCGCACGGGCCGGGCCGAATTATCACCGCGAGGAGCTGAGATGGGCGGCAGGATACTGATCATCGACGACGAGGAGGGCATCCGCTTCTCCCTGCGCGGCATCCTTGAAGACGACGGCCACGAGGTGATGGAGGCGGAGTCGGGCGAGCAGGGGCTGGAGCGGCTCGGCGCGGCCACGCCGGACATGGTCTTTCTGGACATCTGGCTGCCAGGCATGGACGGGCTGGCCGTGCTCGACGCCATCGCCCGCGACCAGGAAGGGCTGCCGGTGATCATGATCTCGGGCCACGGCACCATCGAGACTGCGGTCCGGGCCCTCAAGAAGGGGGCCTTTGACTTCATCGAGAAGCCGCTCTCGCTGGAAAAGGTCGTGGTGACCACGCGCAACGCGCTGGAGTTCTCCCGCCTGCGCCAGGAAAACCTCGCCCTCAAGACCCGCATTTCTTCCGAGCAGCCAGTGGTGCTCACGGGCCGGTCCGAGTCCATCGTTTCCCTCAACGACGTCATCTCCCGGGTGGCCCCCACCGACTCCTGGGTGCTCATCACCGGCGAGAACGGCACGGGCAAGGAGATCGTGGCCCGCTCCATCCACCATCAGTCGAGCCGCCGCCACAAGCCCCTGGTGGCCGTCAACTGCGCGGCCATTCCCGAGGAGCTCATCGAGAGCGAGCTGTTCGGGCACGAGAAGGGGGCCTTCACCGGCGCGGACAAGGCCCAGGCTGGCAAGTTCGAGCTGGCCGACGGCGGCATCCTCTTCCTCGACGAGATCGGCGACATGAGCCTGAAGACCCAGGCCAAGATATTGCGCATCCTCCAGGAGCAGTCCTTCGAGCATGTGGGCGGGCGCAAGACCATCACCGTGGACGTCCGCGTCATCGCGGCCACCAACAAGAACCTGCTGCGCGAGATCGAGGCGGGCACCTTTCGCGAGGATCTGTACTACCGGCTCAAGGTCTTTCCCCTTGAGGTGCCGCCCCTGCGCGAGCGCATCGAGGACATCCCCCTGCTCATCGACGATTTCATCGCCATGCTGGTGCGCCAACACGGGTTCAAGCCCATCGCCTTTGACGAGGGAGCCATGGAGGCCCTCGTGGACTACCCCTGGCCCGGCAACGTTCGCGAACTCAAGAATTTCGTGGAGCGGATGTTCATCATGTTTGCTGGCGAGACCGTGACCCGTGACAGGCTGCCCCCGGAATTCACCGGCGGCCGCCCGGCGCGGCCCCAGGCCCGGACCGGGGCGGCGGACGAGGCCGAGAGCGGCTCCCTGGACGCCCTCATCGCCGAGGGCCCGACCGACCTCAAGCAGGCCCGGGCCGAGTTCGAGGCGCGGTTTCTGGCGGCGCGGCTGCGCGAGTTCGACGGCAACATCTCCCAGCTGGCCAAGGCCGTGGGCCTTGAGCGCAGCTCGCTGTATCGCAAACTCAAGGCCTATCGGATTCAGATCGACTGATTCGGTCCGCCCCCTGGCCCGTCCTTCGGGCCGCCGGGGTCGGGTCGTAGTGCAACAGACCGGCCCGGGTGGCTGGTCCTTCAAAGCCTGAAGGAGAGGGCATGGGTTGGGACCCGGAACACTACGAGCAATGGTTCGACACGACCGAGGGTCGCTTCGCCCTCGACTGCGAGACGCGGCTGCTTCAGTCCGTGCTCGCGGGGTGGCCCCGGCGCGGCCACAAGCTGGTCGAGCTGGGCTGCGGGACCGGGCTGATGCTCGAGACCCTCTACCAGATGGGCTTTGACGTCACTGGCCTGGACAGCAGCCCGGAGATGATCATGGCCGCCCGCAAGCGGCTGGGCAAGCGGGCCGTGCTGAACCTGGGCGACGGCGAACTGACGCCCTACGCGGACAACGAGTTCGACTATGCCATGATCTGGTCCGCCCTGGAGTTCACCGACGAACCCGAGGCCATGCTGGCCGAGGCCGCGCGGCTGGCGGAAAAGGGCATCCTCGTGGGCTTTCTCAACAAGAATTCCCTCTACTACGCCATGAACGTGCGCAATACCGGCTCCACCCTGGACTCGGGCACATGGCACACCTGGTGCGAAATTCAGGACATGATCCGCCGGGCCACCGGGTTCCGGCCCACCCTGGCCCGCTCGGTGCTCCCCGGCCCGACCCGCACATGGCGCGCGGGCCGCGTCTGCCGCGCCATCAACTGCGCCCTCTACCCGCCCTTTGTGGGCGCCTTTGGCGCGGTGCGCGTGGATTTCGTCAACATGCGCCCCCTCAATCCCCTCTTTGCCTGGCGCACCGAGCCCGAGATGGGCTGATCTCCGTCGAAAAGCCCCTCGGAAAATCCCTACCTTTCGCCCTTCCTGAAGGGAATCAGCAGCGCCTTGGGATAGGCGGCGCGGCGCGACATGACGATCAGCGCGATGATGGAGAAGACGTAGGGCATCATCAGATAGAACTGGTAGGGGATGAGCATGCCCGACTGCTGCTGCACGCGCATCTGGATGGCGTCGAAGGCGGCGAAGAGCAGGCAGCCCAGCAGGGCCTTGCCCGGCTTCCAGGAGGCGAAGACCACCAGGGCGATGCAGATCCAGCCGCGGCCGTTGACCATTCCGATGTAGTAGGCGTCAAAGGCGGACATGGTCAGAAACGCGCCGCCCACGGCCATGAGGGCGCTGCCCGCCATCACGGCCCAGGTGCGGATGGCGAAGACCGAGAGCCCCTGCGCCTCCACGGCCATGGGGTTTTCGCCCGCCATGCGCACGGCCAGCCCGGCCGGGGTGCGATAGAGGACATAGGAGACCACGGCCACGGCCGCCAGGGCGACCATGGTCAGGGCGGTCTGGCCGATGAGTATCTGGCCCAGCACCGGGATGTCGGCCAGCAGGGGCGGGGCAAGGGGCTGGAAGGGCACGATCTTTGGCGGGGTGGTGGCGCTGGGCAGGAGCATGCGGAAGACAAAGGACGACAGGCTGGCCGCCAGCATGGTGATGCCCAGGCCGGTGACATGCTGCGACAGGCCCAGATGCACGGTGAAGAGGGCGTGGAGCAGGCCGAAGAGCGCGCCGATGAAGGCGGCGAAGAGCACCCCGGTCCACAGGTCGCCGCCCATGTACACCCAGGTCCATCCGGCCATGCACCCGGCGGCCATGATCCCCTCGATGCCGAGGTTGAGCACGCCCGCGCGCTCGCAGATCAGCTCGCCCAGGGTGCCGAGGATGAGCGGGGTGGCCATGCGCAGGGTGGCCATCCAGAAGCCGGTCTCCAGGAAAAAGGAGAGGATGTCCATGCTACCTCCACCTGATCCGGTAGCGGGTCAGGAACATGGCCACCAGCACGGCCAGCAGGCAGACCGCGGTGGTCACGTCCGCGATGTAGCTTGAGATGTTGATGGACCGGCTCATGGAGTCGGCCCCGATCTGGATCACGGCCACGAACAGGGCCGAGGCCACTACGCCCAGCGGGTGCAGGGCCGCCAGCATGGCCACCACGATGCCCGAGTAGCCGAAGCCGGGGGAGAGGTCCAGGGTCAGGTAGCCCTTGACTCCGCACAGCTCTGCCACGCCCGCCATGGCCGCCAGCCCGCCCGAGAGCAGGGCCGTGCGCACCGTGACGGCGGCCACGGGCATGCCCGCAAAAGCGCTGGCCCTGGGGCTCGCGCCCACGGCCCGGATCTCGAAGCCCCAGGTGGTGGCGCGCATGAACCACCACACGCCCACGGCGCAGAACAGGGCGATGAAAAAGCCGAGGTGCAGCCGGGTCTTGTCCAGCACCTGGGGGAGCAGGGCCTGGTCCACCACGGGCGCGGCCTGGGGCCAGCCCATGGCCATGGGGTCTTTCCACGGTCCGAAGACCAGCCAGTTGACAAAGAGGATGACGATGAAGTTCAGCAGCAGGGTGGTCACCACCTCGTCCACCTGGAGCCGGGTCTTGAGCAGGGTGGGCAGGAGCAGGAGCAGCCCGCCGCCCATGGCCCCGGCCAGGAAGAGATAGGGGATCATCAGGTACGGGGGCATGGCGAACGGCCCGGTGCCGAGCCATGTGGCCACCACTGCGCCCATGTAGAACTGTCCCTCGCCGCCGATGTTCCAGAGCTTGGCCCGGAAGGCCACGGCTGCGGCCAGTCCCGTGAGGATGAGCGGGGTGGCCCGGGTCAGGGTCTCGCTGAGGGCGAACTTGGAGCCCAGGGCGCCGCTGATCATCAAGACCCAGCCCTGGGTGGGCGAGGCCCCGGCCCAGACCAGCAGGGCCGAGCAGACGAGCATGGCCGTGCCCACCGCCATCAGCGGGGCAATGCCCTTCATGGCCAGGGACACTGATTCGCGTGGTTCGATTCTCATGCGGCGCTCCTGGCAGTGGTGCCGGTTGCGGCGTTGGGCGAGGCGTGGGAGCCGGACATGAGCAGGCCCAGTCCGGCCCGGTCCACCCCGGCTGCGGGCACGGGCGCGGACAGGGAGCCCTGGTACATGACCTGGATGCGGTCCGCCACCTGAAGCAGTTCGTCCAGGTCCTCGGAGATGAGGACCACGCCCGCGCCCCGGGCGGCCGCGTCCAGCAGCTGCTGGTGGACATAGGCCGTGGCGCCCACGTCGAGGCCCCATGTGGGCTGGTTGACCAGGATGACCGAGGGCGCGCCCGAGAGGACCCGGGCCAGGATGAGCTTTTGCATGTTGCCGCCCGAGAGGGTGCGCACCGGCGTGTCCACGGACGGGCAGCGGATGTCGAAGGCTTGGACCAGCTGGCGCGCCCGGGAGGCCAGGGCCTTGAAATTCATGATGCCGCGCCGGGCAAAGGCGGGCAGCCGATAGACTTCTGTGGACAGGTTTTCGAGCACGGTCATGTCGGCCACCAGTCCGGTGCCGGTGCGGTCGTCGGGCACCCGGCCTACGCCGTGGGCGAGCATGGCCGCCGGGCTGGGCGCGTGGACCCGCTTGCCGTGGATGACCATCTGGCCGTCGTCCGGCACGATCAGGCCCGAGAGCAGGTCGGCCAGCTGGGCCTGTCCGTTGCCCGAGACCCCGGCGATGCCGAGGATTTCGTGGCTGCGCAGGTTCAGGTTCAGCCCGTCGAGCAGGGGGGTCGCGCCCCGGCCGCGCACGGTGATGGCGTCGAGATACAGGATTTCCTTGCCCTGCCTCGGTTCCGGTCGGCTGGTTCTGGGGATGTCGCTGCCCACCATGGCCCGGGCCAGCTCGCCCGCCGAGGTCTCGGCCGTGGCTGCCTCGAAGACCACCCGGCCGTGGCGCAGGACCACGCAGCGGTCGGACGCGGCCATGACCTCGCGCAGCTTGTGGGTGATGAAGATGACCGACAGCCCCTGGTCCACCATCTGGTGCAGGGTGGCGAAGAGGTGCTGTGCCTCCTGGGGCGTGAGCACGGCCGTGGGCTCGTCCAGGATGAGGATGCGCGCGTCGCGGTACAGGGCCTTGAGAATCTCCACGCGCTGGCGCTCGCCCACGGACAGGCTCCTGATCATGGCCCGGGGATTGACGCGCAGGCCGAAGCGTTCCATGAGCCCGGTCAGCCGCGTGAGGGCCGCCCCGGTGTCGCGGGTGGGGGAGAGGAGCGATTCGGTGCCGAGCATGACATTGTCGAGCACGGTCATGTTGTCGGCCAGGGTGAAGTGCTGGTGGACCATGCCCACCCCGGCGGCCAGGGCGGCGCGGGGCGAGCCAGCGGGCAGGGCGCGGCCAAAGACCTCCACCTCGCCGCTGTCGGCCACATAGTGGCCAAAGAGGATGGACATGAGAGTGGTCTTGCCCGCGCCGTTTTCGCCGAGCAGGGCGAGCATCTCGCCGGGGCGCAGTTCAAGGGTCACGTTCTCGTTGGCCATCACCGGGCCAAAGGCCTTGGTGACGCCCGAGAGCTTGAGCACTGGTTCGGTCATGGAGTCCCGGTCGCAGGACGGGCCGCCCCGCATGGCGCGCGGCGGCCCGGTCATGGAATGCTAGAAGGTGGACTTGGGCTCGTCGTCGTTGATCTCCACCACGAAGGAACCGTCGAGGATGGCGGCCTGGGTCTCGGCCACCTTGGCCTTGATCCCGGCCGGGATGATCTCCTCGAACTCGTAGTACGGGGCCAGGGACGCTCCGCCCTTGGCCATCATGGTCCACTCGCGGTAGTCCTCGGCCTTGAACCCGCCCTTCTTGACCAGGGCGATGGCGTGGTTGATGGCGGGCTCCATGTGCCACAGGGCGGAGGTAACGACCACACCCGTGCCGTTCTCCTCCTTGTTCATGTCGTTGACGTTGCCAAAGGCGATGATGCCCTTGTCGCGGGCCGCGTCCACCACGCCGCCGCGCTCGGCGTAGAGCACGTCCACCCCGGTCTCGATCTGGGCAAAGGCGAATTCCTTGGCCTTGGGCGGGTCGTACCAGGAGCCGATGAAGGAGACCTTGAACTCCACGGCCGGATTCACGGCCCTGGCCCCGGCCATGAAGGCGTGGAAGAGGCGGTTGACCTCGCCGATGGGATAGCCGCCGACCATGCCGATTCGGTTGGTCTTGGTCATGGTCCCGGCGATCATGCCCATGAGGTAGCAGGGCTCGTGGATGTAGTTGTCAAAGACGGCCACATTGGTGCCGCGCGGGCCAAAGGAGTCGCCCATCAGGTAGGCCACGTTGGGGTAGTCGGCCGCGGCCTTGGTCACGTCGCGGGAGATGCCGAAGGCCTCGCCCACCACAAGTTGGACGCCCTTTTCCGAATACTCGCGCATGACGCGCACGTAGTCGGTGTTGGAGACCTTTTCGGAATAGACGTACTCGATCTCGCCCGCGTCGGCGGCCTTTTGCAGGGCCTTGTGCAGGCAGGCGTCCCATTTCTGCTGGATGGGCTGGGTGTAGATGCCCGCCACCTTGATCTTGCCGGAGGCCATGGCGGCCCCGCCCATGGCGGTGATGGCCAGACACAGGGCGGCGGCCAAAGTCAGAAAACGTTTCATGCGGATTCCCTCTCCTCGGTTGGGGTAAGCGTATGGGCCGCATCAGTGTCGATTGCGCGGCGTCACAGGACTGCAACGCTAATGCCAGAAACGCGCACCGGAGTAAATGGCCTGAAAGCCCCGCCGGTTGCGGAATCGCCCGGGGCCGACCGCGGGCCGGGACGCCTCCCGGCACCAGGCGATTGTGACAAAATAAGGAAAACCGAACTGCGAAAACCGCGGGTTTTGACAAGCCTGTGCACAATGAACCGCCCCGGCTGCCGGGAGCGGCCCCCGGAAGACAGGAAGAATCACCGAAAACAAACGGTGTTGCACGGCGTCGTCGTGAGCTTGTCGATAAGTCGTCGGCAATGACGAAAGGCTTGTCGGCAGGTGGTTGGCTGCGGTTCAGACCGGCAGGCCACGCTCGCGGCGATGGCGCTTCATGGTGTCGAGCAGGGCGGTGGGCACATGCAGGCCGCCCTTGCCCCGGCCCAGGGCAATCCTCGGTTTGACAGCCCCGTGAAAGTCGGAACCGCCGCTGATGAGCAGGCCCAACCGCTCGGCCATGGCTTTGAAGGCGCGGGTGGCCGCGTCGTCGTGCTCGGGGTAGTAGACCTCCATGCCGTCCAGGCCCTGGGCTTGCAACTCGCGGACCAGGGTCTCGGTGCCGGGCAGGTCCAGGCCGAGGATGAAGGGATGGGCCAGGACGCTGGTGGCCCCGGCCCGGCCGAGGATGGCCAGGGCGTGGTCGGGCTTGAGCTTGCGCTTGGGCACGTAGGCGCGGCCGTTGTCGCCCAGCCAGACCTTGAAGGCCTCGTCCATGGACGAGACCACGCCAAGGGCGAGCATCTCCTGGGCAAAGTGGGGGCGGCCAATGGTGCCGCCAGCCCGGGCGGCCACGGCCTCGTAGGTGATGTTCACCCCCAGGGTGCGCAGCTTGGCCACGATCTCGTGGTTGCGGATGCGCCGCCCCTCGATGACCCAGTCAAAGGCGGCCTGCAACTCGTCGGCCTGCCTGGGCACCCACAGGGCCACCATGTGCAGCCAGCCCGCGCCGCGCGGCGATTCCAGGCTCAGTTCGCATCCCCGGATGACCTCGATGCCCAGGGCGCGGCCCGCCTCCTCGGCCTCGTCGAGTCCGGCCAGGGTGTCGTGGTCGGTCAGGGCGATGGCGTCCAGGCCGATGTCCTTGGCCAGCGTGACCAGCTGGGTGGGGGTCAGGGTGCCGTCCGAGGCGGTGGAGTGGGTGTGCAGGTCTATCATGCGGGGCTTCCGTGGTCTGAGTGGGGCGGCAGGATGGCCGTGGGGAACAGTAGCAGGCAGGGACGGGGCAGGTAAAGGGCGGGAAGCCGTCCGGCCGGGATTTTGGGGTGCATGACGCGGGAGGGCGCATGCACGGCCCACTGCCAGCCCGGCCGTTGCCAGCCCGGCCCGATGGGTGTAGGTTCGGCAGATCGCAAGGAGGAACCATGACCCTGGACAAGGAACTCATCGACATGCTCGCCTGCCCCCGCTGCCGGGGCGCGGTGGCCCCGCTTCCGGCCGACGACGGCCTGGCCTGCCCGGCCTGTGCCGTGGTCTATCCGGTCAGGGACGGCATCCCGGTCATGCTCGCGGATCAGGCCGTGCCCGAGGCGCAATGGTCCGAAGGCAAGGCCAACGCTCAAGACTAGCCCCCTCGCCAACGCCGCATAGCTTCCGCCCGACCGGGCCGGACCTGTCGAGGTCCGGCCCGGTCGGCGTGTTTTTTTCCACAGGGAAACTTGACGCAATGAAAACCGTGCCTATTTTCGGGAAAACAACGACAAAGGAGGTGTCTCCCATGGTTATCGACTTCAACACCCTGTATCATTTCCCGTCCCGGCTCGACCGCGTGTTCGAGGAGTTCTTCAAATCCCCGATGGGGGATGACCGCCGTCTGGCCTATCCCCCGCTCAATCTGAGCAACGACGACGAGAACATCTATGTGCGCGCGGAGCTGCCCGGCGTGGAGCTGGCCGACGTGGAGCTGACCCTGTCGGACAAGACCCTGGTGCTCAAGGGCGAGCGCGCCGCACCCCAGGGAAAATACTATCGCCAGGAGCGGCAGAGCGGTGTTTTCCACAGGGTTGTCAACATTGCCGTCCCGGTGGACAGGGACAAGGTCAAGGCGGTCATGACCGACGGCATCCTGACCGTGACCCTGCCCAAGGCCGAGGACGTCAAGCCCCGTTCCATCAACATCGAAATTGCCTAAGGGAGGTGCGGACATGAGCGAGATCGTGAAAAACGAGGAGAGGAGCCCGGCCCGCTACCGGCCCGCAACGGACATTCTGGAGCGCGAGGACGGCTTCCACATCTACATGGACATGCCCGGCGTCAGGCGGGAGGATCTGAATATCGACCTACAGGACGACGAGCTGACCGTCCGGGGCCGCACCAGCCTGACCCCGGGCCAGGACGAGCGCTTCGCCGAGATGCAGTTCGGCGAGTGCGAATACGTGCGCTCCATCTCCATCACCGACATCGTGGACCGCGACAGGATCAAAGCCAACCTCGCCAGCGGGGTGCTGGAACTCCACCTGCCCAAGGTGGAGAAGGTCCTGCCCCGCAAGATCGAGATCACGGCCGGATAGCCCGGACAGGCGCGGCAGCAAGCCGCGAGCCGACACAACGAAAACAGCCCCTTCGCATCTGGCGAGGGGGCTGCTTGCGTTTCGTCGGTGCCGGAACTCGGCCGGTCCGATCAGCTTCCCGGCTTCCGGCCCGGGAGATCGGCCAGGCGCAGGAGCAGGTTGCCCGCCACCTGTCGGCGGTAGTCGGCAGTGGCCCGCACGTCCGAGATGGGGGCCACGGCGCGGCGGGCGGCCCGGGCCGCCTCGGTCAGGGCGGTCAGGGTCAGGCGGCTGCCCCTGAGGATTGCTTCGGCCTCGGGGCAGCGGACGATGGTCGGTCCCACGCTGCCCCAGGCGAGGCGGGCGTCCCTGATCCGGCCGTCTTCCACGGCCAGCATGGCGGTCAGGCTGACCACGGCGATGGCCATGGCCTGGCGCTGCCCGACCTTCTCGAAATGATGGATGGTGAATATCCGGGGTACGGGCACGACCACGCCCGTGAGCACCTCGTCCGGCTCCAGGGCGGTGCGGCCCGGGCCGGTGACGAAGTGGGGCATGGGCAGGATGCGCGCCCCGCGCCGCGAGGCCAGCTCCACCGAGGCGTTCATGACGTGCAGGGCGGGCAGGGTGTCGGCCGCTGGCGAGGCGGTGCAGATATTGCCGCCGATGGTGGCCGCGTTGCGCACCGTGGGCGCGGCAAAGGCCGAGGCCGCGCGGTGGAGCAGGGGCAGGCGCTGGCGCACGGTGTCGCTGCGCAGCAGGTCGGTGATGGTGGCGGCCGCGCCGATGCGCACGGCCGGGCCTGTGGCGGTCTCAAGGGCTTCGATGCGCCCCAGTTCGGCCACCCGCTCCAGGCAGACGAGGGTGCCCGGTGTTCGGCCCGCAGCGCGCAGACGCACCAGCAGGTCCGTGCCTCCTGCCATGATGCGCGCCTCGGGATGGTCGGCCAACAGGGCCAGGGTTTCGCTCAGGTCGGTGGGCAGGAAAAGTGGCATCAGCGTTTCTTCCGCATGGTTTCAGCCGCGTCCTCGATGGAGTCCACGATCTTGTGGTAGCCGGTGCAGCGGCAGAGGTTGCCGGATACGGCCTCGCGGATGGCGGCCCGGTCGGGATTCGGCTCGCGGCGCAGCAGCTCGGCCGCGACCATGGTCATGCCGGGCGTGCAGTAGCCGCACTGGACCCCGCCGCGCTCGGCCAGGGCTGTCTGGACCGGGTGCAAGGGGGGCTGGTCGGTGGTGTCCGTTGCCTCATTCTCATCCCAGCTGTCGGCCAATCCCTCGATGGTCGTCACTGCCCGGCCATGGAGCTGGCCCGCCAGGGTCAGGCAGGAGAGGCGGGTCACGCCGTCCATCCAGATGGCGCAGGCCCCGCATTCGCCGGTGCCGCAGCCCTCCTTGGGGCCGGTCAGGCCGCAGTGCTCGCGCAGCACGTCCAGGGCGCGCAGGGTGGGGTCCACGTCGAGGCGCTGTCCGATGCCGTTGAGGGTGAAGACGATCATGATGCGGCCTCGCTTCCGGTTCCGGGTTGGTCGTCCTCAAGGGCAGCCAGCACGCGCCCAAAGGTGAAGGGGGCGCGGGTCATGGGCAGCCCGGCGCTGTACAGGGCCGAGGCCACGGCCGGGAGCGGGCCGTTGAGCCCCACCTCGCCGATGCCCTTCATGCCGAAGGGGCCGGTGTGCTCGATGGTCTCCACGGCGTGGGATTCGATGTCCGGCAGGTCCAGGGACGTGGGGATGACGTAGGTACACAGGTCCGTGGAGCGCAGCACGCCCGCCTCGGTCAGGACATCCTCGGTCAGGGCGTAGCCCAGCCCCTGGGCCACGGAGCCGTGCACCTGCTGCTCGAAATTCTGCGGGTTGAGGACCCGGCCGCCGTCGGTGAAGGCCACGTAGTCGAGCACGGCCACCCGGCCGGTCAGCTCGTCCACCTCGATGCGGGCCAGATGGGCGGCGTAGGGAAAGAGGAGGTGCGGAAAGCCCAGGGTGAAGGCCTCGCCGCCGCGCACCGGCTCGGGCGTGACCGGCATGAGGTGCTCGGCCATGCTGATGCGGTCGTCCGGGTGCATCATGGCGGCCAGGGCGGCCAGAGGCAGATCGCGGCCCGTGGGCAGGTGGCGCACCCCGCCGGGGATCATGGCAAAGCCCGAGCCGTCGTCCACGAAGAGCATCAGGGCGGCCCGGTTGAAGAGCTTGTCGCGCAGGGTTTCGCACGCCTTGATCAGGGCCTTGCCGTAGGTGTAGGTGGTCCGTCCGGCTGCGGCCGAGCCCGAGGGGTGGGTGCGGTCTGTGTCCGGCTGGACCAGCTCCATCACGGACTCGGGCTGGCAGAGGATCTCGCCCGCCATCTGGACAAAGGTGGAGGCGTTGCCCTGGCCCATGTCGCTGACTCCGTTGTAGACGCGGATGCGGCCCGACCCGGTCAGGCGCACCTTGGCCACGGCGTAGTCGGCCAGCCCCCGGCCATAGCCCATGCCGTTGAAGACAGCGGCCACGCCCACGGCCCGGCGGGTGAAGGGGGGCGCGTCGGCCCGCCACGCCTCGCGGCTCTTCCAGTGCGGATGGTCGCGCAGGCGCAGCAGACATTCCTCCATGCCCGTGGAGGTGGTCATGGTCACGCCCGCGCAGTTGCGCTCGCCCCGGGTGATGGCGTTCCTGAGGCGAAATTTCAGGGGGTCCATGCCCAGGGCGTGGGCCAACCGGTCCATCATGCCTTCAAAGGCGAAGCTGACCTGGGCCACGCCAAAGCCGCGAAAGGCTCCGGCCACGGGATTGTTGGTGTAGACGCAGCGTCCCTTGGCCTCCAGGTGGGGCAGCCGGTACGGCCCGCCCGAGTGTTCCATGCCCAGGGCCATGATCTCCACGCCCAGGTGGGCGTAGGCCCCGGTGTCGTAGTCCAGCTCGCAGCGCACCGCGTGCAGGGTTCCGTCGCGCTTGGCCCCGGCAGTGAAGCGCATGCGCGCGGCGTGGCGCTTGTATCCGGCCAGCATGCTCTCCTCGCGGTTCCACCACATCTTGACCGGGCGTCCCTTGGCGTGCATGGCCGCCAGGGCCAGCAGACACTGGACCGTGGCCCCGTCCTTGCCGCCGAAGCCGCCGCCCAGATAGGGGCCGGTGACATGGATGCGCGAGGGATCGAGCCCCAGGGCGCGGCCGATCTCGAAGCGGTCGCGGAACGGGGCCTGGGTGGACACGGTCATGTGCAGGGTGCCGTCATCGTCAATGCGGGCCACGCCGTTCTCGGTCTCGATGAAGGCGTGTTCCTGGGCCGGGGTGTAAAAGGTCTCCTCCACCACCACGTCGCACTCGGCAAGCCCGGCTTCCGCGTCGCCCTTGGCGATGGTGGCCGCCTTGAGCACGTTGCCAGTGTCCAGGCCGTGGATGTTGGGGGCGTCGTCGGCCAGGGCCGCGTCCAGAGTGTCCACCACGGGCAGCGGCTCGATCTCCATCTCGATGGCCCGCAGCGCCTCGGCGAGCGCCCGGCGCGACTCGGCCAGCACCAGGGCCACGGCATCGCCCGCGTGGCGCACCCGGGTGCCGCAGAGCACGGGCATGTCCCAGTAGACAAAGCCCTGGCGGTTGGTGCCGGGCACGTCCTTGCGGGTCAGCACCGCCACCACGCCCTCCACCTTCTCGGCCCGGGCGGTCTCGATGCGCCGGATGATGCCGTGGGGCACGCCAGCGCGCAGGGCACCGGCCCAGAGCATGTCCGGGGGGTAGATGTCCGTGGCGAACTGTTCCGTGCCGCGTGCCTTGTCCAGGGCGTCGAAGCGGCGCGAGCGGCGGCCTATGTCCTGCATGGTGGCGGGTTCCTCGCATGGAGTTTGATGATGGATCACTGTGCGGCAAAGGGGTTAGCGTGTCAACGAGGCCATGAGGCGGGGCGTGGGCCAAAAAGGCATCTTTGTTTTTCATGCCGGGCCTTTCGCAGTGGGCCGGGGTATGCTATCAGGGAATCGAAACCAAGGAGGCAGCCATGCGACAAGAGGACAGGGGCATGAACCCCTATGTGGCCGGAGCGCTGGCCGGACTGGTGCTGATTCTTTCGGTGCTGGTGGCCGGGCAGTTCTTTGGCGCGTCCACCTCGTTCGTGCGCTCGGCCGGGCTGGTGGAGCAGATCGTGGCCCCGGGCCATGTGGAAGAGTCGAGCTATTTCATGAAATATCTGGCCAGGGACCCGGGCATCGACTGGCAGTGGATGTTCGTGCTGGGCATCTTCTTTGGCGCGTTCCTCGCGTCCAACGCCACGGGCTCCTTCCGCTGGACCGATCTGCCCGACAGCTGGCGCGACCGCTTCGGGCCGAGCCGGGTCAGGCGGTTCGCCACCGCCTTTCTCGGCGGGACTCTTGCCCTGTTCGGCGCACGGCTGGCCGATGGCTGCCCGAGCGGCCACGGGCTTTCGGGCGTGGCCCAGCTCTCTGTGAGCGGGCTTGTGGCCATGGCCTGCTTTTTCGCGGGCGGGTTGATCACGGCCCGCCTGCTCTACCCCGGGAGGCGATCATGACCCTGATGTTCGGACTGTTCACCGGCGTGCTCTTCGGCTGGCTGCTCCAGCGGGCCAGGGTGCTGCGCTACGACAAGCAGCTCGGGGCGCTGCGCCTCAAGGACATGACCATCCTCAAGTTCATGCTCTCGGCCATCCTGGTGGCCTCGGTCGGGGTCCACCTGCTGGCGGACCTGGGCTTGGCCGAGTTGTCCATCAAGGGGACCACCCTTGGCGCGCAGATTCTGGGCGGCCTGATCTTCGGCGTTGGCTGGGCCCTGCTCGGCTATTGCCCGGGCACCTCCTGGGGCGCGCTGGGCGAGGGGCGATTCGACGGGTTGTGGGGCATTCTGGGGGGCTGGTTCGGGGCCGCCCTGTATGCCGAGGCCTACCCGGCCATGGAGGCCAGCGTGCTCACCTGGGGCAACCTCGGCAAGCTCACCCTGCCCGGCCTGCTGGGCGTCAGCCACTGGGTGGTCATCGCGCTTCTGGCCCTAGGCTGCGTCGCCCTGTTCCGTTTCTTCGAGCGCAGGGGGCTTTGATCTCGGCACGAGGCAAAAACCGCTGGTGATTCGCAATGTCCCGGCGTAAATGATGGAGAGAAACCGTCTTGCGTCGGAGGTGACATGGGACTGGTCAAACGGCTCGGGGCGTGGCGGCTGCGTCAACGGACGCGGCACGCCGTTTCCTGGTCCCTCGGGGTGGGAAGTGCCATCTTCGCCTGCATCATCGTCTCGGGCGTCATCGGGTACATGACCATTGAGGGCTGGGGCTTCATCGACAGCTTCTACATGGTGGTCATCACCCTTTCCACGGTGGGCTTCATGGAGGTGCAGCCGCTTTCAAAAGCGGGCAGGATAATGACGGCGGCGATGATTCTGGGCGGTGTGGGCAGCTTTGCCTACCTCATGGGCACCATGTCTCAGGTGATCATCGAGGGCCGCCTGCAACACATCTGGGGGAAAAGAAGAGTGAGCAAGCTCATCAAGGGGTTGCGCGACCACTTCATCATATGCGGCTATGGCCGTATCGGCAGCGTGGTCGTGGAGGAGATAGAGAAGGCGGGGCACCCCATGGTGGTCATCGAGAAGGACCCCGAGGCGCTCATGGCCCTGGAGAACAGGGGCGTGCTTGTCGTCAGCGGCGACGCGACCATGGACGAGGTGCTGCTTTCGGCCGGGCTGGAGCGGGCACGCTGCCTGATCACCGCCCTGAGCCAGGACGCGGCCAACGTCTTCGTCACCCTCACGGCACGCCAGCTCAATCCGGGCCTGACCATCGTGGCCCGTACCGACACCGAGTCGCATATTTCCCGCCTTGAGCGGGCCGGGGCCGACCGGGTGGTCATGCCCTACAACATAGGCGGGCTGCGCATGGCCCAGAGCGTGTTGCGGCCCACGGTGACCAACCTGCTCGATCTGGCCGGCCGGGGCGACATCGACCTGCAAATGGAAGAACTGCCCGTGGCCCCCGACTCCGAACTGGTGGGCAAGCTGGTCAGGGACTCGGGCATCCGGGCCAACTTCGACGTGATCATCGTCTGCATCAAGTCCACGGACGGGAAGATGCTCTTCAACCCCGGCCCCGGGATTGAAATCAAGGCAGGGGACCTGCTCGTGGCACTGGGCAAGCCGGAGAACATGCCCGGACTCCAGGCGGTCTGCTCGCCGGGGCGCGATTTGGCGTCCGACAACACAAAACGGGAAATCGAAACATGAACCTGTTCGGCCTGCTGAGCATATTCCAGAGAGTGCGCGCCCGGGCGCGCGTCTGCCCTGTGTGCGGGCATCGACAGGTGGTGTCGGAAGAAAGGCGCGCCCAGGCGGTTCGCTGCGACAAGTGCGGCGCGGCCATCCCGCCCGGCGCGAAACAAACATGAGCCCGCCCCGGCCCGGCCCGGCCGCGCGGGCTCGCAATACGCCACGGAGAGTCGTGATGGTCAGAAGATGGTTGTGCCCGGCCCTGCTCATGTGCCTGTTCCTGCTGCCGACCGAGGCACTGGCCCAGCGTTCCCTGGGTCAGACCCTGTATGTTCCCTGCTATTCCCATATTTATCATGGTCCCAGGAACCGCACGTTGGACCTGACCGTGACCTTGAGCATACGCAACATTGATCAGCGCCTGCCCCTGACCCTGACCGTGGTGGACTACTACGACACTGACGGTCGCCTCATCCGCCACGAGCTGGACGAACCCCGTATCCTCGCCCCGCTGATGACCCTTGAATTCATGGTCCATCAACGCGACAGCGCGGGAGGATCCGGGGCCAACTTCATCGTGGTCTGGAAGGCGGACACCCCGGTCAACGCTCCGGTGGTGGAGACGGTGATGATCAGCACCGAGTCGAGCCTTGGGGTCTCCTTCACGAGCCCGGCACGGGTGATCGAGGAATAGTCCTGGTCTGACCGGAACCCGAGGCTCTTCCACGGAGGCTTTCGCCGTGCATCAAATGACGAGCATCACCATCGCCCTGATTCTGGTGGCGGGCATCCTGTGCCAGTGGCTGGCCTGGAGGGTCAAGCTGCCGGCCATCATCTTCCTGCTCTCCTGCGGCGTGCTGGCCGGGCCGGTGCTGGGCTGGCTCGACCCGGACCTGCTCATGGGCGAGCTGCTCTTTCCCTTTGTCTCCCTGTCGGTTGCGGTCATTCTCTTCGAGGGCAGCCTGACCCTCAAGCTGCGCGAGATACCCGGCCTTGAGAAGGTGATCCGCAACATGATCACCCTGGGCGCGCTCATCACCTGGGCGATCACGGCCACTGCCACGGCCCTGCTCCTGGGCTTCGCCTGGGAGATCGCCTGCCTGTTCGGGGCCATCATGGTGGTCACCGGCCCCACGGTGGTCATGCCCATGCTGCGTACGGTGCGGCCCCGGGAGAGCGTGGCCAACATCCTGCAATGGGAGAGCATCCTCATCGACCCCATCGGTGCCATCCTGGCGGTGCTGGTCTATCAGTTCATCGTGGCCGGGGGTGCGCAGGGCGGGGTGGCGGCCGGGGCCCTGGTCTTCGGCAAGATCGTGCTCATCGGCGTGGGGCTGGGCGCGGGTGGCGGGTATCTCTTCGGCCTGCTGCTCAGGAAATACTGGGTGCCCCAGTTTCTGCACAACATCATTGCCCTGGCCCTGGTCTGCGGCGTGTTCGCCCTCTCCAACCTGCTGGAGGCGGAGTCCGGCCTGCTCACGGTCACGGTCATGGGCGTGTGGCTGGCCAACATGAAGGGCGTTGACCTCGACGAGATCATGGATTTCAAGGAGAGCTTGAGCCTGCTGCTCATCTCGGTCCTCTTCATCCTGCTGGCCGCGCGCATGGACCTCTCGGCCTTCCTGGCCCTGGGCTGGCCCGCCCTGGGGGTGTTCCTGGTCATCCAGTTCCTGGCCCGGCCCCTGAGCGTGCAGGCCAGCGCCCTGGGCTCGGGTCTGAGCATGGCCGAGCGCCACCTGCTGTCCTGGATCGCGCCGCGCGGCATCGTGGCTGCGGCCATCACCGCGGTCTTTGCCATGAAGCTCGGCGCGCTGGGGTACGAGGACGCGCCGCAGCTGGTGCCCCTGACCTTCATGGTCATCATCGGCACGGTGCTGCTCCAGAGCACCACGGCCCGGTTCATTGCCAGCAGGCTCGGTGTGGCCGAGCCCGAGCCCCGGGGATTTCTCATCGTGGGGGCCAATCCCGTGGCCCAGGCCGTGGGGCTGGCCTTGCAGGAGAACGGCTACCGGGTGCTGCTGGCGGACCAGAACTGGTCGGCCGTGCGCGACGCCAAGCTCGCGGGCCTGCCCGCCTACTGGGGCAACCCGGTCTCCGAGCATGCGGAGCGCAACCTGAATCTGGTGGGCATCGGCCATCTGCTGGCCCTGTCTGCCAACGTGGAGCTCAACGCCCTGGCCGCGCAGTATTACCGGCTGGAATTCGAGCCGATGCGGATATTCTCGGTGCGCAACTGGCCCAGGAAGGACGGGGTGGCCGTGGAAAAATCAGCCTTTCGCTACGGCGGCCGCGTGCTCTTCGACGACGAGGTGGCCTACCGCGACCTCAAGCGCATGTTTCGCCAGGGCGGGGAGATTCGGCGCACGGCCCTGACCCGCGAGTTCACCTTTGCCGACTATCTGGCCGACGCCTCGACGCACCGGCTGCCCCTCTTCGCCATTGACGGCGACGAGGGCATCCACGTCTTCACGCCTGACGCGGACTTCACACCCAGGGAAGGGTGGAGCATCCTGGCCCTGACCCGCGAGGCGGACAGGGCGGACTCCGATGGAGAAGAGAAAACCTAGTGGAGCGGCGCTACTTCGCCCTGCCCATCAGGTCGTATTTCTTGAGCTTGTATTGCAGGTTGCTCTTGGAGAGGCCGAGCATGTCGGCGGCCTTGACTTGGACGAAGTCCGACTTGACCAGGGCGCGCCTGACCAGGGCGCCCTCTATCTTGTCCATGGTCTCGGCCAGGTTCAGCTGCGAGGGCAGCAGGTCCACCGCGCTCTTGAACTGGGCCTCCTCGTCCTTGATCTCGGGCGGCAGGTCGTCGGCGTCGATGACCTCGGTGCGGGCCAGCACCGTGCACCGCTCCACCACGTTCTCCAGCTGGCGCACGTTGCCCGGCCACTCGTAGGCGGTCAGGTAGTCCATGGCCGCGCCGGTGAACCCGGTGATCTCCACCTGATTCTCCTTGGTGTACTTGTCGAGAAAGTGGGCGGCCAGCAGCGGGATGTCCTCGCGCCGTTCGCGCAGGGGGGGCAGGAAGATGGAGACCACATTGAGGCGGTAAAAGAGATCCTCGCGGAACTCGCCGCGCGTCACGGCCTCCTGGAGGTTCTTGTTGGTGGCGGCCACGATGCGGATGTCCACGTCAAAGGTGTCGGTGCCGCCCACGCGCTCTATCTGGTGCTCCTGGAGCACCCTGAGCAGTTTGACCTGAAGCTCTGGCGTCAGCTCGCCGATTTCGTCCAGGAACAGGGTGCCCTTGTTGGCCATTTCGAAGCGGCCCTTGCGCATGGCCGTGGC
This sequence comes from Pseudodesulfovibrio pelocollis, assembly GCF_030282845.1. Taxonomy (GTDB): domain Bacteria; phylum Desulfobacterota; class Desulfovibrionia; order Desulfovibrionales; family Desulfovibrionaceae; genus Pseudodesulfovibrio; species Pseudodesulfovibrio pelocollis. Next base: position 24,370 of record NZ_JASTWE010000011.1, read on the forward strand.
CCCGGTGAAGGAGCCCTTTTCGTGGCCGAAGAGCTCGCTTTCGAGCACGCCGGGGCTCAGCGCCATGCAGTTGACCGTGATGAAGGGCTCGTCGCGGCGCGGGGACGAGGCGTGGATGGCCCGGGCCACCAGCTCCTTGCCCGTGCCCGACTCGCCGAGGATGAGCACGGTGGAGCGGCTGGGCGCGGCCCGGTCGACCATGTCCATGACCTGCTGCATGCCCTTGCCCCGGGCGATGATGTTGCCCTTGCCGAAGCGGTCGAGAATCTCGCGCTTGAGGCGGATGTTCTCGCGCTGGGTGGCGGCGTATTGCACGGCCTTGGAGACCGACAGGAGCATCTCCTCGTTGGCAAAGGGCTTGGTGATGTAGTCAAAGGCCCCGATGCGCATGGCCTCCACCGCGGCCTCGATGGAGCCAAACGCGGTCATGATCAGCACCGGGATGTGCGGGTAGGCCTTCTTGCAGCGCTCAAGCACGTCCTGGCCCGTGAGCTTGGGCATCTTCATGTCCGTCAGGATGATGTCCACCTCGGATTCTTCGAGATAGGCCAGCCCCATTTCCGGGTCGGACAGGGCTGTCACGCCGTATCCCTCGTCCTCCAGGATGGATTCGAGGATGAGCAGGTAGTTTTTTTCGTCGTCAAGGACCAGGATGTTGGCGGGCATGTGCTCTCCGGCTTGTTTCAGGGGATGTGCGGCAGGATAAATCAAGACGGCCCGAAAACCAAGGGGGCATTTGGCGCGTCGGGATTCGCATTGATTCCATCACCGCTGGATTGTGCCCCTGGCCCGTGGTATCGTCCGCGCATGAACACCATGGACAAGAAGCGGCTGCGCGGCGAGATGCTGGCCCGGCGCGGTCAATTGCAACAGGACGAGGCGGCCGTGAGCCGGGCAAGCGAAGGGGTTCAGGAGCTGATCCGCACCCTGGCCGAATGGCGTGCGGCGCGCGAGGTGCTGGTCTACTGGCCCAAGGGGGGCGAGGTGGATGTGCGCCCGCTGGTCAGCGAGCTGTGGGAGCGCGGCTGCCGGGTGCTCCTGCCCCGGTGCCGCCCCGACGCCCCGGGCGAGATGGACCTGGCCTGCGCCGCCTGCGAATCCGACCTGACGCCCGGTCCCTACAGTCTTCTTGAGCCGGACGCGCACCGCTGCCCGGCTGTGGCGTCGTGCAATCCCGATCTGGCCCTGATTCCGGGCGTGAGCTTTGACCGGCGCGGCTTTCGGTTGGGCTTTGGCGGCGGCTACTACGACCGGCTCCTGGCCTCGGGCACCATGGGCCGCCCCCTGCTCGTCGGCATCGCCTATGCCTTCCAACTGGTGGACGAGCTGCCGGTGCAGCCCTGGGACATGCCGGTGGACATTGTCTGCACCGAGGAGGAACTGTGGCGGCCATAGCGTTTTTCCCCTTCCTGTTCCCGAACATTCCCGGCGTGGGCTGCGTCTTCACCTCGCGCCGGGGCGGAGTGAGCGAGCCGCCCCATGACACGGCCAACCTCTCCTTCGAGGTGGGCGACGACCCGGCCGCAGTGCGCCAAAACCGCCGCCTGCTCCACGACCGCCTGGGCCTGAGCGGCTGGTGCGAGTGCCGTCAGGTGCATGGCGACGCCATCCACTTCGATCCCTCGCCCGCAGAGCCCGAGACCGAGCCGACCCTTGAGGGCGACGGCCTGGCCACGGCCACTCCCGGCATGGGGCTGATCGTCAAGACCGCCGACTGCCAGCCCCTGATCTTGGCCCATCGCGCGGGCCGCCACGTGGCTGCCCTGCACGTGGGCTGGCGCGGCAACAAGCTCGATTTCCCCGGCTCCGGCGTGGCCCGCTTCTGCGAGCGCTATTCCCTCTCGCCCGCCGACATCCTGGCCGTGCGCGGCCCGAGCCTCGGCCCGTCTGCCTCCCAGTTCGTCAACTTTGACACGGATTTCGGCCCCGGCTTCGAGGCCTACCGCGACCGCGTCACCCAGACGGCCGACCTCTGGCGCATGACCCGAGACCAGCTCCGGGCCGCAGGCATCCCGGCCCACCAGATATACGGCCTGGACCTCTGCACCCTGACCCACGCCGACACCTTCTTCTCCTACCGCAGGGCGTGCGCCTCTCCGGTCAAGGCCACAGGCAGGCAGGTGGGGGTGGTGTGGATCAAGGGGTAGGTGGGTGGAGTCTCCAGCTACTCAACTGTTTCTGACTGAGACAACGCTTTGATTTTTTTCAGCAAAGGATAGACTGACTGGAAGGCCTTGGGTGGCTGCTTACAAAGCCAATCTGCAAAAGTAATTTTTGATGCGCTGTCGATGTCATAGGCAAGGAATTTGTAGTCTGGGTGGATGTGCGGAGAAATTTTTTCGGTGAAATTGATACTTAACTTTGATTCCCTATCTCTTATGTCTTTAACAATTTGCCGAAGGACAAGAGCTTTTTCTTTGATTGCGCGAGCAATGACGTCTCTGGGGAATAAAAATTCTATAGGGATCGAGACAGAAAAACTTCCATCAATTTTCTTGTTTACCTTATTTTGTATCTCTTTTGCTTCGTCAGGCATAGGAATAAGCATGGCATACACTTTTTTGACTTTATTGATGACCTTTATGTCACCTCCAGACACTGTTTTTGCATATTTTAGTTTGTCGTACGCTTGTCTTCCTTCATTGTCATTGTCAAATATCCCAATTGTAGGAATATTGTTTGATTTTGTTATGTGGTCACATGCCTGAAGATATGAAAGGAGTTTTGTAGCGCAATTTGCCGGAACAAACTCACAAAAATGGTCTCTAGGAAAGAGGGCGGCTAATGCTTTGTCAAGAATTATTTTATCAGTCGGCCCTTCAACAACGACTTGTGTAAGAGTTGAGTCGCGAAGCTGCTGAGCCAGTTTTGCATTTGATTCTTTTAGTTCTGCATGTTCATTGACAAGGGATTTCGTCCTTGCGGCAATAAAAGCAGCAGTGCCGACAAAGCTATCCGCTTCATTTCTGGATGAGATAGGAGCCACGTGAGAAGACTTGTCTGTCATGCCTCCTCTGTCATGTTGGTAAACATGAAACCGCTTGGCTTTCTCTCCAGAGATGTCATAAAATGCTGGCGAGTGTGTTGTGATAAATATTTGATTCTCTTGTGAAAACTCATCCTTGAGTTGGAGGGCAAGGTCGTAAGCCTTGCTAATTTCTAAGGAGTTCTCTGGCTCCTCATATGCCCAGATGTGATGAACTTTTGATCTGCGAGCGACGAAGTCAAGGATGTATGGTATGTGCCGCGTCTGAAGGCCATCCCCTCTTTTTTGCAGCGGGATAAAGAAGTCGTTATGTTTAGTAGTAAAATCTAATGCGCTAAACAGAATCCGCAAGTCTTTAGGTACATCAATAGTGCTTTCAATCCCCAAAGCTGTTTGGATTTTTTCCGCCATACTTTCTGTGCTTTCATTGATTTTCCCCATCAGTGCCCCGGAGGAATCGGATATGCCAGCTTTTTCATCATCAATTAAAGCATCGTGAAGTAAATTTAGGTAACAGCTAAATATCTCTCTGCTTCTGACAGGCGGGATATAATGAAAACGGATCGAGTTTAAAAATTTACCAATTGTCGTCCTTGAGATCTCATCAGTATGCTTCATGTCCGGGGTTTGAGAGTATCTTGTCCAAACTTTTTTTACATAGAATGAATCTGGAAGAGATCTCCACTCTTTGAAGTTGTTGAAAGTAATTTTTACCCAAACAGTCATTCGCCCTTTCTGTTTCTTCGCTTCTTTTTCCCTTGTCCTCGAAATGTCATTCGTGAAGTTGAAAGCTGTGCCCAATTCCGTTTCGTTGTTGAAAAAAAGATTAAGCGCTTTGAGTATATTTGATTTTCCTGAATCGTTTTCGCCAATCAGTGTTGTTATGTCGCTAAGGTCTGTAAGCGTGATCGAATATGCAGACCTGAAGTAGTTAATTTCAATTTTGTTAATGACTTTCATGCATTCCTCTGTGTATTTGCGTTGATATATGTGTTGGCTATACGCTGATGCCTTGTCGTTGCCAAGATTATGTCGTAATTTATTACAGGAATTAGAGTGAGAGTCTTCACCCAAACACCGCCGCGCCCCAGTCCGGGAGCGCAGCGGTGTTTGAATGACCCAACTGTCCACGCTCGTGATCAGGGCTTCCGTCCCTCAATCCCCTTCACCAGTTCCTCAAAATCCCGTTCGGCTTCGATTTCGGCCTGCTCCAGTTCCCGCTGTCTGCGAGCATGGTCAAACGCCGTGTACTGGCGGTGGGCGTGCTCCTCTGCCTGCTTGTGGGAGACGGTGCCCGCGTCGGTCAGCACTCTCCATTCATTGAACGCAAGGAAGCGGTCGGCGATTTCGATCCATTCCTGCATGGTGATGCGCTGGCGTTTTTCGGCGCGATCCTCGGCATGGTCCAGAAACATGGTCACGAGCCGGTCCAGCCTGGAGAGTTCGTCCTGGTGCAGGTAGTTCTTGGAGGTAATCACATCGCCCTTGCGGACCACGTCGCCCTTGAAGCTGGTCAGCCCCATGTTGGGCGCAGAGGCATTGGCGCGTTCAACCACGATGGCTGCGGCTGTCTTGCCGGTGATGGCGTAGAGCATCTTGTTCTGGATGGTCTTGAAGAAAGTGCGCGCGGTTTCCGACGTGCCGTCATAGTCGGCGCTGGTCTGGGTAAACAGGTCCTTGATCTTCTGGTAGAAGCGCTTTTCCGAGGCCCGGATTGCCCGGATGCGTTCAAGCAGTTCGTCGAAATGGTCCCAGCCGCCGGGGTTCATCAACCGCTCGTCGTCCATGGTGAAACCCTTGACCATGTACTCCCGCAGGCGCTGCGTGGCCCAGCGCCGGAACTGGACACCCACGGACGAGCGGACGCGGTAGCCCACCGCGATGATGGCCTCCAGGCTGTAGTGCTTCAAAGTACGATTTATCTCACGATTCCCCTCACTTCGAACTTGTAAGTAATCCTTACACGTTGCCGGTTCATCCAGTTCCCCATCCTCATAAATCGTTTTGAGGTGCATTCCGATGTTCTGCGGGGTGGTCTGGTACAGGTCGGCCATGGAACGCTGCGTCAGCCAGACGGTCTGATCTTCGACATGGACCTTGACGGAAACGCCGCCGTTAGGGGCGTTGAATATCTCTATTCGAGAGTCTGGCGCGGGGTTGATCTCGCTCATCATGTGTCCTTTTCAAGATGGGTTGCCCGAGCATAATACAGCCCGCCCCTCACAACAAGCCCGCACGGACACAAGGAAAACCCCGAAGGCGCGAGCCTCCGGGGTTTGTATGGGGACAGTCGGCGTTCTTTCTTCCGCTCCTTCTCCGCCCCCGGCTACCCCCCGTAGCGCGCCTTGGCCTCCAGGCGTTTGGCGTGGAGGATGGGCTCGGTGTAGCCGCTGGGCTGGGCCGCGCCCTTGAAGATCAGGTCGCGGGCGGCCTGGAAGGCGATGCTGGTGTCGAAGTCCGCGGCCATGGGGCGGTAGGCCGGGTCGGCCTCGTTCTGGCGGTCCACCACCGCGGCCATGCGCTTGAGGGCGGCCAGGACCTGATCGGGGGTGCAGATCTTGTGGCGCAGCCAGTTGGCGATGTGCTGGCTTGAGATGCGCAGGGTGGCGCGGTCTTCCATCAGGCCTACGTCGTTGATGTCCGGCACCTTGGAGCAGCCGATGCCCTGGTCGATCCAGCGCACCACATAGCCCAGGATGGACTGGCAGTTGTTGGCCAGTTCAAGCTCCACCTCGCCCGCCGAGGGCCGGTCGGTCATCAGCGGCAGGGTCAGGAGCTGGTCGCGACTGGCCCGGCCCTTGCCGATCAGCGCGTGCTGCCGGGCAAAAACATCCACCTCGTGGTAATGCATGGCGTGCAGGGTGGCGGCCGTGGGCGAGGGCACCCAGGCGCAGTTGGCTCCGGCCTCGGGGTGCGCGCCCTTGGCGGCCACCATCTCGGCCAGTCGGTCCGGCCGGGCCCACATGCCCTTGCCGATCTGCGCCCGGCCGCTGAAGCCGCAGGCCAGACCCACGTCCACGTTCCAGTCTTCGTAGGCGAGAATCCAAGGCTGGCCCTTCATGGCCTCCTTGGGCACCACAGGCCCGGCCTCCATGCAGGTGTGTATCTCGTCGCCGGTCCGGTCCAGGAACCCGGTGTTGATGAAGATGACCCGGTCGGCCGCCCGGCGGATGCACTCCTTGAGGTTGAGGGTGGTGCGCCGCTCCTCGTCCATGATGCCGATCTTCATGCACCCGGCGGGCAGGCCCAGGGCCTGCTCGGTGCGGGCGAACAGCTCCACGGCAAAGGAGACCTCGGCAGGCCCGTGCATCTTTGGCTTGACGATGTGTATGGACCCGGCGCGGCTGTTGGTCAGCGGGCCGCGCCCCTTGAGATCGTGGGAAAAGATGAGACCCGTGGCCATGGCGTCGAGCATGCCCTCGGGGATTTCCCTGCCCTCGGCGTCGAGCACGGCGGGCGTGGTCATGAGATGGCCCACGTTGCGCACCAGCAGCAGGCTGCGGCCGGGCAGGGTCAGCTCGGTGCCGTCGGGCGCGATGTAGTGCCGGTCCGGGTTCAGGGTCCGGGTCACGATCCGGTCCCCCTTGGGGAACGACGCCTCCAGGGTTCCCAGCGCCAGCCCGAGCATGTTGGCGTAGGCCAGGGCCTTGTCCTCGCCGTCCACCACGGCCACCGAGTCCTCGCAGTCGAGGATGGTGGTCAGGGCGGATTCGAGGACCACGTCCCTGACCCCGGCGGGATGATCCTTGCCCACCGGGTGGGCGCGGTCGATGCATAGTTCGATGTGCAGGGCGTTGTTGACGAAGAGCAGGCGGCTGCACTGGTCCGCGCTGCCAGCGAACCGGTCGGGGTGGCGCAGGGGGGTGGCGTCGCCCCTGGCCAGCCGCGCCCGCAGGCCGCTTTCGCCAAGGACGTATTCGGTCACGTCGGCGTGGGAGCCCGAGGCCAGCGGCAGGGCGCGGTCCAAAAACCGGGCGCAGAAGGCAAAGACCTTGCTGCCGCGCACCGGGTTGTAGGCCCCGCCGCGCTCCGCACCGTCGGCCTCGTCGATGACGTCGCTGCCGTAGAGGGCGTCGTAGAGGCTGCCCCAGCGGGCGTTGGCCGCGTTCAGGGCGTAGCGGGCGATGGTGATGGGCACCACCAGCTGCGGCCCGGCAATGGTGGCGATCTCCGGGTCCACGCCCCGGGAGGTGATGGCAAAGTCCTCGCCCTCGGGCCGCAGGTAGCCGATCTCCTCCAGGAATGTCCGGTAGGCGGTGCGGTCGTGCGGCTGCCCGGCCCGCTCGCGATGCCAGTTGTCGATGGCCTGTTGCAGGGCCTCGCGCCGTTCGAGCAGGGCGCGGTTTTCCGGGCCAAGGTCGGCCACGATGCGCTCAAGGCCGCCCCAGAAAGCCGGGGCGTCGAGGCCCGAACCGGCCAGGGCGGTTTCCATCATTTCGTACAGGGGGGCAGCCACGGAAAGGCCGCCGACCTGGATTCTTTTTGTCATGCAAAGGGCTCCTTTGGGCTAATGGTCCGTCAGCCGAGCGGCACCGGCGGGCCGCGTCCCCCCGTCCAGCGCGAGGGCGGCGCAACTACAGGCTAGCCTTCCCGGCCGGGAAGCGCAATGCCCGATCACTGCGCGCAAGTCCGACACCGCCGCCTTCGCTCCCCGCCCAGCCCTGTCAATCCGTTTTCTTGCCCCTGCACGGGTCTTTTATCGCCCCCTGGCCCGGCTCCCTGGGGTGGTTGCCGACCAGCGCGGCGACCAGCGCGGCGACAAGGGCGGCGACCCGGACAGGTACCGGTCTTGTCTGGACGACCCAGTGAACGGGGTGGAGCCGACAGGTGTGCTGCGGCAGGCGGCGCAGTGTGCCGGGGTTACTTCACCCGGCGGAGGGTCGCGCCGTGTTCGCGGTCGGGGCGCAGTTCGAGGATGCGGTGGGCCGTGTCGGAAAAAAGGTCGATGGGGTGGTGGCTGATGACCAGCAGTTGCAGGCCGAGGCGGTCGGCTATCTCGGCGATGAGTTTCATGAGCTTGGGGACAAGGGCGGGCCTGATCCAGCAGTCCTGTTCATCGAGCACCAGGAAGGGGCGGTGCGCCTCGGGCGCAAGCTGGGACAGGGCGATGAGCCGAAGCCCCACGGACAGGATGTTGCAGACTGATCCGCCCTGGCCCGACAGGATGTCCTCCACCCGGTCGCCATCGCCCTGATTGTGGATTTCGAAGCGGATCTGGAGCCGGTTGTTGCGCACCTCGCGCCGGGTGGCCACCACCCGGTCCTGGCCGAGGATTTCGCGCACGGCATGGGTCAGGTTCAGTTCCACCTCGTCAAGCACCTGGCCGAACAGGGCTGTGGAAAGCTCCTCCAGCGTGTCCCGGGCGCGCGGGGCCAGGGCCAGGAAGTCGCGCACCCCGGCCAGTTCGTCGCGGACCCGGCCGTGTTCGGCGTGGGCCGCCTCGGCCAGGGCCGAGAGCCGGTCGAGCCGCCGCCGGACCTCGGTCGGATCAGGCATTGATTCGGCTCCGGATACCATCAATCCGCCTGCTCCAGGCTGTTTTCCACAGCGGAAAGGTCTGCCTGAATTTGTTGGACATGCTTACGGTATGTGGCGACAAGTCTTTCGTTTTCCTTGCGTTTTTCATCAAGAAGCAGTTGCAGTTCCTCGGGGTCGCTGGTGCCGTACTCGGCCAGGGCCTGGGCCTTGAGCCCTTCGAGCTGTCCGGTGAGGTGGGTGATGTCTTGCTCGGTGCGCACCCGCTGCTCGCGCAGGCGTTCATAATCCTGTCGCAGTTCGGCGAGTTCCCGCTCCAGCTGGACGTCCCGGGTCGTCCCGGTGTTGTTGGGGTTGCTATGGGTCAAGGGTGACCTCCTCGTAGAGTTCCCAGATGAGCGCCCCTTCGGGCGTCTCCCTGGACAGGTTTTCTTGCAGGAACTGGCGCAGGCCCATGCCCTCGCGGGTGCGTTTCCAGGCCAGCCGCTCAAGGCCGCTGATGAAGTCCGACTGCCCCCCGGCCTCCTGCGCCTGGGGCGGAAAATCCTGGTCCGGGAAGACCTGGTCAAAGGGCAGGAACGGCACGGGCCAGGACTCAAGCTCCTGGCAGCCGGGCGTCCAGATGGCGGCGGCGGGCTGCCGCTCCAGGGAGCGGCGCGAAAAGGTGAGCCGCGTGATGTTGCCGGGGTTGGCCCAGGTGGTCTGCCCGGCCCGTACCGTGGGCTGGGGCCGGTGGATGTGGCCGTTGATGAGCCAGTCGATGCCGGGCAGCTCGCGGATGGCGTAGGCCAGGTCCTCGAACTCCGGAAAACGGATGTTGTGATGGGTGAGCCAGACCACGGCTGACGGGCCGTCCGGTGCGCGCTCATATCCCCTGGGCAGGGGCGAGCCGTCCGGGCTGGCCCCGACCAGCACGGCCCCTGTGTCGGTCTCGAGGATGAACTGGGGCCCTTCCTCCTTCATCAACCGGAGGGCCCCGGCCGCCTCCAACACCGCAATGGTCAGGTCCTCGGTGAAGCGCGACTGGTACTTGTCGTGGTTGCCCACCAGCGCCCAGACCCTGTCCGACCCGGTGCGCGAGCCAAAGAGGCGGATCAGTTCCACAAGCATCTTGTTGGAGTTGTCACGGGGGCGGTGGAAGAGGTCGCCCAGCACGACCGGGACCATGCCAAGGTCGCGGGCGCGGTCCAGGCAGGCGCCCAGCTTGCTCATGATCTGCTCAAGATAGCCGTCGAGCCGCTGGCCCGGCGGAAGGTCCGCCAGATGCGGGTCCGCCACCAGAAAAAGCCCATTGGCCCGGATGGTCTCAACACTCATGGGCATGCCTCCGATCAAGGAAGGAGTCGGCATCGACCCGCGCCCCGCACAGGGGGCAGCCGCCGATGCCGGCCAGGGCTTCGGCCAGGGTTTCCCTGACCTCCTGCAACCGTGTCTCCAACCCGGCCAGTTCCGACTCAAGGGCCAGCTTGCGCACGCTCAGTCCGCGAAGGTCGGCAACCAGCTCGGCTAGGCGCGCGTCTGCCTCGACCCGGGGCGGCTCCGCAAGGCTCCGCAACACGTCCTCGCGGCGGGCCACCCGCCCGATGCGGTAGCGGGCCGCGATCATTTCATCCATAAGTTCGGAGAGTTGTTTCGTTTCGATGGCCTGCGGCGGCGCTGCCAACCCGGACACGGCCCGGCTTCTGACCTCAGCCTTCCGCAAGGCGCGGGAGGTGGCTTGCAGACGGTCGCAGATTTCGGCCAGTCGGCCGGTGTTTTCCACCATCGGCGGCGCGGCCAGGAGGGCCAGGGCACCACCTGTCCGCCCGGCGGCGGCCAGTCGCGTCGCGGTGCGGCCCATATCCGCCAACAGGGTGCGCAACCTATTGATCGGGCTGGGTTCCGGCACCGGCTCAAGGGTATTGAGGAGGGTTGCGGATCGGCGCAGGGCATCAAGTCCTGCGGCCAGTTGGCGCAGGGTCGAGCAGCGGCCTTCCAGGACCGGCATGGCGGCTTGGAGTTCCTTTGCGGAGGTTTCCAGTCGGCTGACCTCGTCCATGCGCAGGGCGATGTCCGGCATGGGGGCCAGGACGTTCAGCCGCGCCTCGATGCGCTCCCGGCGGGTCTCAAGTTCCCGCTCGCTCCGCTTGGCCTCGGTGGTGCGCGCCTTGAGGGCGTTCTGCATGGCCAGCAGATGGGCGCTCTCGGTGGAGGCGGCAAAGAAGGCGGCGATGTTGGACTCGGGCCGGTTGAGGAGGAAGACGGGCTCGCGCTGGTTGCCCAGGTGCACGTCCACGGGATCGCCGGTCTCAAGGTCCACCAGATCGAGCCGGAGCAGGGCGCGCACCTCGTCGGGCACCTTGCCCTGGAGCTTCCAGAAGGGCTCCTCGGGCTCGTTGCGGCCCGGCAGGGTGATCTCGTAGCCCGCGCTGCGCTTCTTGCGAATCCAGACGACCTTTGCCCCGTCACCCAGCACCACCGTGACCCGGGCCTCCCTGGCGCCATGGCGGATGCAGTGGCTGAAGGACGGGTTGGTGGTCACACAGCGCAGCGCCTCGACAACGGCGGACTTGCCGGTGTTGTTGGCCCCTGTCAGCGCGGTGATCCCCGGCCCCAGTTCCAGCTCGGTCCGCTCGTGGGCCATGAAATTTTCGAGGATGATGCTGCGTATCATGCTGTCCGGCGTGTTTGGTTCAATACTTCAAATCTGTTCACAAAAAGCATCACTTCTGTTTACTGCGTCCGGCACCTCCCGTCCCCATCGCCAACCTGCGAAGCAGGTGGCGGAAATGGTTCGAGTGCTAGGCGCAAGAGCCATGCAGGGCCGAAGCGTACTCCGGTACGCGAGGGTCTGCATGGGTCGCAGCAACGACGCAATCGGGCCATTTACGCCACCTGCTACGGGTAGCGCGGTTTGGGGTGGCGTGTAAAGAACCAGGGGGCCGGGCCGAGATGGCGCATGGCCTCGTTGTTGGCCTGCCAGCGCTCGGCCAGGGGGGCGGGCATCCCGTGGCGGTCGCAGGGGAAGTCGGCGCACTGGAAACAGTAGTTCACCCCGCGCTCGCGGGCGCAGGCGGGCACGGCGCAGCTTTTGAAGAGGCACCCGGCCTCGCGGCATCCGGTGCAGGAGCCCGAGGCGAGGTAGTCGAGCAGCTCGCGAAACGCGGCAAAGTTGCCAAAGGCCGGGTTCATGGCCGCGAAGCGCTCGGCATAGGGGGTGAAGTTGTCGCCAAGGGCCGCCTTGAGGGCGCTGGCCGACTGCTGGATGGGCCCGCCGTCAAAGGCGAGGCAGGTGGCGCAGAGCAGGCCGCAGGGCGCGAGCCGGGAGCGGACAAAGGCGGCCTCGTCGGGCAGATGGCCGGTATCGCGCAGCAGGTTCAGGGCGATGTCCACGGCCCGGACCACGTACTCGATGCAGCGGGCCTTGATGTTCTCGTCCCTGAACCTGGCCTGACCCTCGGGCGTGGCAAAGTCGCAGCCGGTCAGGTCGAAACAGTTGATGGAGCCGAAGGCATCGCGGAATTTGTCCTGGAATTCCTGGACCAGTCCGTAGGCCGGGTCGTACTCCCCGCCGGGCTCGGTGCGGCCCGCATGCAGGCCGATGCCCATGACCGCCCCGGACACCGCGCCGCACTGGCCGCAGGTGCGCGCCATGCCGCTGCAAAATCCGGTGGCCAGGGGCGTCAGGGGCCGGGGATCGCGCCCTCCGGCCTCGGCGATGAGCTTGAGCACGATCTCTGCACAGTAGAGGTCGCCGGAGTTGAAGAGATCGGCGGCTGCGGTGTGGAGGTGGTCATGCATGGGAATCCTCGCTTGGGGTGTGGGTGGTGCCTGGGGGGTCGCTGGCCCGCTCCCCCCGGCGGCAGGAGAGAAATGGACAGAAGGCGATGGCCTCGTCCGTCAGCCGCGTGTCGCGGCCAGAGCCGGAATGGAGTATCAGGGGCGGCTCCACGTGCAGGCCGGGTCTGCCCGCCTTGACTGCTTCCATCAGTACGGTGCGAGCCTCCTGACCGGCGCGGCTGTGGACCAGCCGCATGCGCTTGGGCGCGAGCCCGGCCCGGGTCAGTCCGTCCAGGAGTTCGGGCAGGCGCTCGGGCAGGTGGACAAAGGTGAACCGGCCGCGGGTCTTGAGGGCCACGGCCGCGCATCTGGCAAAGCGGGCGAAGTCGCCCCGGCTCTCGAAGCGGGCGGCGGCGCGGCCCTCGTCCTGGCTGACCCGGCCGCAGCCAAGGGGCCGATACGGAGGGTTGGCCACTACGAAATTCACCACGCGGTCGGCCCGCCACACAGCCACGTCGCCCTGGACCGGGGCATAGCGGTCCGCGAGATGGAGGGCGGCGGCATTGGCCTCGGCAGCCTCCACGCTCGGGCGGTCGATGTCCAGGCCGGTCAGGCGCAGATCGGGCTGACGCAGGAGCAGGGCAAGGCCGATCACGCCGCAGCCGCAGCCCAGGTCGAGGCCCTCCTGCCCGCGCCCGGGCCGGGCAAAACAGGCCAGGAGCAGCGAATCGAGGGAAAAACGGTAGCCGCCTTCGGGCTGGGCCATGCCCCGGGGAAAGGCGGCCCGCCGGTCGAGCACGGCCCGGGTGTCCACTGCGCCAGCGCGGCCCTCGCTCATGCCTTGTCCCGCTTTCTCCCGCGCCTGATACGGGAGCGGACCATGTCCATGAACAGGCGCGCCTCGGCCATGTCCAGGACCAGGGCCATGAACAGGTAGGCCACGACCCATGCGGGCAGCAGAGCCAACCACCACAGCCCCCAGGAGGCGGTGACGTGGGCGCCCAGGCCCACGCCGAGGCTGAGGATCAGGATCTTGATGGACGCGGCCAGTGGCACCAGGGTGGCCTCGCGTTTGCGGGCCAGACAGATGTGCAGGAGCACGCAATTGAGCATGGACGAGAGGCTGACGGCCAGGGCCAGCCCCACATGGGCCATGGGACGCATGAGCAGCAAGCCCAGGATCACGTTGGCCGCGAGGCAGAGCACGGCGATCCTGACCGGGGTGCGGGTGTCCTCCAGGGCGTAGAACCCGGCCACCAGCGGGCGCGCCAGGGCAATGAAGGGCAGGCCCACGGAGTAGGCGATGAGGGCGTGGGCCGTGGCGGTCACGGCCTCGGCCGTGAACTCGCCGCGCTCGAAGAGCAGGGAGACCATGGGCCCGGCCAGCCCGACGAGCCCGGCCGCGGCGGGCAGGGCGATGAACAGGGTCAGGCCCAGGGAGAGGGTCATGGCCCCGTCGTATTCCTCCATCTCGCCCTTGGCGGCCAGCCGGGCGAGGCTCGGCAGGGCTGCGGTGCTGATGGCCAGCCCGAAGACGCCAAGGGGAAACTGGACCAACCTGTCCGCATAGTAGAGGTAGGAGACCGAGCCCACGGGCAGGAACGAGGCCAGGAGCGTGCCGAGCAGGATGTTCAGCTGGTAGACGGCCGCGCCAAAGACCGTGGGCAACATGAGCAACCCCATGCGGGCCACCCCCTTGTTGCGCCACGACCACGGCCCGCGCCAGGAAAACCCGGCCCTGCGCAGATAGGGTTGCTGGAGCAGCCATTGGCCCAGGCCGCCGAGGAGCACGCCCCAGGCCATGGCATAGGCCACGTTGTAGCCGAAATAATAGCCGAACAGGGCCGAGCCGATGAGGGCCAGGTTGAGCACCGATGGGGACAGGGCCGGGGCCAGGAAGTGGTTGCCCGCATTGAGCACGCCCATGCACAGGGCCACCCCGCAGATGAAGATGACATAGGGGAAGCAGATGCGCACCAGATCCACGGTGGTGGCAAAGAGTTCCGGATTGCGCAGGAATCCCGGGGCGATGGCCAGGGTCAGCGGCCATGCCAGCACCTGGGCGGCCAGGGTGATGCCACCCAGGATGACGGCCAGCCAGATCATGGCCGAGCGGGCCATGGCCTGGGCCGCTTCCTCGCCCTCTTCCTCGCGCACCCGGGAGTAGACCGGGATGAAGGCCATGGTCAGCGACCCCTCGCCAAAGAGCCTGCGCAGGAGATTGGGGATGCGGAAGGCCACGAAGAAGGCGTCGGCAAACACCCCGGCCCCCAGGGCAAAGGCCACGATCATGTCTCTAACAAACCCCAATACCCGGGAAACAAGGGTCGCGCCCGCCACGACGGCCGCGTTTCTGGCTATGTCCCTGCCGTGTCTGCTCACCTTTTTGCTCCGCCCGAAGGCCGATTCGCCAACACCTTGAAATCTCGATGCGCCACTTTTCTCGAGTTTTTCTAGATAAAATTTAATATGCCGTCACGACATTATTTTATTCCGTAAGGACTTGTTAACCGTCTCCGGCGGGGGTGCCGTGGTCAAAGAAGCAGGGTTTGCAAAACAACATCCCGTAATAAAATAGTTTTTGACAAAAGAGACCATGTTCGCGTCAGGCCCTGCTTCTGGAGGGAAATGCCCGGGCCAACGCGTTTTGCGAGGCGGCATTTCCGGGCAGTCCGGCCGTGTCGCCAGCGGGCCAACCACAACGGACTTTTGCAGATGGTTGCGGTTCATGGTCAGCGCCTCTGCTGGCAGCGCGGGCAGAAGGTGGAGGTGCGCCCGGCCACCTTGGTTGATGCCAGGGTCGTGCCGCAGGCCGCGCACGGCAAGCCCTGCCTGCCATACACGGCAAAGCTGTTCTGGAAGGCCCCGGCATCGCCGCTGGCATTGACATAGTCGCGGATGGAACTGCCGTTTTCCGCGATGGCCTGGCGCAGCACGTCCTGAAGGTGTGCGAAGAGGCGCTCCGCCAGGGCCGGGCCCAGCCTGTTGCCGCGCGCCTGGGGGTGGATGCCTGCACGAAACAGGGATTCGTCCGCATAGATGTTGCCAACGCCCGCCACCACCGCCTGATCGAGCAGCAGCGCCTTGATCCGCCCGGCGCGCGTGAGCACCTGCCCGGCAAGCATCGCGGCATCGGTCTCCAGCGGCTCCGGCCCGACCCGGTGC
Source organism: Pseudodesulfovibrio pelocollis (assembly GCF_030282845.1). Taxonomy (GTDB): domain Bacteria; phylum Desulfobacterota; class Desulfovibrionia; order Desulfovibrionales; family Desulfovibrionaceae; genus Pseudodesulfovibrio; species Pseudodesulfovibrio pelocollis. Next base: position 39,755 of record NZ_JASTWE010000011.1, read on the forward strand.
AGGAAATCCCAGTGCGCCAGTTCGCCCGGCCCAAAGGCGCGCACATACCCGAAGCGGCGCATGTCGGCAAAGCACAGCAGCGAGCCGTCGTCCAGGATGAACCGGGTCCGGTCGTGCCGCTCCACCGGCCGCATGGGGCCATGCACCACCCGGCCGGTCATCTTCAGATGAAAGGCCAGGGCCGCGCCGTCCGACAAGTCCACCAGCAGCACCTTGGCCCGGCGGCGCACGCCAACCACCACGCCTCCGAGCACCTTGGGCACCAGCGTGTCCGCCGCCTCGCTCAACCGCGTGGAATCCACGGGCTCCACATCCGAGACGACACGCCCCACCAACGTGGCACCCAGACCCCGGGCAATGACCTCAACCTCTGGCAACTCAGGCATGGCACCCTACGTACCCGAATTCCGATGCAGAGAAAAGCGCGGAGGCATCCCCCCTGTTTTCATTTGGGGCGGGTTGGCGTAGGCTGGGCGATATTCGCGACACAAGGAGCATGTGATGAAGAAATCTCTCGGACCGGCCACGCTGGCCTTTCCCACGCCTGTCTGGGCCGTGGGTTCCTATGACGAGGACGGGCGGCCCAACGCCATGATCGCGGCCTGGGGCGGCATTTGCTGTTCGCAGCCGCCCTGTCTGACCGTGTCGGTGCGGCCCGGTCGCCACACCTTTGCGGGCATCATGCTGCGCAAGGCGTTCACGGTCAGCGTCTGCCCGCAGTCCCTGGCCGCCGAGGCGGATTTCCTGGGCCTTGTCTCGGGCCGCAAGACGGACAAGTTCGCGGCCACGGGGTTGACCCCGGTGCGCGGCGAGCATGTGGACGCTCCCTATATCGACGAATTCCCGCTGGTGGTGGAGTGCGCGCTGATCCATTCCTATGACCTGGGCGCGCACACCATGATGGTGGGCGAGATCAAGGACGTGAAGTGCGACGCTGACAAGCTGCTGGACGACAAGCACCCGGACCCGGCCAGGGTCCTGCCCCTGGTCTACGCCCCGGGTGTTGGCACCTATCACGGCCTGGGCCCGGTGGTGGCCAAGGGCTTCCATGCGGGCAAGACGTTCATGAAGTGATCTGGCCCGGCTTGGGCGGGGCAGGGTGTTGACTTTTCAGGCCAAACCGGGTCGAGTGCGAACATGAAGAACCCTCTGCGCCCCTGTGGCCGATTTTGGCGGGCCGTTGCGCGCACACTGTCCGTGCCGCTGGCCCTGTCAGTGGTCTGGTGTCTGGTCCTGGCCGGTTGCACGTCGCGCACGCCCGAGGGGCCGGTGGCCGATCTGGTCGTTCTGCCGCAGGACGCCGGGGTGTATCACACGCTGGACCCGGACCGGCCCCTGGTTCCGGCCGGGAGACAGGCCGAGGCGTATGCCGAATTTCTCAAGGCCCATTTTGCGCCATGGGAACCCGGGCGAACACCCATTGCGGCCGACACCGTCTACTGGGGGCTGGCCCAGTACGCCAGGGCGCAGCTCTACGGCGAAAACACCCTGCCGCGCGATGCGGACTGGATGGAGCGGCTGCGCCAGTATTCGCGGGCGGACCAGTATCCGTCCATGAGCCGCCGGGCCATTGCCGTGACCAATGCCAACATGCGCGTGCTGCCCACCATGGTGCCCACGTTTTTCGATCCCTCCCGGGCCGGGGAGGGCTTTCCCTTTGACGTCATGCAGAACTCACTGGTGCCTGCGGGCACGCCGCTGCTGGCCACCCACACCAGCGCGGACCGGGCCTGGATGCTGGTGGAGTCGCGCTTCGCCTTTGGCTGGGTCCGGTCCACGGACATCGCCTGGGTGGACGACGGGTTCGAGAGCTTCTACCGCACCGGGATCTACGCGGCCATCGTCCGCGACGACGTGCCCGTGGTGGACGGTGATGGCGTGTTCCGCTTCGACGCCCACATCGGCTGGATTCTGCCCGTGCTCGAAGGCGGGTTCGGCGACAACGGCATGGCCCTGGTCATCCCGGTGCGCGACCGGCGCGGCGATGCCGTGGCCCAGGTGGCCTTTCTGCCCGAGTCCGTGGTCCGGCCCGCGCCCCTTGCGGCCACGCCAGCCAACTTCACCCTGCTGATCAACGCCATGCTCGGCCGACCCTACGGCTGGGGCGGCCTGTACGAGGGGCGCGACTGTTCCATGGCGGTCATGGATCTGATGGCCTCCTTCGGCATCCTCCTGCCGCGCAACTCGCGGCCCCAGGCGGCCACCGGCGAGGTGGCGACCGTGGCCGGGCTCGACCGGCAGGCCAAGAAGCGGTTCATCCTGGCCCGGGCCACACCGTTTCTGACCCTGGTGGGCAAGCCGGGCCACATCATGCTCTACCTCGGCCAGCGCGACGGCGATCCCGTGGTCTTTCACGCGGTCTGGGGCCTCAAGACCATGCACGGCGACACGCCCGGCCGCGAGGTCATAGGCAGCTCGGTCATCACCACTCTGGAGCCGGGCCTGGAGATGCGCGCCCTGTCCCGGCCCGACGGCATCATCCTGGAGACCGTGACCTCCATCAACACCCTCTGTCCGCCCCCGGATTCGGCCCCGGCCTCGGACCAATAGCCCGGTCCGGCCGGGCGGCGGATTTTCGACACCCGGCGGCAAAGCGGCCGGGCCACCGCATCCAACCGGGCCATGGCCCTGGCAAATTTTCTGCCGGTACGGCTCATGCAACGCCCGGGCATGTCACGATCTTCGCGCCCTGCCTGGATGGCGGCCGCCCTGCTGGCCTTCCTGCCCACGTCCCTGGCGGGCTGTCTGGCCATCAACGCCATGTTCGGCGTGCTCGGGCTGGTCGGCCCGGCCCCGATCCAGTATGCGGGCACTGCCTATTCCGTGGGCGAATACACCTACCAGTTCGCGGTCAACGACAAGACCCCGGACGAGGTGCTGGGCGAGAAGTTCGCCTGGCTCATCGGCCCGGACGCATCGTCGACACCGCAAACCTTTCCGTCTGCGCCGACATTGGGCAAACCGACATTGATGCTCGCCGATGCCGGAGCCGCGCCAATGGCCGCCACGGAGCCGGTCGTCATGGTGCCGGTCTCCATGCCTTTGGGCCCTGCGACATCCGAGGAGAGCGAAGCCGCGATTTCGCGGGAGCCGACCCCGGACCCGGACCTGATCCCGATCCCGATGCGCCGGGCCTGGACCGATCAGCCAGACGCCGGGCCAGTCCCTGCCGCCGGGCCAGTCCCTGCCGCCGGGCCAGTCCCTGCCGCCGGGCCAGCCCGCGCCGTGGTCGCTGCCCGCGCCGGGGCCATCGGGCCGGACCTGCTGGCCCAGCGGCTCAACAGGCTCGAATCCTCGCTGGCCCAGGCCGAGCGCATGTACCTGCGCGGAATCGGCCAGGGCGTGCGGTGCACGGCCTCCACACCTGATGGACAGGGCGGAGTCAGCGGGACCGGCTCGGTCCGGCATCCGGTGATGCAGGCCGCCCCAGCCGGGCCATGGCGCGTGGCCCGGCCGGACTCTGCCCCGGAAGTCCTGTCGGGCGCGGGGGCCGGTCTACCCGCCCGGTCGTGATTCCCTTGGCCTGGGCTGGCACAAATCACCGGTCGGGGCGGGCCGCTCCATGTGCTGATTGCGCTGCTCGCGCAGCCAGGCGCGCAGGTCTTCGGGCAGGGCGCGCCATGTGCCCTTGACCCCCCGCTTCCAGGCGGGCAGGCCGTGCATCCTCACCAGTTGGTGCATGTTCTTGGGATTCTCACCCACGGCCAGGCAGATGTCCTTGGCCCCCTTCAGGCAGATGGAGTCCATGTCCCCTCCCCGTAGGCCTTGCGGATGGTCAGGTCGAAGCGGTCCTGCCCGGCGCAGCGCTCCAGGAAGGCGGCAAAGGCGTGGCCGGAATCGAGCACGGCCCGGCTGCGGCCCACCACGCCGAAGCGCGAGCCCAGCAGCACGCACCCGCTGGTGTCGGCCGCCACATTGCCCCGGTGGAACAGGATGTGCGTGCGCCCGGGCACACCTGCCACCTCAAAGGTGTTGCCGAACCGGGGCGAGTTGACCCGGCGGCATTGATAGCGCCCTGCCGGGACGCAGGACTCGCCCACCGCGTTGCCGCGATCCGGCGGCTCCAGGGTCAGGCAAAAAACCTGCCCGTCCAGGCTGAGCACGCCAAAGGTCCCGGCCTCGCCGCTCTCTATTCGTACTAGTTCCATGTTTTCAAGCATCTGCTCCTCCATTTGCGGGTCGCCCCCACAGGCATGAACAGGGAGAAGGTAGACGTTTGACTATACAATAGTCAACAAATTTTGTCATTCAACTTTAGACATTCATCAAATTCCGTGTATATGTATGCGTAACTTCGTATCATTCACAAGGGGATGATCATGGGATTCACTGAAGACGTGCGCCAGGCCCTGCTGAGCCGGGTGGGCCGGGGCAAACGGTATCCGAACAACAAGCGCATGGCCGACGAGCTGGGCATCGACCCCTCGCAGCTCAACCGCTTCCTCAAGCGTGAGCGCGGGCTCAACGCCGATTCCCTGGGGCACATCCTCGACCGCGTCGGCGTCTCGCTGGTCTTTGGCGACGAGCCTGCGGACGCGGCCCGGGAGGTGTGCTTCCGCCTGCCGGACAAGACCCAGGCCGTGCCCGGGGCTCCTGATCCGCAGCCGGATGACTATCTGGCCGTGCCCCTGGCCAGCTCGCCCGTGGCCGCCGGGCCGGGCCTGATTCCCGAGGACAAGGTCGAGGGCTGGGTGCTGGTCTGGCGGCATCAGGAGTCCATCCGCTTCCGGTCCAACCTGGTGGCCGTGGAGGTCGGCAAGAACGAACTCTCCATGATCCCCACCCTGCACCCCGGCGACATCGTGCTGGTGGACCGCAACGACCGCGATCCGAGCCCGGCGGGCAAGATCATGCTCGTCAGCGAGCCTGGCCCGGACGGGGGCGCCATGGTCAAGCGCGTCAACACCAAGCGGCTCGACGGCGACCTGGAGCTGATCTTCTACTCCGACAACAGCCGCCAGTTCCCGCCCGTCACCTACCGCCTGGAGCGCGACTACGACGGCGACATCAGTCGCGCCATCGGCGGCAATGTGGTCTGGGCGTGGAGCGACATGACCAGAAAATAGCCCTTGGGCGCTGGAGATCAACATGAAATTTGCCATTCGACTCTTTGTCCGGTTCCTGCCTGTGCTGTGCTTCCTGCTCACGGCCGGTATGGGCCTGGCCAGTCCGGGCGTGACCAGTTCCGGCATGACTGATCCGGGCGAGACTGGTCCGGGCGTGAACCCGGAAATCCCGGCCCTGGCCGACATCCTGGGCGGAACCGATCCCGAGGCACGTGCCCGGGCCGTCGTCCGTCTGAAGGCCATGGGCCAGCCTGCCATGCCCGGCCTCGTGGCCGCCCTGGCCGAGGGCGATGCCGTGCGGCGGCGCGGCGCGGCCCTGGGCCTTGGCCTGTTGCCCGCGCCCGGGTTGGCGGACAAGGCCATTGTCGCGGCCCTGGCCGACCCGGACACCACAGTGCGGAGCATGGCCGCCCATGCGTCGGCCGCAGCCGGGCCAGACATGGCTCCCGGGCTGGTGGGCCTGCTGGCCGACCCCGACCCGTCGAGGCGCGACGCTGCGGCCTATGGATTGAGCCTCATGGGGCGCAAGGCCGTGCCCGCCCTGGCCGCCGGACTGGCCGCGCCCGATGCCTTTGCCCGGGCCAAGGCGGCGTGGCTGCTGGGCCATCTGGGCCAGGATGCCGCGCCAGCAATCCCGGCCCTGATCCGCGCCCTGGACACCGACGACCAGCGCGTGGTCCATGTGCTGGCCGAGGCCATCGACACCATCAGCCCGCCCCCGGCCCTGGTCTGGCACCACCTCATGCTGCTGGGCGCGCCTTGTTCCGGGCTCTATCCCCAGGCCCGGCTGGGCAGGGCGGCGGCCCCCATCCTGGTGCGCCTGCTCGACAGGCCCGGCACGCCCCTGGCCCAGACCGCTTTCCGCGCCCTGCTGGGCATCGGCAACGACGCCATCCCGGCCCTGTCCCGGGCCGTGGCCACGGGCACCCCGAGCCAGCGCACCGGAGCCGCCCTGCTGCTCTCGGACATCGACCCGGCCTCGGTGCTCTCGCTGCCCGAAGACCTTCGCCAGTCCCTGTCCGGACTCAGGCACCAACCCTAGCCGACAGGAGGCACCCATGCCGAAACTGATCTATGCACTCATCTGCGCCGACCTGATCATTGACAGAGACTCAAGCAGCACCTCCTTCATCCGCACCGTGGAACACGCAGTGGTCCCGGCGCTCCCGGCCACGCTCCCTCCGGTGTTCTTCGCCAGCCTGTGGGAGCTTGGCGACACGGGCGGCCAGCCCTTCACCGTGTCCCTGACCCTGACCCCGCCCCGGGGCGAGGGGGCCATGCTCGGCGCCCAGGAGGTCACTCCCGGCGCGACCATGCTCCACAAGATGAACTTCCAGCTGCCCGGCCTCACGGTGTCGGACGAGGGCCGCCACGTCCTCTCTGCCGCCATCAGGACCGACTCCGGCTGGAAGACCGTGGCCGAGCTGCCCCTGTTCGTGTTCAAGGGGTCTGACAAGGCCTGACGCAACGCATTCCGCCCATTCGCCCGCGCCATGGCGGGTGGTGAATCGGCGGCGAGCCAGTCCGCGCCATCGGGCACGCGATGGCCCAAAGGCGTAAGGGCCGGTCTCGACCTGAGGTGTCGAGACCGGCCCTTGTGTTCGCGCCCGAGATCGCGCCCGAGTTCGCGCACAGGGTCGCGCCCTGGTTGCGGCAGAGGCCGATCCCGATGCATTGCTCAATGCAGTGACCTGAAATGCCGATGCATTATCAACGCAACACCGCCCCGCCCCATGGGTTCGAAACACCACGCTCGTGCGATTCGCCGCCCTCCCCCTTGCAGCAGGCAAAACCTACAATGTTATTTTAGCTTTTTTTCAAAGTAAAATAGGCAATTACGTACAATTTTGGTCAGTTTTTGCTGGACATTCAACCATGTTCGAACTAGCCTCTCGGCGAACTCTCTATATAAATACGGCTTACAATATCTAGCCTGCGATCACCTTGTGGCGGTCGCCATTTCGTGAGGTTGGGGATGCGGACTGCGCTCTTGATACGTGCCGGGGAGGGAAGGGGGCTGCCCACGAGCGGGGATTTCCTTCGGGCCGGATTTGTGGTGTCCACCGCCGTGGCTCGGGCCGACCGGCCCGGACAGGGCCAGGGCGCGCTCCAGGAACCGAGGGAGCCCGGGGACGAGCCGGATGGCGGGTGCTGTGGCGGACCAGCCGACGAAGGGGCCGGGGATGTGGAGGGGATGGCCGGGGAGATAGCGCCGACACTGGTGGCCAAGGCGTCGGCGGTCAAAAAAGAGGACAGCGCGCAGGTTTTCCCGCGCCTTCCTGAGGCATGCAGCGTAGGGGCGCGATGCCTGCGGGCGACCCGGCCGGAAGACGGCTACAGCACGTCTTCGTAACCGTCCAGGGCATCGTCCACGGCCATGCCATCGTGAACGACGCGGCCCAGCACCTGCACCAGCCGGGTGGGGTCGCGGTGCTGGAACACGTTGCGCCCCACCGAGAGTCCGGCTCCGCCCGCGTCGATGGACACCCGGACCATGTCCAGGAAAGCCCGGGTGGAATCGAGCTTGGGCCCGCCCGCAATGACCACGGGCACGCAGGCGCATTCCACCACATGGGCAAAGGTATCGGCGTCGCCGGTATAGTTGACCTTGACCACGTCCGCGCCCAGCTCCGCGCCCACCCTGGCGCAGTGGGCCACCACGTCCGGGGCATATTCGTCAGCCACCTTGGGGCCGCGCGCATAGACCATGGCCAGCAGCGGCATGCCCCATTCGGCGGCCGTGGCAGCCACCGCGCCCAGATCGGCCAGCATCTGTCCCTCGGTCTCGTCGCCCAGGTTGACATGGACGCTCACGCCGTCCGCGCCCAGGCGGATAGCCTCCTCCACCGTGGTCACCAGCCGCTTGACATTGGGATAGGGCGAGAGCACGGTGCCGGCAGACAGGTGGACGATGAGCCCGAAATCCCGACCCTGCATGCGGTGGCCGAGCTTGACCTGCCCCTTGTGAACCAGGCCGGCGTTGGCACCGCCCGCCACCAGGCTGGTCACGGTGTCGCGCATCTTCTCAAGGCCGGGGATGGGGCCCACGGTCACGCCGTGGTCCATGGGCACGATGATGGTGCGCCGGGTGTCGCGATTGAAAATCCTCTCCAGACGAATGGCCTTTCCTATATGCATCCTGCACCTCTTGCATGGTGGTTTGGTGTCGTGCCGCCGGATTTCTCGACAATGCAGTTGACATAATACACTCCCTGGCCGGAGGAAAGGACAATGATCGCTCCGGGCAGCGCCGGAATCCTGTTTTGGGCGCATTCCCCGTATTGACTCCGCCGGGAATTGTGACCACAATCCCTCAAGTACACGGCCCCAAAGAGAGGGACAATGGACGAGACAACCTACCAGACCATATTCGTCGCCCGGCAGCCCATTTTCACGGCCCACAACGACACCTGGGGCTACCTGATGCTCTTTCGGGACAGCCAGGACGCGGATCGGGCCGTGATCTCGGACAACTCCGAGGCGACCATGAACCTGGTGGCCAACCTGCCCCTGTGCCGGGGGCTGGCGGGCAACCGCTCGCGCCTGCTCATCCACTTCACCCCCGAGGACGTGGTGGCTGGCACGCCCCTGGCCGTGCCATCAGGCAACACGGTCATCACCCTTGAGGAGCAGGCCGATCCTCCGGGCGGCCTCCTGAAGGCCCTGCGCGACCTCAAGGGCGATGGCTACGAGGTGGCCGTCAACAACTTCGAGGGGCGCCCCGGCTGCGAGCCACTGGTCGAGCTGGCCGATGTGCTCGTGGTGAACATTGCCGACAGGGGGCCCTCCGAACTGGCCGCCATCGTTGCCAGGGGCCAGAAATTCGGCGTCTCCCGGATGATCGCCAAGTGCGTGGAGAACGCCGACGACCTGGAGCGGGCCAGGGAGGCGGGGTTTTCCCTCTTCCATGGCTTCTTCTTCAAGCACCCCCTGACCGAATCGGGACGCAAGATCACCTCCTCGGAGATCACCCGGCTCAAGCTCTTCGAGATCATCGAGAAGGACGAGCCCGACTTCGACGCCCTGGCCCCGGCCATCGAGGCAGACGTGGCCATCAGCTACCGGCTGCTGAATTTTCTCAACTCGGCCAGCTTCAGCTTTGCCACCACCATCACCTCCATCAGGCAGGCCGTGGTCCTGGCCGGTTGGAAGCCCATCCGCAACTGGCTGCGGCTGATCATCCTGACCGACATGGCCCCCTCGCAGAAGAGCCTCGAACTCTCCTACCTCTCGGCCCACCGGGCCAAGCTCTTCGAGACCGCGGCCCTGGGCGGCGGGTACGAGGATGAATCGGACAAGCTCTTCATGCTCGGCCTCTTCTCCCTGCTCGACGCCCTGCTCGACATGCGCATGGAAACCATCGTCAGGCACCTGCCCGTGGACGACGACATCAAGAACGCCCTGTGCGGCGAGGACAACCGCTACGCCCCGTGGCTCGCCCTGGCCAAGGCCATCGAGCAGTCGGACTGGGACGCGGTGGGGGCCACGGCCAAGACCCTGGACCTGCTCCCCGGCACCGTGGCCGTCAGCTACCAGCACGCCTTTACCTGGGCCGACTCTTTCTTTGTATCGGAAAGCCAGGAACATCCCAAACAATAAGAGTTTTCAGCAAACGATAGCGTATCGACAGCGCGCGTTTCACCCTTTCTCGACACCCCTTTCGGCCGCCTTGCCGGAAGGGGTGTCGCGCTTGTTGCGGCCTCTGATTCGGACACGGCCGCGGGTGGCTTCGCTGGCAAGGTCACGGACAAGGCCAAAGAGGGTTGAAGGCGAAAGGGGCGGGGAGGAGGGCTGCGGCAGGAAGAGGGGGCTGGCCGCTGCGGCCCGGTCAGGCGTCAGGAAGTTCGACGATGAACACCGTGCCCCTGGGGGAGTTGGGCGTGGCGCGCACCTGCCCGCCGTGGTCGGCCACGATGGAGCGGACAATGGTCAGCCCGAGCCCGGTGCCGCCCTTCTTCTCGGTATAGTAGGGCTCGAACATGCGCGAGGAGTCCTTGGGCAGGCCCGGGCCGTTGTCGGCCACGGTGATGCTGACCAGCCCGGCGTTGGTGTCGTGGGTGGCCCGGATCTCCACCCGGCCACCGCGATGGCCGCGCAGTGCCTCGGCCGCGTTGGTGAAAAGATTGATGAGCACGCGCCGGATGGCCTCGCGGTCAAAGGCGAAGGTGTTGATGGGCGTGACAAACTCCAGCTTCCAGTCGATCTTGCGGTAGGTGTTCTCGAACATGGCCGCCACCTCTTCCAGCACCGGGGCCAGGAAGTCCGGCCGGGGCTGGATCTCGGGCAGCTTGGCGTAGGAGGAGAACTCCGTGACCATGTTCTGCAACCGCTCCACCTGCTTGACGATCAGCTCGGTGCAGTCGTCAAAGACCTTCTCGTCCACGCGCTCGCCGTACTTGCGTTGCAGCCGCTGGGCCGAGAGCTTGATGGGCGTGAGGGGGTTCTTGATCTCGTGGGCGATGCGCCGGGCCACCTCGCGCCAGGCGGCCAGCCGCTGGATCTTCTCGAGCTCGGTGATGTCCTCGATCACCACAACGTGTCCGGCCTCGCGCCCGCCCACGTTGCGCAGGGAGACCACGTTGACCAGGGTCTTGATGTTGCGGCCGCGCACGGGAAGGTCGATCTGCCGCGACCACAGGGTGCCGGGATTGGCGCTGACCGAGGAGAGGGCTTCGTTCATCATGTCCGCGAAGTCGCCCGAGAGCAGCGACTGCGGCTTGCGGCCGATGATCATGGACCCGGGCACGCCCAGGATGTGTTCGGCCGCGGTGTTGACCGTGCCGATGCGGCCCTCCGCGTTCATGGAGATGACGCCCGAGGTGATGTTGTTGAGCACGGCCTCGATGTACTGGCCGCGCCGTTCAAGCTCCTGGTTCTGCTGGGCCAGACGCACATTGGCCTGTTGCACGGACTTCTGGCTCTGCTCCAGGTCCTCGGCCATGCGGTTGAAGGACTGGACCAGAAAGCCGAGTTCGTCGTCGGAGCGGTCCTCCAGGCGCACCGAGAGATCGCCGCGCGCGATGCGCTCGGTACCGGCGGCCAGGGCCTGGACCGGGGCGGACAATTCCTTGGCCAGTCGAAAGCCGAACCAGATGGCCCCCAGGATGATGAGCATGGCCATGACCCCCATGGTCAGGTACAGGTTCATCTTCCAGGGATATTTGCGTGTCTTGAGCTTCTTGTACTCGTCCAGGCCGCGCACGATCTGGTCCAGGCGGTGCATCAGGCCGTGGCCCACGGTCTCGCCGATGACCAGATAGCCGGAGCGGCCCTCGTCCACCGGAGTGACCCCCAGCACCAGGTCGCTGCCCGGCTTGGGGATGATGGTGGTCCAGGAGCGCGGGTCGGCCCTCAGGCTCTGCCAGTCCACCTTTTCCTTGATCTCGGGCCACGCCTGCTCCCACTGGGCCGTGGCGTGGGTGTTCTGCTCCGTGCCCTCGGGGGTGATGACGCCGATCAGGCTGAAGTCGTATTCCGTGAATTTCTCGCCCAGATAGTCGTCCATGGCCTTGCCGCCCCAGGCGAATTCGCTGCGCTTGATCACGGCGATCATGGCCTCGCCGCGCCGCTCGATCCGCTCCTGGGCCGAGCCGTAGAAGGCGCGGCCCAGTTCCAGGGCCTGCTCCATGGACTCCTCCACCTGCCCCTTGAACCAGTAGTCCACCGAGGCCTGCACGAACTTGACCGAGACGAGATAGATGAGGGCCGTGGGGATGAGGGAGAGGGAGATGAAGGCCAGCACCAGCCGCGTGCGCAGCTTGGAGCCGAGCACCCGGCGGCGGCGCTCCAGCATCAGGCGCACGGCGTTGCGCGCCACATAGAAGATCATGCCCAGCAGCAGGACCACGTTGAGGATGAGCAGGTTGAGGATGAGGTAGTAGTCGCCGCTCAAGTATTTCAACTCGGCCCAGGTCAGGCCGACGATGAGCAGCAGGAAGATCACGGCGACAACATACTCCCGCTTGCGCCGCTTCCGCTCGGTTCTGGTGGTCGGGTTGATGCGGATGGGATCAGGAGTCATGTCCGCCTCAGTAGGTGAAATCCAGTTGGAAGGAGGTGCCTGCCCCGGCGTCCCATGACCAGAAATAGATGAAGCGCGACAGCCCCTCGGGCGCGTCGGCATCGGTCATGAAGGCGTCGAGGGAGAGGCGGTATTTGCGGCCGCGCTCCAGCATGTCCCACGGCCCGAGGCCCACCTCCAGGGCTCCCCATCCTTCGACGAGCAGAGCCTGGATGTCCTTGCCGCGCAGGGGGGTGGTCCGGCCCGGCAGGGTCATGACGAACTCGCCGCTCAAGGCGTCGCGCGAGAGCGTGCTGACAAAGGAGGCCGAGGCCAGATGGCCGTCGAACCAGTAGTCGCGGGCCGCGCGCAGGCTGACCGAGCAGCGCAGGGCCAGCTGCGCCCCGTCCTCCAACTCGCCCTTGAGCACCACCGGCTCCACCACGCCGACGCCGAAACGGGCCGTGAGCACGCCCGAGACATTGGCCAGCGAGGGCGCCCGAAGGCTGATGGACTGGGCCAGGGCCGGGGCCGCGACCAAGAGCGCGCCCAAGGCCAGGGTCAGGGCGAGGGTGAGCCGGAATCGGGCCGGTGCCGGATCGACGTGGGTGTGTATCATGTATGCCAGCTGTGTATCAGCAGCGCCTGCAAAGGACAAGCGGCGCGGATCGCCGGGGGTGCCTCGCCGCTAGTCGTCCCGGGGCAGGATCTCGACGCGCCCCTGGTTGTAGGTCAGCCGCCAGGGTTCGGTGCGGACCACGGCGTCGAGCAGCGGGGTGAGCGGCGTCAGGCTGGTGATGGCCCCGTCGTTGGACGAGACCGTGACAAAGACCTTCTGCCCCTGCTTGGGGTTGAAGTAGACCGTGCCGGGCGAACGCTTCTGCCACGCGTTTTCCATGGTGTTGCAGCCGCCCACGAAGGTGTCCGGGGTAAAGGAGGTTAGGGCGTAGTCGGTCTTGAAGGTCACGCGCAGGAAGGTGCCCTCGGCCCCGGCCCCCATGCGCTGCACCCGGGTGATGACCGCGATGCTCTTGATCTCGGACTCAAAGGCCATCCGGTCCAGGTAACGGGTGTCCGTGGCCCGGGCCGGGAGGCTGGTGAGGGCCAGGGTCAGGAGTGAGATAAGTGCAACAATTCTCATGTGTTTCAATGGCATTTCCAGCTCGGTTCTTGTCAGGAAGAAGGCAGCCTAGCCCAACCCCCGGACATTGACAACTGTTATCAACATCAAGCGCGACCGGGCAGGCCGCTATCGGTCGCTGATCGCCGGGTCGCCCTTCATGCTCAGGGTGATGCGGCCGCGCGCATGATCCACGGCCATGACCGTGACCAGCACCTCGCGGCCGACGGCCACCACCTCGGCCGGGTCGCGCACAAAGCGGTCGGCCAGCTGGCTGATGTGGACCAGTCCGTCGCGGTGCACGCCCACATCCACGAAGGCGCCGAATTTGGTCACGTTAGTGACGATGCCGGGCAAACGCATGCCCTCGCGCAGGTCCTTGATGTCGCTGACGTTCTCGTCAAAGGCAAAGGCGCTGAACCCGGCGCGCGGGTCGCGGCCCGGTCGGGCCAGCTCGGCCAGGATGTCCTTGAGGGTGGGCAACCCCACCTCGTCGGACACGTAGGCCTCGGGCCGGATGCGCGCCCTGGCCGTTTCGTCGCGCAGCAGGTCGGCCACCGGGCATCCGGCGTCGCGGGCCATGCGCCGGACCAGTTCATAGCGCTCGGGATGGACCGCGCTGGCGTCCAGTGGGTCATGGCCCGGCCCCTGGCCGCGCACGCGCAGGAACCCGGCCGCCTGCTCAAAGGCCTTGGGCCCCAGCCGCTTGACCTTGAGCAGGGCGCGGCGGGAGGCAAAGGGTCCGTTCCCGTCGCGATGGGCCACGATGTTGGCGGCCAGGACCGGGCCAAGGCCCGAGACATGGGCGAGCAGCTCGGCGCTGGCCGTGTTCAGGTCCACGCCCACGGAATTGACGCAGCTGGCCACCACGTCGTCCAGGGCGCGTTTGAGGGGTGCCTGATCCACGTCGTGCTGGTATTGGCCCACGCCGATGGACCGGGGGTCGATCTTGACCAGCTCGGCCAGGGGGTCCATCAGCCTGCGGCCGATGGAGACCGCGCCGCGCACGGTCAGGTCCAGGTCCGGGAACTCCTGCCGGGCCACCTCGGAAGCGGAATAGATGGAGGCCCCGGATTCGTTGACCAGGACCACGGCCACGCCTTCAAGCCCCAGGCCGCGCACAAAGGATTCGGTCTCCCGGCCCCCGGTGCCGTTGCCCACGGCCACGGCCTCGACGGAGTGCCGGGCGCACAGCGTGCGCAGGGTGGCCCCGGCCTCGTCGCGCTGCCGGTTGGAGCCGGTGGGAAAGATGGTGGTGTGTTCCAGGAGCGCGCCCTGGGCGTCGAGCACGGCCAGCTTGGCCCCGGTGCGAAAGCCGGGGTCCAGGGCCAGGACCCGTTTCTGCCCCAGCGGCGGGACCAGCAGCAGTTGGCGCAGGTTGGCGGCGAACACGCGGATGGCCTCGGCATCCGCCCTGGCCTTGACCTCGGCCCGAACCTCGGTCTCGATGGACGGGCCGAGGAGCCGCTTGTAGCAGTCGTCCAGGGCCGCGCCTACCTGACGGGCGGCCGGGCCTTGGCCGCGCACCGCCGGGCGGCGCAGCAGCCCCAGGGCCTCGTCCTCGGGCGGACGCAGGGAGAGCTTGAGCATCCCCTCGCGCTCGCCCCGGAACATGGCCAGGGCGCGATGGCTCGGGATCGAGGCAAGGGGCTCGTCCCAGGAAAACCAGTCGCGATAGGTGGCCCCGGCCTCTTCCTGCCCCTTGACCGCACGCGAGACGAACCGGCCGCGCCGGACAAACAGGGCGCGCATTGCCCGCCGCGCCTCGGGATTTTCGCTGACGCGCTCGGCGATGATGTCGCGCGCCCCGGCCAGGGCCGCGTCCGTATCGGGCACGAGCCTGTCCGGTGCAATCTCGGGCGAGCCATCGGCGGGGGTGACGAATTTGCGCGCCTCGGCCACGGGGTCCATGTCCGGCCGCGAGAGTAGGGCTTCGGCCAGCGGGGCCAGGCCGCGCTCCCGGGCCATGGTCCCCCGGGTGCGCCGCTTTGGCCGGTGCGGCAGATAGATGTCTTCGAGCCGCGCCTTGTCTGCGGCCGCTTCCAGTTCGCGGCGCAGACCATCGGTGAGCAGGTCGCGCTCGGCCAGGGAGGCGAGGATGGCCTCGCGCCGCTTGTCCAGCGCGGCCAGCTCCTCCAGCCGGTCGCGCACAGCGGCCACGGCCACCTCGTCCAGGGAGCCGGTGGCCTCCTTGCGGTAGCGGGCGATGAAGGGGACTGTGCCGCCTTCGGCCAGGAGCCGGGCCACGGCCTCCACCCGGGCGGGCGGGATCGACAATTCGCCCGCGATCAGGCGGACATGCTCGGCCCGGGGGCCGGAATCGGGAGCCAGGTCAGGGCGGGCAGGGTCGGTGTGTGTCATGGAGCCGGTGTGCCCCCCTGCGCGGGCCGCGTCAAGGCATGGTTTCGTTTCGAGGGGCGCAGCTCTGTACAATTGCGGCATGGCCGGGTACATTGCCGGGCATGATGGTCAATGTGGAGCGGTTGTCATACAGCTTCGGAACGCACTGGGCGCTCAAGGACATTTCCTTCACCCTCGCCAAGGGGGAGTTCCTGTTCCTCACGGGCCACTCCGGCGCGGGCAAGTCCACCCTGCTCAAGATGCTCTACGGGGCGCTGCCCGTGACCCGTGGCCGCGCCTCGGTGGCCGGGATGTCCCTCAACACCCTCAAGAAACGACACATCCCGGGCCTGCGGCGCAAGGTGGGCGTGGTCTTCCAGGATTTCAAGATCCTGCCCCACCGCACGGTGTTCGACAATGTGGCCATGGCCCTTGAGGTGCGCGGCATGCCCCGGGCGCACCTGGAGCGCCGCGTGCGCGCCGTGGTCCGCGCCCTGGGGCTCGACACCAAGAGCTACTCGCCCTGCGAACACCTCTCGGGCGGCGAGCAGCAGCGGGTGGCCATCGCCCGATCCATGGTGGCCAACCCGGAACTCATCCTGGCCGACGAGCCCACGGGCAATCTCGACTTTGACCTGACCATGCACCTGATGGACATCTTCAAGCAATTCAATACCTACGGTACGTCTATCATCATGGCCACCCACAGCCGCGAGGTGCTCGACTGCGTGCCCGAGGCGCGCATCCTCCACCTGCAGGACGGCCGGGTGGTGGCCGAGGGCGAGCAGCCCCCGGGCAGCGACACCTGCTCCTGCCCCCCTGCGCCGGATGCCGATATGGCCGGGAGCGGAGACGACACCGATGCGCTCCTGCCCGAGGGAGGCCGGTCGTGATCGGCCGTTTCCTGCGCCTGACCCTGCGCGGGCTGGCCGATTTCCGGCTCCATCCCGTGGCCCAGCTGCTGACCATGGTGGCCGTGGCCATGGTCACCCTGCTCACCGGTCTGATCCTCACCGGCTTTCACACCGTCAACCTCGAACTGCTCAAGAGCCGGGGCCAGGTGGAATTCCAGGCCTACTGGAAGCAGGACCAGTCGCGCGACGCGGTCCGTGCCGACTGGGACGCCATCGGAGCCATGCCGCATCTGACCGATTTTGCCACCTTCACCCCGGAGGACGCCCTGACCGAGCTGGCCTCCACCCTGGGCGAGAGCGGCGATTTCTCCTGGCTGGCCGGGGACAACCCCCTGCCCCATTCGGCCCTGGTGCGTTTTGCCGTGCCGCCCGAGGCCCAGGAAGAGGGGTGGGCCGCCCGGCTGCTCACGGCCCTCAAGGAACTGCCCGGCGTGGACACGGTCAACTACACCCCCTTCCAGACCGACCTCGCCCAGGGCTGGATGACCCTGTCGCAAGTGGTCATCTGGCCGGTGCTGGGCTTTCTCGGGCTGGTCATATCCCTGGTGGTCCACAACACCATCAAGCTCTCCCTGCTCACGCGCATGGACGAGATCGAAATCCTCTCCCTTGTGGGCGCGAGCCCTTCCTACATCCGCTGGCCGCTGCTCACCTCCGGTTTTCTCCAGGGATTCGTGGGCGCGTCGGCCGGGCTGGGCCTGCTGGCCGGGGTCCACT
This sequence comes from Pseudodesulfovibrio pelocollis, assembly GCF_030282845.1. Taxonomy (GTDB): domain Bacteria; phylum Desulfobacterota; class Desulfovibrionia; order Desulfovibrionales; family Desulfovibrionaceae; genus Pseudodesulfovibrio; species Pseudodesulfovibrio pelocollis. The sequence goes on from NZ_JASTWE010000011.1 coordinate 56,912, forward strand.
CCCTGGCCGCCGATGCCCTCGACTTCGCGCCCTTTTTCATCCGCATCCCCTTCCTGCCCCTTGAGCAGATGCTCATGCTCGCCGGTGGCGTGACCCTGGTGGCCATGGCCAGTAGCTGGGTGGCGGTCAAGTAGCGCCCGCCACCGCTTCCCGCCCAACCCCTGTCAATGCTCTCTTTTGCCCCTGCCCGGGCCTTTTGTCGCCCTGTCGCGCCCGATCTCGGCCGGGCCGGAAAACCCGTACCATGCTCTCCGGGATTCCCGGCAATGACGCCGGAATCAAAACCCCGGGAGCAAGCATGCAATCCATTTATTCCTGCCAATTGAAGCACGACGACCAAGGCCGCATCGTCGAGAGGCCAGCCTCCGTGTCCCTATCGGCTTCGCGGGCGGCCTGCACGACCGGGATTTGGGCTTTGTCCGTTTCGGCTGGCGTGATTACGATACCTTCACCGGCCGCTGGACCGCCCCCGATCCGCTTGGCGACGCAGGCGGCGACCCGGACTGGTACGGGTATTGTCTGGACGACCCGGTGAACGGGGTGGTCAGACGCTTTGGATATCCGTGTGTCTGCAAACGCTCCAGCCCCAATCCTCATGGGCATTGCCGAAGAAACGGCCCGGCACTCCGTGCTGTTCGGCCGTGCTGCACAAAGGGGGGCTGGGGGAGGCTATGGGATGGCTATTGCCTGGATTTGGCGATCATGGACGCCAGGTCCCGGCGCAGGCGCTGCTCGTAGACGATGGCCATGTCCCGGTTCTTCATGACCATGTCCAGCTGCTTGGTGTGGATCATGACAAAGCCCAGTATCCTGAGCTTTTCTTCAAGCTCGACCCGGGGGAGTGCCTCGGCCCGGGCCAGCAGGGCGTCCTGGCGCAGTTCGGTGCGGAAGCCGTGCTCTTCGAGCAGGTCGGCCACCAGCTCGGCCCGCAGGATGCGCCGGTCCAGGTCGGCCGCGCCGCCCTTGAAGCGGAAGCTGGCGTAGTTCTCGTCCGTGACATCCCCGATCAGGGCCTCAAGGGTGCAGAAGTGGAACCCGAACCGCGACTGGAGCGAGAGGAACGTGTCGGTGATCATGAAGTAGTTCTTGACCTCGAAGCTGGAGGCCATGGCCGGTTCGATGTCCCTGTTGGAGGCAGCCTGATTGATGATCGAGGCGAAGCCCTTGACGTCGAGCACGGGCGGTCCGCCCCATTCCTGGGCGGTCATGCCTTCCCAGAGCACGTGCAGGGGGCGCGAGGCGATGTTCTCGAAGTCGATGTAGCGGTCCTGGGGCGGATTGGTGAATCCGTTGCCAAGGTCGATGAGCCAGTATTTGAGGGGGCGGCCATTGTAGCGCAGCTGCTTGGCCAGCCGTTTGCGCACCGGGCCGCTGTCTGCGGCAAAGAGTTCGCCCACGGATTTTTCGTGGCAGAACCGGGTGATGTCGTGGAGGGTGCGGCAAAAATCCGGGCGGAAATCCGGGGACTCCGGGTCGAGCAGGGTCAGGGGCACGATGTGGCGCGCCACGCTGGTCAGGGTGTTCATGACCGGGCTGCCAAGCATGAAATCCGGCCCCTTTCCGGCCTGGCTGGCCAGGAGTTCCTCGGCGCAGCCGGAAAAGATGCGGCCGTGGGTGCCGTCAACCGTGATCATCTGGTTGCCGTCCAGGACCGAGACCGCGTTTTCGAGCCCGAACACGGCGGGCACGTCGAACTCGCGGGCCACATTGGCCAGATGCCCGGCGGCGCTGCCTGTCTCGGCCACCACGGCCGAGGCCCGGGGCAGCAGCGGTGCCCAGCGGGGCAGGGCCTGGGCCGCCACCAGCACGGCTCCTTCGGGGAATGAGAAGGCATCCGCGTTCTTGCGGACCACGAAGACCGGCCCGCAGGCCGCGCCGGGGGAGGCGGGCTCGCCACCTTCGAGCAGCAGGGGGAGGCCCGGGTCGTCCTGCGGCTCGGGCACCACCGGCATGTGGCCGGTCATGGGCCGCGCCTGTAGAAAGATCAGGGTTCCCTGGCGGTCCACGACCCACTCCACATCCTGGGGCTGACCGAAGTGGCGCTCCACGGCCAGGGTCTTTTCGGCAAGGTCGATGATGACTTGGGGAGCGAGGGCCGGGGCCTCGGCTTCGGAATCCTGCAATGGGACATGGACAACGCCTTCCATGGCGTCCAGCTGGGCCATGGTCTGCTTCCTGGGGACGTGGGATTCCTCGATGCGCATGGGCTCGTCGCGCGAGACCAGATAGCGGTCGGCCTGGACGTTGCCGTCCACCACGGCTGTGGGCAGGCCCGGCACGGCGTGGATGACCAGCCTGCGGTCAGAGGGATGGACGGGATCGCGGGTGTAGACCACGCCCCCGGACGAGGCGTCCACCATGGGCAGGCAGCCGACGCATACGGCCATGCCCTCGTCGGGAATGCCCCGGTTCCAGCGGTAGGTCATGGCGGCCACGCCGTACTTGCTGGCCACCACCTCCTTGTAGGAGCGGGTGACCTGATCGAGCCGGACGCCAAGCTCGGTGCGGTACTGCCCGGCAAAGGAGGCGTCGGGCAGATCCTCGCCCAGGGCTGACGAGCGCACGGCCAGCCGGACCTCGTCGCCGTAGGTTTCGGCCAGGGCCTGACACTGCGCCTCGATGGCCTGCACGAGGTCGTCGGGCAGTGGCGCGGCCACGATCAGTTCCTGAATGGTCGAAGACAGGGCGTAGCGGGCGTCGAGGCGGTCCACCTGGCGGTCGCGGATGATGCCTTCGATCTCGGCGCTCAGGCTCGCGTGCTCGAAGAACCGGCGAAATCCGCTGGCCGTGATCACGAATCCGCTCGGCACGTCAAGGCCGATGCGGCCAAGCTCGCCCAGGTTGGCCATCTTGGGGCCGACCTCGCCCGCGTCGGCCGCGCCGATGGCATCCAGGCCGAGCACAAGCGGCCCGGGCACCGGGTCCCTGCCGCCTTCCACATGGCGGCCTATCTCCTGCTGCACGGCGCGCAACCGGTCGTACAGGGCGTTGTAGCGGCCGTCGGTCATGCCTTCCAGGCAGCGGATCATCTTGAAAACATTGGCAGTGGCCTGGGCGCACATGCCGCGAACCTGGGGCAGGCCAAAGGGCTTGCCGCCGCGCAGCATCTCCTCCATGTCGCTCATGACCTCAAGGGCGCGGTTGTTGGAGTTGACCAACTGGCGAAACAGGGCGCAGCGGCGGCGGAAGTCGAGCCGGAGCGCTCGCTCCAGGGCCTCGTCCTCTTCGGGCGAGCTGAGTCCGATCAGCCGTGAAAGCCTGTTCCAGAACGTTGCCATGAGCACTTCTTGCAGGTCAGCGTTGGTGAGTCAGGCGTCGTACCGGTTGCCTGTCCTTGTGCCACTGGTCATGGGGCCGCGCGCCCCGGATGCCTCTTCTATCTTGAGAACCAGTTCTCCGATGGCCACGGGCTTGACCATGTAGTCGTACGCCCCGAGTTCCATGCCGCGCAGGGCGGCCTCCGTGGAGGCGTGGGCCGTGAGCAGGACAACTTCCAGGTGCGGGAACAGACGGCGGATTTCCCCGAGGGTGGCCAATCCGTCCATGCCGCCGGGCATGAGCATGTCCAGTATCACGACATCGGGCTTGCTGGCGCTGATGGCGGCCAGCGCCTGCCTGCCATTGTTCGCAGTCTGGACCAGAAAGCCGCGCCGCGCAAGCCGTTTGGACAAGAAGTCCAGCAGGTCGACCTCGTCATCGACCAAAAGAACGGAAATGGGTTTCACCATGTGTGTTGCTTTCCTCGTCGCAATCAGGATCAGTTCTGCCTGGGGATCACGGCCCCTGGCAGGGCCACGTAATAGCCGGACTTGATGTTGGCATCCAGGGGGAGCAGGCCGCCGCTGGCTTCGGGGCTGACTGTCTCCACCTTCAGTTCGCCCACCTCGTGCATCTTGCGGTCAAGGATGCGCAGGGTGTCGCCGGAGTTGACGCCGTGGGCGCTGCCCAGGCCCACCATCACGTCCCAGCCTATCTTGCTCTTGGCCAGCTTGTAGACCGAGCCGATGCCCTGCCTGGTGAGCCGGGCCTCGTCCTTGCCCGATTGGCGGAACGAGAGATAGAGCAGAATCATGGTCAGCGGCATGGCCATGAAGAAAATGAGCACCGGCTTGATGTCGAGATAGCGCTCCGAAATGGAAGGCATGTCGGCGCGCAGGGCTTCCTGGTTGGCAAACACTCGTACCGTAAAGCGCGTCTCCACCTCCGGCTCCTTTGAGGCGGTGTTGAAGACCTGGAAGGTATACTCGCCCGGGGTGGCGGAATCAAGCTGCAAATACCCGCGCCACAGGCGGCCGCGCAGTTCGATGAAGTCGATGTGGAGCCCGGGGGTTTCCCGGGTGTAATCGACGTGGCTGCGAATGGTCTCCAGGCTGGGTTCTTCGAGCCATCTGTTGGGGATGGCCGGCGTGTCGAGCAGGTCGCCGCTGACGAGGACGGTGTCGCCCGGAGTCATTCGGAACACATAGGGCGTGCTGAAGGCGGCGGTGCAGGAATCGACCACCGAGAAGACCAGCAGGGCGATGCCGATCAGGGCGATGCGGTTGAATGTCCGTGTGGTCATGCTATGACTTGTCCTTTGATGATGACCAGGATTGACGCTTGTTTCTGGAGCGGCGGGCCAGGGCCACGCCCACGACCAGCCCCAGGCCCAGGGAGAGGATGAGAACCAGCAGCTGGCTCACGTCACGCCCCTTCCTGAAGGGCCGTTTCTTCGCTGACAGGGGCCAGGCGCTTGATGGTGTACCACGAGGCCAAAAGGGTGATGGCCGCGACAGGCACGAAGGTCTTCATGAAGGTAATGGTCATGGTCTCCGGATTGGCGCTGCTCCAGTACATGCACAGGGACAGCTCCACGAGCAGGAGGATGTCCATGATGACGACTACGGCGCGCTGGGCATTGGTCAGTGGCTGTCTGCCTTGCATATTCACTCCTGTCCCTCCGTGGCCCGCCCGCACCAATGGGGCTGAGACGGGCGGGCCGCGAAGGGGTGGTAGGGTCGTGTTACTTGCCCATCAGGTCTTGCTTGGACACGTTCATGATCTTCAGGGCGACGTTCTTGTCGCCCACGGGATTGTAGGAGAGGCGGATCACGTCGCCCACCTCGATCCGCATTCCGATCTTGGCCGTGCTCGTGTCGAACTCGGTCAGCACGCCGGTGGGCTGTCCGAACCTGAATTCCTTGGAGAAATTCAGGTCATATTCGTCGAGGACGAGGATTTTGGTGTTTTCGTCATAGGATACACAGGCTCCCTGGGCCACGCTCGCCGCCCAGGCCGAGGCGCTGGCCAGAAGCACCAGCAGCGCAGCGGTCAGGAGTATGGTCTTGATGTTTCGCATGGGCTTTATTCCTTGTTGGTAGTGTCTAGGTTGTTATCCCCGGGCCTTCTTCTCGCGAAGCTCCTGGGCCGCGCCAACGAACATGATCTTCATGATGTAGATGCAGATCAGCGAGATGGTGCCCAGGATGAGCGCCGCGGACATCATCGCGAAGCCGTATTCCTTGAGGATGATGGAGACCATGCAGCAGAGCACGGCGATGCCGAAGGCGATGCGAATGCCGTAGCCCTTGGCGTACTTGGTGGCCACGGTGCCGATCTGGGCGCCGATGGCGGCACCGGTCAGCATGACGAACACGGCCACCAGCTCGATGCGACCCTTCAGGGTGTAGGTGAAGGCGCCGTACAGGCCGGAGATCATGACCTCGAAGAGGTCGGTGCCAACCGCGATGTGGGTCGGGCAGCCGATGAGGTAGATCAGGGCGGGCATGCGCAGCAGGCCGCCGCCGATGCCCAGGAAGCCGGCCAGGATGCCGGTCACGAAGCTGACGATGATGGGCAGCCAGGCCGAGCAGGTGAAGCCGGCCTTCTCGAAGTGCATCATGGGGGGAATGCGGATCTTGTGCAGGGTCTTGTACCAGGTGATGCCCTCGGTGCCGCGCTCGCCGTCCGCCTCGCCGTGCTTCTTCTTGTTGACCGCCTTGTAGTAGTCGTAGAAGACCATGAAGGAGATCAGCGCCAGGAAGACGACGTAGACCCAGCGCACCACGGTTCCGACAGTGCCCAGGCGCTCAAGGTACATGATGAGCTGGGCGCCGATTTCGATGCCGAACATGGTTCCTATGATCATGACTATGCCAAGTTTGTAGTCCACGTTGCCGAACTTGGAATGGCGCATGGTGGAGACCATGGACTTGCCCGCGATGTGGGCGATGTCGGTGCCGATGGCAAAGGCCATGGGAAAGCCGAGAATGTTGAGGCCGGGGGTGACCATCCAGGCCCCGCCCATGCCGAAGAACCCGCCGATGACGCCCACCGAGAAGCCGATGAGCACCAGGCCGGGCCAGAAAATGGTCACGCCCGCAATGGGCATGTACATGTACAGCCAGCTGGAATCGCCAAACATTTCCATAACTCAATACCTCCTAGTGCTCGACGATCTTGCGCTTTGAAAGGTCCAGGCCGGTCCTGGCCATGATGAAGTCCATCGTGACACCCAGGAAGACGCCGTAGAGAGCGGTGAGCACCACCGCCCAGATGGCGAAGAGCAGGATGTTGGTGTTGTAAAGGTCGGCGAAGTACAGCATGACGCTGTTGTTCAGGACCCGCGTGTCGGCCACGACGATGAGTTCATCGGCCTTTTCGCCTGCGGCGAGGGCCAACTGGGGAATCAGAGCCAGCAAGCCCGAAAGCATCGCTCCAATCTTCAGCAGTTTGCGCATGAGGTTTCCTCCATTGTGTGTTGTTACTTGACCACCAGAACCGAGCAGGGAGCATACGTCACCAGCGCGTTGGTCACGCTGCCGATGAGAAATTTTTCCAGATTGCTCTTGCCCCGATGTCCTACGACGATGAGGTCGGCCTTGATCTCCTTGGCCACGTCGATGATGGTGTTGGCGGGAGAAACACCGCTCGCCACCCTCGTCCTGACCGTCACCCCCTGCTTGCTTCCGGTGGTGCTCGCCTCGTCCATCAGGCTCGCCGCCTCACGCTCGAGGCGCGCTACCATGGTGTCCTGCATCCCCTCCACCACGCCGACGTTGGGGACCACGCTGAGCGCCACCACCTCGGCCTTGACCGGAGCGGCCATTTTCAGTGCCTGTTCAAGCGCCGCCCTGGCGAAACCCGAGTCGTCCATCGCTACCAAAATGATCATGGTCTTTGCCCTCGCTGTTTAGAAGTGCCTCTGTTTCTTCATAATGCCTTTGGGACTTCGTGTTGCTTTCCCTTAAGCAAGGCGTGTGCCAGTGCTATCGTGCAATCGCATGTGGTTAACACTTTGTTATATTGTGCTTTTTTATGTGTTGCCGTGGTTGCGAGATTGTGAGAGTGTGCAAATGGGTCGTGATCAATTCAGTGGAGGCGTGGTATGCCGCAGTACCGACCAGTGCCCGGGTTCGGATTTTTCCGATGGTTCCTCTCCCTGAGCCTGAGAAAGAAGCTGCTCTTCTCGCTGCTGCCCACGCTGATGGGCATCCTGCTGATTACCGGCTATCTCAACTACAAAATATCCAATCGTTACACTCAGATCGGTCTTGAGCGCACGGCCCGGCTCCAGGCGCTGGCCATGGCCCACGAGGTGGAGGGGCGTCTGGACGCATACCGCCAGGAGCTCCTGTTCATCTCGCATGGGCTGCTCGACGCACAGGGTTTGCGCGATCATCTCGCAAGGAAGCGGGCCTCGCGCGGGGCTCCGATCCGTGAGCTGGCCTTTTTCACGCCGGAGTTGACCGGCCATGTCTATATGGTGATCAGCGGCGACGAGATATTTGAGGTGCCGGAGCAGATGATGGCGGCGGTCAAGCCCAACCCCTTCCTGCACTTCGAGGAGTTGACGCACCTCTCGCCCGGGGATGTCATGCTTTTTCCGATGGAGGAGGCCGAGCTTCCCTTCCCCCTCGAGGCCAACGCCAACAACAGGATTCAGGCCCCGGTCTATCGCATGGCCACAGTGGTGCCCATGGGCGAGGAAGGGCGTCGCGGCTTCCTGTTCCTCAGTTTCGAGGCCAGTGAGCTTCGCGACATCCTCTCGGTCTTCAACTCGTCCCGGTCGCCGCTCTACGCCTTTTCCCGCAGTGACGAGCTGCGCTACTCCTACATGGTCGATACCGATGGGTGGATGCTCTTTCAGTCCGACCTGATCGAGCAGGCCGGGTCCGAGATATCCACCATGCTGGCCCGCATCGGCCATGAAGGCACGCTGGGCAAGCCCGGCCTGCCCGCCGCCTTCCGCCCCTTCAATGCCGACGCCGACTACTGGGAGATGATCGCCGACATCCGCGCAGGCAGGAGCAACTGCCTGCTTCTGGAAGACCACGACAAGAGTCTGAACCAGGTCAACTCGCACTTTCTCGCCTATGCCCCGGTCCGCTTCTGGGGCGGCAGTGACAGGGTCGAGAAGATCGTGGGCGGCATCGCCTTCGTGGACCGCAGCCAGTTGACCCTCATCGCGGGCTATCGGCATCTGGACGTCATGTTCCTCATCACCCTGGCCACCATCGGGATCATGGTCCTGCTGGTCTACCTGCTCTCCCGGTACATCACGCAACCCATCTTCCTGCTGGCCAGGGCTGTCCGCGACATGGACCTGGCCCACCCCGAGGAGGTGGACCTGCCCTCGGCCGGATTCGAGACCAATCACCTCAAGGCAGCGGTCAACACCCTGGTTGCGCGATTGCGAGATCAGATGGAACAGGTCTGGCGCAAAGATCAGGAGCTGCTCCAGGTCAGCATGCAGGAGCGGGCCAGCCTGGACGAGGCACCACGCGATGCGGGCGCCATCTCGCCATTGCCGGAAATCATCGGCTCCGGCATGAAGATCGCGCAGATGAAGGGCGACATCCTCAAGGCGGCGCGGGTGGATGTGGACGTGCTCATCGTCGGGGAGACGGGCACGGGCAAGCAGCTGGCGGCCGAGGCAATCCACAACCACAGTTCCAGGGTCAGCAAGCCCTTCATTTCCATCAACTGTGGTGCCCTGGACGAGAACCTGCTCCTGGACACCTTGTTCGGGCACACCAAGGGCGCGTTCACCGAGGCCAAGGACGATCGCAAGGGCGCCTTTCTCCAGGCCAATGGCGGCACGCTCTTTCTGGACGAAATCCAATCCACCTCCCTCATGGGGCAGCAGGCCCTGCTGCGGGCCATTGCCATGCGCAAGATCAAGCCCCTTGGCAGTGACAGGGAGCTGGATGTGGACGTGCGCCTCATCGCCGCCACCAACGTGGACCTGACAACCATGATCGAGGACAGGACCTTTCGCGAGGATCTCTACTACCGGCTCAGGGTGCTGACCATCAACGTGCCCCCCCTGCGCGAGCACAAGGAATCCATCCCCAGCCTGGCGCTGTACTACCTCAGGCAGGCCGAGGCCCTGGTGGGCAAGGTGGGCCTTGCCCTGTCGCGCGGGGCCATCGAAAAGATGAACGCCTACGACTGGCCGGGCAACATCCGCGAACTGGTCAACTGCATCACCCGGGCCGCGGTCATGGTGGAGAACGAAGTGATACAGGCCAACGACATCCAGCTTGAGGACGAGCGGTTCTCCGACTGGAACCCCCTGTCCCTCTCCCTGTCCCGCGCGGCTCCGCCTGCGGCAGCCGAGGCGCAGCCTGCCGAGACGGCGGTTCCCCCGGCCGCAGGCCTGGCTGTGGGCCAGGACGCTGCCGCGCCGCCCTCCCGGATGCCCACCGGACTGCGACTCAATGACCGCCAGCGCAAGGTCTACCCGCTGCTCGTGGCCCGGGGGAGCATCACCCGCAGCGAATACCAGGACTTTGTCGGCGGCGGGCTGGCCTCGCGCACCGCCATCTACGACCTCAACGATCTGGTCAAGAAGGGGTGTCTGGTCAAGGTCGGCAGCGGTCCGGCCACCCGGTACGAATTGCAACCGGCGCGCACGCCCGCCACCAGTTGACGCGGAGGCATCATGTTCGAGTTTCTTGGGCGGTTCTTCTCCCGTCGGCGCGACACCAATGTCGATGGCATGTTCAAGGACCGCTACACCAATTTCAAGGCGATCCTCGACGCCAACTCCGAGCTGCTGCGCCTTCTCTCCTCCATGGACCGCATGCTGGAGGGCAGGACCCTTTTCGGCATGGCCTACGTCCGCTCCCAGGGCGCTCGCGCCCTGTTCTACGCCGCCAGAATGGTCCGCTCCTACGAACGACTCTCGGGGCGCGGGCAGCCCAGGCTGCATGAAACACTGGAGGCGCTACGCGTCGAAATAGGCAGAATGCTCGGCGAGGTCGGCCACCGGCCGCCTGTGGCCGATCTGGTGCTGCCCCATGCGGGCGTCGGCCGGGCCATGATCGACAGTGTGGGCGGCAAGAATGCCAACCTGGGCGAAATGGCCGGTGCGGTGGGCCTGCCGGTGCCGCGCGGCTTTGCCCTGACCACGGCCGCCTATCAGCTCTTCCTCGACCACAATCAGCTCGGTTCGGAGATCGACAAGGCGCAGCGCGCCGTGGACCCCGAGCGGCCCGAGACCCTGATGGAGGCCAGCCAGATCATCCAGACCCTGTTTCTGCAAGGGGAAATGCCTGCCGCCCTTGAAAAGGCCATGCAGGAGTGTCTGGACGAGGTCTTCGGCCAGGACGACGCCCTGCGGCTGGCCCTGCGCTCAAGCGCCATCGGCGAGGATGGTGAACTGTCCTTTGCCGGGCAGTACAAGTCCATTCTCGGACTGGTGCCGTCCCGGCTGGTGGAGAGCTACAAGCTCATCCTGGCCAGCCTCTTCTCGCCCAGGGCCATAGCCTACAGGCTGACCAACGGCATCCTCTCGGAGGAGACGGCCATGGGCGTGGCCTGCCTTGAAATGGTGGACCCCCTGGCCAGCGGCGTGGCCTACTCCCGCGACCCGCTGGCCCCGGGACGGCCGGAGATGGTCATCAACGCGGTCTGGGGCCTGGGAACCTACGCCGTGGACGGCCGGGTCGACCCGGACAGGTATCGCGTCTCGCGCGCCGAACCGCCGGAAATCCTTGCGATGGAGGCTGCGCCCAAGGAGGTCATGCTCGCCATGCGGCCCGGCGGCGGCGTGGAAGAGCGCCCGGTCCCGGCAGAGGACCGCGCCAGGGCCTGCCTGAGCGATGAGCAGATCAGCCTGCTGGCCCGGTGCATGCTTCGGCTTGAGGAGCATTTCGGCTCGCCCCAGGACGTGGAGTGGGCCCTTGATCATGCGGGGCGGCTGCTCTTCCTGCAATGCCGCCCCTTGCAGATGTCCGGGGCGGGCTTTGTGCCGCCGGACCTGCCGCAGGTGGATGCCCCGGCGCTGCTTGAGGGCGCGGAGGTGGCCTGCCCGGGCGTGGGAAGCGGCCCGGTGCATCGCGTGCGCAGGGAGGAGGACCTGGCCGGGTTTCCGCGCGGCGCGGTGCTGGTGGCCGAACACTCCTCGCCCATCTACTCGCTGGTCATGACCCGGGCGGCGGCGGTGGTCACTGAGCATGGCAGCGTCACCGGGCACATGGCGTCCCTGGCCCGGGAATATCATCTGCCCGCCCTGCTGGGTGCCAAGGGTGCCATGAGCGCACTGGAAGATGGCAGGGAGGTGACTGTGGACGCCTGGCTCGGGCGGGTGCTGGAGGGCCGTGTGGAACCGCTCCTGGCCCTGCGGACCAATGATGCCGGGAGACTCATGGAGGGAACCCCGGTGTACGAAGCCCTGCGCGCCCTTGGGACGCTGGTGCTCCCCCTGAACCTGACCGACCCCAAATCCCCGGATTTCCAGCCCGCAAGCTGCCGCACGGTCCACGATGTCATGCGCTATGTCCACGAGCGTTGCTACGAGGCCATGTTCGCCATCAGCGATCTGGCCAGCTCCCAGGGCGAGGTGGCCCGCAAGCTCAACGCCCGGCTGCCGCTCGACCTTCATGTCATCGACCTGGGTGGGGGGCTGGATGTGGATGATTCGTCGCGCGTTGCCGCGGTGCATCAGGTCGTGTCCGCGCCCTTTGCCGCACTGGTGCGGGGCATGCTCGACGAGCGGCTCAGGCCACGCGAACCCAGGCCGGTGGACATGAGCGGGTTCATGTCGGTCATGACCCGGCAGATGTTCTCCACCGAGCGGGAGCGGTTCGGGGAGAAGAGCTACGCCATCGTCACGGACAAATACCTCAATTTCAGTTCGCGGGTGGGTTACCACTATGGCGTGCTCGACGCCTACTGCGGCCAGACCGTGAACAGCAACTACATCAACTTCCAGTTCAAGGGCGGGGCCGCGGACGATCTCCGGCGCAACCGGCGCGTCCGGGCCATCGGGCTCATTCTCGAAGGGATCGGCTTCCGTGTGGAGGTGGAGGCGGACATGGTCAAGGCGCGGTTCGCCAAGTATCCGCGCGAGGAGATTGTTTCCCGGCTTGAGGATGTGGGACGGCTGTTGATCTACACCCGGCAGATGGACATGCTGATGAAGGACGAGGCAAGCGTGGAGCGGCTGGCCCGCGGTTTTCTCGAAGGCGACTTCAGCCACGAATGGATGCCGTCAGTCGGCGGCCGCTGGTCCGCCGACTGACGGGGGGAAAGTCAGACTCCGGCCTGCTTCTGCAAATCCCTGGCCTCCTTGGCCAGCCGGATCATCTCCAGGACCCGATGGGTCTTGGAGGGCTTGAGCAGGTAGTCCAGCGCACCCAGGTCGAGCAGGGTCACGGCGTCGTCCACCGAGGCGTGGCCCGTGAGCACCACCACCTTGCTGTCCACGCCCATGAGGTTCATCTTCTCGAGGGTGCCGATGCCCGAGAGGCCCGGCATCTTCACATCCAGCAGAATCACGTCGAAATCCTCCCGCTGGAGCAGGTCCAGGGCTTCCTCCCCGGAGTACACGGCCTTGGCGATCAGGTCATGACCCTCAAGCAGGGTGACCATGTTGCTCGCAAAGCGCTCCTCGTCATCCACGACCAGAACGGTTGTCTTCTCACTCATGGCGATCTCCTTGGTAAGCACTCGGGGGGTTGTCGTGTGTATTCGCGGATTCGGGTCCGGCCACGGGCAGCAGCAGGGTGAACACGGCCCCCTGTCCCGGGCTGCTCCTGACCCGGATATGTCCGCCGAGCCGATGCATGATCTTCATGCAGATGGACAGGCCAAGCCCCGTGCCCTGACCCGGCGGTTTGGTGGTGAAGAACGGGTCGAATATCCGTTGCAGGTTCTCGGGCTGGATGCCGCAGCCGGTGTCAGTCACCTCGATTTCCGCCTGCTGGCCCGAGATTCTCGTGCCCACCGTGACCATGCCGTCGCGCTCCACGGCCTGGACCGCGTTCTGAAGCAGGTTGAGCACAACCTGCCGGAGCAGGGACGGGTCCGTGGAAATGGTCCGCTTCCCATCCCGGTACCGGCGCGTGATGGTGATGTTCTGGTAGCCTGCCTCGCGCTCCACAAGCCGGGTCATGTCTTCCACCAGTTCGCCAAGGTTCACGGTTTGCAGTACGGCCTTGGTCTTGCGGGCGAAGTCGAGCAGTTGGTGGGTTATCTCGCCGCAGCGCTCCACCTGGATCGAGATCTGGTCGATGCGCTCCAGCAGCTCGGCGCTGGAGTCAAGGGATGAAAACTCCGAGCGTGAGGCGATCAGTTGCAGCAGTTCGGTCTCCTGGCCGATGATGCCCAGCGGGGTGTTGATCTCATGGGCGATGCCTGACGACAGCTCCCCCAGCACGGACATCTTCTGGGAATGGATCAGCAGATCGTCCATGTCCCGGGCCTCTCTCCCATGCGCAGCCCCGGCGTCGGCCCGGGGTAAGGCCACGGCAAAGGCCGCCCCGGCGGCCCCCAGGGCCGAGGCCAGGGCAAGGGGGCCGTCCAGCCCGGCCGCGGCCAGGGCCAGCCCCGAGGCCAGGGCCGCCACGCCCAGGCGGGGCAGGCTGGCCTTGGGCGGCGGGGCAAAGGCCAGCGCGCGCAGGGGGTTCATGCGTCATCTCCCGCGTAGCCCTGGTTGAGGCGGCGGCGTTCGTGGGCCCGTCTGATGCGGCCCAGCAGGTCCTCGATCTCAAAGGGCTTCATCACATAATCGTAGGCCCCGTGCCGCATGCCCTTGAGCCCCATGTCGGCCGAGCTGTGCCCTGTGAGCATGATGACTTCCAGCCGGGGGTGCCGCTTCTTGATTTCCTTGAGGGTTTCGATGCCGTCCATGCCCGGCATGAGCACATCCAGGACCACCACATCGACATGCTTCTCGGCCAGAATAGCCAGGGCGTCCCTACCGCTCGAGGCGGTCAGGACATCGAGCCCGCGCAGCCGGAAGCGGTTGGCGAACAACTCAAGGAAGTATGGTTCATCGTCAACGGCCAGGACCGTGATCTTGTTGTCCATTGATCCCTCCCCGGGTCACGCCTGCTGTCTAGGCAGGCGAATGGTGAATGTCGATCCCTCTCCCGGCGCGCTCTGGACCTCGATGCGGCCGCCGAGCTTCTCGATGATGCTGAAGCAGATGGAAAGGCCGAGCCCCGTGCCTTCACCCACGGATTTGGTGGTGTAGAAGGGCTCGAAAATATGATTCAGGGTCTCTGTTGACATGCCCGGACCATCGTCGCGAATGGTCAGCAGCACGTCGCCGCATTCGTCGGTGGCCGTGCTGACCCAGATCTGGCCGTCCTGGTTCACGGCGTCCAGGGCGTTGTCGAGAATGTTCAGGATCACCTGCTGCAACTGGTTGCCGTCGGTGGTGACTCTGGGCAGGTCAGGAGACAGGCCCGTGTCGATGTGGATATTGCGGTGCAGGGCCTCCTGGCGCAGGAACCGGATGGTCTGCTCGGCCAGAACGTTGAGGTCCACGTTTTCATGGAGGGGTTCCATGCGTCGGCCAAAACCGAGCATGCGGTGGGTGACCTCGCGGGCCCTGTCCACATGCAGCTCAATCATGTCCAGGCTGCGGGCGAACTCCTCGTAATTCTTCATGGTTTCCGGGCTTTCGTCGTCGAGCATGTCCTTGAGCCAGCCCGCGCCCTCGCGGATGAGGGTCAGGGGGTTGTTCACCTCGTGGGCCACGCCGGCGGCGAGCTTGCCCAGGGCGGCCATCTTGCTTGACTGCATGAGGGAGGCGTCGAGAACAGCCTTTTCACGATCCGCGAGCATCACCTTGCGCACGATGGCCTGGGCCATGACCACCGCACCCAGCGTGATGACGAGAATCCCCACCAGGCAGGCACCGGCCAGGAGCCAGGTGGTCCGCCACAGGGCCGAAAGCTCCTCGGACGGATCTTCGAGGATGACCAGACGCCAGCGCAGACTGTCCAGCCATGTGGTGCCAAGGAACATCTTGCGCCCGGCGATATCGGTCTGCTCGACCCGAACTCCCTTGAATGACCGATGGTTCGGCAGCGACACCGGCTCAAGGATCGGCCCCTGGAAGCGGGAGTGGGTCTGCATGATGTTGTTGTGATTGACCAGGAAGGCATCGCCGCGCCGCCCCACCTGGACGGCCTGGACCAGGCTGTCGAAGACATCGGAATCGACGGTGGCCCGCAGCACCCAGGTCTTGCCGTTGACGTTGCGGGATACGGCGATGATGAAGTGGGGAAACCTGCGAAATCCCATGAACACATCGCTGATGAAGTGGCCCTTGTGCAGGGTTTTCTGGAACCAGTCCGCATCCTTGTAGTTGACTTCACCCAGAGCGAAGGGGCCGACATAGGCAACATGCGCCCCGGACTGGTTGATGAACCCCATGTCCACAAAGGATTGGGCGCTGGTCTGGGTGGCGTTGAAAAGTTTCTGCAAGTAGGTCTTGTCGGCGAGGTTCTCCGGCGAGTGGGAGTAGAGCATGGTCCGCAGCTGGGCCGTGCGTTCGTTGAGGAACATGTCCACTGCCTGCTGCTTGTCCCCCACCATGGTGGAGAGATTCTTCGTGATTTTGGTATAATAGGCGGTCTGGAAATCGTTGTACACGAACAGCCCGATTGCGAAGAGCGGAATCAGGGAAAAGGCCATGGTTCCGCCGATGATCTTCCAGCGGAGCACGGAATATTTCTTGTCGACCATGGCGGCCACCTCCGGGGATTCGGGACTTGTGCGCTATTTCGCGATCCTGCCAGATACTGAATACAAGCAACAACCATTCCAGTCCAGTTTCAAGGAGGGCGATAATTTTAACATTGTAATAACAGGAGAAAAGCTCGCAATTTGTTGCGCAATGCCGAGCTGGGTGCTGCTTGCCGCGCAAAGAATGGCCAGTCATTCGCCCATGAGATGGCGCTTGATGACAGTGTCGATCTGGGCGGCGCAGACGGGTTTGACGATGGACTCATCGATTCCGGCCCGGGCGAGGCGGTCCCTGCCCGGGTGGGTGGCATGGGAGGTCACGGCGATGATGGGGATGTGCGGGTCCACGCCCGTTGCGTCGCCGTTCCGAATGTGTGCCGTGGCCTGGATGCCGTCCATGACAGGCATTTGAATGTCCATGAGGATGAGGTCCACGGCATGGTTTCGCAAGAGATCGAGCGCTTCGACGCCGTTGGCCGCTTCCCGGACATCGAATCCGTATCTGGTGAGCATTCGTGTGGTGGTGAACATGGCGATGGGATCGTCCTCGACCACCAGGATGCTGCGCTTTTCAGTGCGCCCGGTCAGCAGGGGCAGCGACGCCCGGGCATGTTCGGCGCATGGGTTTTCGGATGCAATGAGGGGGAGGGAGAAAGAGATGGCCGTGCCTTGGTCTTTACCTGACCGGGCCTGGATTGAACCGCCCAACATCTCCACCAGTGCCTTGACGATGCTCAGGCCTATTCCTGCACCGCTGTACCGCTTGGTCATGAAGTTCTCGGCGATGGTGAAGCTCTCGAATATGGAGCCGATGACCTTCGCGTCTATGCCTGGGCCGTTGTCCTCCACGACAAAATGCAGGTGGTGCCAGCCGGTGCAGTCGCCGACCTTGTCCCGGCAAACGCAGTGTGACGCCACCACGACTCTGACAAATCCATTCTTCGTGCATTGCAGGGCGTTTGAAATGAGATTCGTGAGGATTTGACCAAGTCTGAACTCGTCACCGTGCCACCAGTGGGGTATGTCTGGCGGCATGTGGAATTCCAGGTCAACCTGGCTCAGATTGGCTTTCAGCGAAAAGGACCTGCGGAGCGAATCCAACAACGCGGACAGGTCGAATTCCCGGATCACCGGCTCGATGGAACGCCTTTCGATGGCCGCCAGTTCCAGCAGGTTGTTCAGGAGGGAGAGCAGCCGCTGTCCGCTTTCATATATCATTTCAAAATTGTTCCGTGTCTCCAGGTCGAGGGTTTCGTCAAGGGCAAGCTGCGATATTCCCAGGATGCCGTTGAGGGGCGTCCTCAGTTCGTGGCTCATGTTTGAGAGGAACTGGGACTTGGCCAGGCTGGCTGATTCGGCCATTTCCTTGGCGCGGAGCAATTCCTCCTCATGTTCCCTGGTCTCGGTGCAATCCCGTGAATAGCTGGCCACCCGGGTCACCATGCCCGAGTCGTCGATGACCGGATAGAAGCTCACGCGGTAGTGGCGTGTGCCTGTCTGCTCCCGTGCGCAGAGAGCCCTTCCGGTTCGCGCGACCTCGCGGACGCAGTCCCGGCGCTGGTCGGCAATGAGCGGGTCAAGGAAGTCGAAGACGTTCTTGCCGATCAGGTCCTCGACCGTGGAGCCCCTTCGGCGGGCGGCCTCGTTGTTCAGCGCGATGAAATGGCCGTCCAGGTCGATGAGGATGCACGAGTCCTCGGTCGCGTTCAGCAGAGCTTCAATGGTCGCTTTGGCCGCCTTCATTCCTTGTGCCTGTGCTCTTTCCGCTGTCGCGGGTTGCGTCTGTTGTGGCTTGCGGAGTTGTCTGCGCGCATCGGGCAATGCTGTCCGCCTGCGCGATACGGCTCCACAAGCAAGGAGAGTGCCACCGCCGACGACAGATGAGATTGGCTCGGCTGCCTGCCCGACGCGCCCGCAGCGGGCACGCCCGCGTTGGTCATTTCTTGGAATACTGCGGATTCAAAAAGGTGTTGCGCGATTTGCGTGATTTTGTGGCAATGGGGACGGGTGTTTGCGACCCCTGGTTTGCGCGAACAATGGCATGGTGTGTGCACCAGGGGTCGTGCATGGCGGAGCATCAAACAAGGAGTTTTTCATGTTGAAGAATCTCAGGCTGGCAATGAAACTCGGTCTCAGTTTCGGGGTGGTGCTCGTTCTCACGGCAGTGGTTGGCTTCTCCGGCTGGCGCGGAATGCTGTCGGTGGTTGATCGCGTGGAAAAGGCAGATGATGTCGAGGAACTTGTCCAGCTCATCCTGGAGAGCAGACGTCACGAGAAGAATTTCGTCATCCGCGGCGACCAGGTCTACATTGATCGTGTCCATGGCCTCGTCAATTCCCTCATCGACCAGGCAAAGGGCACCAGGGCCAAGTTCGAGAACCCCGCCAATCAGGCCCAGATGGACGGGGTTGTCGCCTCTGTCACGGAATATGGTCAGGCCTTTGATGCCATGGTGGCGGCCATCCGCACCCAGGTTGACATTCGCAAGGATGTCGAGAAGGTGGGCCACGATCTGATCGGACTGGCCGATGGCCTGGACGCCGGGGAAGACAACAGGGCCCTGCGGGCCATTTTTGACTTCTCGAGGATGATGGATCTCGCCCAGATGGAGGCCAGGGCCTATTTCTTGTCCCGCACCGAAGAGGATCTCGCCTTGTCCATGGGGCATGTGGCCGAGGCGCTTGGTCTGGCTGGTGCGCTCGGCAGTCCGGCCCTGCAAACCGGTGTGGAGCGCTTCAGGAGTGCGCTCGCCGGGTATGGGGGTGCGCTGGCTGCGGAAAAAGCGGCTGATGACAGGATGATTGCCGCCGCCAGGAACGCCCAGGCGCAATGCGAGGCCGCGCGCGCGAGCCAGCATGCCCTGATGCTGACCGAGATGGGTTTTGCCAACACGATGCTTCTTGGGGTTTCCCTCCTGAGCCTGCTCCTGGGTGTTGTTGCCGCCATCGTGATCACGCGGTCCATCACCGGCCCGGTTCATCTTGGCGTGACCTTTGCCCGAAGCATGAGCCAGGGCGATTTCACCCGGACCCTCGAAGTCAGCCAGAAGGACGAGGTCGGAACATTGGCCACGGCCCTCAACGAGATGGTCGTCCGACTGCGCGGGGTGGTCGCCCAGGTGCAGTCCGCCACGGAGAATGTCGCCTCCGGCTCCGAAGAACTCTCTGCCACAGCGTTTTCCCTCTCCCAGGGAGCCACCGAACAGGCGGCAAGCGTGGAGGAAGTGTCGTCCTCCATGGAACAGATGGCGGCAAACATCCGGCAGAACGCCGACAATGCGCGGGAGACAGAGGGTCTTTCGGAGAAGGTGTACCGCGATGCCGAGGCCAGCGGCCAGGCTGTGGATCAGGCCATGACAGCCATGAAGCACATCGCCGAGAAGATAACCGTCATCGAGGAGATCGCCCGGCAGACCAATCTGCTCGCGCTCAATGCCGCCATCGAGGCGGCCAGGGCCGGGGAGCACGGCAAGGGGTTCGCCGTGGTCGCGGCCGAGGTTCGCAAGCTCGCCGAGCGCAGCGGTGTTGCCGCCAGCGAGATCAGCGAGCTGTCCGCTTCCACGGTCACCGTGGCTGACAAGGCGGGCAGGATGTTGCAGCAGCTCGTTCCGGACATCAGGCGCACGGCCGAGCTGGTGCGGGAGATATCCTCGTCGAGCGACGAGATGACAGCCGGGGCCAACCAGATCAGCAGGGCCATGTCCCAGCTCGATCAAGTCATCCAGCTCAACGCCTCCGCGTCCGAGGAGATGGCCTCCACTTCGGAAGAACTCTCCAGCCAGGGCGAGCAATTGCAGCAGGCCATGTCCTTCTTTGTCGTCGATTCGGCCGAGGCCGGGGCGCGGGCGATGCCTCGGGCGTCCGGAGGCAGGCCGAGGAAGGAGATCAGCGCCGCCAGACCTGCCGCAGGCATCACGCGGAGTTCCGGCGCGCTCCCGGCATCGAACATTGACCACGAGCGGGATCAGGAGTTCGAGCGCTTTTGAGGGCCTTGCGCTGCGCCGGCGGCCAGGGGGAAGGGGAGAGAGAAACCCTTTTGAAAAAG
>NZ_JASTWE010000012.1 GCF_030282845.1 Pseudodesulfovibrio pelocollis
GATGGATCAACGAGGTGAGCCATGAAAATAGAATCAATCCGCTTGAAAAACTTTAAGTCTTTCAAGGAAGCGGAGTTGTCCGACTTGCCCAGTTTTTGCGTGATTGTTGGAGCAAACGGGACTGGGAAATCCACTATTTTCCAAGTCTTTGGTTTCCTGCGTGACGCAATGTCGAGCAATGTGAACGTGGCCTTGGCCAAGCTTGGCGGCAGTCGCGGCTTCAAGGAAGTTCAAAGCAGAAACGCCCAAGGATCAATTGAAATTGAACTCAAATTCCGAGCAGGCAAAGATAGCCCGCTGACTACATATTTTCTCCAGATTGGAGAAGAGAAAGGAAAAGCTCTGGTAGAGCGGGAAGTGTTGAAATATCGCCGAGGAAGCAGCGGCCAGCCATGGCATTTTCTGGATTTTTCTCGCGGCAAGGGCAACGCCGTCAGGAATGAGTTGGATTCAGTCACGGATGTCAGACAACTGGACCGGGAAGATCAGAATCTCAAATCTCCCGATATTCTTGCCATTAAAGGCCTCGCCCAATTCGAACGGTTTCCTGCCGTCCTAGCACTCGGAAACCTCATTGAAAACTGGCATGTGTCGGATTTCCATGTCAGCAAGGCAAGGCCGGAACAAGAGGCTGGTTACGCCGAGCATCTTTCTCGCGAAGGCGAGAACCTTTCTCTTGTCATTGAGTACTTGTATAACAACAAGAAAGAGATTTTCAACAAAATACTTTCTCTCCTTAAAATGCGTGTGCCAGGGATAACAAATGTCGAATCAAAAACAACAGAAGAAGGAAGGGTCCTTTTAAAGTTTCAGGATGGTGACTTTGAAGACCCGTTTTTGGCACGCTACGTTTCTGATGGCACAATCAAAATGCTTGCCTACCTCACATTGTTGTATGATCCGACACCACATCCTTTGTTGTGCATTGAAGAGCCGGAGAACCAGTTGTACCCCAAATTGTTGTGGGAGCTTGCAGAAGAATTCAGAGCCTATGCAAACCGGGGTGGGCAAGTTTTTGTTTCCACCCACTCTCCTGACTTCTTGAATGCCACAAGGCTTGAAGAGGTTTTTTGGCTCGTCAAGAAAAATGGATACACTCAAGTGAAGCGGGCAAAAAACGATCCGCAACTCGCTCAGTACATGGCCGAAGGAGATCAAATGGGCTATCTTTGGGAACAAGGCTTCTTTGATGGAGCAGACCCTCAATGATTACGCTTGTTTTCTTTCTTGAGGAGCCGTCAGCAAAAGAAATGCTCTCTTCGTTGTTGCCCCGCATTCTTCCTGAGGGCGTCTCTTTAGAGTTTCGTGTTTTTAATGGCAAACAGGACTTGGACAAAAATTTGACCCCAAAGCTTCGTGGCTGGCTACGTCCCAACTGTGTTTTCGTTGTGATGCGTGACCAGGATTTAGGAGATTGCAAAGCCATCAAGTCTAAACTTGCTCGGCTTTGTTTGGATGCGGGCCGTAATGACGTGTTGATACGTATTGCTTGCAGGGAACTTGAAAGCTTCTACCTTGGCGACCTGCATGCAGTGGAGAAGGGTCTTGGGCTCAAGGGGATCGGAAAACGCCAGCGGCAAGCAAAATTTCGGAACCCTGACAAACTTCAACATCCCTCGGAAGAGTTGGACAGATTAACTGACAACCGTTACGCTAAAATGTCTGGCTCACGAGCAATTGCCCCCTATTTGGACCCCGAAACCAATCTATCCAGCAGCTTCAAAGTGCTTGTTTCTGGAATCCTTGCCCTCTGCAACAACAAGCAAGAATAAGGCTCTCCACCCACCCCCGGGAAGACATTCCCCTCCAAATCCGGTACACCCCTCGCATGGGCATGCTTTTCAAGATCATCGTCATCCTTGGGCTCATCTTCCTGATCGCCGGGCTGTTCACCAAGGGTAAGGCGGAGCGGGCGCAACGGCGCAACCGGACCACCAACATCCTGCTGGTGGTGCTCATTGCCATGCTCGCCATCTCCACCATCATGGGATTCCTCAACCGCTAGCGCCAACCAGCCATGACCCGGCCGACCCATCCCCATATTCCCTGGTCCGGTGGCCAGGGGGCAAAGCCTGCCCGGGTCCTCGGCATCAACCCATGGATCACGGATTTCGCGGCCTTCAACCTGTGGTCCCGGCCGGTGGGGCTGCTGGCCTGCCTGTCCATGCTCCGCGAGGCGGGCGCGGCAGTGGCCCTGATGGACTGCCTTGACCCCACCTGGGACGGGGTGCCCTGGCCCCGGCCCGGCCGACACGGCACCGGCCACTATCCCAAGACCGAGATCGAGCCGCCCCCGGCGCTGGCCTTTACCGGCCGCCGCTACAGCCGCTACGGCCTGGACCGCGATCTGGTGCGCCAGGGATTGGCCCGGCTCGATCCGCCGCCGGACGCGGTCCTGGTCTCGTCCATCATGACCTACTGGTATCCGGCCGCCCTCGACGCCCTGGCCATGGCCGCCGAGCTGTGGCCCGATGCGGTGCGCGTCCTGGGTGGCACCTACCCCTCCCTGTGTACAGACCACGCCGCGCGGCACGCCCGGGCAAACCTGCTGGTGCGCGGCCCGCTGGAGCGGCCGGACAACTGGGCGCGGCTGTGGGCCGCCCTGGGCCGCCAGGCGCCACCCCTGCCCGAGGAGACCGGGCTGCGCCTGGCCCTGGACCTCTACCCCGAGCCGGATTACGCGCCAGTGCTCGGCTCGCGCGGCTGTCCCTTTGCCTGCGACTATTGCGCCAGCCGGGCGCTGCACCCGGACTTCGTCCAGTCCGCTCCCGGCCCGGTGCTGGCTTCCATGGAGGCCGAGCAGGCGCGCGGGGTGCGCGACTTCGCCTTTTACGACGACGCCCTGCTGGTGGCCCCGGAGCGCTGGCTGTGGCCCGTGCTCGACGCCGTGGCAGCCAGCATGCCCGAGGTGCGCCTGCACACGCCAAACGCCATGCATGTGCGCAACCTCACGGCCGACACCTGCCACCGCCTCAAGGCCGGAGGGCTGACCACCGTGCGCCTGGGCCTCGAAACCACGGACTTTGACCACCGCCACGATGTCAAGCTGACCCGGCGCGAGTGGGAGGCCGGGGCCGCCAACCTCGTGGACGCGGGCTTTGACCTGGCCGACATCGGCGTGTACATCCTCTTCGGCCTGCCCGGCCAGGACCTCGGCCGCGTGGAACAGGCCGTGGGCCATGTGCGCGACTTCGGCTTCCGGCCCCATCTGGCCCACTACACGCCCATCCCGGGCAGCCCCATGTTCGAGGCAGCGCGCCGGGCCAGCCCCTATCCCATCGCCGAGGAACCAATGTTCCAGAACAATTCCATCTGGCCCTGCGTGCCCGGCGGCTTCGACTGGGACGAGGCCGCCCGCTGGAAGGCCCTGCTCCAGGGCAAACCCGCGCCCGGGGCGTGAGCCTGCACGGCCATCACGTCTCCCGCGCCAGGGCGTCACGTCCCGGAAGTTGGCCCCGGAAGCCGGACCCGGACTCTTTTGGATTTAGATTTATTCTAGACGCTTTGCCACGCCATGTGCTACTGGCACAAGCACGGAAGGACTAACGCAAGAGGGCGAATCAAATGATGAATGTCAGAAAATCCGGGATGATGGTCGCCGCCTGCCTGATGGCGGCCCTGATCGTGGGAGGCTGCGCGCGGCAGCATATCGTCTCGTCGCCTCCGGCCCAGCGGCCCAGTGAGCGGACGATTCCCCTGCCCGCAGAGTCCTCATCCGAGGCCGCCACTGACGCGGACGCCATGGCCACAGATGACGAAAGGCGCACCAGCGACGGGGTCTATGTGGTGGATGCGCCGACCGAGGAGCCGACCCGGCGCGTGGCCGAAAGGGAGCTGGGTGAGGAGCCCCTGCCCGCCGAGGCGGCGAGCGCTCCGGCCGCCACGGTTGCCCACGCCGACACCACAGTGGCCGACCACACCTCCCTCACCCATGAGACGCATCCCGGTGCCACGGCCACGGCCATGCCCGAAGTGGTCGAGGGCGGGAGCTATTTCGTGCAGGTGGGCGCGTTCTCAGACCTCGAAAACGCGAACAGAGCCCTCGCACGCCTCATTGCCGACGGGTACAAGGGCTCCAGACTGGACACGGCCGGAGACGGTCTGTTCCGCGTCCAGGCCGGGTCCTTTGGCGACCACGGCTCGGCCGAGGCGGCCCTGGACCGGCTCCGGGCGCAGTACCCCAAGGGGTTCGTGCTTAAGACGGATTGAGTTCGGAGCGGAACTTGCGGGACAGCCGGAACACGACCACCTTGCGCGGCGGCAGGGTGATGGTCTGGCTGGTCTGGGGGTTGCGCCCCTTGCGCGCCCGCTTGTCGTAGGCCTCGAACTTGCCGAATCCGCTGATGAGCAGCGCGTGGTCCTTCTTGACCGAGCTTTTCATGATATCAAGGATGGTCTCGACCAGATCCTTGATCTCGGCGCGGTTGCTCTCGGTACGCTCATAGATGTAGTCCACGATACCGGCTTTGGTGAGGGTGCTCATTGGGTCGCCTCCGAAAAAAGGGTTTCAAAGCTTATTTCAGCAGGCCCGCGATGGTCTTCGCCAGGCCGCTCATCTCGTCGGGAGACTTGTATCCCGACTGGGGCCACAGGGTCAGGCCGTCGCCGGAATGCCTCGGGATGAGATGGAAATGCGCGTGGTGGACCAGCTGGCCCGCCGCCTCAAAGTTGTTCTGCATCAGGTTGAGCCCGTCGGCGGCCGTGGCCTCCATCACCGCCCGGCCCACCCGGGACAGGGCATCGGTCAGGTCCGCGCCCAGCTCGGCCGGAAGGTCCATGAGCGTGGGGTAGTGTCCCTTGGGCACCACCAGGGCGTGGCCCGGATGCACGGGCGCGATGTCCAGAAAGACGAGGACGTGCTCCGTCTCCAGGACCCTGGCGCAGGGAATGGCCCCCTCCACGATCTTGCAGAAAATGCAATCCCTGTCCTTTGGCCGCATCGCTTCCCTCTCGAAAAATGACCCGATCCGCCCAAAAAGGGCTTTGCTCCTGGGTTGCCGAGCGGTCTTCAGACCGGGCACCGCCGAGGACGTGAACATGCCTAGCAATATTACTAACCGCGAAACTCATTTAAATCAAGTCGGTTGACCTGATTTTCTCGAATAATACACAAAGGCCATCGCGGACAGAGTCTAGATATCTTCTTGAAAATCGGTCGGTTGTCCGAAAATGGCTTTGCCCGGGTCGCCAATACTTCTTTCAAGACAAACAATACCAGCTAGTTGGAGTTCGGTGAGTACTCGGGGACGAGCCGCCCGAGGATGGCCCTGATGGCCTCGCCGTCGTGGGCTGCGGCCGCCCGCGACAGGGCTGCCAGCTCGCTGTCCAGGTCCTGCGATCGGACCGTGGCGGCCGAGCCCACCACCAGAATCTTGTCGTGCTCGGTGCGCACGATGCCCTCACCCTCGGTGATCAGCTCCTCGAAGAGCTTCTCCCCCTCGCGCAGGCCGGTGAACACGATCTCCACATCCACGCCCGGCTCCTTGCCCGAGAGGCGGATGAGATCGCGGGCCATGTCTGCGATGCGCACGGGCACGCCCATGTCCAGGACAAAGACCTCGCCGCCGGTGCCCGCATCCCCCATGCTGCCCGCCTGGAGGATGAGCTGGGTGGCCTCGGAGATGCTCATGAAGTAGCGGGTCACGTCCGGATGGGTCACGGTGACCGGCCCGCCCGCCGCGATCTGCCGCCGGAACAGGGGCACCACCGAGCCGCTGGAGCCGACCACGTTGCCAAAGCGCACGGCCATGAACCGGGTGGGGCCGCCGCTTAAGGACTGCATCAGCAGTTCGGTCACGCGCTTGCTCGCGCCCATGACGTTGGTGGGCCGCACCGCCTTGTCCGTGGACACGACCACGAACCGCTCCACCCCGGCCTCCACGGCCGCCCGCATGACCGTGCGCGAGCCCTCGATGTTGTTGCGCACCGCCTGCCAGGGGTTGCGCTCCAGCATGGGCACATGCTTGTAGGCTGCGGCGTGAAAGACGGCGGAGGGCCGGTGCTCCCGAAAGGTGCGCTCCATGAGGGGCGCATCGGCCACCGAGCCGAGCACGGTGACGCAGCGGTCAAAGCCCAGGGTGTGGCGCAGTTCCATCTCGATCTGGTAGAGGTTGTACTCGCCCGCATCCACCAGCACGAGGCGGTCCGGCCGGTAGCGAACGCTCTGGCGGCACAGCTCCGAGCCGATGGAGCCGCCGCAGCCGGTGACCAGCACGGTCTGGCCGCAGAGGTACTGCCTGATGCGCCCGGTGTCGAGGTTCACGGGCGAGCGGCCCAGCAGATCAAGATAATCGATGTCGCGCAGGGTCTTGATGTCCACCTTGCCGTCAATGATCTCGGTCATGGCAGGCAGGATCTTGTAGGGCAGGCCCGTGCCCTTGCATGTCTCCACCATGCGCCGCATCTCCTCGGCCGAGGCCTCGGACACGGCCAGGAATATCTCGTCCACCCCGAACCGCTCGGCCACCGCGCCCAGGGTGCCCACCGGGCCGAGCACCGGCCTGCCGTGGATGGTCCGCCCCTTGAGGTCAGGGTCGTCGTCCAGGAATCCGACGAGGTTGTAGTGTGCCGGGTTGGCCATCAGCTCGCGCCCGATCTTCTCTGCCGCGTCCTTGGCCCCGACCACGAGCACGTCCTTGCGGCCCGGTGCCTGCCGGGCCAGGGAAAAGGTGCGGGTGTAGAAGGCGCGGATGGTGAGCCGAAGCCCGCTGCACAGGACCAGGGTCAGCACCCAATCGAT
This sequence comes from Pseudodesulfovibrio pelocollis, assembly GCF_030282845.1. GTDB lineage: Bacteria > Desulfobacterota > Desulfovibrionia > Desulfovibrionales > Desulfovibrionaceae > Pseudodesulfovibrio > Pseudodesulfovibrio pelocollis. Next base: position 6,740 of record NZ_JASTWE010000012.1, read on the forward strand.
GACGAAGATGGAGCGCGGCACCCCGATGAGCGAGAAACGGAAGCCCACGAAGGAGACAAGGATGAGGCTTTGCAGGGCCGTGACCCGCAGAAGCCGCCAGAAATCATCAAGGCTGGTGTAGCGCCACATGCCCCGGTACAGGCCGAAGAGGAGGAAAAGCGCCCCCTTGAAGACCAGCACGTATTTGAGCAGCCCCTGGTACTGGGAGGAGAACCTCTCGGGCACGTCGAAGTCGAAGCGGAAAAGATAGGCCGCGTACAGGGCCAGGGCAAAGATGGCCACGTCCGCCAGGAGCATGGCGTAGAAATTGAGATTGCGGAAGTTTGGCAGGCCGAGCCTCACGGGGTTCGCCTCCCGCCCTTGTGGGCCGTGGCCGCCACCCCGGCGACAATGCGGGCAATGCGCGCCAGGTCCGCCTTGGTCATGGCCGTGCCCGAGGGCAGGCACAGGCCGCGACGGAACAGGTCCTCGCTCACCGCGCCGCCGGTGCAGGGCACGTCCCTGAACACGGGCTGCATGTGCATGGGCTTCCAGACCGGGCGCGACTCGATGTTCTCCGCCTCCAGGGCCAGGCGCACGTCCTCGGGCGCTGCCCCGAAGGCGGCCTCGTCCAGGAGCATCACGGTCAGCCAGCGGTTGGCCCGGCCAGAGGCGGCCTCGGGCATGAAGGAGACGCCGGGCAGATGGCCCAGGGCCTCGACATACCAGTCGAAGATACCCCTTCGCCGGGCCACGAAGGTGGCGAGCATGTCGAGCTGGCCCAGGCCGATGGCAGCAGCCACGTTGCTCATGCGGTAGTTGTAGCCGATGGTGGAGTGCTCGTAGTGCGGGGCCGGGTCGCGCGCCTGCTGGGAGAGCCGCCGCGCCTCGTCGATGAGGGCCTTGTCGTGGCTGGCCAGCAGCCCGCCCCCGCCGGTGGTGATGATCTTGTTGCCGTTGAAGGAGTATACGGCCGCGTCCCCGCCGAGTCCGGCGTGGCGGTCCTTGTAGGTGGCACCCACGGCCTCGGCCGCGTCGATGAGCAGGGGGATGCCCCGAGGCTGGCACACGGCCAGCAGGCTGTCGTAGTCCGAACACTGGCCGTAGATGTCGGTGGGAATCACGGCGGCCACGCGGCGGCCACGGGCCTCGATCTCGGCCACGGCCCGGGCCAGCAGGGCCGGGTCCATGGTCCAGATGGCCGCGTCGCTGTCCACGAAGTGCAGGTCAGCGCCCAGGAAGGTGGCCGGAGTGACCGAACCGATGAAGGTCAGGGTGGAGGCAATGACCACGTCGCCCGGGCCGACCCCGAGCAGGCGCAGCCCCAGGTGGATGGCCGCCGTGCCGCTGGACAGCGCAAGACAGTGGGCAAACCCGGTCAGCCGCGAGAACCCGGCCTCGAACTCGGCCAGTTGCGGCCCCAGGGGCGCGATGAAGTTGGACTCGAAGGCCCGGTGGACGTAATCGAGTTCCGCACCGCCCATGTGGGGCGGGGAAAGATAGATGCGGTCGCTGTTCACCATGGTTTCCTACTAGGTTCTCTCGCGGGCCGGAACGCCGACCACGGACCGGCCAGCGCCCACGTCGCGGATGACCGCCGCGCCCGCGCCCACCACGGCCCATTCGCCGATGGTCACGCCCGGGATCACGCTCGCGCCGATGCCGACAAAGGCACCGTGGCCCACGGTCACGCCCCCGGCCAGGTTCACGCCCGGCGCGATGTGCACGTGCTCGCCCAGCGCGCAGTGGTGGTCCACGGTGCAGCCGGTGTTGAGGATGGAGTTTCGGCCCACTGTCGCCCCGGGGCCGACCACAACGCCCGCGCAGACCACGCAGCCCGGCCCGATGCTCGCGGTCGGCGAGATCACGGCCGAGGGATGTATGGCCGAGGCCAAGGTCTCACCCCCGGCTACCAGCCTGTCGGCCACGGCCATGCGCACCCGGTTGTCGCCGATGGCCACCACCACCGCATCGTGCGGGATGGCGGGGAGGTCCTCCTCGCTGCCAAGCAGGGGCAACCCCAGGTCTTCTGCCGCGCCGGGCCGGGGCTCGCGGTCGATGAAACCCAGGGGAACCGCATCGGGCGACGCGGCCAGGATGTCGGCCACCACCAGAGCGTGGCCGCCGCTGCCCACGATGACCACCCTCACGGACGTCCCCCCGGGACGCGGGAAAGGGCGCGCTGGCGGATATTCTTGATTATCAACGGGGTACCCATTTGCGTCATCTACCCCTTTGTGATTTTTACTGTCAACCCAATGCTCGCCCGATGCGGCCGGACAGGCGCGCCTTGACGCGCCTCGCCCGGGCGGGCTATCCCCTTTGCCAGCGCGGCTTCTGGTCGCACCGGCCCGGCCGCGCAGCAACTCCAAGGAGACCACAATGACCAAGACAGCGATACTGTTCCCGGGACAGGGCTCCCAAGAGCAGGGCATGGGCCGCGACGTGGCCGAGGGTCTGGGCGAGGCCATGGACCTGTGGATTCTTGCCGAAAAGGAATCCGGCCTGCCCCTGCGCGACATCTACTGGGATGGCGCCAGCGGCGACATGGCCGACACCCGCGCCCTGCAGCCCGCCCTGACCGTGACCAACCTCTCCCTGTGGCTGGCCGCGCGCGACCGGCTTACCCCGGCGGCCGCGGCCGGGCACAGCCTGGGCGAGTTTGCGGCCCTGGCCGCCAGCGGCGCACTGGACGGCCGCGACGCCATCCGGGCCGTGTGCCTGCGCGGCAGGCTCATGGCCGAGGCGGGCGGCGAGGGCCACGGCATGGCCGCAGTGGTCAAGCTCGACCAGGCCACAGTGGAGGGCATCGTGGAGCAGGCCGCGCGCGACACCGGCCGCCAGCTGCGCATCGCCAACTACAATTCCCCGGCCCAATTCGTCATCAGCGGCGAGGGCGAACCTCTTGCCGCCGCCGCCATGCTGGTCAAGGAGGCCAAGGGCCGGGCCATCACCCTGGCCGTGTCCGGCGCGTTCCACAGCCCGCTCATCGGCGAGGCGGCCGACGAGTTCGCCGCCTTCCTGGCCGGGCTGGCCTGGAAGGTCCCGGTCTTTCCCGTCTTTCACAACGCCACGGCCCTGCCCGAGCCGGACCCCTCCGGCATCCTGCCGGTCATGCAGCGCCAGATGACCTCGTCGGTGCTCTGGGTCCAAACCCTCCAGGCCCTGTGGCTGGCCGGGGTGCGCCATTTCGTGGAGATCGGACCCAGGAACGTCCTGACCAAGCTGCTCGCGCCCAATCTGACAGAACTGGCCGGGGAAGAAGCATGGACCTCGGCCAACGCGGGCAGCCTGGAGCAGGCTCAAGCCCTGTGAGCCAGGGAGACGCGTCCATGACCGCCCGCCACGGCATCATCGGCTGGCCCCTGGGCCATACCCTGAGCCCGGCCCTGCACAACTGGGGTTTTACCAGCCTCGGCCTGGACGCCACCTACGAGGCGTGGCCCACCAAGCCCGACGGCCTGGCCGACTTTGTCGCGCGCGTGCGCGCCCAGTCCATCCGGGGCGTGAGCGTGACCATCCCGCACAAGCGGGCGGTCATGCCGCTGCTTGACCGGCTGACCGAGCGGGCCCGGGCCGTGGGCGCGGTCAACACCCTGTACTGGGAGGACGGTCTGCTCTGCGGCGAGAACACGGACGTGACCGGAGTGGCGGCCCCCCTCAGGACGATGGATGCGCTGCCCGGCACGGCCCTGGTCCTGGGCGCGGGCGGCGCGGCCCGGGCCGCGGTGGCGGCCCTGCGCGAGCTGGGCGTGCCGGAAATCCTGGTGGCCAACCGCACCCCGGACAAGGCCAGAGACCTCGCCCGCCAGCTGTCGGCCCGGGCCGTGGCCTGGGAGGCGCGCATGGACCAGGGCGCGGGCCTTGTCTGCAACACCACGCCCCTGGGCATGACCGGCGACATGATCGATGCCACCCCGTGGGACGCTCTGCGCTTCACGCCGGGCATGATCGCCTATGACATCGTCTACAACCCCCTGCGCACCCGCTTCCTGCGCGAGGCAGAGGCCGCCGGGTGCATCACGGTGTCGGGGCTCGAGATGTTTCTGCACCAGGGGCTGGCCCAGTTCCGGCTGTGGACCGGCCGCGACCTGGAGGAGGCCGGGGCCAGAGCGCTGCTCCTTGAGCGGCTCGCCGAGTCCCCGCATTGATTCGCCGCGCCTTTTCCGGTAGGTTCGGCGTTCACGACATCAAGATCGAGGTAAAGAACCATGCGAAAACTCACGCTTCTTTTCAGCACCCTGCTTCTGGTCGGTCTGCTGGCCCTGCCCGGCGCTGTCCAGGCCCAGGGCGGCGGCCCCAACCCGGTGGTGGTCTTCGAGACGACCCTGGGCCGGTTCATCGTCATGCTCTACCCGGGCGAAGCGCCGGAGACGGTGGAGAATTTCATGCGCTATGTGGACGAGGGGTTTTATGACGGCACCCTGTTCCACCGGGTGGTCACGGACAGGGATTTCCGAAAACCCGATCTGGCCGGACGCAACCCCATTCCCTACAACATCATTCAGGGCGGCGGCTACGAGATGGGCATGCGCATGAAGCGGACCCATCCGCCCGTCCGCAACGAGTCTGCCCGGGCCATGTCCAACCAGCAGGGCACCATCGCCATGGCGCGCGGGGCCGACCCGGACTCGGCCACGGCCCAGTTCTTCATCAACGTCAAGGACAACCCTTCTTTCAATCAAAGAGTGGTCAAGGACAGGCAGGACGAAACCAAGTTTATCACCCACGAGGGGTACACCGCCTTTGGCAAGGTGATCCGGGGCTGGGAAGTGGTGGAGGCCATCAGCCAGGTGGAGACGGCCAAGCTGGGGCAGCACGAGAACGTGCCGGTCAAGCCGGTGATCATCACCCGGGCCTACCGGCCGCAATAGGCGGCAGCCCGGGCCATCGGGCCATGCTTTCAGATCAATTCCGACGGCTGGATTTCGGGCCGGGAACGCTCCAAGGCGTTTCCGGCCTTCTTGCTGCTACACCGGACAGGCGTCTTCCGCGCACTCCATGAACAGGTGCCGCACTGAGCGCAGCTCGTCCACCACGTTGGCGCAGACCCTGTCCACGATCCCGGCCGTCAGGCCGAGGCGCTGGATGACCGTGGCGGACGGAATGTAGTTGAGGCCGTCCACGCCAAGCCCCACCCCGATCATCTTGGCCAGGGCGTTGCCGATGTGAACCAGATCAAGGACCGTGTCCGTCTCCGGGGCCTCGTCTGGCCGCAGGTGGTGGCAGACGACCTCGGTGATCTCCGAGGGCAGCCCCCAGGACTGGAGCAGGATGCCGCCCACTTCGGCGTGGTTGATGCCCAGCACCGCGTCCTCGGCCCGGTCGAAGCTCAGGCCCTGCTCCATGGCCAGATCCAGGATGGCCTTGACATCGACCTGGACGTAGGCACCCAACAGGAGCTTGCCCACGCCCGCGAGCAGCCCGGCGGTGAAGGTGTAATCCGGCGCGTCGAGACCGAGCACCCGGCCCAGCTCCCGGGCGGCCATGGCCACGGCCACCGAGTGTTGCAGGTGCATGCTCGGGGCCAGGTCGTACCCGCCGATGCGGCGGACAAAGGAGGGGGCCACGCCGGTTGAGAGGATGAACTGGAGCACCTGGAGGGTGCCCAGGAGGCGGATGGCCTCGCCTGCGGTGCGCATGGGCTTGCCGCCGCCGAAAAAGGAGGCGTTGACGATCTTGAGCAGGTTGGCGGTCAGGCCGGGATCGTGCTCAATGATCCGGGCCAGTTCCGCCAGTTCCGCTTCCGGGTCGCCCAGCAGGGCCGCCGCCTTGTTGGCGCAGCACGGGATGGCCACTACCCGGGACACGGTGTCGAGAATCTCTTGGCGTCTGGTCATAGGTCTTTCTCCTCTCCCAGTGAACGGACCACCACGCGGCCGGTGTCGAGGTGCAGGAACATGGTTCGCGGGACAGTGCCGCCCACGTCCGAGGCCGACAGGGTCACGGAGTTGCGCTCAAGCAGCTTGCCCAGGGCCTCGAAATTGCGCGCGCCGGTGTTGAAGAGATTGTCGCCGCGCATGTTGGCCCCGCCCGCGGCCTTGAAGACCAGGCGGCGCTTCTCGGCCCCACGGTCCATGAGCCTTCTGACCATCATGGCCACCCCGGTGTTGACGAACATGAAGGGGTTGGCCCGGGCCTTTTCCCTGGCCGCCCCGGCGTGGGGCAACAGACAGTGGACCATGCCGCCCACGCCCGCCTTGGGGTCATGGGCAGTGACCCCTAGGCAGGAGCCCAGGGAGTAGGTGACGACGACATCCTCCCTCGCTGCGGAGAGCTTCATGTCGGATATGGTGACTATGTGCAGGGCCATGGGCATGATCCGTGCGCGCCGTGCGCACCGGTTGACTACCGGATGGAGTCGTCGAACTGCATCTGGTAGAGGCGGTTGTAAAGGGGGCAGGAGGCGAGCAGCTCCCTGTGGGAGCCTGTTGCGATGACCTTGCCGTGTTCCATGACCACGATGATGTCGGCCGTGAAGATGGTGGAGAGGCGGTGGGCGATGACCAGCGAGGTGCGGCCGCGCATGAGGTTTTCCAGGGCGTCCTGCACCACGCGCTCGGACTCGGTGTCCAGGGCGCTGGTGGCCTCGTCCAGAATGAGCAGGGAGGGGTCCTTCATGATGGCCCGGGCAATGGTCAGCCGCTGCTTCTGGCCGCCGGATATCTTGACGCCGCCCTCGCCCACCACGGTGTCGTAGCCCTGGGGCAGGCCCATGATGAAGTCGTGGGCGTAGGCGCTGCGGGCGGCCCGCTCCACTTCCTGCTGGTCGTACTCCTCTCGGGCGTAGGCGATGTTCTCGCGCACGGGCAGGTTGAAAAGGAAGGTGTCCTGGGAGACCAGCCCAAGGCCCATGCGCAGGCTGCTCAGGGTGTATTCGGTCACGGGCACGCCGTTGAGCAGGATGCGCCCCTGCTGCGGGTCGTAGAAGCGGGGAATGAGATTGACCAGCGTGGTCTTGCCCGAACCACTGGGGCCGACGATGGCCACCCGCTGCCCGGACTTGATGGTCAGCGACACGCCGTCAAGGGCGGGATGCGACGAGCCGGGGTAGGTGAAGCGGACATCCTCAAGACGCAACTCGTCGAATTTGCCGTCAAAGACGACGCCTCCCTCGTCCTCCACCGTGATCTCCGGGGAGTCGAAGATGTCAAAGACGCGCTCCGCGCCAGCCAGACCCGCCTGGATCTGGTGATTGGACATGTTGATCTTCTTGACCGGCTCGTACAGCTGGACCAGGCAGACCAGGAAGGCGGTCAGGTCGCCCGGGGTGATGACGCCGTCAATGACCCGGGTGCCGCCGATCCACAGCACCGCAGCCGCAGCACCGGCGGCCACGAAGTCCATGACCCGCGAGGAACTCTCGTTGTAGAATATCTGGCGGATGATGATCCGGCTCAGCTTCTCGTTCTCCCTGTTGAAGCGCAGCCCCTCGCGCACCTCGCTGGCAAAGGCCTTGATCACCTTGATGCCCGAGAAGCCCTCTTCGAGGGTGACGTTGACCCCGGAAAGCTCGGCCTGGATCTTGCGGCCGTATTTGCGGACTTTTTTGCCAAAGAAGACAATGGGGTACAGGGCGGCTGGCATGACCACCAGGCTCCAGAAGGCGAGGGAGGGGTCGAGGTAGATGACCGTGCCGACAAGGCCGAGGAGCGTGAATATCTGGCGCACGAACATGATGATGCTCGGCAGGCTCTGGCGCACGGCCACCACGTCGTTGATGATCCGGCTCATGAGCATGCCCACCTCGCTCTCGGCGAAGAAGGGCATGGGCAGGCGCACGATCTTGGCGTAGAGGTCGCGGCGCATGTCCCTGAGCACCAGGATGCCGGTGGCGTTCATGATGTAGGTCTGGACAAACTGGAACACGCCCTTGAACACGATGAGCACCACCAGACCGACGATGCACAGCTTGAGGACCGAAAGGTCCTTGGCCACCAGCACGTCGTCGGTGATGTACTTGGTCAGCCAGGCCAGGGCCGGGGCAATGGGCGCGTAAAGAAGCATGGCCGCCACAGCCAGGATCACCCGCCCCTTGTAGGGCGCGAAGTAGCTGATGCTGCGCTTGAGCAGATGGATGTTGCCAAGATAGTGCAGGTCGTTGGAACGGGCCAAGGCGTCTCCTCGTCACGGTTGCGGCGGCACTCCCGAGCGACGCGCCGTCACGCCCTCTGTATATGGTTGACGCCTGCGAGTAAAGCCCGGGCGGGGCCTGAAAGGGCTTGCCCCGGGTCTGGTTCCCGGCCATGCTGGGGCCATGGAAACCCCAGGCTCCCCTCCCTCGACGCGCCAGGACCGGGCCACGGAACGAGTGGCCGTGCTGGCCGACATCCACGGCAATGCAGACGCCCTTGAGGCCGTGCTGGCCGATGCGGCCCGGCGCGGCGTGACCCGGTTCGTCAACCTGGGCGACACGTTCTACGGCCCCCTGGACCCGGCCGCCACATGGCGGCTGCTGCGCGACAGGCCCATGCCCGCCGTGCTCGGCAATCAGGACCGCATCCTGCTCGACCCGGCCTCGCCCATGGCCGGGCTGCCCGCCTTCCGGGCGGCGCACGAGGCGCTGGGGCAAGAGGGGCTGGCCTGGCTGGCCGGGCTCCCGGCCACCCGCGTGGTGGACGCTTCACTCTTCCTGTGCCACGGCACACCCAAGAGCGACACGGCCTACCTGCTTGAGGACGTGACCTCGGGCCGCCCTGTGCCACGCCCCTGCCCGGCCATCGAGGCGGATCTGGCCGGGGTGCCCGGCGGCTGCACCGTGGTCCTGGCCGGGCACAGCCACTACCCCGGAGTGACTGCCTGCGGCCGGTTCACGGTGATCAACCCGGGCAGCGTGGGTCTGCCCGCCTATGACGACGACACCCCGCCCCATGCCATGGCCACGGGCTCGCCCCACGCCAGATACGCCCTGCTCACCCCGCCCGGGGCCGCAAACACACCCGTGTCCACCTCCTGGACAGCAGAACTGGTGGCCGTAACCTACGACTGGGAGCGGGCCGCCCGACTGGCCGAGGCCAACGGCCGCCCGGACTGGGCGCGCTGGCTGGCCACTGGACTGGCCTGATCACGAGAATGGATTTTTTATCTCAACCGTCTGTTTTCATATCAATTTCAAAGCCAATCTCGCGACCAAGGGCAACGCATCGCGTGCCGGACGCGGTCGCCACAGTCCCGGCTCCGACCTTCTGGGCCTGAATTTTGCCAAGGAAACCGCATTATTCTCTGGACTTTTTTTAGATTTTTCTGAAAACTACGGAAACGCTGTGGCACCCTGAAGCCCCGGAGTGCTTTCCGGCGGCGTGGACTATCCCTATCATGCGGGATTTTCCGAAGCACCCTACGGCCCAAGGCTATGAACTTGCACGTAAAAAAAAATCTTAGCCTCTGCCTGCCCGCGCTGCTGGCGCTGGCGGTGCTGCTCGCGTGGCCGGGCCACGGCGCAGCCTCCACGGCCGCGACGCATTTCAACAAGGGCCATGCCGAATTCCATTCCCTGATCAAGGACCCGAAGCGGGTCAAGTTCCGGGCCAACTGGGAAACCGTGGAGCGCCACTTCAGCAACTGCCTGCGGGCCGACCCCGACGGGCCCAACGCGCCCAAGGCCCTCTACTACATCGGCCGCGTCCACGAGGAACTGGGAGTGCAAAGCGGCCGCCAGTCGGATTTTCGCAAGGCCATCGACTATTTCGGGCGGGTCGTGGCCCGCTATCCCCGCCACGGCTGGGCCGACGACTGCCTCTACCGCAGGGCCGAGATCCAGGCCCGGCGACTGGGCGAGACCGAGGCGGCGCGCCTTGATCTGGCCCGCATCTTGGTGGAATACCCCCGGGCCGACATGTATTCCAAGGCCGATGCCGCCCTGCGCAGGCTCGGCGGCTATGACGCGGCCGTGGCCAAGGTCTCTGGCAAGGCGGTCAAGCAGTCCCTGGCCGAGGTGGCCAAGCGCGTGGCCGAGAGCCCGAAGCCAGCCCCCCAGGAGACCGTGACCGACGAGTCCGGCGACCAGCGCGTGGTGCCCAGGGACCCGTCCGGCCTCGCGCACCTCGACATGGTCCGCTACCGCTCCAGCGACGAGTACACCCGCGTGGTGCTGGAGATGGACAGCCGCGTCACCTACCGCTATCAGGTGCTCGAACCCAACGACGAGGTGGGGCGGCCCCACCGCCTCTACGTGGACCTCGTCAACTCCCGCCTGGGGCACGACGTGACCGCGTCCACCACGGTTTCCGACGGCATCCTGCGCTCCATCCGCACCGGCCAGTACAACAAGGACACCACCCGGGTAGTGCTCGATTTCCTGTCCATGCAGGAATACAAGGTTTTCCCGCTGGACAACCCGTTTCGCATCGTCATCGACGTTTATTCGCCGGATCAGGAAGTGGCCGAGGCCCAGGCCGAGGCCCGCGCCACGCGCGCCGCCCAGAAGGCCGAGCAGGCCGAGACCCCGTCCAAGAAGATCACCTACCGCGCGCCCGGCGGCGGCAAGCAGACCGTGGGCGATCTGCTTGAGCAGCTGGGCCTGACGGTCAAGACCATCATGATCGACCCCGGCCACGGCGGCAAGGACCCGGGCGCGGTGGCCAACGGATTGCGGGAGAAGGACATCAACCTGCGCTTCTCCACCATCCTGGGCAAGATGCTGGCCGAAAAGGGCTTCAACGTACACTACACGCGCACCACGGACGTCTTCATCCCCCTTGAGCAGCGCACGGCCATGGCTAATGTCAAGAAGGCCGATCTCTTCCTCTCCATCCACTGCAACGCCAACCGCAACACCCGGGTCAGCGGCCTTGAGACCTACAGCCTCAACCTGGCCAAGACCAACGACGCGGTGCGCATCGCGGCCCGGGAAAACGCCGTGGACCCACGCGCCATCTCGGACCTCCAGTTCATCCTGACCGACCTGATGGTCAACTCCAAGATCAAGGAGAGCCGCGATCTGGCCGCAGACGTGCAAAACAACACCCTGGCCCATGTCCGGCGCAAGTGGCAGATCCAGAACAACGGGGTGCGCGAGGCTCCCTTCTATGTGCTCATGGGTGCCAAGATGCCCTCGGTCCTCGTGGAGCTTGGCTACATCACCAACCCCGCCGAGGCCAAGCGGCTCAATACCGACGCCTACCTGGAATATCTGGCGCGCGGCGTGGTGGACGGCGTGCTCGCCTACAAGGGCAAGATCGAGCGCTACGCCGAGCGCTGATCCCGGCCCCCACTGGCCAACTCAGATCAGCACGAATCCCGCGGCGTCCACATAACGGATCGTCCCTTGGGACAGCCCCAGGGCTTGATACTCACCCCGCAGTTCGCCGCCATGGCCCAACAGCTCACCCTGGTACCGCCGGGGCACGTCCAGCCGCGTGGGCGCACGGCCCAACTCACCGGCCGCCTCCCGGACCACCTCCAGCAGGGCCCGCCCGCGCACCGACTGCCCCAGGGCCGGATGCCACGGCCCGGCCAGAATATCCCGTTCCAGCGTTCCCTCCGGGGCCAGCCCCAGCCGGATGACCCGCACCCCGCGCCCCCAGAAGACTGGCAGGGCAGCGGCCAGTTCCTCCCGGGTCCGCTCCAGGGTCCAGGGCGTGTAGCGGCCGCGCTCCCACTCCCGGGCCAGCCCGGTGCCGCGCACCACGAGGCAGGGATAGAGCCGGGCTATTTCCGGGGCAAGGTCGGCCGCCAGCGCCGCATCGCGCCGGAATACCCCGGGCCGATCGCCGGGCAGGCCGGGCAGCAGCTGAATGCCCAGCGCCAGTCCGGCCTCGCGCACGGCAGCACATCCTTGCCGGGCGGTTTCGCCGGAGTACCCACGGCCCGAAACGGCCAGGGCACGGTCGTCAAAGGACTGAACGCCCAACTCCACCATGTCCAGCCCAAGGGTGCGCAGCCTGGCCAGACCGGCCGAGTCCGTGCAGTCGGGCCGGGTGGAGCAGCGCACGCGGCTGATCAGCCCCGCACTCCGAAAGCGCGCGGCCAGGGCCAGGAAGGTTTCGGGCCACGGCTCGGGCAGGGCGGTGAAGGTGCCGCCATAAAAGGCCAGCTCATAGGGACCGCGCCCGGCGGCCAGGGCGGATTCAAGGTCGCGGGCCAGACTGTCGCGGGCGCCACGCAGGGTGGTGGCGTCGCGGCCGGTCTGCCTGTCCTGGGCGCAGAACAGGCAGCGGTGCGGGCACCCGGCAAAGGGCAGGAACACGGGCCAGACGCGATGTGCCCGGGGCGGTGGCTCGGGGTGGAAGAACTCGATCTGCCGGGCCACGTCCGCCCTACCTGTTCATCCAGTTCCAGGCATGGCCGATGGTTTCGCGGATGTCCGTAAATTTCGGTTCCCAGCCGAGGGCCTTGCCCGCCAGGGCGCGGTCGGCCACCAGCCGGGGCGGGTCGCCGGGCCGCCGCTGGCCGATCTTCGGCTCGATGGGCAGGCCGGTCACGGCGCGGGCGGCCTCGATGATCTCGCGCACCGAGTTGCCCGTGCCGGTGCCCAGGTTCACGGCCAGGGACGGGTTCCCGGCCAGGTGGTCCAGGGCGAGGATGTGGGCCTCGGCCAGGTCGCAGACATGGATGTAGTCGCGGATGCAGGTGCCGTCGGGCGTGTCGTAGTCGGTGCCGAACACGGTCACGGGCCGGTCCGGCTGCCTTGCGGCCCGCAGCACCAGGGGGATGAGGTGGGATTCGGGATCGTGGCTCTCGCCGGTCTCGCCGTCCGGGTCGGCCCCGGCGGCATTGAAATAGCGCAGGGCGCAGTGGCGCGTGCCGTGGGCGCGGCCAAAGTCCTCAAGCATCCGCTCGACCATGAACTTGGACCAGCCATAGGGGCTGACCGGCCACTGGGGATGGTCCTCGGTGATGGGCACCTGCCGGGGCTCGCCGTAGACCGCGGCCGTGGACGAAAACACGATGCGCCCGCAGCCGTGGTCGCGCATGGCTTCGAGCACGGCCAGGGCCCCGGCCGCGTTGTTGCGGTAGAAGGCCCCGGGGTTGCGCACCGACTCGCCCACCTCGATGAAGGCCGCGAAATGGATGACCCCCTCGGGCCGATAGGTGGCGAACACCGTATCGAGCAGGGCGCGGTCCGCAATGTCGCCGCGCACCAGCGGCCCCCACTTGACGGCCCGCGCATGGCCGTTTGACAGGTCGTCGAGGGACACGGGCGTGTACCCGCGCACGGCCAGCGCCTTGCAGGTGTGGGAGCCGATATATCCGGCCCCGCCGGTAACGAGAATGGTCTTGGTCATGGGCTGACGTTCTTTATTCCAAAAAGACACTCGGTTGTGAGGTTTCACGGATGCCATCATCCACCCGGCCAGCACTGCACCGGGTCACATCCACTCTCGTTACACGTTGTAGATATCCGCCTTGTACAGGGAAAGGTTGTCCCGCAAGGAAAACCAATCCGCTGTCTCTTTCAACCCTCTGATAAAACCCTCAATACCGGCATACTCGGGCTCCCAGCCCGTCAGCTCCCGCAGACGGGTGTTGTCTGCAAAGAGTCGCTCCACTTCGCTGCCCTTGGGGCGAACCCGCTGGGCATCCTCTTCGAAAGCCACTTCCTTGTCCATGACCTCCGCAATGCGCAGCGCGACTTCGCCGATGGAGATCTCAAATCCGCTCCCCGCGTTCAACACTTCGCCGACCGCTGTGTCGGATTGAGCCACACTGACGAAGGCTTCCGCCGTGTCGGTGACATAGCTGAAATCCCGCGTGGGGTGCAGCGAGCCAAGCTTGATGGATTTCGCACCGTTGGCCAATTGGGTGATTATCGTGGGTATGACAGCCCTTGCCGACTGCCTCGGGCCGTAGGTGTTGAACGGGCGCAACACCGCAACCGGAACCTCGAAGGAGCGATAATATGAAAGCGCCATCTGATCCGCCCCGATCTTGGTGGCGGAATAGGGCGACTGACCTTGCAGTGGATGCTCCTCGGTAATGGGAACAAACTGCGCCGAGCCATAGACTTCGCTGGTGGAGGTATGGACAAAGCGGTCCACACCTTGGTGCCGCGCCGCCTGTAACAGGTTCAGGGTGCCCATGATGTTCGTCTGCACATACGATTCCGGCGATGAGTAGGAATAGGGTATGGCGATAAGCGCGGCCAAATGAAAAACCACGTCAATGCCCTTCATCATCTCGCGGACACTTCCGCAATCGCGAATATCCCCTGTGACGACTTCCGTGGCCGACAGGATGTCGGGCCGCAGGGTGTCGAGCCATCCCCAGGCATTGCAGTGATTATAGTGGGCCAACGCCCGAACCGAATGCCCGGCGGTCACGAGACGTTCCACAAGATGCGAACCGATGAATCCGTCAGCTCCGGTTACCAGAATTTTCTTGTTGGCAAGCTTCATTGCGCATCAGCTCCGGTGCCAGGCGGCATGACCCCTTCCTCTTCCTTGCCACACGCGAAAATCCCCGTTGTGCTTGAGACGAGTTCGGAAAGAGGCGTTGTCACATGCACTTGACACCGCCTGAGCGGAGAAAGTTTCAACTTGTTGGACTCGTTGTTGTTTCTCTCAGCCTTGTTGTCGCTCATCATGCTAACCTCCCGCTACACGCAGCTCATGCCACCATCAATCATGAGAAATTCACCCGTGGTGCAACCAGCCGCATCCGAAAGAAAGAAGACCACCGCAGCGCCCACCTCGCGGGCGGTCGCCATCCGTCCCAGCAGGGTCTTGGCATTATATTGGCCCAAAAACGGTTCGGTCTGGTTGTTCTGGACGCCGCCCGGGCATACCACATTGACCCGGATGCCCTTGCTGCCATAGCGGCTAGCCAGCCATCGCGCATGGGACAATATCGCCCCCTTGGCCGCGCTGTATGCGGACGGCGTAAACTTGTCGGTTCCATTATATATACTGAAGTCCGGCCCGATGACGCCGTACACCGAGCCCAGACTGACGATTGACCCGCCCGGGGCCATGGCTTCTGCCGCTGCCTCGCTGCACAGGCACGAAGCACCAACATGACGCTGCACCGCTTCCAGCCAGGATGTTTCCGGGCAGCCGCTCTCGTCTTCACTGGCCGCTGGATACGCGCAGTTCACCCACCCGTCAAAAGGATAACGCGCCCACAAATCGGCAATGCGCCCATTCAGACCAGGGAACTCCGTCACGCTGAGGCGCTCATAGGCCACCTGCTCCATACACCGTGAATCCAGAAAGGATTCGAGGACGGTTTCGCCATCCGTCACCATGTCCAAAACAAGAACCTCGGCCCCGGCCTCAAGAAGGCACGCAAGCGCGCCGCGCCCGACTCGCCCCAAACCGCCAGCAATGACTATTCTTCTTCCCTCAAGGCGGAACATCTGCATCACGCCTCCCCGTCAAAGTCCTGCCAAACAATGATCTCGTCCGCAGAAATGTGCTTCTTCACGACCCGCCCGACCACATGGTCAAGATCCACCGGGCTTATGCCAATGCCGGGCCGCTTGAAATCGAGATCTGCGACCGCAAGCCGTGTGCCTGCCTTGATGTCGCGGGCGGCAACGATGCTTCTCCTGAAAGCCGGGCGGCGCTCGGCATCCTCGCTCGTCAGGGTGCGCCTGGTCGAGCCCAGGCAGGCGCGAACGCTCCGGCACATGCGCACCAACTCGGCCATCTCCGCCGGATCGGTGGAAATGGCGTGGTCCCAGCCGAACATGCCCTTGTCCAGGGTAAAATGTTTCTCGATGATGCTTGCCCCCAAGGCAACGGCTCCCACTGCGGCGGCAGCCCCCATGGTGTGGTCCGAATAGCCCACCGGGCATCCGGGATAGGCCGTACGCAACCACTCCATGTTCCTGAGATTGACGCACTCCTCGCGAGGTGGGTAATTGGAAACGCAGTGGAGCAAGGCCAGTTCCTTGACGCCCGCCGCCTCCATGACCAGCACGGCCCGGTCTACCTCGCCGGGGTCTGACAGGCCGGTGGAGAGGACCACCGGGGTTCCTATCCCGGCCACGTATTCAAGCAACGGCGGCGTGGTGATGTCCATCGAGGCAATTTTCACGAATGGGGCCTTGAGCTCCTCCACCAGAAAATCCGCTTCTGCACGCGAAAAGACAGAGCTGGAAAAGTGGATGCCTGCATTGTCGCAGAATTCCTTCAACTCCCTCAGTTGGCCTTCGTCAAGAGAAAACGCCTCAACGATCTTCTCCAGGGTAAAGTCCTTCCGCTGGCGGTAGTCGTCGGAAAGAAACTTGTTTTCGCGATAGTTGACCGCAGAGAAAATCGTCTTTTTGCTCCATGATTGAAACTTGACACAATCGCATCCGCTTTCCTTTGCGGCAACAACCAGTTTCCTGGCAAGTTCCATGTCTCCATTATGGTTTGCCCCGATCTCGGCGATAATGTACGGGACACCAAAATCACTGACCACCCTGCTCCCAAAGGATATGCTCATACTTCCCCCTCCTGAAAGATAGCCAGGGAACACATTGCTTCACCGCCTGACGGAATTCTCGTCATTTCGCAGGCACCACATCGGCCATCCTCTCGCCTTGTCCCATGTGATTCAACCACCCAGCCTAACAACACTCCCACCACAGCATCTTCCTGCTTTTTTTTGCATCCAGCGCATCAGCCAGTTGCATCAAATGCCTTCTGTCCTCAGTGCATCGCGCATGAAGGTTGCCATATGCCTGCGCCAAGGCGGCATAGCCGGTAAAATGGTTATTCATGAATCGGTAGTGCGCCTCCTTCACCGCCAGACAGCGCAACAGGTAATCCGCGCCCAACAGGCCATGGCCTGCGAAACTCATCTCGTGCTGCCGATAAAACGTGGCCGCTTCCGCTGTGAACACGGCCTCGCGGCCAGACTCCAGCAATGCGCCATAGAGCGCCCAGTCAAAGGCCGGTATGTCGGCAGGAATGGTCAACTCCACCGCCAAAATGGCGGCCGCGACAGCGGTGTTGCCAAGACCAAGGCAATTGCCGCACCGGATGTCCTCTTTTGTCACCGCCTGCCCGTGATCAAAGACATGGGAGAACCAGGGATTTCCCACAACGCCGTCAGCGGTCATGGGAATCACGTCGTTGCAAACGATGGCAGCCCCCGCACCGATCAGTTTCCTGCTTTCCGCGACCCGGCCCATGCCCTGCACGTCGTCGCAATCGGCAAAAACGATCACCTCCACCCGGCTCTCCAGGCAGCGGCGGATTCCCGCCATGCGGTTTACTCCGGGCGTGCCGGAGTTGGACACAAAAGAGACATCCAAGTCCCCGGTCCATCGTGTGACCTCGGCCTGATCCAAGCCATCGTTGACGATGAGCACGCCGAACTCCCTGTCGCGCTGCTCCAACAAGGAGCGGAAGTACGCCTCAAGGTAGGGCTCCACGCCCTTGAACACTGTGCCCATGACGACCGTTTTCACGCCAACCTCCTCGCCTTCACCTAACCCGTGCGTCGCGCCAGGAGGCGAAGCTGCTGCGCCCTGTTGGCCTGTGCGGGTCTGAAAGCGTCACCCCCCAGTGCGTTCCAGATCCTGAAATGGACATTGGCAATGGCCTGAAGGGGTTTTGCCAGTATCGGGAGTTTGTTGGCATTGGCCAGCCTGGTGCTCCATGGCAGTCTCATTGCAAACCGATCCAGCACCACGGGATCGAACCCATACTCCTTGCAAAGGCGCTCAAGGGATGAGGAGGGAAAGTACTGCCGGGCATGCCTGTTCATGCTATACTCCAGCACCTGCGCAGGCTCGCACCAGTCAATTTCGCGTACCGTGATGAACATGTACCCCCCCGGCTTGACGAGGGATTTTACCTTTCTCATGACCTTGTCGAGGCCGCTCAGATACGGCAGCACACTGGCCAACACGACCAGATCCCACTGCCCGTGGACCTCGACAGACTCGAAAAACCCGGTACGCACCTCCACCCCGTGCTGGTTTTTGGCCCGGACCGCGAAACCCTTGTCGTGGTCCACGCCCAAGACCTGCCACCCGAGATCACCCAATTCTCGCAGATCGTGGCCAAAGGCGCAGCCCACGCTGAGCGCCCTTGGCGAAGCCGGGACGCCCAGGCGCTCAAGGTAAGAGATGATCCACCGCACATGGCTGCGGGCGTAATTCCAAAGCTTGTTGCTGCGATAATCCGAGGCGAACCCGGTCTCCTGGCTCTCAACGGACAGGGCTTCCACGGGATAGGGGTTGTCCGGGGTCGAATTGTCGATGAACAGCAGCCCGCATTCACGGCACCGATGAAACACCTCGCCCGTGGACCGCTCATGGTAAACAGGAGCCCCGGCGGTGCGGCAAACCGGACAGCAATCGTGGGGCAAGGTCTCTGGACGATCAGGCATCAATACTCCTCGAATCAGAGCACGCTGAAGGTTGCCGCTTCTTCATCCAGCCTCGGATCGCCGCTCTTCTCCGGCGGGTTGTCCGGGTTGTAATAAAGAGCCCTGTTGTGGTGGGCAAAGACATGATCCGCCTCATCCAACGGGGCCTTGAGGGCCTCGTGGGTCTCGTCCGTCTCCTGCCGGTGGATGGCATCGGTCAGAACCCATTGCCCATCCTTGCCGCGCTCCCAGATGCCCGCCTCGCGCTGGCTGTCGAAAAGAGCCATGAACTCCTGGCGGCTCAACTCAAAGTAGTCGAGGTAGGTTGCCAAGGATTTTGGCTCCACCGGGTCATACTCCCTGACCAATTCCACGCCCTCGGCCCGGGTCAGGCGCCCCAGGCGAATCTCGCGGCTGGCCGCGTCTGTGCCCCGCCCGTAGCCGAATTTGAGGAATTTCATGTAATCATGCACTTCGTTGGCATGGTCTTCAATGTGCGAGTAGAGGTTGAAGGTCCGGTCGCGATGGAAGGTGACCGGGGCAAAATCCCATGTCTTCATCATCAATTCCGTCTGGGCCTTGGCTTCCCAGTTAATGAAATTGCTCAAGTAGATTCCGCGCATGTCCACCCTTTCCACCTCTTCGGAAGAAGGGAAAAGGTAGGGGGCCATGTCGGTCATCTTAATGTCGTTGTCCGGGTCTTTGACAACATCGGCCACGTCCAGGCCGCGCATGTCGTACTGCTTGCGTGTCCAGCGGGTAAACTCCACGAAGTTCTTGAGCGAGAACATGCCGGTCAGTTCCGCGTACCCGTGTTCGCCCCAGATGACGAGCGGGATGTTCATCTGCGCCGAAACCTGGAAGGGCACAGTGTAGATCCCGGCGTGATAGTGCCAGGTCAGGTCGCCGACACGCTTCAGCATGAACCGGGAAAGCTTGCGCACCGAGTGGGGACTGGGCGTGATCCGTATCAGGTCACACCCGGATTTCTCCACCAGATTTTCCAGGTTGCGCCCTCCAGCCTGGGTGTTGAATGTGTGGTTGAACGCCACCAGAAGCGGGTTCATGCCATACTTTTCCTTCATGAGCCAGGTCTGAAAATGTGAGTCTTTCCCGCCACTTATCGGGATTATGCAATCATAGATATTCCCCCTGCGACGCGCGTCGGCCTGGGCCTCTTCCAGCAGGCGGGCAAGCATCCGCTCCCGCTCTTCCCAGTTGATGTCGGCATCTTCCCGGCTCTCGTGGTACCGACAGCCGCTGCATACGCCCTCTGCATCGAAGATGATGGTTGGTTTTGCATTTTCCGGGTAGCAACAACGTTTGCAGTATCTCATGCCTTAACTCCGTTCGCGCTTCGAAATGGTAGGTTCTGATCCAGCAGATATCGTTTGGCTTTCTTGCAGCTATTTTCCGAGTAATGAAAAACATTGGCGGCAGCCACGGCGTCCAGGCCAGCCTGCTCCACGCCTTCCTTGAGATGCCCCCACTCGGACACCCCGCCAAAGCCGATGACAGGAATCGAGACGGCACGCTTCACCTTGGCCAGGCAATCCAGGTTATACCCCCGGCACATTCCGTCATGTTCGATGGAATTCACGAACAGTTCCCCGGCACCGAGTTGCTCGGCCTCCCGAGCCCAATCCACGACCGCTGTGGCTGTGAGCCTCGCGCCGCGATCAATGCAGACGCGCTCTACCCCGTCAGCGTCTTTTCTTGCGTCAATGGAAACAACCACGCATTGCCGCCCGAGGCGGTCGGCAAGCAGCGGGACCAGGGTGCGATCCTCGAAAGCCCGCGTGTTGAGCACCACCTTGTCCGCACCGCAATGAAGCAGGTCAACAGCGTGCTGCTCGGTCTCGATCCAACCGCCCACGACATGAGGCAGGAAGCAGGCGTCGGAAAGCTCGGCAACAACGTCAAGAAATTGTCCACGGCTTTTTGACGAGCGGCTGACATTGAGCGTCATGATCTCATCGACAGCCCACTTGTTGAAGCAGTCCATGGCAAAGACCGGATTGTCGTGAATCTTGTGCGGGTGCCTGAACTGCTCGCTTTGGACGATTTTGCCATCGCAAACGACCAGCACGGCGACGAGGCGCTTCTTCAACATGGCAACTCCACGAAATTCTTGAGGACACGCAGTCCAAAGTGCTGGCTCTTCTCTGGATGAAACTGGGTGCCAAACACGTTGCCGCGCTCCACGGCAGCCACGAATGGCTCCCCATACTCACAGGTGGCGGCAACATCAGACGAATCGCAGCAAGCCACCTTGAAGCTGTGGACGTAGTAGAAGTCCGCTCCCTCGGGTACGCCTGCCATGATCGCCTTGCTGTTGACCGGCCTCGTGTCGTTCCATCCCACATGCGGCACCGACAACCCGGGGGTGTCCGCAAACCGCGTGACAGCCCCGCGCAGCCAGCCCAGACCGGGGGTCTTCTCTCCCTCGTGTCCCATCTCCATGATGAGCTGCATGCCCAGGCAAACCCCCAGGAACAATTTGCCCCTGCCCACGACCTGCTCGTTCAGAGCCTGAACAAAACCGGTCTCGTTCAGGTAGGCCATGGCCTTGGGGAACGCCCCCACTCCCGGCAGAATGATCTTGTCGCACCGTTCAAGTTCCCCAGGGCTTTTCACGACCATCCCGCCATCGCAACCAACCGCCTTGAGGGCGTTGATGACCGAGCGAAGGTTTCCGGCCCTGTAGTCAATGACACCTATCTTCATCACATCATCCTGCCTGGCCTTATTCGGGAGACCCCGACCAGTAGCCCTTGCCTTCCACATTCACGAATGTCCCGTTTGTCCTTTCCAGAAGAGCCGTGGCAGTGCTTCCGGCAGCAGTGCAGGCCCCAACACCCAGGTAGTGGATGATTTCCGGGTGGCGCAGCGGGGTTCCCCAGGCAGTGTCGCCCACCCGAACGAAATTCTGCTGGTAAAAGCGATGGTCCACGGTCTTTACCGCCAAAAACGGCTCGCTGCCGAACACCGGCTGGTTGCTGGTCACATACAGGACATCGTCTTCCACGCGCATGGAAAATTGCAACGGCTCGTCATCATCGCGCCCCAGGGCGCCCGCCGCCGCCTCCACGGCAGTGGCGTTTCGCCACTGCACTTCCGGGAAATCCCTGGACACGCGACTTACCAACTCGAACAGTTTC
Source organism: Pseudodesulfovibrio pelocollis (assembly GCF_030282845.1). Classification (GTDB taxonomy): domain Bacteria; phylum Desulfobacterota; class Desulfovibrionia; order Desulfovibrionales; family Desulfovibrionaceae; genus Pseudodesulfovibrio; species Pseudodesulfovibrio pelocollis. The sequence goes on from NZ_JASTWE010000012.1 coordinate 28,126, forward strand.
TCCGCCTCTGGCGCAATGGCGCGAAAGTCGTGGCTGAACCCGGAAACAACCGTTGGCTCCCCCCTGTCCGCACGCTCAAAGGCCCGCCGGACCTCGGACTCATCCAGGCTGTAGAGACGGGTGTTGACGCAGAGACTTCTGAACAGGGTCCGCTTCAAATTGCCAGGACGTTCAACATCGTGGGAATCCGGGTGATAGTGCGACCAGTCCGCCGGGGCGCGGAGCCAGAAGTCGTTCTCGCGCGCGATGCGCTTGTGCATGGAAAATTCGAAGTTGATGGAATGCAGGCTGTAGTCAAAGGGAATCCAGTTCTCCAGCCAGAGATTGGCATCCCATCGCTCCAGGCAGTAGCCCGCCCGATACGCTGCCGGAAAGTCGCGACTCTCGATGATGCGATGACACAGGATCTGCTCGTATTCGTCGCTGGAAAAAAACGATGCCTCCTTGACGAACGGGTGCTGGTCGCGACGCATCTGGTGATAGTGCCAGTAAAACCCATCCAGGTCGAAACTCGCGGGCGTCGGCAGGCTCTCGCGCAGGCAGTGGTAGACCTGTCCGTAGCCAACCAGGCGGCGGCGCGGATTGATGAACGTGGCCGTATTGTCCAGCACAAACCAGCTATACCGGTAGGGATTGCCCTCGGGGTCGGCCAGCTTCCTGCGGAAGACCTCGTCGCCCGCCGCGCGCAAGGCTTCGGCATAGGCGGCTCGTGAACTCAGGAAGTTGACCGTGGCCAGGAGCCGCTTCACCTCTTCCTTGTCGGACACCTCTTCTTCGCCTCGCTCCAGCCTGCCCACCAGTTCGCACATTGCCCCGTGGTCCATCTCGGTGTCGAAGTCGGTGCCAAACAATTCATTCACACGCAATACGGTTGCCTTGAGCGACTGCGTCAACGGGCCTTCTGTGTCGATGGCGTGGACGAGATAGAGTCGTTTTGTGGTCATGGGCGATCCTTGTCTTGTTGGTCGATCCAGCAATATCCGTTCCGACCGGGTTTGCGCGGGCTCGCACTGTTGTCCAGCCAACAACGCTCCCCTGTTTCGCTTGTCTCATCATGCGCAATCAGTGGCATGCGCTTCCTCCCTGCCCGACGTCTTCTGCACCAACAGGAAGGCATGAATGTCGTCGTGCAAGAAAAAGTGACGGGCGTCGCGCGCATTGAGCCCGGCTCGCAGCGCGCCATGCCGATTCCCCTCCATGGACAGCTCAAGGCGGGTGTCCTCCAGCGTGTACGGCTCAAACCGGCGGATCCACATGGCAAGACTCTCCCGTGGCACCACCGGAGGATCATCCAGCATTCGTCGTGTTGCATCGGCATCGGGTCCATGCACCGGCTCATAGCCGAACAAGCCCATCTCCGGTGCGCACAGGTAGTCCACCAAGGCGATCTCTCCTTCGGACAGGCTGCTCTGCCATCGACCAAGGGTGCTCGTGTCGAATGCTGTCCCGCCACGGCCAAAGGCACTGTTCTGAAACCATGGAAGGTTCAGACCGTTGACGAAGGAAGAGAGATCCGTCATGGCGGGGTGCCATTCGATGTCGAGAAAATCGCACATTTTCCGAGAGACCGCCGCGGGCTCAGTGATCACGTCTTCAAAACGAAGCGTCAGGACACGGCCGGACAACGCCGGATCGTGGCCATACCAATATGCCAGCGCTGCGATCTTGCGCCACTGGCGGGCCATGAAAACCGGAGGATACTGGGCCATGCGAAATTTCTTTGAGGCAAAAACCGCACGCGGATCGCGCACAAGGCAGACAAAACGCATTTCAGGAAAGGTTCTGGCCAGGGCGGGCACAAACTCAGTGGCCCATACCTCCTTGAAACCAACAATACCGGTGGCCCGGTCCCCGTACTCCTCCCTGATGAGCGTCAGCAGTTCCTCCAGGAGTTCTGCATAGGTGGCTCCGCCCGCCGACCCCGCCCTCGGGGCCAACAAGGGAGAGTACTGCGGATGCTCCGCGCACCAGGTCGCAATGCGGGCCAGCAGCTCGGCCCTATCCGCTTCCTTGAGGGGCAGATGGAGGTCTGCTTGCTGCACGGCCCGGAACACGTCAGCCTGCCGCCCGAAGGCATAGTCAGCCAGCGGAGACTCAAACCCCTCGGGGATGTCCGCACCATGCCGGGAGGCAATTGCGTTACGCAGAAACTTGAAGAAGGGAAACAACCCGTCGGACGCCAGGGCGATCCGCGGATGGGCGTGCAACAGCCTGCCGGTCAGGGTGGTTCCTGAACGAAACATCCCGGAAAGAAAGACGGTCTGCAGAGTGTTGGGATTCATGATGCAGCGCTCCTGCTGCCTAACCTGAGGGACTTTCCAGCCTGGAGCTGCATCCATGCTGGCACATCGCCTTGTTTCTGTTCACATGCTCATCAACATCAGCCGCATCTTTACAAATCATCATCTTTCCTGGCTATGAACTCCAAGCACCCGCCACCATACATCAAGCGACTCAAATAGTGGTCATAATTATAGTGCAGCGGGCTAAAATACCGCCGTATATTTTTACGCTTGATGTAGCGCCGCAGTCTTCGGGGAGAGCAAAACCCGTTTCTCGTGTACATTTCAATATGCTGCTCTTCGGAAACGGGAATACGGACAGGCGCCTGACAGATATTCTGAAGAGTGACAAGCAAGTCCAAATCAAGCAACGATTTCAGAAAGCCCAGATCGACGCTCTCTTCTTCACGGGTAACCATTTCATTCTGAACAAAATCAACAATTTCGGCAACGTCCTGAGGCGTAGTGTGGTCAACAAAGTCCTTGAAGTCCTCATTGTTCAAATAATAGTTTCGAAGGGCTGGATACAGGCAGTCGCGCCAGATGCCTCCCTCTTCACCCAAGACAGTATAAAGCATTCCACCCGGCTTGGTGACTCTCGCCAACTCCTTGAACGCCTGCTCGACTTCCGCATAGTTGTTCAGATGGACCATGACACCGTGGCAGGCCACAAAGTCGAATGATTCGTCTTCATAAGGTATGGAGAGGATATTACCGCTTTTCAAGTTCACGCATTCCAAAGGCACTCCATATTGCTCAAGGCTGGATTTTGCCACAGGTATAAACTCATCTCCAAGATCGAAAGCGCATATTTCCTTCGACCCTAGCCGGTGAAGCGCTATCATGAGCTTTGCCGTGTCTCCACACCCTGCATCGAGAACCTTTTTCCCCAGAAAATAATCGTCCTCAAGTTGGAAATATTCCATCGAGAACATATTGATAAACCGCTCCATTGCGACTTCATCTTGCGAGATGCGTTCATGCTGCTTATGATAAACTTGTCGTGTCTTTTCTGAGTAATCATGCATAATAACACCTGCCTAACTTGAGCGATTCCCCAACCTGACACAACATCAACGCTGGATCATAGCCCTGTGTTTGCTTACATTATCACCCGGCCGCGACCTCATGACCGTTTCGCCCATTTGGTCGAGGGCCGGATGTCCAACCTCAAGAGAACCAAAACACTGGTCATCAACGATGTCCATGCTGCGAAGGACAGCCTGACAGGTCGGGCCGGGCTCGATCTCTTGGCGCGCCACCTGCCTGGCATCGCCCTTTTCCCTCGCATCAATCGTCTTTCCGGCTCCGGGCCTGGCGCCTGATTTTCCTTGCTTTTCTCCCGGGTCAACCACTGCCGGGGCTGCTCCGCACGCCAAGGGTTCTAGAAATCCTTCCTGCGGGTGGCGTCGTTGTTCGCCTGAAGATAGTCCTTGGGGCACCCGATATCGAGCCAGTATTCCCGAACGGGAAAACACCCGACTCCCATGCCCTGCCTCTCGATGACGGCCCGAATAAGTTCGGGCATGTCATAGGGGCAGCCGCGTGGCACCAGGTCCAGGGCTTCGGGGGAGATCACGTAAACACCCGCGTTGACGTAGTACTCGAACTCCGGCTTCTCTTCTATCTCCCGGACGATGGTATCCTCCAGCTTGACCACCCCATACGGGATGGTCACATGGTGTTTCCACACGGCGGTAGTGATGATCCGCCCTTCATTGTGGTGGTATTCCAATAGTCTTTCAAAATCCAAGCCGGTGAGGACATCGCCATTGATCACAATCACCGGCTCCACCGGCTTGGACTTCAGCAGGCCGAGGCAGCCAGCAGTGCCCAGCGGTTCATTCTCCCTGAGGTAGGAAATGGAAACGCCGAACTTGCCGCCGTCACCGAAATGCTCGGTGATCCGCTCGGCCAAGTAGTTTACTGATAAGGATATATTCAGGAAACCACTCTCCCTCAACCGCTCGATGATGATCTCAAGCAGCGGTCGCCCGCCCACGGGCAGCATGGGCTTGGGCGTCTCCTCGGTCAGGGGGCGCAGCCGCATGCCCCTGCCCCCGGCCAGGATGACGACGTTGTTGGAATGGAGCACGGAGCGACCAAACAGCTCGCGCGTGTTCACCAGGGCCACGGGCCTGTGTTCCGAATCCACGACCGGCACCCATATGTGATGCTTGGACTGCTGCAAGTCCATGAGTTCCTGTATCGGGTCCTTGCTCGTGACGCACGCCGGGGTGGTGGTCATGATTTCCGAGATGGGCAGGGTCAATTCCACTCCGCGCAACAGCGCCTTGCGGATATCGGAGTCGGCCACGACGCCCTGCAACCGGCCTTCATCGTCCACAGCCAGAACCAGGGCATTGGATGCGTCCAGCATTTTCACCGCATCCATACAACTTAGACGTGCATTCAAAACCACTCGTGGAAATGTTTCAAGATAATTTCTGAGGTTCATGATCCCCTCGCAGAGCTGAATGGTTCATGCAAATGATGATTCGAGGTGTCGCCCATGCCAGCCAGTGTTTCAGCCACCTGCTCCACGGTAAAACCGTACCCGCTCCGGGCCGGATCGATTCGCGTCAGGATCTCCGTAACGAGACGCTCGTCCTCCGGGTAGTCCACGGTGACGAAAAAGCCGGTTGCAGCCCGGTCCGCCATCCTCAGGAAGCGGCTCGAAAACACGACTTCGTCAAGGGGCAGGAACCCTTTTTTCAATCGGTCAGGATTTCTCGCGCCGTAGCGGACGTACTCGCGCTCCAGGGCATCGGTCCTGAAGGCCATGGCCGCCATGCCCACGGGCCATCCGCTCGCATGGGCGGTGGTGGTGAACTCCGCACTGCCTGTCCGGTGTGCGGCCACGATCTCCCGCAGCCCGTAAGGGCAGACCAGAGGATCGTCGCCCTGAAGACGAACAAGGTTCGCAAGCCCGAAATGGCGTGCCGCATCCAGCACTCGCCCGGTCACGTCTTCCTCTTCGCCAATAAAGCAGTCCAGCCCCCGCTGCGCGCAATACCTCTCTATCTCTCGGCTTGTTGCGGTCGTGGCAACGATCAGGGGCATGTCTTCGAGCAAACCGGAGCATTCCACGCGGCGCACCAGATGCTCCAGAAGGGGCACACCGTGCATGTTTGCCAACGCCTTGTTGGGCAACCGCGTCGATCCGAGCCGGACCTGGAGGATGAAACCGATGTCCCTGTTCATCGCATCCGCCTAGAAGTCTTCCCAGGTGATGGGGGTGTGCCTGTCCAGATCTCGCCGAAGCCTCCGGCCCAGCACCTGCTCAATGTGGACCACGGAGATCCCCTTTTCCGGCTTGGCGGCCAAAATATCCTCTGCCGCCAGTGTCTGACCTTCCTTCAGCGGACGGGCGGCATACAGGCCACGCCGGCCTATGCGGCGGGGCAGACTCTGCTCGTCCACGCTCATGCGGCGTCCGGAACCGAGCGCCATTTCCATGGTGCGAATCCGGGCGACAAGCTCCCCGGCCTGCTCCACCGGAAAGGAAAAAACGTGTTCCGGGCTGGCAATAGCCGTGTCCCGGGTAATGGGTTTCTCGATGACGTCAGCCCCCAAGGCAATGGCCGCCATGACACAATCAAGTCCCGGGGTATGGCAGGACAGGCCGACAGGAATGCCGAATAGATCCTTCATGGTCCTGATCATGCGCAGGTCCGTTTTATCCGGCGGCGCGGGATAACCCGACGGGTTGTGCATGATGACCACCTGCTGCGCGCCGTGCCGCTCAAGGTGCATGAGCGCCTGCTCAACCTCGTGGATATACGCGCCGCCGGTATCCAGGAATATCGGCTTGCCCGTTGCCGCCACCCACTCCTGAAGCGGAAAATTGTTGAGATCCGGGGAGGCAAGCTTGTACGCAACGGCGCCGATGGATTCAAAGAACTCGATGCTGGACTTGGTGGCCACTGTCGGAAAAAAGGTGATGCTCCTCTTGTCCGCCGCCGCCTTGATCTGCGCAAACTCGCTGTAGGAAAGCTCCAGCCGCTTGAGGAGCTGATAGTAGTTCTCTGTCACCTCACCCCGGGCTGTGCCGTACGTGTGATTCACGGTTCGATCCACCACAAGCTCGTCCGCCTGGAACGATTCCACCTTGACGCAGTCGGCACCGGCGGCGGCCGATGCGTTGACAAAGCTCTCCGCCACCTCCACGCTCTGTTCATGGGTGACGCCAAGCTCTACGACAATGTACACTGGTGCGCCATGCCCGATGGTCTTGCCTTCGATCTCGACTGTGCTGCGCATGGCTATCCCCGCGCCCAGCGAATGGTCTGACGCAGGGCCTCGACCTTGGGCCGTGCCTCCTCTTCATCGCGGTAGTTGTTCACAAACTGCATCAGCTGAGGCTGGACCGCCTCGGCGACGGGGCACAGGCCCGGCCTGTATTCGACCTTCCCCTTGTAGAGGGGGCAGCGCACAGGGCATCCCTTTCCATAAAACGCTTCGTTCGCCATGACCGGCTCCAGATGAAGCGGAGCCCAGGCCGCATAGATTCCGTCACCGCCAAACGCGACATACCGATTGCGAAACTCCTTCCAGCTCCTGCCTGTCCTGGCCGCATCATACTTGGCGGCAAAGGAAAAATAGGCGTTGTTCGTGCCTGCCGGGTTGACCTGCGGAGCAAGAAACTCGCAACCTTCCTCTTCAATGACCGCCAGATACATGCCCGCGATTTTTCGGCGCATGGCCACGAACTCCTCGATGCGCTCGGTCTGGGCCAATCCCACTGCCGCCGCCACTTCCGGCATGCGGTAGTTCCAGCCAAAGCCGTCGTGGCGCTTGTATTCGGGTGACTGCAACTCCTCCTTGAGCACCTTGCGCACCCGCCCGTCGGAAGCGCTCAGACCCGCATAGCCCAGAGTGGCGAACTTGCGAACGGCCACGGCCAACACCTCGTCGTTGGTGGTCACGATGCCGCCGTCGCCTGTCGTGATGTGCTTGGAGTTCTCGAAGCTGAAACTTGTCATGTGGCATATGGACCCGGATTTTCTCCCCTTGTATTCTGCCAGGTGCGCCTGGGCAGCGTCCTCGATGACCACCAGACCGTGCTGGTCGGCCATCTCCATGAGGGGATCAAGGTCCGCTGGCAGTCCATAAAGGGACACCGGAATTATCGCCTTTGTTCGCTCCGTAATCTTGCTGGCCACGTCGTCCACATCAATATTGAAGGTCTGCGGGTCTATGTCGGCGATGACGGGTACCGCATTCTGGTGCAGGACCACGCTGGCCGTGCTGATGACTGTCAGGGCTGGCACAATGACCTCGTCGCCGGGGCCGACACCTGCCGCCGCCAGGCAGGCGTGCATGGTCGAGGTGCCCGAGTTCATCGTGATCCCGTATCTGGCGTCCACCTTGGCGCAAAATGCCTGCTCAAACCGCTGGTTCATGTTGCCACAAGTGGAAGACATGAATTCCGAGTCCAGCACCTCTTTCAGGTACCTCATCTCGGCCTCCCCGAATCGCCATGTATTTTTCATTGTTCTGCTCCGGATAGTTTCTGCTCGTACTGCTGGACCAACTGGCTCACGATACTTGAATACCTCTCGACTTCCCACAGGCGCACATTGCCAAAAATCCAATCCTGGTCCTTGCCCTCCTCGTATGGGACCACGGTGTCGGACGGCAAACGGAAGGGGACTCGCCTCGACTTCAGAACCTCCTCATGGATGGCTTGGGCCGCCCTCTTGCAGGCCAAACCGTCAATGTCGCCGTAATGGGCTCGCGTGATTTCACCAACCACGGCTTCGTCCGCATTGGACCTGCCCAGTTCAACCCCGTTGATGAGCTCCCTGAGCTCTTCGCATTGTTGGCAGGAAGGCGACAGCCTGGAAATGGGCAAATACTCCGGTGTCGGATCAGCAAAGCTCAAGGCCGGAATTGACAGGAAATGCCCTTCAAGGGCGGTCGTCGATCCCGCATGGATGATCAGGTCAACGCAAGAGAGCAGAACCGGCATGTATTCATCCATGATAACAGGGACTTTCATCTGCCGCTTCTTGAAGAAGGACTCATATGCCTCCACGCGCTCACCCGGGTGGGGGCGCATGATAAAATTCCACCTGTCCCCCATCTCCCGGTACAGACGATGAAGGGCATCCAGCCAGGTGGCCCGGCCCTTTTTGCACATGCCGACATAGGCCTCCACCATGGGGTCCAATTGCTCGGCCCGGCCCTTTTTGCGGGCCGATTCCGGGATAGCCGTGGCGGGATCGCGGTCAGCATGCGCCCAGCGCGCGCAAAAAATCATTACCGGCTTTTCGGGGTCCAGCCCGTACTGCTTGAGGTAGGCTTCTTTTGAAGGAAGGTACGGACCCAGCGAGCCCATCCTGTAGATATCGAAAAGCATGGCCCCGACCGAAATGGTCGCCTCCTGGGGCATGTACCCGAAGGTTGATGTGACATCCGCCGGCTCGGGGCCGGACATGACCTCCAGATCCACGAGATCGGAATAATCGTTTTTCCCGATCCACCAACTTCTTCTGCCCTCATCCGCATATTCCCAACTCGAATAGGTATGCCCCGCTTCCTCCCGGCGGACAATGGAGACGACATTGCGGGCACGGGCAAACTGGGCCAACTCGAACTTGAATGGCGTGGTCCGTTCGCCCCAGACCACGGCGTGTGGCAAGAGCTCCACCAGGCTCTCCTTCAGTCGGTTCAGTGACGGGCGCACATAGGTTTCGTAGCCCATTCTTTCAAGCCACAGGCGAAGGAGCAGGACGATGAAAAGGTCGCGCTGCTTGCGTCCGACGCAGAGCAGGATGCGTTTTTTCCCGGGCTCCCGGGGCGGTGTGGCAGAGAAGAGGTGGCATCGCAGCTGCGCCAGTTCTGTCGCCATCGGTTCGGCAACCGCGCCCCTGGCAAGGGACAATCGGCTCATCCACCCTTCGTGGTCCCTTTCAAGCAGCCGGTCCAGGCCCTCATCCATCTGCCCGCGCCTGGCCACCGCTTCCCCTTCCAGATAAATCCTGGCTGGCGCGAACAGCGGGAATTCCCTCGCGATGGACCGGGCGGTTTCCGTCATCACCGGGTCTCCCCACGCCTTGCCCAGCAACTGCCGGAGAAAGGATGATGGCGGGGCGGCCAATGCCGTCTTCCCGGCAACGCGCAACAGGAACCACGCGGTATCGACAAGGACGCGCTCCGGCATTTTCCCGAATTCCAGCATGTCACGGCAAACCATGGCTTGCACCGGGAAGCACACCTTTTCCAGGTCCTCCAACTGCCGGACGCTGCGGCAGACAACGGCAGGACGATGGCGCAGCACAAACTGCTTTATCGCGTACTCGTCTTCATTGCGCACCTTGAGCGACGTGCGGCCTATGTCCATGACCAGGGGGATTCCAGCGGGCATGTCCACGAATTGGACAAACCTGGGGCCAGGGCACAGGGAGTCAACGACGGCAAGAATGATATCGGCCTCCCTGCACGCCTCCCCTGCCGCGTTCGACGGCCCCCACATGGCCCCGGGCGGCGTCTCCCCGCCGCCGAAGTGGTGGCACAAACAATCATGCCCCATTTGGGTGTACGCCGTGATCTGTGCCGAAACACGTGGATCAGAGGAGTTCGTGAGAATGGCTATGCGCATGGAGACGTCTCTCCTCTGCCCAGGTCCGCTGAAGGAATCGAGAGCAAAAACTCCAACGGGATCAGCGTCACCGGCGCGCCATCCGCCCGGAGCACGCAAACACCGCCAGGGATCGCGATCATCTGGACAACCCTCTCTGGGCCGGAAAGACGGCAAACACCGACAACAACACCGCGTCTGTCGCAAATGGATATCTCGTGGTTGGTGGCAACCACGACCAAGCCCCCGCAGCACAGATAGCCCTTTGGAGACTGTGGCAGACTGGTGCGGAACACTGTCTTGGGCGCACGGGTTTCAAGTCCCATGGTGGCAAGGCTGGGAAACCAGGAATCACCAAGCGCCAACCCCTGCTCCGTTTCGACGAACTCGCGTGGCAGAAACAGTGGCCCTGCAACGTGATGTCGAAGGTCACCAAGGGTCTCCGCATCAACGGAAAACACCAACCGTGGATGGTTCTTCACGGAATAGTCGCCAATGATGTACAATCGCCCGTTCCAGACTTTACAGGCAACAATCCGGGACACGCTTTCCGATCCAACCCCCAGGGATTCCAGGGTGAATTCCATTTCCAGCCGCCCGGCCCCATCCAGGCGGGCGAACCGGCGGCTGATGCTGCCAGCCACCCAGAGGGTGTCGCCACTCCCGCAACAGACTGCCCGCTCAAAGGCGGGGTGCTCAAGTGAGCGGGTATGCTTACCGTTGCGGAAGCAGTGGATGGTAGGCTGTGAATGCTCAGTCACCACCAGCGTATTCCTGCCTGCCCAATATCCCAAATGGAAGCCCGCATTGATAATGCTGCCACTCAACACCGTTCCCGGCACAGGCCCGTCGTGGAGTTGGGCATGGCGCTCGATCTCGTCGCCAGAGAGCACGAATTGCCTGCTGCCAAGGCAAGACCACTCGTTGCCCCAGACAAAGGCCGCATCCTGGCCGTTGGCCACGACACTGTCGGCAAGCCTGTCCGTGACAAAGGCGAGATGGTCAAGCCGCATTGATGGTATCTTGTTTTGCTCTGACACGCTGGCCCATCCCTTGATCCTTGAAAATGGAATAACGCAACAAATCGAAGGAACTGCGTACGATCAGAGACGCCTCTTCCTGAACGTTGACCCCTTTGACGCGCCCGCCAAGCAGCAGTTTTTCGTATTGGCCAAGCATGGCCAGTGTACCCACCAGCACATGTTCCGTCATTTCAAACACCTGGGGGAAGGCTTGCCGCCCCCAGATGTAGCCGCCAGATGGCAAGACCGGTCGCATGGTCCGCTTTTCAAAGCTCCAATAGCCATCGCGAGGCTCAAAACGGTCAGAGTCGTCATAGTGACCACGCTCAATGCCCTGCCGCACCATAAAGAAAATTTGTCCTGCCAATTCGGCAGTATCAACCTCCACAGGGGGTCTGTTCCTGCCGATTGCCTTCACCACACGGCCCATTCCCTGCTTCGTCACCCCAAACAGGGTCACACTCAGGCTTTCCGCGCCGGGAAACGCATCATCACACAGGTGCAACACGGTCCGGTTCCTGCCATCGGTCCCAAGCAGGACCACCGGCACCTGGCCGCGCCCATCCAATCCGACATACTTTGGAGAAAAGTTCCGGTCGTACGAACCCCGGAACACAAATGAAGCCAGCCCTCCCTCACGCAGCCACCTGACGGCGTTCTCCCGGTCACACGACGACTCCAAGGGGATGCGCGGCTCTTGCGCTCTCTCGGCTATGCGAAGCAGGTCCTGCTCCCAGGCGTAGTCAAAGGGGGCACTGCGCAGCCAGCCATCCCCTTGAGGACCGTCGCCGGAGACAAGCGGAAACATCTCGCTGACATGAAGGATCTTGTACAGGGCACGCAGTTGACAGGGATGCTCGCTCGCCTTGCGGCATGAGGCAACCACATGAGACGGGTCCGCCTCATGAATCTTCAAGGCGCTCGCCAACATCCGGCCGGAAAGGAGCGGAGCATACCCCGATAAGACCGCCACAGGAGCCTCCTTGTCCATGCCGCCTGCTCCCAGGGCGCGAAAAAACTGCTCGCTGTTTTCGGGAAGAGACAGAGAAAGAACCCGGCCTGGAACACGGAAGACCCCCAGTCCTCGCGACGCAAGCCGCCGGGCCATGGCTTCGCTGCCGACAGCAGCCATTATTCGCCCACCCCCGGCACTCTCTCGGATACTCCCGATCAACCGGGCAAGGCCGCTATCCAGGTACTCTTCAAGCCAGACGTCTCCCTCGGGTTCGGGAAACCGGAGAACTACGGTATGCTTCTTGTTCATCTCTTTGTGGCCTATGCTATTGTGTACAGCTCTCTTGAAAGCACTTGCTCTGCCAGAACAAGATCCGTCAGTGAATCGATATCTATCAACTCTGCCGGATGATCAAGGACATGGCAGTAAGGGTTGTCTACCCGACCTCGACGATGGCCATAAAAGGTTCCGTACGATCTGACCCAGGCCATGCCCTGCTCGTTGAGACGGTTACTGTCTTCAATGACCGTCACCGTGCCTCCTTCTCCCATCCGGACAAAACTGTTGCGTTGCGTTTGGATTCTCCTGGCAGTGTAGACCGGGCTGAATCCCTGCAATCCCTTGTTCACCAGTTCGTTGATGACACGAGACTGCCGGAAGGGGTGCGTCGGATACAGGCTGGCCGAAAAATCGGGCACATATCCCTCTTCCTCCCGAAGCCACTCATGGAGCTGTTGTTCCACCTCGCCAGGCCTGACGGAATCGCCGCCGAGATGCTCGGGCCTCAAAAAAGGAACCTCCGCTCCGTAGTCCCGGGCGATCTGGGCGATTCTCTCGCTGTCGGTCGAGACGATCACTCGTTCGAAGGCGGGCACGGCCAGGGCCACCTCAATGGTCCAGGCCAACAACGGCTTGCCATGGAGCGTGCGGATGTTCTTGTGCTTGAGGCCCTTGGAATTGGCTCTGGCCAAAATGATGGCCAAGGCTTTTTTATTGTTTTCTTCAGGCATGTGACGCCCACCCCCGTTCAGCCAAATCCTCCACGATGCGCAGGGCGGCCCGTCCATCCCACAGCTTTGGCCTGGCAGACCCTCTCCCTGCCCCGTTCAAGCCCAGGAAAGCCTCTTCGATCCCTTGGGGTTCCACCAGTCGGTTCGTCCCCTCCGAGCAGGTTATGGGTCTCTCGGTGTTGGGCCGAACAGTCAAACAGGGAACACCCAGGACAGTGGTCTCCTCCTGTATGCCCCCGGAATCGGTGACAACGGCTCTTGCCCCGACAACCAAAGACATGAACCCGATGTAGGGAGCGGGGTCGCAAAGCCGGACACCGCCCGCGCGCAGGCGCGAGTCATGGCCATCCTTCTCCAACGCGGCCAGCGTTCTCGGATGGCAGGGCCAAATGACGGGAACACTTTTTCCCATGCTCACAAGGGCGTTGACGATGCTCTCCAATCGTTGGGGGATGTCCGTATTGCTGGGCCGATGCAGTGTCACCACGACATATTCGCCCCGCTTGACTCCGAAGGCTTCCCACTGTTTGGCCGCTTCAAACGACGGCAGGAATGAGAGGAGCGAATCGATCATGCAATTGCCGACACACGTGATTTTCTCTTGGGCGATTCCTTCGCGAAGAAGGTTATCCGTGGCGTCCGGAGAAGGCGTCCAGTGAATGGATGCCAGGCTGTCCGTGAGCCTGCGGTTGATCTCTTCGGGCATGGTGTCGTCAAAGCTGCGCAGACCAGCCTCCAGGTGGGCAACGGGGACATGGAGCTTGGATGCGGCCAAGGCACAGGCCAGAGTCGAATTCACATCCCCGGGGACAATAACCAGATCCGGCCTGCTTTCCTGCAAAAACGCTTCATATCCGATCAGGACCGCCGCCGTTTGCCGGGCATGCGACCCTGACCCCGCCCTCAGGTTGACGACCGGCCGGGGCAGCTTCAACTCATCCCAGAAGGCACTGGAAAGCAGGTGGTCGTAGTGTTGACCGGTGTGAACCAGCTCAAGCTCGTAAGAGCCGCTGGCCGAGAGGGCGCTCCAGACAGGGGCTATCTTCATGTAATTCGGCCGGGTCGCCACCATCAGGTGTATTCGCTTCATATCCTCACCCTCTTTCGCTTTTCCCCGCGCCCTGTTCTGGAACGCCTTGTCGCTTCACGTGGATGACAGCCCCACACTGTTGTGCGAACTTACTCAAGTGAAACAAGTGCATTACGCGATCATCCTGGCCGACTACGTCGCGTCGGCTTGGTTCGTTCTTTCGCGGCCGTCGGCATCCATGCGAATTGCGGACGCCACGCCGGGTCTTCCCAGTTCGGCATACATGGTCACGAGACGTTCGGCATCGTGGGACCAGGCATATTTTCCCAGGGCCGCCTTGCGGCCATTTCTTGCCCGCAGCCGGGCCAATTCCGGGTTGGCGTGGATGAACTCAAGCTGGGAGCACATATCCCTTGCATCGTTGCACTTGAAGACAAAGCCAGCGTCCGCATCCTCGACAATCCGCTTGAGCGGCCTGCAGTCGCTAACAAGAATTGGCTTCTCGCAGATCATGTACTGGAAAAGCTTGTGCGGAACCGTTGTCTGCGTGTGCTCGAAATCATTGTGGGGAACCAGACAGACGCGACTGGCGTGGATGTAGCTATTGACACTCTCAAAGGGCTGCCAATTGATGGTTTCAACAGCGTTGGAAACCCCCAGAGCCTTTGCCCGGTTCCGAATCATGGCCGCATTGGAATTGTCGGTCCCCACAAACGTGAGAAGGAAATTCGGGATCGTGTGGACAGCCAAAGCCGCGCACTCAAGGGCAGTATCCCAACCCCGATGCGGACCAATGCCCCCGATAAAGGAAACCATCCATCTCTCCTCGTAGCGCTTGAGGATTGCTTCGGATGCCTGCTCCGCAGGGTAGTTGAAGGTGGTTTCATCTTCAGTGTTGGAAACAATCGTGACCATGTCCGACGGGATCTGGTATCGGGCAAACCGCTCGGCCGCTTCGGGCACCACCACGATCACGCGCTCGCATTTTTTCAGGGCTTTTTTCTCATGCCATTGCCACATGGGATAATTGAACAGGATGGACGCCTTCAGACGCATGAGGGGCCTCAGGTTCGAACGCCAGGCTCGCTTGGCGGCAGGCATGTTCTCGTGAAAATCAGCCACCACAGGCAGGCCGCGCGGCCCTGCGCAATCAAGCACCAACGGGAGATAGGGGAAATCATGCACATGAACGATGTCGGGCCGACACCGATCCAGGAACTGTTCCACGACGGGCTTGACCCAGGCCTCGCGCAGGGTGAAGTTGGCCCGCCGCTTCTGGAACCAGCTCGGCGGCCCTGTCACCTCTGCGCGAAGGATGTCGATGCCCGGCTCAAATGCCTCCGACTCCTCAGGATGGTCTGCGGTTTTTTTCGTGCAGATGGTGATATGATGCCCGGCGGCCGCCAATGCACGAGCCTCCTTAACAATTCGAATGTCTGGAGGAAATCCGTTGTTGCTGAGATGAATCATGGCAATGTGCATATCGTTTTCCGACGTTTTTTCACTCACTTTATGAACGTTTTCTTCCCGAGGGGCAGAGGCGGGCGTCACTGCCCGACCTCGCTGCGCATCGTGCCGAAAGCACCGTCAGATCAACCTCTAAACCACCAAAACAACGACGCTCCGGCCCTTGCCCCAACGGCACAGGATCAAAGAGATCGCTCGCGCTTGAGGGGCATTGATATCCGGCTACCATCTGGATTGACGCGCCGCAATCACCCAGAATGCCCTCGCGTTCCTCTCCGACAATTTGAATTGCCCCTGCTTGGCCCGGGGGAGAGGGGAACTTTCTACCCGGTCCAGCACCATGCAGCCAATAATCTGGCGGACGGTCATCCCTTGTCAGAAAAACACTTTTGTCTTGAATGTAGACGACTTCCGCACTGGTGGCACGGTCGCCGCCAGCGTCAAACGATTTTTGCAAGAACGGGGCCGAATGTGGCAAGGTGCCGGGGAATGCAATTTGCAGAACTTGCGAAGAGCGTCAGGACATGACCATTTCATTCAACAAATGAACGATGCGTGACAGTGCCAAACATGACTGAAAAACCCATGACCTTGACAGAGACCATAACCCGCATGGCCGACCGGCTCGGCACGGAGCCGGGCGAGGAGTATCGCAACCCCGCCGTGTTTGACGGCCATCTGCGCATCTACCCGACCCTGGCCTGCAACCTGCGCTGCGCGTATTGCGTCAACGAGGCCATGGGGTGCCGTCCCCACCGCCATCCCCACCGCCATCCCCTGGCCGGACCGCAGGCGTGGGCCGAGGCCATCAACCGCGAGGGGCGGCACGTGGTCTTCACCGGGGGAGAGCCCTTCCTGTATCCCGGCCTGGCGGAGGTCATCAATGCCCTGCGGCCCGAACTGCGGGTGCGCGTCTATTCCAACTTCTGCCTCGATCTTTCGGACCAGCTGGCCCGGATCGCCCGGCCCGTGCATTTCTTCGTCAGCTGGCACCCCCAGCAGCGGGCGGACAGGGAGGTTTTTTTGCGCAACCTCATGCTGATGCGCGACAGGGGCCGGTTCACGGCTGACATCCACGCCATCGACGCCGTGGAGACCGCGCCTGCCCTGGCCGACGACATCGCCCATTTCGCAAGGCACGGCTTCGCCATCGCCATGGACTCGGACCAGCGCGGCTTTGCGGGCGCAGGGCAGGGGCTGTGCCGCCCGGCGGCCTGCGCCAAGACCCTGTATCTCATCGCCCCGGACGGCTCGCGCTTTCAGTGCGTGTCCCGGCTGGTGCGCAACGACCGGCCCATGGAAAACATGCTAGCCGGGCCGCTCGGCCCGGCCGCCGCCGTGTCCGAGTGCCCGGATTTCGGCAACTGCGCCCCGTGCGACGCCCTGGGCGAAACCACCATGGCCGTGTTCTAGGAGAAGCCGCGTGTCCCTGAAACTGACCACGATCCTCGGCGCGAGGCCGCAATTCGTCAAGGCGTCCGCCCTGTCCCGCAGGGTGGCCCGGCTCAATGCCGAAGGCGCGGCCATCGAGGAGACCATCGTCCACACCGGCCAGCACTATGACCAGGAAATGTCCGATGTCTTCTTCTCGGAGCTGGCCATTCCCAGGCCGACACTCCGGCTTGCCGCTGCGGGCGACGACAGGGCCGGGCGCTTTGCGGCCATGGTCTCGGGCCTGGGGGATTTCCTGGGCCGGGTGCGGCCCGACGTGGTCCTGGTCTTCGGCGACACGGACACCACCCTGGCCGGGGCGCTCACCGCGTCGCAATTGGGCATTCCGGTGGCCCATGTGGAAGCCGGGCTGCGCTCCTACAACCGGACCATGCCCGAGGAGACCAACCGGGTGCTCACGGACCACATCTCCCGCTTCCTCTTCTGCCCCACGACCACGGCCGTGACCAATCTGGCCGCCGAGGGCATCACCGACGGCAAGGGGACCGGCGCGGAGCGCGTCCATGTCTCCCTGTGCGGCGACATCCAACTGGAGACCCTGCGCCACTACGCGGCCGCGAGCCGCCTCGCGCCGGAAATCGGCGAGCAGGTTCGCGCCCTGACCAAGGGCGGATCCTACGCCCTGGCCACCATCCACCGGGCCGAATCCACGGCCGATGCCCACCGCCTCGGCCAGTTGCTGCTCGGCCTCAAGCGGGTCGCCCGGCGGCTGCCCGTGGTCATCCCCCTGCACCCGGGCACCCGTAAAAAGATGGAAGAGCACGGTCTGGACCTGGACGATCCGCG
Organism: Pseudodesulfovibrio pelocollis; assembly: GCF_030282845.1. GTDB lineage: Bacteria > Desulfobacterota > Desulfovibrionia > Desulfovibrionales > Desulfovibrionaceae > Pseudodesulfovibrio > Pseudodesulfovibrio pelocollis. The sequence goes on from NZ_JASTWE010000012.1 coordinate 45,715, forward strand.
CGTGCTGGTGCTGCCCCCGGTGGGCTTTCTGGACATGATAGCCCTGCTCGACGGCGCGTCCCTGGTCATGACCGACAGCGGCGGCCTGCAAAAGGAGGCGTTCTTCCTGCGCACGCCGTGCCTGACCCTGCGCCGGGAAACCGAATGGGTGGAGCTGGTGGAACTGGGCTGCAACCGCATCTGCGGCGTGGAGGCCGAGGCCATTGATCGCGGCGCGGCCCTGATGCTGGAAAAGGCGTGCGACTGGTCGGCCACGCCCTACGGCGCGGGCGACACCTCGCGCATCGTGCTCGAAACGCTGTCGGCGGCTTTTACCCGCTAGGCGAGCAGGGATTCCACCTTTCTGGCCCGCATGGTCCAGTGGTGATCGGCCTTGATCGCCTTCATCCGCTCCACCTTGGTCCCGTACTCGCGGATCATCCCCTCGGGATCGAAGTCGCCGAAATCGCCGAAGTCGGCGTCGAGCACCCAGCCCACGTTGTTTTCGGCCACGAACTCGGCCACGCTGGTGCCGCCGCTGACCAGCAGCGGAATGTTCTGGCCCACGGCCTCGTAGAGCTTGTTTGGCATGGCAAAGCCCAGGTACGGATGGTCGGTGCGGACAATGGCCGAGATGGTGTGCTCGGCAAAGGCCGCCTTCAGGGCGTCGCCGTGCAGATGGCAGACCGTCACCCCGCCCGGCAGGCTTCCGTAGAACCCCTGCCATTGCGCCCATTCCTCCTGGCGGGTGCAGACCGTGACCGGATATTGCGCCCCGAGTTTGATGAGCGGTGTGATGTCGTACACCGGGCTGGACACCCCGCCCACGTAGATGAAGCGCAGGTCGCCGGGCGTCCGGGGAAAGGGCCGGTCCACGTCCGAGGTCATGTCGTGGGCAGCGGGCAGCGGGCTGGCCTTGGCCTTGAGACCGTCGGGCAGCAGATAGGCCAGCTTCATGCTCGGCAAAAAGAGCACGTCCAGCAGCCTGGCGTAGTAGTGGAAATCCAGGTGATAGAAGAACTTGCGCCACAGCCGGGCGTGCCATGGCTTGTCCTGCATGAAATATTTGAATTTCCAGTAGATGTCGCGATAGAACAGGCCGATCTTGATGCCGTGCCCCTTGAGCCTGGCAAAGAAGTCGAAGTCTGCGAAGGGATAGAAGGGCCGGTTGTTCTTCTCGGTGAGCATGGTGGGCAGGACCGAGCTTTCGGCGTAGCAGAAGGCGTACTCCTCGCCCCGGTCAAGCCGTTTGGCGATGGCGGCCATGGCCTGGGCGCGGCTGGCCTTGTCGCCGGAGATGACGTCCACCGCATACCCCAGCGCCTCGAAGGCGGCGATCATCTTGCCGGGCCGTATGCCGCCGCCGGAGATGGCGTATCCCAGCCTGAATGGTACGTGAAACACGATGCGCGGTTTCGGCTGCGTGCTGTCCTGTGGCAAGGCTTGCTCCGTCATTGTTTTGGCACTATCATCCACCACGGCCCTGATTGCAAGTTGGAGGCCAGCCTTGCCGGGCAAACCGCCAGAGCCTTGGGCCACGCGGGCGCGCAACTTGCAAGGGCGTATGGCCCTGTCAATGCGTCCGCGCCGCCCCGGCGTCAACCCGGGGGGAGGGAGTGCTGCCAAGCCAAAGGAGACGGTCATTTCGTTGCAACGCCACGCCGCAAACCCCGGAGCCGTCCGGCCATGACCGTGCTCGTCCTGCCCGAACCGGGCCTGTGGCGCACCGGGCTGCCCGCCCCCCTGATCGCGATGGGGGACGCGGTCGTGGTCTGTCCGGCCGAGGACAGGCAGGATGTGGAACGCCTGCCGGGTGCTTCCCGGATCGTGACCTTTGAGGGCGGCTCCCTGACCCCGTCGCGGCCGGACCTCCGCGCCCTGGTCGTCCGGCTTGATCTCTCGGGCGAGGTGGTCCTGATCCGCGACGAGACCCTGCCCAGGGCATGGGACGCCTACGTCTGCGCCCTGGGCCTCGTGGGGGCCAAGGCCTTGCGGCTGCTCGGCCAGTCCGGGGAAACAGCCGTGACCCCGCCCCGCAGGCCCGACATGGGCGCGGTGCGCTCCCTGTTGCTCACGGCCTGTAGTGGTATCGGCAACGTGGTCCAGACCACGTCCCTCCTGGTGGCCGCCCGCCGCCATGGCCTTGATGCCGCCTTCTGCCCCGTGTCCGACGCTGGCGGCTCCCTGGCGCCCCTTTTCCGCACCGCGCTCCCGGGCCTGACCGTGCTCACCCCGGAGCAGGCCCATGGCTTCGAGGCGGACCTGCGCCTGAACATCGAGTGCCGCGCCCTGCTGCGGCCGGGCGATTTCTTCCATTCCCCGTATCGCGACCCCGTGACCCGGCACGAGGCCGAGGCCTATGCCCAGTTCTTCGCCAATGTCACCGGCCTTCCGGCCAGCCCGGACGAATCAGCCGTCGGCGGCCACGAAGCGGTGCCCGAGGCCGCCCTCAGGGGTCGCGTGGTCCTGTGCCCGGGCAGCAAGCCGGGTTGGGATTCCAAGCGCTGGCCGCACTTCGGGGCGCTTGTCCGGCGGCTCGAGAATCCGGTGGTCCTGTGTCGGCAGCAAGATCTTAAAGCCTATGCCACCCTTGATTTTCTCGCCCCCATCCGGGGCAACGGGGCCACGCTGGTCACGGAGGCGAGCCTGCCCGAGGCGGCCGCCATCCTGCGCCACGCGGCCGCCGTGGTGGCCAACGACTGCGGCCTGGCGCACATGGCCGCAGCCACGGGCGCGCCGACCCTGGTCCTGTTCGGCCCGTCCTCCCTGGGCAAGAACCGCCCCCTGGGGGCAAATGCGCGCACCCTGAGCCTCGGCCTCGGCTGCCAGCCCTGCCAAGGGGCCACCAGCGGCCCGGGGCGGCTGGCCCCGGGCGACTCTCGCTGCGACCTCGGCTATCCCTGTCTGGCCGACATGACCGTGGACATGGTCCTTGCTGAACTGCAACGCTGCCTGAAAACCGGGAAGCCGCCCATGCCGCCCGTCCCGCCGATCACTCCAGAAGGAACACGCCATGCCTGACCATCCCTTTCAGACCCTGACCGATCTGCCGCGCCACGGGCGTGTCCTGATCTATGGCTGCGGGGCTGCGGCCGGGACGGTGCTCGCCCGCATCCGGGCCGGGCGGCCGGACGTGACCGTGCCCTGCCTGATGGACTCGTTCAAGGCGGGCGAGGCCTTTGGTCTGCCGGTGATCACCCGGGCGGACCTGCCCGGCCTCGCGGGCGGTTTCGATCATATCCTCATCGCCTCGGCCTGGTGGCGTGACATCGCCGCCGCTCTGGAGCGGGAAGGCGTCACGGCCTGGGGCGTGGCCGCGCCCGTGCTCTGGCACAAGTACGTCTTCTCGAACGAGGAGCTGCTGCGGGCCAGACCCATGCTCGACGCGGTGGAGGCCATGCTCGCCACCGACCGCGACCGCGAGCTGTACCGCTTCCTGACCGAGTGCCGCCGCGAAAACTCGCCCCTGGTGGACATGGACGCCATTTCGCCGCGACTGGCCGATGCCGCCGGGGTCCGCGCCACCCTGTGCGCCCACCTTGGCGGGCAGTATCTCGATTTCGTGGTCCGCGACCGCATCCACACCGTGCTCCACGCCGGGGCCTATGACGGCAGGGACTGCCTGCGCTTTCTGGAGGCGTTTCCCGATGTGGCCATGATCCACGGGTTCGAGCCGCAAGGCACGGCGCGGATCAAGGCCGACACCCTCTCCGCCATCAGGGAATCGGGCCGGGTGCGCATCCACCCCCTGGGCCTGTGGAGCGACACCTGCTCCCTGCCCCTGACCGGCTCGGGCGGCTGCGCCACCCTGACCTCCGCTGTTTCGCCGCACGAGGCCGCAGGCAATGTGGACACCGTCTCCGTGGACGGGTTCGTGGCCCGAAACAACATCGGGCGGGTGGACTACCTGTGCCTGGACGTGGAGGGCGCGGAACTGCCCGCCCTGGACGGCGCGCGCCGCACCATCGAGGCCCACCGGCCCCAGCTGGCCGTGTGCATCTATCATCTCAAGGAAGACTTCTTTCGGCTGCCCCTGATCCTCAGGGACCGCCTTGACGGGTACGTGTACCGGCTCGGCCACTATAGCCACGGCCTGCATGAGACAGTACTTTACGCCATCCCCGAGGAGTTGGTGAATTGACATGACCCAGACAAGCCTGCTCGCGCCAAAACGATTCCTCGTGGTCATCCCCTGCCACAACTGCGGGGAGTACATCGGCCAGTGCCTGGATTCCCTGCTGGCCCAGACCTTCACCGGCTGGACCGCCCTGGTGGCTGACGACTGCTCCGACGACGACACGGCCGAGCGGGTGCGCCCCTATCTGGACGATCCGCGAATCCGGCTGCGCACCGGGGCCGAGCGCGCCTGGCTCGTGGGCAACAAGGTGGCCGCGCTACGCTCCCTTGATCTGTGCCCCTCGGACGTGGCGGCCGTGGTGGACGGCGACGACTGGCTGGCCCCGACCTGCCTGGAGCGGCTCTGGGAGCGCCACCGGGCAGGATACGACCTGGTCTACGCCGACGACGCGGTCGAGGGCGGCGGCCATTCGGTGGGCCGTCCTTATCTGGTCACGGCCCCGCCCAGGGCGCAGGCGTGGTGCTTTTCCCATCCCCGCTCCTTCAAGGGCTACCTCTTCGGCCTCCTGCCCGACGAGACCTTCCGCGACCGCGACGGCAACTATTTCCGCTCGGCCGGAGACCTCTCCCTGCTCCTGCCCATGGCCGAGCTGGCCGGGCCGGAGAAGATCGCCTTTGTGGACGAACCCCTGTATCACTACCGGGTCCATGACCGGTGCAACTTCCTGGTGCGGCGCGAAGAACAAATGCGCAACAACCGCGACATCCGGTCGCGGCCGCCGCTGATGCGGCAGACCAACCACTTCGACTTCGTGCATGGGGTGGAGCATCTCGAAAAAGCGGGCATCGACGCCCTGGCCCGCGAGGTGCGGGCAGCCCATCCCCTCCCCTTTACCGTGAACATCCGCCACCGCATCCCGGCGGACCAGGTGGCCGACTGGCGGCCCTACCACGGTCTGTGGGTGGAGGAGGGGGTGTACCTCAGCGCGGAGATCGTCGAGGGGCCATAGGCGTGGGTCGGCCGCCTTGGCGGTTGCCCCTGTCCGGCCTTTGGCGTATCCAGATTCCATGAAAGTCGGCGTGCTGCAACTCAATGCCATGGTGGGCGACATCGACGGCAACTGCGCGGCCATCAGGCAGGGCATGGCCGAGGCCCGAGCCATGGGCGCGGACCTGTGCCTGACCCCGGAGCTGGCCGTGACCGGCTACCCGCCGCGCGACCTGCTGCTCTACGACAGGTTTGTGGCCAGGGCCAGGGCCGCAGTCGATGCACTGGCCCGCGAGCTTGAGGACGACGCGCCCGGCGGGCCGCCCCTGCTCCTGGGCGGGGTGGAGCCGAATCCCTGCACGCTGGGCAAGCCCGTCTTCAACGCCGCCTTCTGGTGCGAGGGCGGGGCCATCCGCCGCACCTTCCGCAAGACCCTGCTGCCCACCTATGATGTCTTTGACGAGGCCCGCTACTTCGAGCCAGCGCCAGCCGAACACAACGCCTGCGGCGAGCAGGCCAACATCATCAAGCACCAGGGCCGGACCATCGCCGTGACCATCTGCGAAGACGCCTGGAACGACAAGGACTACTGGGAGACCCGCGTCTACCCGCGCGATCCGCTGGAAGAGGCTGCGGCCCACGGGCCGGACCTGATCGTCAACCTCTCGGCCTCGCCGCTCTTCCTGGGCAAGCAGCGGCTTCGCGAGGACATGCTCGGGGCCGTGGCCCACAAGTACCGCGTGCCCCTGGTCTATGCCAACCAGACCGGCGGCAACGACGACCTGATCTTTGACGGCCGCTCCTGCGCCTTTGGCCCGGACGGCAGGCTCACGGGCCGCGCCCCGGGCTTTGCGCCCGCAGTGGCCGTGTTCGACCTTGACGCGCCCCGGCCCGGTGCCATCGCCGACGACGATTTCGGCCGCGAGGCCGAGACCTGGCGCGCCCTGGTCATGGGCACCCGCGACTATGTGCGCAAGAGCGGCTTTTCCTCGGCCCTGATCGGCCTGTCCGGGGGCATCGACTCGGCCGTGACCGCGGCCGTGGCCGCCGAGGCCCTGGGGCCGGAGAACGTCACCGGCGTGCTCATGCCCTCGCCCTATTCCAGCCAGGGCAGCGTGGACGATTCCCTGGCCCTGGCCGCCAACCTGGGCATAAGCACCCTGACCCTGCCCATCGCGCCCATCATGGACGCCTTCACCCGGGCCCTGGCCGTACCCTTTGCCGGATTGCCCGAGGACACCACCGAGGAGAACATCCAGTCGCGCATCCGGGGCAACCTGCTCATGGCCCTGTCCAACAAGCGCGGGGCCATGCTCCTGACCACGGGCAACAAGAGCGAGCTGGCCGTGGGCTACTGCACCATCTACGGCGACATGTCCGGCGGCTTCGCGGTCATCTCGGACGTGGACAAGACCGGGGTCTTTGCCCTGGCCCGCTGGCACAACGCCCATGTGCGCGAGGCCATCCCGGAAGCCACCATCACCAAGCCCCCCTCGGCAGAACTGCGGCCCGACCAGAAGGACCAGGACTCCCTGCCGCCCTACGACGTGCTCGACGCCATCCTGGCCCTGCACATCGAGCACCACCGCTCGGCGCGCCAGATAGTGGAGGCCGGATTCGACCCGACCACCGTGGATCGCGTGCTGCGGCTGGTCCGCTCGGCCGAGTTCAAGCGCCGTCAGGCCGCGCCGGGCATCAAGTTGACCCCGCGCTCATTCGGCACGGGCTGGCGCATGCCCCTGGCCTGCCGCCGCGAGATATGACCCACGGCCCATCGCGGTCCAAACACACGGACACCACATGCTGACCACCTGTCTCGACCTGCTGACCAAGGACCACATCCAGGGCAATCCCCTGGTCATCACGCTTGGCGCGTGCCAAGTGGAAGCAGGGGTCTCGCCCGCCAGGGCGCTGCCCCTGCCGGACGCAGGCCCGGACTCCATGTCGGCCATTGGCCGCATCCCCCTGGCCGAGTTTCGCGATGGCGCGGTCCTGGTGGTTTCGTCATCCCTGGCCGAGTCCGACTACCCGGCGGTGCGCCGCATCCAGAAGCACCTCGTCTTCTGCCTGATCAAATACGTGTGGTTCCCCTGCCAGGATACCGCCACCCCGGACCCCCTGGGCCTGGGCGGCGACAAGGGACCGCTGGCCGATCTGCTCTATCAGATCAACGCCATGGAGAACCTGCCCCATCTCCTGTCGTGGCCGCGCGCCAAGAGCCTCGCGGGATCGCTCCCGCCCATGCCCGTGCTCCTGCTGCTGCCCGGCGACTCGCTGAACGATCTCGCGCCCCATCTTCCCGCCCTGGCAGAACGATTCCTGGTCCTCTGCCTGTCCAAGACCCTGGCCTTTTGCCGCGACGCGGGCATCACGCCGGACATCGTGGTCCAGCTAGACACCCATGGCGAGCAGGCCAACTTCTATCCCGATGACATGGACCTCTCGGACAGCTGGCTCCTGGCCCTGTCCTGCATCCCGGCCAGCCGCTATCTCCACCGCTTTGCCGGAATCTTCTGGATCGACACCTTTGACCCCTGCCTGTTCGACAACGGCTATGAAATCCGCAACTCCTGGCTCAGCTCCTTCATCCCCATGCTCGGCGTCGCCGAACTGCTGCGCCCGGCCAGCCAGCTGGTGGCCGGGGCAGACCTCGCCTTTGGCTGCCGGGCGGACGGCCCGTGCACGGATGAAGACCAGCCGCTCTCTAACGCCCGGAACCTGACAGCGGTGGGCCCGGGCACCTTTGCCGCGCGCCTGGGCAACGGCCGGACAGGGACCACCACCATGCAGTTCATGGCCACGGCCTACGAGGCCGAGACCATCGCCGCCGAGCTACTGATCAAGGGCGGCACTGTCTGCTACAACCTCTCGCGCACCGGCCTGCTCGACCCAGACGTGTTTGAACACGCGGCACCGGACGCTTTCCTGACAGCCCCGACCATTGACCGGGCCTTGTTCCGCAAGGGCATGGAGCGCGCCTCGCGAGTGGGCCTGCCCAAGGTGGCCGGGGCCAAGCGCATGCTCTACGAGCGGCTGAGCATGGCCGAGACCCTGACCCGTCAGGCCGAGGCCCTGGTTGCGGAAGCCAGACCCGAGGACCTGGCCGACAGCCCCCTGCTCTCGGCCACCAAGCTGCTGACCCACCTGCATCCCGTGGCCGACACCGCCACCCGGGTACACATTGCTCTTGAACTCATCCGGCGCTACCGCGACATCCTGCGCCAGCGCATCACAGGGTTCCGGCTGGCCGACTGGGCCGACCGGGGCAAGACCCTGCCCCTGCTCTGCCACCCGGACGAGCGCGACGCGCTGCTGACTGCCCTGAGCCAACGCTTTCCAAAGGCGCACTGGCGCACCCTGCACACCTGGGAAAACAATGCCAACCGCACCGCCACCCTGAAGGCGGGAGCCCTGCCGCAGTTCCTGCACGACCATCCCGTGACCCTGATCTCGCGCCGCTATGCCGAGTGCGCGGACTACCTGCTGCGCCTGCTGCCCAGGGATACCTCCCTGATCGTCGAGGACATCCTGGCCGCGCCCTGGCCGCCCGGCCGAGGCCAGTGAACCGACCAAGAAAACGATCCTTGGGAAAAGCGCGAAAAAGCCCGGCGGGCACATGCCGGGCGGGCCGCGATAATGGCGAGGGAAAACGGGACGAAGGAAGACGGGCGGGAGTGCGCTGCGTGGCGCAGGTCACATGGTATTGATCAGCGAGCGGCCCTTGCCGTCGCCATCGTCGATGATGCCGTAGGCCTTGATGTCCTTGTCGAGCTTGTCCAGCACGGCCGGGACGAGGTTGCTGCGCCGGGCCCGCCGGGTGGGGGCCGAGACAGAGCCGCCGTCGGCCATGGCCATGCGCACGGAAAAGATCACCTCGGTGGTGTCGGTCACCGCCCTGTACGGGTCCTGAAGCGTGATCTCGATGGTCACGTTGGCCAGCCGGGAGTCGTGCCGCCTGATGAACTCCATGATCTGCGCGCGCTCCTCGGGCGTGAAATCCTTGCGGCCGAGATCACCGGCAAAGGTGAGCTTGCGGTCGGCCGAGCGCTCGAACACGGTCTCGCCCTCGGGCAGCATGTCCAGGTTGAAGAAGATGGCCACAACAATGCCGGCCAGAAGCACGAGGAGGAAATTCCTCGTCCTCTCCCTGCTCTTTTCCCTGCTGTGGCTGCTTTGCATGACTTCTCCGGTCAGTTGGCGGTGTTTCCCGAATGGGGAACCAGACCCATACTATGATTTCGTTGTTTAGCAAAGCGGCCCGGCACCCCTTGCGCGACACGCGCCGCCCGGTGTACGACACAGGGCAAAATCCCGGAGATTCACGACCATGCGACACGACATCATCATCTGCGGCTGCGGTCCGGCCGGGGCGGCGGCCGGGCTGACCCTGGCCCGGCAGGGGCGCTCGGTGCTCATGCTCGACAAGGCCCACTTCCCGCGCCCCAAGCTGTGCGGCGGACTGCTGACCTGGAAGGCGGTCCGGCTGCTGGAAACCGTGTTCGGCGAGACCATGGCCGCCCTGACCGATGCCGGAATCGTCACCCACGTGTCCGAGCGCTACGCCATCCGCTCGCCCCGTGCCGTGCTGGCCCAGGGCGGGTTGCCCTATCCCTTCCACTTCACGGACCGCGCCCGCTTCGACGCCCGGCTGCTGGAGCACGCCGCCCGGGCCGGGGCCGAGATACGGACCGGAATGCGCGTGGCCGCCTGCGACCCGGGCGCCGAGGGAGCGGGCCAGAGCCGACCCGCCCGTGTCACCCTGGCCGACGGCACCGCCCTTGAGGCGGACCGGCTCATCGGCGCGGACGGGGCCAACTCCGTGGTCCGCAACAGCTTCCCCGGGCTGGACAAGGCCCGCTTCAACCGGTTCATGGCCCCGGCCATCGAGGTGGCCCTGGACCCGGCCGCCCTGTCCGGGCCCGTGGATTGCCCGCAGTTGCACGTGGGGTTGCTTGAGGCCGGATACGGCTGGGTCTTTCCCGCCGGAGACCGCGTGCAGGTGGGCATCTGCGGCCTTCGGCGCGGAAACGTCAATTTTTCCAGTGTATTTAGAGATTTTATCGACTATCTCGAGATCGATCCGGCGGCCGTGCCGCCCCTGCGCGGGCATCCCTTGCCCTATGGCAACGCCCTGGACGACCCGGCCTGGGGCCGCGCCCTGCTGGCTGGCGACGCGGGCGGTTTTGTGGAGCCGCTCTTTGGCGAGGGCATCTTCTATGCCCTGTGCACCGGCCTCTATGCGGGACAGGCGGTGGCCAAGGCCATGGACACGGGCCAGGCTGCCGGACCGCTCTACAACCACAGGCTGCGCCGCGACATCCACCCCGAGCTGCGCTGGTCCGACAGGCTGCGCTGGATGCTCTTCCGAGCCGTCAAGCTGGCCGGGCCGCGCTCTCTGGGCCTGTTCGTCAATTCCGGGTCCACCCGGCTGGCCGAGATGGTCCACGGCATGCGCTCCTTTGCCTGGCTGCGCCCCAAGCGCTGGTATTTCCTGGAACAATGACGGTGTGGACCGCCGCGCCCGGACGCGGCAGCGCCCCTGCCGGAGGGTCCGGCAGGGGCGCTTGGCAACAGGAGTTACGAGAGTGTGAGGGTCGTAACTATTCGTTGAGGGCCTCGTACACCTTGCCCACCAGCCCCTCGCCCGGGGTCAGGGTCTTGGAGCCCGGGGTCCATTTGGCCGGGCAGGCCTGCTCGGGGTGGTCCTTGAGGTAGGCGTTGGCCTCCATCTTGCGCACCAGTTCTTCGGCGTTGCGGCCCACGTTGTAGTAGTTGACCTCGGCCGAGACCAGCATGCCTTCGGGATTGATGACAAAGGTGCCGCGCAGGGCCAGCCCGGAGTCGTAGTCCCAGACATCAAAGAAGCGGGAGACCTCGCCGGTGGCGTCCGAGGCCATCTTGAATTTCACGTCGGCCAGCAGCCGTTCGTCGTTCTTCCAGGCCAGATGGGTGAACTTGGTGTCGGTTGAAACGGAGATCACCTCGGCCCCGAGCCCGGTCAGTTTCTCGTGCTTGGCTGCCAGGTCGGCCAGCTCGGTGGGGCAGACAAAGGTGAAGTCGGCCGGGTAGAAGAAAAGAACGACCCATTTGCCCTGCTCGCGCAGCGCTCCGAGATCCACCTCGCAAAAACCGCCCTCGGCCGGATCAAAGCTCTCCATGACAAAGGGGGGCACCGCCTGCCCGACCCTGGCGAATTCCGGGAACATCTCGTCGTGGTTGTGGTCAGTGTCGCATCCGCAGCTCATGGCATTTCTCCATATGGTCAAAAGGTTGTACCAAGGTTATGAATGATTCCTATTTTCAATCAATCTATGTGCGCGTCCGGGTGGCGTCAAGTGTTTTTTGCACCCACTGCGCACTTTGATCCCGGGGCCATGTGGTGTATAGGCATGGACTGCCGCGCCGCCCTGCCCGGGCGGCCCGAATCGTATGGCCATGCATGAACGGCCCGAACGCACCTACAGCAGGCAAACCCAAGAGAGCACGCATAATGAGTCACGGTTTCACCAAAGTCAGGGAGCTTGAAATCCCGGAGATGGCCGCCACGGCCCACCTGTATCGCCACGACCGGACCGGCGCGCGCGTCCTGTCCATCGTCAACGACGACGAGAACAAGGTCTTTGGCATCACCTTCCGCACCCCGCCCAAGGACTCCACGGGCGTGGCCCACATCCTGGAGCACTCGGTGCTCTGCGGGTCCGAGAAGTATCCGGTGCGCGAGCCCTTTGTGGAGTTGCTCAAGGGGTCGCTCCAGACCTTTCTCAACGCCCTGACCTTCCCGGACAAGACCTGCTACCCGGTGGCCAGCGCCAACACGAGCGACTTCTACAATCTGGTGGACGTCTACCTCGACGCGGTCTTCTTTCCCCGGCTGACAGAGAACACCCTGAAGCAGGAGGGCTGGCACCTGGAGCTGGCCGGGCGCGACAAGCCCCTGACCTACAAGGGCGTGGTCTACAACGAGATGAAGGGGGCCTATTCCTCGCCCGACTCCCTGCTGCACGAGCACTCCCAGCAGTCGCTCTTCCCGGACGTGACCTACGGCCTGGACTCGGGCGGCGACCCGGCGGTCATTCCCGACCTGACCTTCGAGGGGTTCATGGCCTTTCACCGCGACCACTACCACCCCTCCAACGCCTACGCCTATTTCTGCGGCGACGACGACCCGGACACGCGCCTCGCCATCCTCGACGCCGTGTTCTCGCGCTTTGAACCGCGCGAGGTGGCGGCCAGCCGGGTGCCGCTCCAGCCCCGGTTCACCGAGGCGCGCGCCCTGCGCAAACCCTATCCGGCCTCGGAGCGGCTGGACAAGGCCATGTTCACGGTCAACTGGCTGCTGGCCGAAACGGCCGACCCGAATCTCAACCTCGCCATGCACATTCTGGAACACATCCTGGTGGGCCTGCCCTCGTCGCCGCTGCGGAAGGCGCTCCTGGACTCGGGTCTGGGCGACGATCTGGCGGGCGTGGGCCTGGAGGCGGACATCCGCCAGATGTTCTTCTCCGTGGGCCTCAAGGGCATGCACCCGTCCAACGCCATCAAGGTGGAGGCCATCGTCTTCCACACCATCAAGGAATTGGTGGAAGGGGGCATCGACCCCAGGGACATTGAGGCCGCGGTCAACTCCGTGGAGTTCGACCTGCGCGAGAACAACACCGGCTCCTACCCGCGCGGCCTCTCCCTCATGTTCCAGGCCCTGTCCACCTGGCTCTATGACGACGAGGACCACGAAGGCGATCCGCTGCTGCTCCTGCCCTTTGAGAAGCCCCTGGCGAACATCAAGGGGTGGCTCGCCTCGGGCGAGAGGATTTTCGAGGAGCTGCTGGCCCGGCTCTTCCTGCACAACCCGCACCGCACCACCGTGCTGCTGGAGCCGGACCGGAAGATGGCCAAGCGCATGGCCGCCGATGAATCGGCCCGGCTCAAGGCGGTCAAGGAGGCCATGACACCGGCCGACCTCGACCGGGTCATGTCCGAGGCCAAAGAACTCTCCCGGCTCCAGGGCGAGCCCGACGCGCCCGAGGATTTGGCCTCCATCCCGCGCCTGTCCCTGGCCGACCTGCCCGCCGGGAACAAGGCCATCCCCACCGAGGCGCGCACCCTCGGCGCCACGCCCCTGCTCTTCCACGACCTGACCACCAACGGCATCGCCTATGTGGACCTCGCCTTCGACCTCGCGGTGGTGCCCGACGAGCTGCTGCCCCTGGTGCCCATCCTCGGCCGCGCCCTGACCGAGACAGGCACGGCCCGGCGCGACTATGTGGACCTCTCCCAGTGGATCGCCCGCACCTCGGGCGGCATCTGGGCGCAATCCTTCACCGCCCCGGTCCTGGACTCGGACCGGGCCGAGGGGCGGTTCATGATCCGGGCCAAGGCCACGGCCGAAAAATTCGCCGAGACCGCCGAAATCCTGACAGAAATACTGACCTCGGCCCGGCTGGACAGCCGTGAGCGCGTGGGCCGCATCGTGTCCGAGGCGCGCGCCCGGGCCGAGCAGCGGCTGGTGCCCTCGGGCCATCAGGTGGTGGCCACCCGGCTGCGCGCCCGCACCCACGCGGCCCACGCCATGGAGGAGCGCATGTCCGGCGTGACCGGCCTGCTCTTCCTGCGCGACCTGGAAGCCCGGATCGAGAATGATTTCCGCTCCGTGGCCAAGGACCTGGAGCGGCTGCGCGGGCTGTTGCTCGCCCGGCCCGGGCTGGTGGTCAACGCCACCATGGACGCGGAGACGCTGACCCGGTGCGAACCCGCCCTGGCCGCCGTGGCCGCGGCCCTGCCCGAGACGCAGGCGGCCATGGTCCCGCGCGGGCCCCTGGATCTGCCCGGCCGCGAGGGGCTGGCCATCCCGGCCCAGGTCAACTACGTGGGCAAGGGCGTGAGCGTGGCCGAGCACGGCCTGTCCTTCAACGGCGCGGCCCTGGCCGTGAACAAGCTGCTGCGCACCGGCTACCTGTGGGAGAAGGTGCGCGTGCAGGGCGGGGCCTACGGCGCCTTCTGCCTCATCGACCGGATCGGCGGCGGCATCGCCTTTGTCTCCTACCGCGACCCCAACCTCGCGGCCACCCTGGACGCCTTTGACGCGGCCGCCGACCACCTCGAGCGCCTTGATCTCTCGGAAAACGAGCTGGAAAAAACCATCATCGGGGCCATCGGCGAACTGGACGCCTACCAGCTGCCCGACGCCAAGGGCTTCACTGCCCTGGTCCGCCACCTGACCGGCCAGACCGACGCCTATCTCCAGACCCTGCGCGAGCAGACAATGGCCACCTCGCGCCAGGACCTGGCCGATTTCGCCCGGGCCGTGCGCGCCAACGCCGCCCACGGCGCGGTCTGCGTCCTGGGCGACGAGGAGGCCATGACTGCCTCGGGGCTTGACCTGGACATCACCCGGGTGCTGTAGCCTCTGCCCTGTCACGAATGAGCGGCCCGGTGCGTGCTGACGCGCCGGGCCGTTTTGTTTTTCCTGGTGCCGGAGGGTCGGAATCAGATCAGCCCGGCCTCGTCGAGCAGGGGCAGGAGCGCGGCCACGTCCGGGGCGATGAAGTCCGGCTTGAGGGCGGCAAAGGCGTCGGCACCCTGGTGGCCGCTGGTCACGGCGGCGCACAGGGCGCCTGCGCGGCGGCCGGTCTCCACGTCCATGGGGTGGTCACCCACCATCAGGGTCCGGGCCGGGTCCGCGCCCAGCCGCTCAAGGACCTGCATCAGGTGGGCCGGGTCCGGCTTGACGCGCACCGCCGCCTCCCGGGCCACAAAGGCCCCGACCTCGGCATCGATGTCTGGAAACACGAGGCGCACGGCCGCCGAAATGTTGCGGGTGATGACCCCGGTGGCCACGCCCCGGTCGCGCAGCAGGGCCAGGGCGGGCCGGGTGAAGGCGAAAAGCCGCCCCTCGCGGGCCGCGTCCAGCTCCGTGGCCGCCAGGACCAGCCTGCCGCGCGAGGCGAACTCCAGCCCCTCGTCGCGGTCCATCTCCATGGCCCGGGCCACCAGTTGATCAAGCCACTCCAGGGCGGGCGTGCCGTCCGGTTCGGGCCGCTCGCCCAGGAACACCTCGCCCAGGGCCGCGATCTTGCGCTTCATCAGGTCGAAATCCAGGGTCAGCTCGGCCAGGGTGCCGTCAAAGTCGAAGACAATGGCGTCGAGCCGGTTCACGGCAGCCCTCCGGCATCGCCAGCCAGCCCGCGCAGGATGGCCAGGTTGCGCACGTCGTCGGCCAGGTCCGTGTCCTTGGGCGTCTCCAGCACCTTGGGCACTGCGGCGAATCGCGCATCGCGCATGAGCAGGCGAAATCCCTCAAGGCCGATGGCCCCCTGGCCGATGTGCTCGTGCCTGTCCTTGCGCGCGCCCAGGCCGGTCAGGGTGTCGTTGAGGTGGAAGAAGCGCAGCCGGTCCAGCCCGATGACCCGGTCGAAGTCCTCGAAGGTCTCGGCGTAGGCCTCCGGGGTGCGGATGTCGTAGCCTGCGGCAAAGGTGTGGCAGGTGTCGTAGCACACGCCGAGGCGGTCCGGGTGGCGGGACAGTTCCATGATCCGGGCCAGCTCCTCGAAGCGCGCCCCGAGGTTGGTGCCCTGACCGGCCGTGGTTTCCAGCAGGACCATGGCCCGGCTCGTGCCCGAGCGCTCGATGGCCCGGTCCAAAGCCTCGGCATAGCGACTGGTGCCCGCCTCCACCCCCTGGCCCAGGTGGGAGCCGGGATGGGTGACGAGATACGGGATCTTCAGGGTTTCCACGCGCCGCAGCTCCTCGGCAAAGGCGGCCAGGGAGCGCTCATGCAAATCCGGGTCGGGCGAGGCGAGGTTGATCAGGTAGGAATCGTGGGCAGCCACAGGGTGGTCGCCCCACTGGGCCCAGGCCTCGGCAAAGAGGGCCGCATCCAGGGCCGAAAGCTCGGGGATACGCCACTGGCGCTGGTTGCGGGTGAACAGCTGCAGGGCCGTGCCGCCCACGGCCGCGATGTGGGCAAAGGCCATGTGCAGCCCCCCGGCAATGGACATGTGCGCGCCCAGCGGGCCGCCAGGTTGCTCCAAAGCGCTGCCGCTGTGCGCCGCCATCATCGCCTCGTCCGGGCGGTCGGCCCGGCTAGTCGATCCAGGCGCCCAGGGCCTCGACGATCTTCTGGGCCTGGGCCTGGCTCGAGATGTTGAACTTGGACTTGGGCCGGTAGGTGCCGTCCACCTTCTGGTAGCGGCGGATGGAGAACTTTTCCGGGCCGAATTCGCCCTTGGCGCGATTGAACTCCTGGTAGCGGAAGACGATAATGGTCCAGGCGCCCTTGGACAGGACGACCTTGTCCAGCTCCTTGACGATGAGCTGGTTATCCTCGGAATAATTGATGGTGATCTCTTCAACGGTGGTTGCCATGGACTGCTCCTTGCGATGATGCTCGCCCCTGGGGGCGGCAGGGCTCTACCAGGCTGGTTAAAAACGTCCGATTGCTGCGTTGCTTCAAAAAGGTCAAACCCTCGCGTACAGGAAGTACATCTCTGCTCTCATGATCCGTAAGGCTCGAAGACTCGCCAACGGCTCAAGGGCTTCGGTCTTGCCCTTTTTTCGCGCCTATCGCTGCTGTCTTGATCCGTAGGATTCGCCGAAGACGGCTCATCAACGGCTCAAACTGCACTCGAACATTTTTAACCAGCCTGCAAAATGACGGTTTCAAAGGGCTCTACCTCTACATAGGTAATGGGCAAAGGGCAAGGGGCCGCCAGGAGCCCGGCCCGAACCAGGCACAGGGGCTCCCAACCGGAAAGAACGCCTGGAGAAACGGGAATCGGGTTGACGAAACAATCGCCCTGGCGTAACGGCAGTATTACTCTGCGCTCCTGCCTCGCCATGGGCGGGCCGGGCGCACGGGCTGGCATTGGCGCGGGGCGGCCGCCGCACCGCCGGGAGCGACCCGGCGGGCAGCCCCTTCCCGCCGGATTCCCATTTCATTTGGAGCCTCTTGCAATGAAAAGCATTTATGTCGGCAACATTCCCTTCAGCGTTTCCGAAAACGACATCCGCGACATGTTCGGCGCCTTTGGCCGGGTTGTGGCCGTGAAACTGGTGGAAGACCGCGAGACCGGCCGTTTTCGCGGCTTCGGCTTTGTGGAAATGGACGACGCCGACGCCCTGGCGGCCATCGAGGCCCTGGACGGCAAGGACATGGGCGGACGGACCCTCAAGGTCAACGAAGCGCGGCCCAGAGAACCCCGCCCCCGCCGCTAGACGCCCACCGGCCCCCATCCGGTGCGCACCCCGCCCCCGGGGCGGCTTCCGGCGCATGGCCGGGGTCTGAAGTCGTGCCGTGCGACCTGCCGCGAATCCCGAAAATGCGCCGCGCCAAAGCCCTTCCCGGCCGCCTGGGTCCTGTCAATCGGCCAGGGCCAGCCGCAGGCCAAAGCTGACAAAGAGGGCGCCCACGGCCCGCTTGATCCAGACGCCAAAGCGCCCGCCGCCGCCGAACATGGTGGAGAGCCGGGCCGCGGACCACGCCCAGAGCAGGTTGATCAGGGTGCCGTTGACCGTGAAGATGACGCCCAGCAGCAGAAAGGCCATGGAACCGGACCCGGCATCCACGAACTGGGGCAGAAAGGCGAGGAAGAAGAGGGCCACCTTGGGATTGAGGGCGTTGGTCAGAAACCCCTGGGTGAAGACCTTGCGGGCCGGAACCCGGGCCAGCCTTTCGCCGCCCTTTCCGTCCGAGGGAGCGCGGCCATTGCCCCGGCCAAGGAGCATGACCGCGCCTATCCACACCAGATAGGCCGCGCCCACCAGCTTGACCACCAGAAATGCCGTGGCCGAGGTGGCCAGGATGGCAGACAACCCCAGCGCTGCCGCAAACACATGCACAAAGCACCCGGCCCCGATGCCCAGCGCGGCCACGCACCCGTCGCGCAGCCCGTGGGCCGCGCTGCGGCTGACGATATAGGCCACATCCTGGCCCGGCGTGATGTTCAGGAGCAGGCCGGAGACAACAAACAGCGCAAGATCGTGGGTGCCGAACATGGGATTCCTCGTGGCGGATTTTCCGCGCCCGATGGCAGGGGCGGTCACTCCGGGCTACGCCCGGGCCGGGGCGGAGTCAAGGCCCTGGACTGAGCAGGAGCTCAGACCGATGGCGACACGACAAGCCGACAAGCCTTTGACCCTAATGAATGCCTTTCGCGGGCAATGGCATGCGTCCATTGACAAGACCCCTCGGATAAACATATTATTTTGGAAACCATTACCAAGGAGACTTGATGTTTACGCATTTGGATTCTGTTCATTATGCATAGCAAGGGCTATTGCATAACAACATGATCTTTTAGGCAATAGCTCTTGCTCGATCCTGACACAAAAACAGGAGGAGCATAATGAGCTACAAGAAAGCAATTGATATCTTGCCTCACAATGTATTGAGTGCAGTCCAGCAGTATATAGACGGTGAATACATTTACATCCCGCGCAAAGAAGAAAGAAAACAGCCGTGGGGTGCAAATACACGGACAAGAGAAACCATTCGGGCACGCAATAGCGAAATCCTGTCCAAGCGTTTGGCGGGTTGCTCTGTTGCTGAATTGGCCGAGCAATACTTCTTGTCAGAAAAGGCAATATACAAAATAGTCAATGCCAGCAAAACCGGCTAACATCCAGCGCCCTGACTTCGGTCGGGGCGCTTTTTCTTTTCTGAATCAAAAAGGAGCGTGCGCACTGTGACTGTACGGAGTATGACTGCGTGTACACTGTTCAACCACATTGTCGAGAAGGAATCAATGCATGCTCATTGTTCAGATTCTTGACATGGTAACATCTTTTCCAGAAGCTGCTCTGCAAAAACTGGCATTTTGGATGAATCACTTCACGGCATAACTCAGTAATAGGAGATTCTGCATTGGACATCCCACGCATCTACACCATTACCGAAAGTGCTCACCGCATCCATAACCCGTTCACACCAGAAAAGCTCGCCACACTCGGCGCGGCGTTGCGCCTGGAATCGGGAATTCGTATCCTCGACCTCGGCAGCGGTTCAGGCGAGATGCTGTGCACTTGGGCACGCGATTACGGAATCATGGGCGTCGGCATCGACATGAGCCGGCTGTTCTCCGAGCACGCGAAACTCCGCGCCGAAGAACTCGGGGTCACCGATCAGGTCGTCTTCATCCACGGCGACGCTGTCGGCTATGTCGCGGGTGAAAAGGTCGAGGTGGCAGCCTGTCTCGGCGCCACATGGATCGGCGGGGGAGTGGTCGGCACCATCGAGCTTCTGGCGAAGAATCTCTGCGCCAACGGAATCATCCTTGTCGGCGAACCATACTGGTTGCGAATGCCACCGACGGAAGACATTGCCAGGGGATGCGAAGCCGGGTCTATTTCCGACTTTCTCATGCTTCCAGAGCTTCTCGCGTCTTTCGACGGCCTTGGTTACGATGTCGTGGAAATGGTTCTGGCAGACCAGGAAGGCTGGGACAGGTATGAGGCGGCCAAGTGGCTCACCATGCGCCGATGGCTTGAATCGAATCCCGACGACGACTTCGCGAAAGAGGTTCGAGCCAAGCTGACCGTGGAACCGAAACGCTACGCCGCGTACACCCGAGAATACCTCGGCTGGGGCGTGTTCGCGCTGATGGCGCGCTGACGACGCCATGATGACGCCGTGATGCGGGGCGGCGGGGAATCCGGCGGATTGCCACCGGGGCGACTGAGCGCCACCCGGTGGCTCGTCGATGTGTGAGTTCCTGTTTCACTGATGGAGTGCATGGGCAAAGGGGAACCCGCCTCTCACCTCCCCCTGCCGGTCCATGCTCCGGTGGTTGATGGCCTCGGCCAGGTGGGCCGGGCCGATCCAGTCGGCCGCGTCCAGGTCGGCGATGGTCCGGGCAAATGGCTGGCCCGGGCAGCGCACGGCCCGGATGCCCTCCGCCGCAAACCAAACCCCCTCCCGCCCGGCTTCGCCGCTCTCCGGCAGCGGCGCACAGAAGTCATGACCTTTTTCTTGACATTCAACAAAAATTTATTGACTAACAAGAAAATAACGTCGCTAAACAGCAAGGAGGCGATTGTGAACAGCATTCAAAGACCAAGCAAACGATTCGCTCTGCTCTTCCGCGTTCTCTTCTTCCTGTATCCAATAGGCGTCTTGGCCGTGTGGCTGGTTGCCGATCCCGGAACCGGGGGCCAATGGCTGGAACTGGACGCCTTCAAGAGGGCCGGGCTTTTTTCTGCGGACCCCCCTCTGGGAACGTGGCAGCGGCTGGCCTGCTTCGGCGCGGCCATGCTGCCGGGCGCGGCGGTCATGTATGCGTATCGGTCGCTGTGGCGTCTCTTCGACCTCTACGCCGCCGGGGCTTTCTTCGAGCAGGAAAACGTGGCCTGCTTTCGCGACATCGGGTGGGCGCTCATGGCGCAGCAGATACTGACCCTGCCCGCCGGAGCCTTGCAGACCCTGGCCCTGACCGCGCACAATCCTGAGGGCGAGCGCATGGTGACACTCGCCATAGAAGACAGCAACGTGACCCTGGTCGTGGTCGGCCTGATGATCATCCTCATCTCCAAGGTCATGGATGAGGGCAGAAAACTTCAGGAAGAGCAGCGCCTGACGGTATAGGAAGTCATGACCATACACATCAATCTCGACGTGATGCTGGCAAGGCGGAAGATGTCTTCCAAGGAGCTGGCGGCCGCCGTGGGCATCACCCAACAGAACCTGTCCATCCTCAAGACGGGCAAGGCCAGGGCCGTGCGCTTCTCCACCCTGGACGCCATCTGCCGCGCCCTGGAGTGCCAGCCCGGAGACATCCTGACCTTTGAGCAAGGCGCGGACAAGGCCGAGTGATCCGCCCCGCCCAACCTAGCCCTGCCGGTCCATGCTCCGGTAGTTGATGGCCTCGGCCAGATGGGCCGGGCCGATCCAGTCGGCCGCGTCCAGGTCGGCGATGGTCCGGGCGATGCGCAGGATGCGCACGTAGGCGCGGGCCGAGAGGCCCAGGGTCTCCACCGCCCGCTTGAGAAAGGCGTGCTCGGTCTCGCCTAGGCGGCACCAGTCCTCAAGGGCCGAGCCGGTCAGCTCGGAGTTGAGGGTGATGGGCTGGTCCGCGTAGCGCGTTGACTGTATGTCCCGGGCCGCCAGAATCCGGGCGCGCATGGTGGCCGAGTCGATGTCGCCACGGGTCTGCTTGAGGTCGTCATAGGGCACGGCCGGGACCTCCACCTGCAAGTCGATGCGGTCCAGCAGCGGGCCGGACAGGCGCGAGCGATAGCGCTGCACGGCCAGGGGCGAGCAGGTGCAGGGGTGGGTGTCGTCGGTCAGGTAGCCGCAAGGGCAGGGGTTCATGGCCGCCACCAGCATGATGTCCGCCGGATAGCGCAGCGACACCAGGGAGCGGGAGATGGTCACCTCGCCGTCCTCCAGGGGCTGGCGCAGGACCTCGAGCACGGCTTTCTTGAACTCGGGCATCTCGTCGAGGAAGAGCACGCCCCGGTGGGCCAGGGAGGTCTCGCCCGGCTGGGGGTAGCGGCCCCCGCCGATGAGGCCCACATCGGAAATGGTGTGGTGCGGGGTGCGAAAGGGGCGCGTGACCATCAGGGCCTGACCACTCGGCAGCTGCCCGGCCACGGAATATATCTTGGTCACCTCCAGCGCCTCCTCGAAGCGCAGCGGCGGGAGCACCGTGGGGATGCGCTTGGCGAGCATGGTCTTGCCCGAGCCGGGCGGGCCGATGAAGAGCAGGTTGTGCCCCCCGGCGGCCGCGATCTCGATGGCCCGCTTGGCGTGCTCCTGGCCCTTGACCTCGGCGAAATCGCTCAGGAAGGTCTGGCGCTCGGCCCACAGGGTGTCGATGTCCACGGCCGCAGGCTCCACCGCCTCCTCGCCAAGGAGCATGCGCACCACCTGGCCCAGGTCCGTGGCCCCGATGACCGGGATGTCCTTGACCACCGCGCCCTCGCGGCCGTTGTCCATGGGCACGATGATGCCGCGCCCTTGGCCCGCGCGAGCGGCCAGGGCCAGAGGCAGCACCCCGGGCACGGGCTTGAGCTCGCCGGTGAGCGACAGCTCGCCCGCCATGTACCAGCCCTCGGCAGCATCCCACGGGATCACGCCCATGGCGCAGAGGATGCCCACGGCCAGAGGCAGATCATAGGCGCTGCCCTCCTTGCGCACATCGGCCGGGGCCAAATTAACGGTGATGCGCGCGGGCGGCACCTTGAACCCGCAGTTCTTCAGGGCCGAAAAGACGCGCTCCTTGGCTTCCTTGACCGCGCCCTCGGCCAGCCCGACCATGGTGAAGCAGGGCATGCCCGAGCGGGACAGATCCACCTCAAGCTCCACCTTGAAGGCGTCGATGCCCATGAGGGCGGCGCAGGCCACTTTGGATATCACTCGCAACCCCTTGAATTATTGGTGTCCGAATGGTGTATATAGCTCAAGGGGTTTTGTAAAGGTCGGCCCGGCCAGCCAGCTGCGGGCCGTTTCGAGTTTAGACTTTTTGCCGGGCCTGTGCTACGACCGTGCCGTCACGGCAACCCATGCCGCCAGCCTTTTCCCGGAGGATACATGCGGATTCTGCTTCCGACCCTGCTGCTCCTGCTTGCCTTTGCCGCAAGCGCCCTGGCCCTGGACACCTACGACGACGCGCCGGTCCCGGCACCGGTTCATCAGGACCAGGAACCGGCCGGGCGCGCCGAAGCCGACGAGGCCGCATCCCGCCAGGACCAGCCCGAGCCGGACGGCCAGGACGCCGCCCTGCCCGAAGACGCCCGACCCGACGACACGGACACCGACCGGATGCGCGAGGAGGCCGAAGGCTTCGACCCCGACGACGAGAGCCAGAACCGAACCGCTCCGGGCTCGTCCGGCTACGTCAGCGTCATCAGGGACGACCTGCGCCTGGAGCCCCTGGGCTCCATGACCCTGCGCGATGGCACGGTCCTTGAGATCATGGAGTTCGTCAAGCTCGGCAAGTTCTACATCTACCTCTCGGGCAAGCTCAACGGCCGCTCCAGCACGGTGGTCAGCTTCACGCGCTTGAGCGATCTGCAACTGTGGGCGTCCATCTCCTTCAGGGACCAGAACACCCTGACCGTGGTGGACAGGGGCCGAAAGGAAATGTTCTTCACCGACGCCCGGCTCTACCTGGGCTCGGACAGCCCGAACACCTATACCTTCGTCACCCTCAACCGCAACAACTACCAGCCTGAAACCGCTGTCGTGTACAAGAAGGACGTCGTGTCCATCACCCTCCACTGATCGCAAAGGAGAGACCATGCACCCCATCACCCGCGCCATGACCACCGCCCTGCTCCTGGCCACGCTTCTGCTTTCCGCCGGATGCGCTGCCATCCTCGTGGGCGGGGCCGCCGCCACCGGCACCTATGTGTACCTCGACGGTCAGGCCAAAAACACCTACTCCGCCTCGCTCCAGAAGAGCTACGACGCCTCCCTGGCCGCCTGCCGCGAACTGACCATCCCGGTGACCAGCACAGCCAAGGACGGCACCTCGGGCAAGATCACGGGCAAGCTCTCCGGCGACACGGTAATCATCTCCATGAAGCTTGTGGGCGACAACCAGACCCAGATCACGGTGCGGGTCGGCATGTTCGGCAACGAGTCCGCGTCGCGCCGAATCCACGCCGCCATCTCCCGCCACCTCTAGCGGATTGCGAAAAAGCGTCCGATTGCGTCGTTGCTTCAAACAGGGCAAACCCTCGCGTAGGAAGACTACGCTTCGGTCTTGCCCTGTTTTCGCGCCTAGCACTCGAACACTTTTTCGCAATCCGCGCGTGCGCTTCGGTCCTGGATGCGCTTCGCGCCTTGCACTCGCACCATTTACGCCAGACGGGCCGGAATGGGCGGCAGGGCGCTGGAGCGCAATGCTTCGGGCTTGCCCATTTTTCGCGCCTGACACTCGAACGCTTTTTCCCGACCCGTGTGCCTGACAGGCCCCGAGATGAAGACCAGGCTTGCCGATTGCTCACGGCAGGTGGCGGCGGACAGCGGCAGGCCCCTCGCCCCGAGGGAAATTTTCAGAAAAGCAAGGGGGTGGCGTTGACTTCTAGACTTTTTCGGGATAAGGATTCGATAAGTTGCTTTTTGTCTTTTCGTAGCGTCTGGGCAGGGTGACGATTGGTGACGATGGCGCAACCGGGAGGTCTTGTGAAAGTACGCCTGGAGATGGCCCCCACGCCCTTGAAAGTGATTGTCCGGCTCGGCCGGAGCCTGACCTGGACCCGGGAGCTTGCCCGGGGAGCTGATGCGGTTTCCTGTGTCTGGAGCCGCAAACTGCGCATCCGCCCGAGGCGGCTGCGCCTCATGGACCGCACTGTCGGGCGCGCAGCGCTGCCCGGACGGGACGCAGGAAACAATGGACGAAGCATATACCCATAGGGATCTGGCCGCCCTCTGCAAGGTCTCGGAGACGACCATCAAGAGCTACCGCCGCAAGTTCCCGGGCTTCATCCCGGTGCTCACGCGCGGCAAGCCCATCCGCTTCAGGAAGGAGGCGGCCGATGTCTGCCTCAGGATACGCGACTGCTTTGACAAGGGCATGTCGGTCAACGAGACCCTGAAAATCCTCAAGGAACACTTCAAGGAATCGCCGACCGAGCGCAGACGGACTGCGGCCCCGCCCCGCCAGGACGAGGCGGCCGCTGCGGCGTCTGCCCCCGGTCCGGGCGTGGTTTCCCAGGAATACCTGGACAAGTTCTTTGCCACGGCCGGGCAGATGATGCAGGGCATGGCCGGGCTGGCCACGGCCCAGGCCAAGGCCGGGCAGCGGCTGGCAGCCCTTGAGACCGCCGTGCAGCGGCTGATCGAGGTGCAGCAGCAGAACAACGAAACATTTTCCCTTCTCCTGGCACGCACCGCCCCGGCATCGGACACTCTCGCGGCGTCCTCCTCGACCGATGCCGGGCCCGGTGCCTGTGCCGGTGCCGGAGTCGCAGCCGACGCCAAGACCGGCGACACCGCCGCGCCGCAGCCCGAGCGGCCGGTCCGGGCCAGGAAGATCGTCAACGTCACCAGCCCGGGCGGAAGCGTAAAATCCTACACCCTGGAAAAACCGGTCTCGCCGGACACTCCAAAGCCGGGCCCGGCCTCCCTGGAGCGGCCGTCCGATGCCTTCCTGAACACGCCCATCGTCATCCGCAACGACCATGGCGAGTTCCTGGGCGTGCCCGGCAGGATGCCCCTGGGGCGCTTCGTGGAGGTGCTGGTGCGCGAGGCCGAAGAGAGCGGCGCGTCCCTGTCAAACTGGCACCGCGACGAGGACACCTGGATTTTCTCCATGCAGACGCCGGGCGGCGACGCCCACGCCCTGCACTTTGACTCCACCACCACCCCGCGCGGCAACCTGGTGGTGCTCCTCGACCGCCTCGACGTCAACGGCGAGCAGACCTCGCCCCGCTTCCTTCAGGAATTCTTCCGGCAGGTGAAAGACAAGTTCTGAACCCACGGGAGCCCGGCCGGGTCAGCTTCGAGCCGCCGGGAACCAGCCTCCGCTACTCCAGCCCCCAGACCTTGCGGACATGGTCGATGACAGCGTGCATGACCGGGTCCTGGTCGCGCCGCTTGAGGCAGACGAAATGCAGGTCGATGGTCAGCCCCTCAAAGGGCACGGCGTGGACTACGCCGATGCGGTTGGCGGCCTTGAGTTCGTTCTCGCGCAGCAGGGACACCCCCTTGCCCGCAGCTACCAACACCCGGATGACCTCGTCGCCGTCCACCTCGATCTCGTAGGCTGGCTTGAGGTTGCGCGAGGCGAAGAACGGCCCGATGATCGGCTGGAGCGGGTTGTCGCTCGGGTCCATGATCCAGGGCAGTTCGGCCAGGGCGGCCAGCCCGCCCTTGATCCTTTCCTTCCAGATGTCGGGCACGGCCACGAAGAAGCGGGTGGCCTCCAGGCGCAGGGCCAGCAGGTCCGCGTTGCGCGGCGGGCCGAAGATGAACCCGCAGTCGAGCTTGCCCTGAATGATCTGGCTCTGGACCACGGTGCTGGCGCTTTGCAGAATCTGGAGCGTGACCTTGGGGTGGCGCTCGGCCAGGGAGTTGAGCAGGGGCACGATGCGCAGATATTCGGCGTCGGTGTTCAGCCCGATGGAGAGCTCGCCCACCAGCTCGCCGCCCATGTTCCGAGCCTCGATCTTGAGTTCCCGCGCGGCCCGCAGCACTTCCCCGGCCTTGTCGCGCAGCCGCCTGCCCGCCTCGGTCAGGCGCATGCCCTTGGGGGTGCGGATGAAGAGCCGGGTCTCCAGCTCCTCCTCCAGGGCCTTGATATGGGCGCTGACCGTGGGCTGGCTGGCGTGCAGCCGCTCGGCCGCGCGCGTCAGGTGCCCCTCCTCGGCCACCACCACAAAGGTCTTGAGCTGATAGAGTTCCATAGCCCCTTCTCCGGTACGCCGACCAAAAAGTCAATCACCCACCCCGATACAGATCCGGCACCTTGATCAGAAAAGCTGAAGGAGAGCATCGAACAATACAATTGGATTGGTTTCAACAGGTTCCGTAGATATGCAGATATGGAAAACCGCCCACACGGCGGCACCCCCGACCCGGGGGCAGGAAAAGGAGACAGCCATGAGCATGGATTGCGATACCCGACTCTCGATGATGGCCATGCAGCGCCGCGCTGAAAACGCCGCGCGCACCGCGCACATCCCGCGCCGCCGCCGCGCCCGCATCCGCAGGGCCAGCGAGGCCGTGACCGCTGGCGTCGCCGCCTTTGCCCTGACCCTCTTCACACGCGGATTCTGATCTTTCAGGGGCCATGCCCCATTCCACTGCGGGTTGGAGCCGCCCTTGCCCGGATTTCATCCTTTCCTCCGGGCAGGGGCGGTTCTTCATTTGCTCCACCACTAACCCCTTCCACGCTATCAAGAAAATCGTACAATTTCAGGCCGTTCTCCTTATGTAGTAATTATTATCATTTTTTGCTTGCCTGGCAATGACCGGTTGCGATACAACACTGTCAGACAAAACGGATGATTCTTTTTCACCATAGACCAATAGACAAGGAGCGACCATGAGCAAGACCCTGAAGAACCTGAAGGATGCCTTTGCCGGTGAGTCCCAGGCCAACCGCAAGTATCTCGCCTACGCCGACAAGGCAGACGCCGACGGCAAGCCCGGAGTGGCCAAACTCTTCCGCGCCGCCGCAGCCGCCGAGACCATCCACGCCCATGCCCACCTGCGCCTGATGAAGGGCATCGGCACCACCGAGGAGAACCTCAAGGACGCCATTGAGGGCGAGACCTACGAGTTCAAATCCATGTATCCCGAGATGATGGAAGAGGCCAAGGCCGAGGGCGAAAACGCGGTCCTGCGCTATTTCGGCTTTGCCAACGAGGCCGAGAAGATCCACGCAGCGCTGTACACCCAGGCCCTGGAGGCCGACTCCGACGTGTTCGCGGATGCGGAGTTCTACATCTGCTCCGTGTGCGGCCACACCACCGACGGCAAGCCCGAGGACAAGTGCCCCATCTGCAACGCCGCGCCCAAGGCCTACCACAAGGTGGACTAACCACCGGCACAGAAAATACAAATGGCCCGGCCTGGTTCAGGTCGGGCCTTTTTGTGTGGCTCTTGTGCTCCGTTTATGTGGATGCCGGGATCAGCTTCCTGGGGCCGCGTCGCGACCGCCGGACGTTTTTTCCACCCCGCAACCGCACCGGGCCGCACCGCGCCAGACCTCGGCCACCACCTCGGCCAGGGCGCGGACCAGGGGGTCTTCCCCCCGGCTTCGGCCAAAGACGAAGTTGACATTCAGGGAGAGGTGGGGCCCGGCGTCGCAGATCACGGCGCTGCCATCGCGCACCAGGGCCTCGGCATCGGCCTGCTTGAGGATGGAGATGCCCCGGCCCGTGACCACCAGCCTGCGGATGACATCCTCGCTGTCCACCTCCACATAATCCGTCAGCTCCACGCTGGCGCTGGAAAAAAGCTGACCAAAGACGACCATGAAGGGGCAGCCCATGTCCGGCTTGATCCACGGCAGGGCGGCCAACTGGTCCAGGGTCTTGCCCCTGATGCGGTCGCTCCAGGCGGCCGGGGCCACCACGCGCACCGGAATCTCGGCCAGCTTGACCGAATCCACCTCGGCATAACAGTTGTCGAAGAACGAGAAGCCGGCGTCCAGCCGCCGGTCGCGCACGTCCTTGAGGATGGTGCCGGACGTGCTCTGCACCAGCTTCAGCCGCAGGCGCGGATGAGCCTCGGCCATGCGCCCGGTCAGGTCGGCCACGCGCAGGTATTCGGGATCGGTGTTCAGCCCGATGCTCAGGGTGCCGGTCAGGTCGCGGCTGAAACCCCTGGCCTGGTTGAGCAGGTCATCGGCGGCCCGGACCACGGCCTCGGCCCGGCTTTTCAGCTCCCGGCCCGCATCGGT
Organism: Pseudodesulfovibrio pelocollis; assembly: GCF_030282845.1. GTDB lineage: Bacteria > Desulfobacterota > Desulfovibrionia > Desulfovibrionales > Desulfovibrionaceae > Pseudodesulfovibrio > Pseudodesulfovibrio pelocollis. The sequence goes on from NZ_JASTWE010000012.1 coordinate 74,104, forward strand.
GAGCAGCATGCCGCGCGGGGTGCGCACGAACAGGACCACGTCCAGTTCGCCCTCAAGGGCCTTGATGTGGGCGCTCACCGCGGGCTGGCTGGCGTGGATGCGTTCGGCCGCCTTGGTCAGGTTGCCCTCGTCGGCCACGGCGATGAACGTCCTCAACTGGTAGAGTTCCATGCCACTCTCCTAGAGCCTTTTTCCGCTCGACGCAATCCGGATTCGTTATGCCTCGGTTCACGCATTGCGATTGGACGGGACCAGACCGCACGCCTATGAAGGGAACATGGAAAACCCCTGGCCCGAGGAGGCTGCCATGACCCGCAAGACCACGCCCTTTGACTGGAAATACCTGCTGCGCCCCGAAGGCGCGGACACCGAAACCCCGAGCCGGTTGGCCGGAGCCTGCAAGACCGTGGTCTGGCTCGGGGTGTCCATTCTGCTGGGCGTCGGCATGGGCCACCTCTGCTAAGACACCAAAACCCCCCGGTCAATCCCCCGGCTGCCAGCGATCAGACCACGCCTGAAACATGAGCAGGGCCCACAGCCTGGACTGATTCTCCCGCCTGCCGCTCTGGTGATCCGCCCACTGCCGGGCCACCGCGTCCGCGTCGAACAACCCCTGACGGCGCAGCCGGTCCGGGGCCAGCAGATCCGAAGCCCAGCCCTTGAGCGGCCCCCGCAGCCACTGGGCCAGGGGCACGTCAAACCCGGCCTTGGGCCGGTCCACCAGCCCGCGCGGCACATGCCTGTCCAGCACCCGCCGCAGGATATGCTTGCCCCGGCCGCCAGCCACCAGCATGGACACGGGCAACCGCCACGCAAATTCCACCACCCGATGATCCAGATACGGCGCGCGCGACTCCAGCGACACGGCCATGGTCGCCCGGTCCACCTTGTGCAACACGCCGCCGGGCAGATAGGTCACGCTGTCCGCGTACTGCATCCAGCGTACGAAATCGGCCAGCCCCGGCGCGTCGAACCCCATCCGGCCCGAAACGCCGCCAGCCAGCAGCGCCGCCGGGTCGGGCCAGGTTGAAACAAGCCGCCAGTACAGATCCTCGCGATCCGACGCGGGCAGGGCCTCGGCCAGCTTGTACGCCTTGAGCCCGGGCGTGCGCACCTGCCCCAGCCGGGGCACCACCCGGCCCGCAGCCCGGAACAGCGCGTCGTACCCGCCCGGAGACAGCCACTGCATGGCCGCAGCCAGCCCGCGCCGAACCGGCACCGGCAGCCCGGCCACACGCGCCCACACGGCCGGGCCGCTCACATGGCGATTGTACCCGGCAAACACCTCGTCGCCACCGTCGCCGGTCAGGCAGACCGTCACCCGGCTGCGCGTCAGCCGCGAAACCAGGCAGGTGGGCAGCTGCGAGGCGTCGGAAAAAGGCTCGTCATAGACATCGGGCAGGCTCTCCACCAGCCCCAGCGCGTCCTCGGGCGTGGCCGTCAGGGTCGTGTGCTCGGTGCCCAGGTGCGCGGCCACCCGCGCCGCGTCGGCCGACTCGTCGAAATTGCGGTCCGAAAACCCGATGGTGAAGCTCTGCACCGGCCGGGCCGACTGGGCCTGCATCAGGGCAGTGACCAGCGACGAATCCACCCCGCCCGACAAGAGCGCCCCAAAGGGCACATCGGAAATCATCTGCCCGGCCACGGCCTCGCCCAGCAGCGCCTCCAGCCGGTCCCGGGCCTCGTCCTCGCCGCCGGTAAAAGGATCATCCATGCCCCGGGCAGCCACCCCGGCCAGACTCCAATACGCCTCGGGCTCGGGCAACCCGCCACCAACCCCCACCGTGAGCAGGCAGCCGGGCAACAGCTTGCGCGCATCCCTATAGATGGACCGCGGCGCAGGAACATACTGATGCCGCAAGAACAGGGCCAGGGATTCCATGTCCAGCCCGGCCTCAAAGCCCGGATGCGCCCGCAGCGCCTTCAACTCCGAGGCAAAGACAAACGCCCTGCCCGCACGGCCATAATACAGCGGCTTCTCGCCCATGCGGTCCCGGGCCAGGGTCAGGGTCCGCTGCGCCGAGTCCCACAGGCCAAAGGCGAACATGCCCACGGCCCGCTCAAGAGCCCCGCGCACCCCCCATACCTGACACGCGGCCAGCAGCACCTCGGTGTCCGAATCGCCTTGCCAGGGCAGATGCGATCCGCCCGTTTCCTCAAGCTCGCGCCGCAACGCCCGAAAATTGTACAACTCGCCGTTGTAGGTCAGCACGAACCGCCCACAGCGGCTGACCATGGGCTGCGCGCCCGCCTCGGACAACTCGATGATCGCCAGCCGCCGATGCCCAAAGCCCAGCCCCACAGCCGGGTCCGCATACTCGCCAAACCCGTCCGGGCCGCGATGGGCCAACGCCTGCGCCATGCGCCGCGCCAAAACGCGCACACCCTCACCGTCGCCCGCCAAACCGGGATCAATGAAACCGATAATTCCGCACATGCCAAGCCTCTACCAGCCCCCCGCGTTGTTGGGCAATGCTTTTGGGGGAGTGCCTCCGGCGGCCA
>NZ_JASTWE010000013.1 GCF_030282845.1 Pseudodesulfovibrio pelocollis
CGCTTCATGTCCTTGCGCTTGCAGACCACGAACTGCACGGTCACCGGCCCTGCCGAGCCCTCGCCCGCCACGGTGGTGATGCCAAAGCCCGCAGCCCGGATGGCCTGGGCGATCTCCGCACCGCGCCACGCGCTGATGATGCGCACCACCACGTTGCCAAGGGCCAGCTTCTTCTCGGCCCATATGCCCACCACGTTCCCGCAGGCAAAACCAAGGGCGTAGCAGAAGCCGAGGATGGGTTCATCCCCCACCTTGAGCATCACCGCCGAGGTGCCGAAGACCCACAGGGTCATCTCAAGGCAGCCCAGACAAAAGGCGGCCTTGGACTCGCCAAGCACGGTGACCATGGTCCTGACCGTGCCAAGGGTCAAGACAGCCACCTCGGCCAAAAAGACAAGCGCTCCAAGGAGCAGGACATTTTCCATCATTGCTTTTTCCCTCTCGGAAATTGTGAAGAGCGACTACTAAGGCCGCCATATACCCACGTCAAGAGGAATCTTCGGACAAAAAAAGGGCGACCCCATTACGGGGCCGCCCTGTGAAACGACAGCTCTATGGAAGCCGGGAATTTCTTCAGCCAGCCATTGCTTCAACCAGCTGTTTCTTCACCAACTGTTATTTTCAACCAGCTATTTCTTCAACCAGCTCATCATGTCGCGCAGACGGCCGCCCACTTCCTCGATCTGGGACTCGGCACCGATGCGGCGCATGGTCTTGAGCCCCACCTGCCCGGCCTTGTTGTCGAGGATGAAGTCGCGGGCGAACTTACCGGTCTGGATGTCCTTGAGCACGCGGCGCATTTCGGCGCGGGTCTCCTCGGTGATGATACGCGGGCCGGTGACGTAGTCGCCGTACTCGGCGGTGTCGGAGATGGAGTAGCGCATCTTGGCCATGCCGCCCTCGTACATCAGGTCGATGATCAGCTTGAGCTCGTGCAGGCACTCGAAGTAGGCGACCTCGGGCTGGTATCCGGCCTCCACCAGGGTGTCGAACCCGGCCTTGCACAGCTCGGTCAGGCCACCGCAGAGCACGGCCTGCTCGCCGAAGAGGTCGGTCTCGGTCTCTTCCTTGAAGGTGGTCTCGATGACGCCGGAGCGGGTGCCGCCGATGCCCTTGGCATAGGCCAGGGCGATGTCCAGGGCCTTGCCCGAGGCGTCGTTGGCCACGGCCACCAGGCAGGGCACGGCCCCGCCCTCGGTGTAGGTGCGGCGCACGAGGTGGCCCGGGCCCTTGGGGGCGATCATGACGCAGTCCACGCCCTTGGGCGGCACGATCTGCTGGAAATGCACGTTGAAGCCGTGACCAAAGGCGATGACGTTGCCCTCCTTGAGGTGGGGCAGGATGTCGGCGGCAAAGACATCGGCCTGATACTGGTCGGGCAGCAAGATCATGAGCAGGTCTGCCTGCTTGGCAGCGTCGGCCACGGACATGGGCGCAAAGCCGTGCTCCTTGGCCAGATCGTAGTTGGGGCCGCCCGGGCGCTGGGCCACGATGACGTTGATGCCGGAATCGCGCAGGTTCTGGGCGTGGGCATGGCCCTGGCTGCCGTAGCCGATAATGGCCACGGTCTTGTCCTTGAGCAGGCTCAAATCGGCATCTTTCTCGTAATACACTTTCATGGAAATCATCTCCTCATATTTTTCGCCACGACGGGCCGCAATTTCGGTTGATATGTGAACGCGCAAAAACGCCGGGCAGAGAAATCCCCTGCCCGGCAGGCGCATGGACGTGGATTATAGGTCGATCTGCATGGAACGCTGCATGGCAACGTTGCCCGTGCGGGCGATCTCCTTGATGCCGAACCGGCCGAGCAGGCTGACCAGCGCGCCGATCTTGCCCTGGTCGCCCGTGACCTCGATGGTCAACTCGTCGGTGCTGACGTCTACAACCTTGCACCGGAAGATGTCAACAATGCGCAGGATCTCGGCCCGCTTGGAGTCCTCCGCATTGACCTTGATCAGCACCATCTCCCGCTCCACTGACTTCATCTCCGTGAGATCCTTGACCTTGATGGTGGGGACCAGCTTGCGCAACTGCTTGACGATCTGCTCAATGATCTGGTCGTCGCCCTCGGCCACGATGGTCATGAGGGAAACGCCCTTCTCCAGCGTGGGCGCGACATTGAGCGAATAAATGTTGAAGCCCCGGCCGCTGAACAGCCCGGACACGCGCGAGAGGACACCCGGCTCGTTTTCGACCATCACGGAAAGCGTGTGTTTCTTCATCGTCTGTCTCCTAAACGAGCAGCATCTCGGTGAGCGAGGCACCGGCCGGGACCATGGGGTAGACATTCTCCTCCCTGGCCACGCGGATGTCCACGATGACCGGCTTGTCCAGGGCGAACGCCTCGCGCAGCGTCGATTCCACGTCCTTCTTCTCGGTCACGAGGAATCCGGCCGCGCCGTAGGCCTCGGCCAGCTTGACGAAGTCGGGCTGGGCGTCGAGGCAGGTCTCGCAATAGTTCTTCCGGTAAAAAAGCTCCTGCCACTGGCGGACCATGCCCAGATAGCCGTTGTTGAGGATGACGATCTTGACCGGCAGCTTGTTGCAGACCACGGTCATCATCTCCTGGATGCACATCTGGATGGAGCCGTCGCCCGCGATGTCTATGACCAGCTTGTCCGGGAAGGCGCGCTGGGCGCCCATGGCCGCGGGGAAGCCGTAGCCCATGGTGCCGAGCCCGCCCGAGGTGAGCAGCGTGTTGGGCTTGGTGTACTTGTAGAACTGGGCGGCCCACATCTGGTTCTGGCCCACCTCGGTGGCGATGATGGCGTCGCCCTTGGTGATCTCGTAAATCTTTTCCACCACATACTGCGGCTTGATGACCACGTCGTCGTCCTTGTAGGTCAGGGGGTGCTCCGCGCCCCAGGCCTGGACCTGATCGACCCACTCCTTATGGTCCGCCGCCCATTCGGTGTCGTCCAGCGATGCCTCGGACTCAGTTCGGAGTGCGGCCAGGGCCGCCTTGCAGTCTGCCACCAGGGGCACATGGACGGAGACGTTCTTCTGGATCGAGGTGGGGTCCACGTCGATATGAATGATGGTCGCGTTGGGGGCAAAGGTGTCCACCTTGCCGGTGACCCGGTCGTCGAAGCGCGCGCCCACGGCCAGCAGCAGGTCGCAGTTGTTCACAGCCATGTTGGCCGCAAAGGTGCCGTGCATGCCCAACATGCCGAGGAAGAGCGGATCGTCGCCAGGGAAGGCCCCAAGGCCCATGAGGGTCGAGGTGACCGGGATGCGCAGGTTGCGGGCCAGCCAGGTCAGGTCCGCGTGGCTGCCCGAGGTGATCACCCCGCCGCCGGAATAGATGAGGGGCTTGCGAGCTTTCTTGAGTAGTTTCATGACCTTGCGCACCTGCCCCACATGCGGCTTGCTGGTGGGGTTGTAGCTGCGCATCTGCACGGAATCGGGATAATTGAACTCGGCCACCTGCTGCATGACATCCTTGGGCAGGTCCACGAGGACCGGGCCGGGACGGCCGGAACGGGCCAGATAAAAGGCCTGTTTGACCGTCGCGGCCAGATCCTCGATATCCTGGACAAGGTAGTTGTGCTTGGTGCACGGCCTGGTGATGCCGACGATGTCGACCTCCTGGAAGGCGTCGTTGCCGATCAGGGCGCGCGGCACCTGTCCGGTCAAGATGACCACCGGGATGGAATCCATGTAGGCCGTGGCAATGCCAGTGACGGTGTTGGTGGCTCCGGGACCGGAAGTGACCAGACAGACCCCCACCCTGCCGGTTGCCCTGGCATAGCCGTCGGCCGCGTGGATGGCGCCCTGCTCGTGCCGCACCAGGATGTGTTCCACGGAGGAATTGGGGATCTCGTCATAGATGTCGATGACGGCTCCGCCCGGGAAACCGAACATGACCTCAACGCCTTCCTTCTCCAGACACTTGAGCAGCATCTGGGCCCCGGTCAATTTCATGCTACGCCTCCAGATTCCGATATTTGTCGAGAAGCGACTGCATCTTGGTCTTGCCCGCCAGCTTCTTCTTCTTGAGCTCCTTCACTTCCTGGGTCTCGGTGGGCGAGAGGAACGACTTGGTTTCCACCTTGTCGAGCAACTTTTCGTAAACGACATGCTGTTCCCAAAGAGCCCTCAGTTCGGGATCCTCGGCCCCGTACTTCTCGATGAGTTCAAGATCCTTGGCTTCCATGTACCGCTCCTTTATTAACGGGTTAATGCGAGCAACCGGCCGGAGAGAGCCCGGCCCAGTCAGGCACCGCCGCCGCATCGAGAGCCAGGAGCTTCCTGCGGGTCGTCTGGCCCGACTCGATGCTCACCTGGCCCTTCTTCACCTTCAACACATCCGCCACAAAGGCCACGAGCGCCTTGTTGGCCTTGTTGTCCACTGCCGGGGCGCGCAGCCTGATCCTGACGCACTGCTGGTAGACCCCGACGACCTCGCTCCTGCTGGCCCCGGGCTGCACCCAGACGGCGATGCGCCACCCGCCTCCGCATCTGCTGACAAACTCTGGAAGGGAAATATGACTGTCCCGCCTTATTCGACTTTCTTCAGATAGGTGAGCTTGGATTCAAGCTCCTCCACCTTGTCCCTGTCCGGATCGCTCATTTCGAGCATCTCCAGGTGGGACTTGAGCAACCCCTTGAGCTGCACCTCGAACTGGGTACGCCGCCGCTTGAGGTCCTCGATCTCCTCGTGAATCTGGGCCAGCCGGTTGTGCCCGCGCTGAACCGTGGCGTCTGCCTTGGCTCTGGCCTCGTCGAGCACGAGCTGGGCCTCCCTGGTGGCCGCGACTTTGAGATCATCCACCATCTTCTGGGTGCTCATAAGGGTGTCGCGCAGGGTTTCGTCCCGCTGCCGATACTCCTTGAGCGCCTGCTCCATCTGCTTGAGTTTCCTGCGCAGATTCTTGTGCGCCTCGGCAGACTCGCCCAGGACGTCGGCCAGCTCCAGCAGGAACTGGTCCACCTCCATGCGCGAGTACCCGATCAGGCTGCGCGAGAACTGCTTGTTGAGCAAATCGACCTTGGAAATGGTCACGGCAGACCTCCTTGACTCAGGGGATTACATCGTCGGACCGCCGGCCAGGGAAAAGGCGAGGCGCATCAGGTTGCCGACCACGACGATTTCACACGCCTTGATGGCCAGAAGAACGACAATGGGAGACAGGTCGAACCCGCCCACCACGGCAAAGGGTATCCAACTGCGGACCTTGTAAAAGACCGGCTCGGTGACACCGCGCAGGAAACGCACGATGGGGTTGTAGGGATCGGGATTCACCCAGGAAAGCAGGGCGGAAATGATGACGATCCAGAAGTAGGCGTTGAGAACGATGCCGAGGACGGTTGCGATAGCGCGGACAATCAAGTCCATGAAGCCTCCAGAATGACGGGATAATTTTCAGTTTCCGCCAATGATGTCAATGATGATAATTTTGCACACCAGGGTACAAGAATCAAGTCCTAATGCGACAGACCCGGTCCTTTGTAGCAGCGTTGCATGGCGGCCTTGATCTCCCAGAAGCTCTGGATGTGGATCTGGGCGCTCAGGCTGGCGTCGCGGTAGGCCCAAAAACGGACCTCTGCGGCGCGGGCCGTGCGCTCGTCCACCACCGAGTCGCCGATGAAGGCCACCTCGTCCGGCGCGAGCCGATGCGCGGCCATGATCCGGTGCACACCCTCGGGGTGCGGCTTGGGAGTGGCCACCTTGCCCGAGGTGATGACAGGGAAGAAGAACCCCTCAAGGTCCATGTGCTTGAGGATGAAGTCCATGCTGTCTGTACGGCTGGTGTTCACGGCCAGCTTGAAGCCCGCGCCGCGCAGCCACCACAGGAATTCCCGGACCCCCTCGCTACGCCGCAGGTAGGGAAGCAGCGTGGTGGCGTCGAACTCCCGGATGATCTCCCACGCCCTGGAGTTCAACTCGCCCGGGGCGATGAACCGGACGGAATCCTTGTGGGTGCGGGTGTGAACGTAGTGTTTCTCCTCGTCGCTCAGGGGCGGCAGGCCGAGGCGCTCCTTGATCATGCCGTAGTAGCGCATGTTGGCTTCAAAGGAGTCGATGAGTACCCCGTCGCAGTCGAAGACGATGCACTTGAGTCCCTGTAGCAGACGGGGATTCATGAGTTGGTTGGCAAGGGCCATGCGCTCTCCCGTGGCTAGCCGATGATGGCGATGGTCAGTTCCCGCTCCGTGTCCGGCATGGACTTCAGCGGCTTGCGCCGCCCGGCGAAGCGCCAGGCTGGCTGCGTGGCCACCCGCGCCCCCTCGGGCAGCCCGGACTCCGGGTCGGCGGTCTCAAAGACGATATCCGCATCGGCCCAGGCCGCGATGATGGCGGGCTCGGCGCAGACCAGCACGGCGTCCCCGGGCAGCAGCGTCGGCAGGGCCTCGATCATGCGCTGCCAGGGCAGGGGCATGGCTTGGCCGTCGGTCACTCCGCCGGTGTGGCTGTGGGCATTGCCCAGAATGAGCATACGCTCGTCGGCCCGATCCTCGTCGTCGAGCCCCAGAGCCGTGTCCATGGACCGCCACGACGCCTTCACGCCCTGCTCCAGCCCCGCAAGCTCGATGGCCTTCTCCTCGAAGAACCAGGCCAGGAGCATGATGAACTGGGCGCGGGCCATGGCCTCGCCCCGGCCTTGCCCCTCGCCCTGGTCCGGCGTCTCGGCAAACCGGCGCAGGAGCTGGGACTGAATGGAGGCGGCCGATCCCTCATAGAATTCGTCCGGGGTCATGGCCCCGAAATAGGCCATCTCGCCGGGGTCCTTGAACTGCTCGCCAAAACTGACGCAGTCGCGGATCAGGGCGGCGGCGGTCCGGGGGTCCAGGGGCAGCCCCTCGGGCCTGAAGCCGCCTTCCACCGGCGCTTCGGTCATGCCCGGGTCAAAAAAACGCAGTCCCGGCAGATGGCCTGACCGGGACAGGGTCGGATGCATATGAGGAAATGACAGCAGCATGAACGGGCTCCTTGCTTTCATCAATCGGGTCCATCGGATTGCGGGCCGGACTGGACGGGCCGCGGCAGCCGGAAATGGCGGCAGCGTCCCTCGCACGGTGGAAGCGCCAGGCAGCATAGCCCGTCGCGCACATGGGCGCAGGCGGGCAGTTCCGCCCCGCCGCCCGACGCATAATGGTCGCAGTCCAGGGACCGGACCATACGGGTGAACCGGCGCTCCCACAGGATCGCCACCTGCTCCTGGCCGAGTTCGAACCGCTCGGCCCGGACCAGGAAATCGTCAAAGGCCGACTCCCAGCGGGCAATGGCCCGGCATCGCCATGTCGAGCAGTACCCGGGGTTGAGGTGCTCCTCGTAAAGGCAACGGCCACGCGCGTGGTGTCGGCACTCGTCGCCGGGCAAGGGCAGAATGTCGGCCATGGGTCTCCCTGGATGACGGCCCGGACAACGCGCCGGGACGGCCGTCCTCCATCGTCTGGATGATGTAAAGCCCGGAGGCAGGATTGTAAAGGCGCAACAGGGTTTTTCACTCCGTGGCGATGTCATGGGAAAAGTTCCATCTTCTTGACCTGACCCCGGGGCGGGTGTATAGCCTCTGACAATTCACGGTTTGACGCATCAATACCACCTTTGGAGGCTTTCTTATGATCGGCGGATTCGGAGTATGGGAACTGTTGATTATCCTCGTCATCGTGCTGGTCATCTTTGGCGCCAAGAAGCTGCCTGAAATCGGCGGCGGCATCGGCAAGGCCATCAGCAACTTCAAGAAGGCCACCAATGAGCCCGACGAGATCGACGTCACCCCGAAGTCAGAAGAGAAAAAAGAAGAAAAGAAGGACGATTAGCCAGACCCACCACTGGCATCACCAGGGCGCATATTTCGCGTCCGGCCGCTTCGGCGGCCGGACGCTTTCTTGTGCACCGAGCCTGATCGAATCCCCCCGCCGAATCACTCCCCCAAAAGACCCCCCGGAAGCCGCGCAACAGCGACTTCCGGGGGGCCTGTTAAAACCATGCGCGTCAAGGATGCTACTGACCGACCTCGGTCAGCCGGTGCGTCAGGCCGCGCTGCGGAAGATAGCCGCCAAGCAGCATGGCAAAGCGCTCGCCGCTGACCAGACGCAGGTTCCAGCTCGCCCCCACCCCGGAGGGCTGCATGTCCAGCTCCACCAGTTGCACCTCCTGCACGGCCGAGTCCCAGCCGCGCAGCACCCTGTCGAACTCCAGGGCGGCATCGGACGAAAACCAGCCCGCCACAGAGAGTTCGCGCATGTCGGTGCGCAGGGCCGCGGCCTCGGGCCGGGTGAAGAACCGGCCCCACAGGTCGAACCAGACAGTGGTCATGTTCTTGCCCCTGGCGGTCCAGCGGTCGGCGCCGGCGTCGAGATGGGCCAGGAACACGCCCTCGGCCCCCTTCTCCAGGGTGAAGACCGGCGTGCCAGCCGCCTCGCGGCGAAGGCCTGTCAGGGTGACGAGATCCATCAGGGCGCTCCCCTCCTCCCCGGTCAGATTCTGGGGCAGAACCAGATTCAACGGCTGCGGGGCCGACAGGGTGGAATAGAACCCCATCTGCCTGAGGCCTTCCCGCAGGGCTGTCCTGTCGATGATCACGTCGAGGTTAAGTATCAGACCGGCGTCCATGGCCTCGGACGAGACGATATTATAGCCCTGCACATAGGGCTTGGCGTGCTCGACCATGTACAGCCGCAGCAGTTCGGCCCGGACCTCGTCAAGTTCGGCCGGAAGCATGGTGCGCGCCTCGTCCACCACTGCCTGGGCAAAACCCTCGGCCATGGCCCCCTCGCGCAGCTGCATGGGGGAGACTCCGGCCTCGCCCGCCTTGAAAACCCGCACCGAGGCCGCCTGCGCCGTGCTGGCGAGCAGGCACAGCCACAGGCCGGTCAGCAAAATATTCCGAATAATCCGCATGGCTACTCCTCTGTCTGCGGCAAGGTGGTGTCTGGCACCGGGATCGCGCCGTGGCCGCTCGCCAAGGGGTCGATGACGATGACCACCCGGCACTGGTCCACGGCATCGCCCACACGCATCATGGCCTGGATGAGACGGGCCATGGGGGACGAAACCACCAGATCGGTCCGCCACGAGCCAAAGGTGCTCAGGGCCCGGACCACCAGCGGATTGTCGCCCACCCGCTCGCGCAGGGCCGCCCGGTCGTCGGTGGAGGCATACGCGGCCACCCCCCTGGCGATGGCGTTGGCCCGGCTGACCAGGAAGGGTCCATAGGCCGCCACGCCGTCCTGGCCGTAGATGACCGGGGCCATGGCCGGGATCGCCCGCAATCCACGGGCATCCACGATCACCCCGGTATAGCCGCGGGTGCCGATCCCGGCCTCCTCGGGCGGGCCGTCGCCTTCAAAGGCCAAGTTTCCCTCCATGGAGGTGGGCATCCGGGGCGGTATGCCGCTCTGGAACTGGATGCTGGTGGGCAGGACAAGCTCGGCCAACGCGCCGCGAAGCCGCTCTGTCACGCGCACCTCGCCCCCGTTGTCAAACACCGCCGGACGCTTGAGGGGAGAATTCTGGACAAGGCCGCGCACACGGGCTGCCGCGTCCTCGTCCTCGGCCAGATAGGCGCTCACCGTGCCCCTGGCGTCAATGCGCACGGCCAGGATGATGTCGAGGAGCTGTTTTCGCGCCTGACTCACCGCCATGCGGACCGAGAGCGGCGACGGCTCGCCGCCGTCCTCGCCATGCTCCAGCGCACGGACCACCTCGACCTCGCCGCTGCCCCAGGCGATGGTGCCCCCATCGCCCACAGGCTGCACCAAACCCTCAAAGGCGAAGGACCGGACGGAAAACGTCAGGACCATCGCCACCATCAACACCAGTCGCAATGAATACATAGGCTGCAAGCTTCCTTGAATCAGGGTGCGCGAACCGCAACCGGCCCCGCAAACGCAGCCACGCATGTATCGCGCCTGCCGCATTTGCGCAAGCCGCTTGCAGGGCGTTGCGCCGGATGGGCAGGACAGGCGTGTCCGCTGCCGCCCTTACTCCTCTCTGGAAAACCTGATGGACGCGGCCAGGGACACGACAACAATCGCCCCCAGGTTGTGGGTCAGGGCCCCGAGGATGGGTGTGAGCAACCCGGCCGAGCTGGCCATGACCGAAACGATGTTGATGGCGAAGCTGATCAGGATGCCGATCCTGATGATCCGCGCCATCTTGCGGGCAAGGCGAACCAGGAACGGCAGCTGCTCCAGCCTGTCGTTCAGCAGGACTATGTCGGCTGTCTCCAGGGCGACATCCGAACCGCGAAGCCCCATGGCGATGCCGGTGGATGCCGCCTTCAGGGCCGGGGCGTCGTTGATGCCGTCGCCTATGTAGACAGTCTTGCCCCGGTCGTACTCCCTGATTCTGTCCAACTTCTCGTCGGGTTTCTGGGAGGCGTGGTATTGCCCGATGCCGACCCGCTCGGCAATGGTGCGCACCGGCAGGGGCTGATCGCCGGAGATGATCACCAGATCCCTGATCCCTTCGGCGCGAAGCTGGCGCATGGTTTCGGCCGCCGTCTCCCTGGGGTTGTCCAGAAGACTTATGGTTCCGGCCACTTCGCCATCCACCAGCACATCAACCATTGTGTATCCGCTCTCATCCACGGCCTGGCTCCCGGTGACCTCGATCCGCATGCCATTGACATGGCCGCAAACCCCGCTGCCCGCTTCGGTGCAAATCTCCGTGGCGGGATCGAGGCGAGAGCCCATGGCCTTGGCCCGGGCCACGATGGCAAGGCCCAGGGGATGCAGGCTCCCCACTTCGACAGCGGCTGCCAGGCGCAGCACCTCCTCCTCGCTCCGGCCCCGGGCCGGTCTGACGGCGACGACCTCCGGCTCTCCACTGGTGAGGGTCCCGGTCTTGTCGAAGAAGAATCCGGTGGCAGTGGCCAGATTCTCCAGATACCTGCCGCCCTTGACCAGAATGCCCGACTTGGCCGCGCGCCCGATGGCGGCCACGGCGGAGACCGGGCTGGCCAGCAGAAACGAGCAGGGGCAGCCGACAATGAGTACGGTGATGGAGCGGGTGACATCCCTGGTGACCACATAGGTGAGCACGGCGATGGCCAGGATGGCGGGCGTGAACCAGGAGGCGTATCTGTCCACGATCCTGGCGCTCTCGGTCTTTTGACCTTCCGCGGCCTCCACCATCTGGATTATCCGCCCGATGGTGGAATCCTCACCGACCCGGTCGGCCCGGACCCGGATGAAGCCGTCAATGCAGGCGGTTCCCGCAAACACCGCATCGCCGAGCACCTTGGCCACCGGAATGGACTCGCCGGTTATGGACGCCTCGTTGACCGAGGTTTTCCCCTGGATGACGGTCCCGTCAACCGGGATGGTGTCTCCGGCCCTGATGACGAGGACATCGCCCCTCTTCATGTCCCTGACCCTGGTGACCACCTCCCTGCCGTCAACCTCCAGCATGGCGGTTTCGGGCGTGACCTCCATGAGGGCGCGGATGGAGTTGCGCGCGCTGTCGCTGACCGCCTCTTCGATGAGGGTTCCGAAGACCATGATGACGCTGACCACGGCACCCTCAAGATAATTGCCCGTGACCAGACAGGCGATGATGGCCATGCTGACCAGCTCGTCCACGTTGATCTTCCTGGCCAGAATCCCCCTGCCTGCCTCCAGGATGATGGGCAGGCCGTTTATGACGATGGAGACGATCAGCAACGCGCTTCCCCAGGAAAGGGCGGGCAGAAACGGGATCGTCACGTCTTCGAAAACAAAGGCGGTGGGAATGAGCGCCGCCCCGCCAAGCAGCTTCAGAAAATCCCCGGAGCGAAACAGCTCCCTGTAGACCTGGAGACCAGAGTGGCGTCCAATCATCGTCAACTCCATTTTGCTTGATAGTCAAACCAATTTGGCCGACTTAGCACCAGGATAGTTTGATTGTCAAGATTCTTTGACGTCGAAATGGAAATTGACCAGCGCCGGGCCGGATGGCGACCATCAATTGACTGAACAGGGGGATGAAAGGAGTTGAAAAGTGCGGAAAGGTGGGGCTCGGACTGCCCGAAGCCGTGGGGGGACTATTGCTGGCGGGCGGCCAGCCAGTCGGCAACGCAGTCGGCCACGGCCTGGTTCTCGCCCGGGGCGAACCAGCGGATGCCGGGCTCCTTGGCGAACCATGTCATTTGGCGCTTGGCATAGGCCCGGGTGTTCTTGATCCACAGGGCGCGCGCCTGCCCAAGGGTGGTCTGGCCGCGCAGGAAGGCGAGCAATTCGGCGCAGCCGATGCCTGTCCAGCCCGGGGCTTCCGGGTCTGGATGCCTGGCAAAGGCCTGCCTGGCCTCATCCACGGCCCCGGCGGCCAGCATGGCATCGATTCGCCCGGCCAGATGCGGCTCAAGCTCGGCCAGGGGCAGGCGCAGGCCCACCTTGAGGGCGTCAAAGGGCGCGGGCGCGTGATCGCTCCGGGTGTGCCACCAGGTCATGGTCCGGCTCGTGGCCAGCAGCACCTCGGCGGCCCGGGCGTTGCGCTGGGTGTCGTTGGGATGGATTCTGGCAGCGTAATCCGGGTCGGTCTTCGCAAGCTCGGCGTGCAGGCGCTGCGGACCTTGGGCGCGCACCCGTTCCAGCACGGCCCGGCGGATGTCGTCCGGTATCTCCGGGATGGGCGCGATACCCGAGAGCAGCGAGCGCAGATACAGCCCGGTGCCGCCCACCAGGATGGGCAGCCGGCCCTGGGCGTGCACCCCGGCGATGGCCTCCAGGGCCAGTTCCACGAACCGGGCCGCTGTCATCCGCTCATCCGTGGCCAGGAACCCGTAGAGCAAATGCGGACAGGCCGCCCGCTCCACCTCATCGGGCTGGGCCGTGATGATGGGAAAATCCGCGTATACCTGCCGCGAATCGAAATTGATGACGCTGGCCGCCATGCGCCGGGCCACGGCGATGGCCGCCGCAGTCTTGCCCGTGCCGGTAGGGCCGAGCAGGCAGAGTATGGGCGGGACAGAAGACGAGCCAGAGGCCGGGGCAGAGGCCGGAGACGACGCGGTCACGACCGGCTCACGCCCCTTCCCCGCAGCCGTATCCGAGCCCGAGCTTGACATTGAGGGCCTTGACCACCGGGCCGGGCACCAGTCCGCAGACATCGCCGCCATACTGGGCCACTTCCTTGACGATGGTCGAGCTCAGGTACATCCAACGGAAATCGGTCATCATGAACACAGTCTCGATGTCGCGGTTGAGCTTGCGGTTCATCAGCGCCATCTGGAACTCGTATTCGAAGTCGGACACGGCGCGCAGGCCGCGCATGATTACGCCTGCCCGCTTCGCCTCCACGTAGTCGATGAGCAGGGAGTCAAAGGACTCGACAATGATATGAGGATCGTCGCGGAAGACCTCCTTGGCCAGGGCCACCCGCTCGTCGAGGGAAAAGAGTGTCTTCTTGGGCGTGCTCCCGGCAATGGCCAGGATAATGTCCTCGAAGACCTTGCGTCCGCGCCTGATCAGGCTGACGTGGCCCATGGTCAGGGGGTCGAAGGTTCCGGGATAGACAGCCAGCTTGGGGTTCAGTTCCGCCATAGGAGTATCCTGGTCTGACCGTATTCGCGGTCGGTTACGAGTTCCAGCCCGGCCACGGGGGCGGCGGTCGGCGCGGTCACGGACGTTTCCACCTCGGCCAGGACGAACCCGCCCGGGGCGACCCAGCCGGTGGCCAGCGCCTTGTCCAGGGTCGGGATGAGCAGATCCCGGCCGTAGGGCGGGTCGATGAAGACAAGGTCAAAGGGCGCGTCCGGCGGATTGGACAATACCATGAAAATGTCCCTGGACACCACCCTGGCCCGCGATTTTTCCACGCCGAGGTCCGCGAGATTGGCGCGGATGAGGGCGGCGGCCCGGGGGTTCTTCTCGATGAACCAGACCAGGTGCGCGCCCCGGCTCAGGCACTCGATGCCCAGGCTGCCGCTGCCCGCGAACATGTCCGCCGCCCGGACAGCGGAAAAATCCACCCCCCGGGCCGCGAGCATGGAGAAGACCGACTCGCGCACCTTCATGGTGGCGGGCCGGTAGCCCGGCCCCTCGCAGGTCTTGATGGACCGTCCCCTGAAGCGACCGCCGACCACGCGCACCAGCTACATCTCCGAGATGAGTTCCACGAGGTTGCGATTGACGTCGAGCAGCCTGTCGCGCAGATCCACCTGATCCACCCACGGACGGTTCTGTACGTCCTTGGCCCGCTTGCGAAGCTCCTCGTAGAGGTTCTCGGAATCGCGCAGCAGGAACTCCCAGTCCACGCGGGGACGGGCCACGGCCATGTCCACCACGGCCGCCATCTCGTGGCCGGGAACCAGGTCAAGCACTTCCATGTATTCGGGAATGTGGACCTCGAATCCGTAGCGCTGGCCGATGAGGTCGCCGAATTCCTTCTGCACCTCGGCCTCGCCGTGGACGAGGATGACCTGGACGTTTCGGCCCTGCATGGAGCCCAGCCAGTTCATCAGGTCGTCCTGCCCGGCGTGGCCCGAGAAGCTGTTGATGGTGAAGACCTTGGCCGCGACGGCCACCTCCTCGTTGAACAGGCGGATCTTCTTGGCCCCGCCGAGAATCTTGCGGCCGGGAGTGCCCACGCCCTGCCAGCCCACGAAGACGACGCTGGCCCCTGGCCGCCACAGGTTGTGGCGCAGGTGGTGCTTGACCCGGCCCGCGTTGGCCATGCCGCTGGCAGAGATGACCACGGCCGACCCCTTGGACTCGTTGATGGCCTGGGACTGCTCGCGGCTCTCGGTGAAGTGCAGGTTGGGCAGATCCAGGGGATGCTCGCCGTTTTCAATGTATTCCCTGGTGATTTCATCAAAATATTCAGGATGTTTTCTGAATATCTCCGTGGCCCGGATGGCCAGGGGGCTGTCCAGGTAGACAGGCATGTCGTGGGGCAGCCTGCCCTGCTTGCGCAGCAGGAAGAGGCTGTAGATAATCTGCTGAGAGCGCTCCACGGCAAAGGCCGGGATGATCACCTTCTCCTTTTTGGCGTAGCTGTACTCGATGGCCTTGGCCAGTTCGTCGAGGCTGCGTTCCTTGTCCGGGTGGTTGCGGTTGCCGTAGGTGGACTCGAGGAAGATGTAGTCCGCGCCCTCCATGGCGTCCGGGTCCGGCACGATGAGCTGTTCCGGGCGGCCGAGATCGCCGGAAAACACGGCCTTGGTTCGCCTGCCCTCGTGGTCGTATTCGATCTCGATGAAGGCGGAGCCGAGGATGTGCCCCGCGTTCTTGTAGGTCACCCTGATGCCCGGCGCGGGCTCGAAGGTCTTGTCGTAGTCCACCTTGGCCAGCAGGGGGATGGTGTTTTCGGCGTCACCGATGGAATAGAGGGGCTTGTGCGTCTTCGATCCGGTTCGCAGGGATTTCCTGTTGAGCCACTCGGCCTCCATCTCCTGGATATAGGCGCTGTCGAGGAGCATGATCTCCACGAGGTCCCTGGTCGGCCCGGTGCAGTAGACGGGATTCCTGAACCCCTTGGAGACCATGGCGGGCAGCAGCCCGCTGTGGTCGATGTGGGCGTGGGTGAGCAGGATGAAATCGAGCTTCTTGGGCCCGTACTCGTCCAGGTTCCAGTTGCGTTTCTCGATTTCCCTGTTGCCCTGGTGCAGGCCGCAGTCCAGAGCAAACCGCGCGCCCGCGCACTCGATGATGTAGCAGGAGCCGCTCACGGTTCGGGCCGCTCCCATGAATGTGACCTTCATCAAAAATCCTCGCATCCCCCTCCGGGCGGTTCCCGCAGGAATAATCCGCTTCCGAAAGGGAAAAAATCGGTGTAATGAAACGGTTGCAGAGAGCGGGACCCGGTCGCCGCTCCCCGGTCTACATGCCCCATAATGGGCAATGAGGCAACAAATCCCTCAAGGTCCCCAACACCTGACAAGGAGTACGCATGATCCACCGTTCCAAGCAGTACATGATTGATGACCTTTCCATGCAGGAGTCCTGGCGGCTCTTCAAGATAATGGCCGAGATCGTGGACGGGTTCGAGACCCTGTCCGACATCGGCCCGGCCGTCTCCATGTTCGGTTCGGCCCGGGTCAAGCCGGACCACCCGCTCTACAAGCAGACCGAGCAGCTGTCCAAGATGCTTTCCAAGGCCGGGTTCTCGGTCATCACCGGCGGCGGTCCCGGCCTCATGGAGGCGGGCAACAAGGGCGCCTTCGAGAACGGCGGCGAGTCCATCGGCCTGCACATCCACCTGCCCATGGAGCAGCACAACAACCCCTTCATGAATGTCCGCTGCGACTTCCGCTACTTCTTCATCCGCAAGCTCATGTTCATCAAGTACGCCATGGCCTATGTGGCCCTGCCCGGCGGCTACGGCACTCTGGACGAGCTGGCCGAGGCCCTGGTGCTCATCCAGACCCACCGCATCAAGCCCTTCCCCATCGTGCTCATGGGCACCGAGTTCTGGGGCGGCCTCATCGACTGGTTCCGCGACCAACTGGTGGCCAACAAGTTCTGCGAAGAGGAAGACCTGGACCTCTTCAAGGTCACCGACGACCCCAAGGAAGCCGTGGCCTACATCAAGAAGCACGTCGTCCTGTAGCCGGGCCGCGCCCACGCCGTGAACGCCCGGACAAAGGCCCTGCTCTTCGGCCTGGCCACGGTGGCCGTATGGTCCACCGTGGCCTCGGCCTTCAAGCTCACCCTGCGCCACCTCGACCCGTTCCAGCTGCTTTTGTGCGCCTGCGCGGCGTCGCTGCTCGCCCTGGCGGCCATCCTGGCGGCCCGGGGCGGGCTTGGCGCGGCCCTGCGCGTCCCGGCCGGAGACATGGCCCGCTGCGCCCTGCTCGGCGCCCTCAACCCGGCCCTGTACTACATAATCCTGTTCATGGCCTACGATCTGCTCCCGGCCCAGGAGGCACAGCCCCTCAACTACACCTGGGCCATCACCCTGACCCTGCTCTCCGTGCCGCTGCTGGGCCAGCGCCTGCGGCTGGCGGACGCGGCGGCCATCCTGGTCAGCTACGCGGGCGTAGTGGTCATCTCCACCCACGGCGACCCGCTGTCCATGGCCTTCTCCGACTCCCTGGGCGTGGCCCTGGCCCTGGGCTCGACCATCATCTGGGCCCTATACTGGATATACAACACCCGCAGCGCCCTTGATCCGGTCACGGGGCTGTTTCTCAACTTCCTCTTCGGCCTGCCTGTAATCCTCGCGGCCACCCTGATCTTTTCGGAACTGCCGCCCCTGACCCCGGCCGGATTGCTGAGCGCGGCCTACGTGGGCGTCTTCGAGATGGGCGTGACCTTCGCCATGTGGCTGACGGCCATGAAATACGCGGCCATGCCCGACGGCGGCGGCACGGCCCGGGTGGCCAACCTCATCTTTCTCTCGCCCTTTCTCTCCCTAGTCTTCATCCACTTCCTGGTGGGCGAGGATATTCTGCCCTCCACCCTCTTTGGCCTTGGCTTCATCATCGCTGGAAACGTGCTGATGCGGCTTGGCTCAAGGACCAGTTGAAACATTGACGGCAAAACGGGCGGGAAAGGCGCATCGCCCTCCCCGCCCGAAACGATGACTCCGCCCCGATCAACCCACACGCACGTCGGCGGCGATGACGCCGAGAATCCGGCCGTCCCGGTCGAAGAAAGGGCTGGACACGGTGATGCAGCTCTCGCCCGAGGCGGACGACTCATAGACATCCGAGATGAAGAAGGTCCGGTTCTCCATGGCCCCGGTGAACCAGGGCCGCGTGGACCACTGCGAGCCAACGGCACCCGCGTCCTCGCCGTAGCCCGTGACCTTGCCGCCCAGGTTGCTGACCAGCTGGCGCCCCTTTTCGTCCGTGATATAGAGAAGTTCGAGGAAGTCGTTGGCCTTCAGGGCGCGGCGCATGGTGCCTTCCATGCTTGCACGCTCGCGCGACTGGACATCGCGCGATGCGGCCAGTTCGCCGATGACCTCCTGCACCCTGCCCTTGCCCACCAGCCGGAACATGTCGGTCATGGTGGCCAGATCCTCCACCCGCTCTGCCAGCACGGTCACGGCCCGGGCCGCCTCGGCCATGGCCTTGCCCGTGGTGGCGGAGATGGTGTGGACCTCGGTGATGGTCCGGGTCACGTCCTCGCTGGCTATGGACTGCTGGGACGCGGCCGAGGCAATGGCCCGGATGCGGTCGGCACTGGTGCCCGCGTAGGTCACGATCTCGTCCAGGGCCTCGCCCGATTCCTGGGCCAGGGCGGCGGCCGCGTCGGTCAGGCCGCCCATTTCCCTGACACCGACCACGGTCTGGCGCACCTGCTCCTGAATGCCCTCGATGGCCACGCCCACGTCGCGGGTGGCGACCATGGTCTTTTCGGCCAGCTTGCGCACCTCGTCGGCCACCACGGCAAAGCCGCGCCCGGCCTCGCCCGCCCGGGCCGCCTCGATGGCCGCATTGAGCGCAAGCAGATTGGTCTGGTCGGCAATGTCTGAAATGACGCCCATGATCCGGCCCACGCCCTCGGCCTGGCTGCCCAGCCCGGACACGCGCTCGGCCAGGGAGCGGGAGTTGTCGGCCACCGAGCGGATGGAGCCCAGGGTGCGCGAGACCACCTCGGCCCCGCCCCGGGCGTATTCCATGGCCCGCTCGGCATCGGCGGCGGCAGCATCGGCGTTCATGGCCGTCTCGGTCACCGAGGCGTTCATCTCCTCCATGGCCGAGGCCGCCTCGGAGATAAAGCGCTGCTGATCGGCCGCGCCCCGGCTGGCCGTGTCCGCCGCCGTGTCGAGGAGCCCCGACTGGTCGCGGATGGCCCGCACCGACACGTCAAGCGACTCGGCGGCCGAGAGCAGCCCGTGGCAGCGGGCCGCCTCGCCCTGCTCCCGCGCTGCGGCCGCAATGTCCAGGGCGGATTTCGCCTTGGCCGACGCCTCGCGGGCTACATTTTCGCTCCCTGCGGCCTGCCTCTCTAACTCTCTAGTGAAGCTGACAATTTGGTGCATGGCTCCGGCCATCTTCCCAATATTGTCATTGCCCGCCCTGGGCAGGACCACCTGCGATCCGCCTGCCGCGATTTTTTGCAGCGAAATTGCCAACTCATTGTATTTTTTTGATGTCATGCGCGAGGCGACAACAGCGCCGAGCACGGTTCCAAGCACTGCCAGCAACCCGGCACCAACCAGCGCCCAGGTCAGAACGCCCACCCGGGCTGACAGAATTGTCACTTCCCCAGACCCGGCCAGCGCGGGCACCACCCCGGCAACCACCCCGGCGCACACCGCTGCGGCAGGCAGGCATCTCGCCAAAAACACGGACTTTTCCATCATCATTTCTCCACTTCCCCATTTGAATTTCACTGCAAGCGATGCGCAACCAGAGCAAATGCGGGGCCAAAATGAACAGGCCGCCGGAATTTCCGGCGGCCTGGGCTGTCTTGTCGAAATATTGAATTAATTCAATATAAATATTTGACTCTAGAGAAAATCCAGAAAAAAACGCGAAGGATGCCGGGGCGGTTCCGCCTCAGGGCTGGTCCCCATGCTACAGGAAATCGGGATCAATGGAGGCCTTGCCGCCCGCGAGGATGAGCCTGAAATAGCGGATGGTCCTGTCGTCCACGGGCACGATGGGAAAGTTCTCGCGACAGGTGTCGCACTGGGCCATGGCCGGACGCGAGGGGGCGATGAGCGGCACCTCGCGGCTGCAATGGGGGCAGGGATAGAGGAAGATCAGCTCCATGCCTGCGGGTTTCACCGGGGTCAGGGGTTTTTTGGATGCGGACATGGACCTATCCTTTCCTCGCGAGGTTTCTGCCGGTCATGGCGGGCGGCGCGTCGATGCCCCACAGGGCAAGAATGGTGGGGGCGATGTCGCCAAGGATGCCTTCCTCAAGGACGGTCACCCCGCCCCCCTCCTCGATGAGCACCAGCGGCACGGGGTTGGTGGAATGGGCCGTGTGCGGGGTGCCGTCCCCGGCCAGCATCTGCTCCGCGTTGCCATGGTCGGCCGTGAGCAGTACCCGGCCGCCCTGCTCGAGCACGGCCGCGACGATGCGGCCCACGCAGCCGTCCACCACCTCGCAGGCGGTGCGCGCGGCGGCCATGACGCCGGTGTGGCCCACCATGTCGAGATTGGCCAGATTGCATACGCACAGGTCGTAGTCGGGCAGCCGCTCGATGAGGGCTTCGGCCACCTCGGCCGCGCTCATCTGCGGTTTGAGATCATAGGTGGCCACCTCGCGCGGCGAGGGGATCATCACCCTGTCCTCGCCGGAAAACGGCTCCTCGCGCCCACAGTTGAGGAAATAAGTGACGTGTGCGTACTTCTCGGTCTCGGCGATGCGCAATTGGCGCAGGCCCAGCCCGGAGACCACCTCGCCCAGCGTTCCCTCATAGCTTTGGGGCGCAAAGGCGGCGGGCAGGGGCGTGCCCTCCTCGTACCGGGTCATGGAGGCGAACCCGGCCAGCCGTGGCACCACGGGCCTCTCGAACTCCGCAAAGGCGGGGTCGAAGATGGCCCGGCTGATCTGGCGCGCCCTGTCGGCGCGGAAATTGAAAAAGAACAGCCCATCGCCGTCGCCGATGGTCCCGTTCACCCCGGAGATGACGCCCGGCTTGACGAATTCGTCGGTCTCGCCCGCGTCGTAGGCGGCCCGGATGCCGGTCAGAGGATCGGCCATGGCCACGCCCTCGCCGCAGATCAGGGCGCGGTAGGCCACCGCGTTGCGCTCCCAGCGCCTGTCACGGTCCATGGCCCAGAAACGACCGCTGACCGTGGCCACGCGGCCCACGCCCAGGGACTCCATCCGCTCCATCAACTGGCGCGTGTACTCAAGCCCGCTCGAAGGCGGCGTGTCGCGACCGTCGAGAAAGACATGGACAAAGACCTCGGCCACCCCCTCGCGCCGGGCCATTTCGAGCAGGGCGTGGATGTGGTTGTGATGGCTGTGGACCCCGCCGTCCGAGACCAGCCCCATGAGGTGCAGCCGCCCGCTCCCGGCCCTTGTCCGGGCCATGAGCTCCTTGAGCACCGCGTTCTCCATGATGGAGCCGTCCTCGATGGCCATGTCGATGCGGGTCATGTCCTGATAGATGACGCGCCCGCCGCCGATGTTCATGTGCCCCACCTCGGAATTGCCCATGAACCCGTCGGGCAATCCCACGGCGCGGCCCGAGCAGGTCAGCCGGGTGGACGGATGGTCGGCCAGCAGCCGGTCCAGATGGGGGGTGGCTGCGCGGGCGACGCAATTGCCCTCTGCGTCCGGAGCGATGCCCCATCCATCGAGGATAAGCAGCAGGGTCTTCTTGGGCTTGACCATCGTATTCTCCGGTCAGGCGCTGGTGGCGACCCTGGGGGCCTCGGACCACATGCCCTCGATGTTGTAGAACTCGCGCGACTCGCTCTGGAAGATGTGGATGAGCACGTCGTTCAGGTCCATGAGGACCCACTCGCCCGACTGGTAGCCCTCCATGCCCAGGAACTCGATGGCGTTCTCCGAGGCACGGGCCAGCACGGCGTCGGCCAGGGCCTGGGCGTGCTTCATGCCCCGGGCCGACACGACGATGGTCACGTCCGTGACCGAACTGAGCCCGGCCACGTTCATGATGATGATGTCCGCTCCCTGCTTCTCGTCCAGCCATCCGGCCAGGAGCCTGGCTTTGTCGAGACCTTCCATTGAACTGAATTTGTTTTCTTTTTTCATTTATCCAACGTACATGAGGTTATCACGAACCCGACGCGCCGCCGGGATGGCGGCCGACGATCAGTTCGTCAAGACTGCGCTTTGGCACATGGTGTCTACCGTCCGTGCCGCGCCAATACTCGATTTTTCCGTCCGGGGGAAGGGTTTCCACCACCACTTCCTCGGCCGGAACACCCAGGGCCAGGACCAGCAGCACCTCGAAACTGTCGGCAAGGCCGAGGATATCCGCCAGCTTGCCGCGGTTGACAGTGCCGATGATGCAGCCGCCAAGGCCCATGTCGGCCGCGCCGAGCATGATGGTCTGGGCGGCGATGCCGTGGTCGCATCCGGGCGAGTCGGCGATGTCCCGGTCGAGCAGGACCACGATGTAGCCCGTGGGCCGCTGGCCCGGGCCCGGACCGGGCCAGTCCTTGAAATACCCGGCCCAGCCGAGCAGTGGAAATATCCGGGCGCACAGTGCCTCGTCCGCCACCACCACGTATTTCAGCGGTTGCAGGTTCCTGCCCGAGGGTGTCAGCCGGGCCAGATCGACCAACCCGGCCAGGGTCTGCACGCCCACCGGCCTTGACTCATCGAAGACGCGCCGGGTGCGGCTCCCGGCCACCAATTCCTTGAAGTTCATTCCCGCCTCCTCTGCCTCTGACGCGAGGGCTTGACGCCATCCCTGCACACAACCTTGCCCCAAGGCGCACCGCGAGTCCACCCCGCAAACGACCCGGATGCAGGCCGCCGCGAGGCTGACCAACCGCCGCAAACCGCATAACCGCTTGACTCGACACGGCACATGGGGCAGAGTTCCGGCTATGAAATTTCCCCAGCGGCCGCGCCATTTCCCGCCTGTGTTTTCCCGCCACAGGCCAGGGGAGACGAGCGGCGCACCTCGCCGATAGCGACCACGGACTTGAGGGGCCGTGGTTTTCCATTTCGATCATTGCGGCCGATCAGGGCCAAGGAGGACCCAGCATGATTTTCGACGTGAAAAACGAAACCCTGCCCCGAGAGGACATGGAGCGGCTCCAGCTCAGGCGACTTCAGGCGCTGTGCGAGCGCGTCTATGTCAACGTACCGTTCTACAAGAAAAAATTTGACGAAAAGGGACTCAAGCCCACAGACATCCGCACCCTTGAGGATGTCCGCCTGCTGCCCTTCACCGACAAGCAGGACCTGCGCAACCACTATCCCTTTGGCATGTTCGCGGTCAGCCGCGACCAGATCGTGCGCATCCACTCATCCTCCGGCACCACCGGCAAGGCCACCGTGGTGGGCTACACCAAGCGCGACCTCGAAACCTGGGGCCAACTCATGGCCCGCTCCTTCGTGGCCGCCGGAGCCACGCCCAAGGACATGATCCACAACGCCTACGGCTACGGCCTTTTCACCGGCGGCCTGGGCGCGCACTTCGGCGGCGAGACCCTGGGTGCGGCCGTGGTGCCCGTCTCGGGCGGAGCCACCCGCAGGCAGGTCATGCTGCTCAAGGACTTCGAGTCCGACGTCATCTGCTGTACCCCCTCCTACGCCCTGTTCCTGGCCGAAAGCGCCGCTGAGATGGGCATCGACATCCGCAAGCTGCCCCTGCGCATCGGCATCTTCGGGGCCGAGCCCTGGACCGAGGAGATGCGCCGCGACATCGAGGCCAAGCTGGGCATCAAGGCCATCGACATCTACGGCCTGTCCGAGGTCATGGGCCCCGGCGTGGCCATCGAGTGCGAGGACGCCCAGGACGGGCTGCACATCCAGGAGGACCACTTCCTGGCCGAGACCATCGACCCGGACTCGGGCGAGGTGCTCGCCCCGGGCCAGGAGGGCGAGCTGGTCTTCACCACCCTGACCAAGGAGGGCATCCCGCTGCTCCGCTACCGCACCCGCGACCTGACCACCCTGAACACCACCCCCTGCCGGTGTGGCCGGACCACGACCCGCATGCGCCGCGTCACCGGCCGCAGCGACGACATGCTGATCATCCGGGGCGTCAACGTGTTCCCGTCCCAGATCGAGTCCATCCTCATCGAGACCGAGGGGTTGACCCCCCACTACCAGCTCATCATCGAGCGCCATGGCAACATGGACACCCTTGAGGTCCAGGTGGAGGTCAACGAATCCATGTTCTCGGACGAGATTAAGAATTTACAACGGGTGGAATCAAAGGTAACCAAGAACATCAAGGAGTTCCTCGGCGTGACGGCCAAGGTCAAGCTCGTCGAGCCCAAGACCATCGCCCGCTCCGAGGGCAAGGCCAAGCGCATCATCGACAAGAGAAACGAAGGCTAACCTGTGCCAAATAGCGAGGATACCACCATGAAAGTCGATCAACTCTCCATATTTCTCGAAAACCGCGCCGGCCGGCTGGCCGAGGTCACCCGCCTGCTGAGCGAGGCGGGCGTCAACATCCGCGCCCTGTCCCTGGCCGACACCTCGGACTTCGGCATCCTGCGCCTCATCGTCTCGGACTTCGAGACCGCCAAGGCCACGCTCAAGGAAAACGGCTTCACCGTGGGCCGCACCTCGGTGGTGGCCGTGGAGATCACCGACAAGCCGGGCGGACTGCACGCCATCCTGAGCATGCTCCAGGAGGAAGGCATCAACGTGGAATACATGTACGCCTTCGTCACCCAGAGCGGCGACCGGGCCGTGCTCATCTTCCGCTTCGACCGCACGGACCAGGGCATCGAACTGCTGCAAAAGAACGGCATCAACGTCATCAGCGGCGACAAGCTCTACACCCTGTAGACCGCCACACGACACGTCCAGGGGGGAGCCTTCGGGCTCCCCTCTTTTTTGATCGTTCGCCTGGCATCACCCATGGTTTGGTTCGATCTGAAGCCATGACCGTATGTCTGCGCCCTGAGGCTGGGCAGTTGACATGGTTTCGCCGCAGAAGTAGCAACTTCGAACGATACACGTTCAACTTGCCCACTCAGGAGGTTTTTTTACTTCGCTCATTGTTGGATAGTGCGCCAACGGCCTCGGACAAAAAAGCCGACAGCTAGGCGACTGCAACATCATGCCACCATCCGGCCGTGACGATTCGTTTTGGCCGGTCCATTGTCTGCCCGAGCCCCGCGTTTCGGCCCTGGTCTTCTGTTTCGCCCTTTGTCCGGGGCCCCCTCTCATCTCTCAATGCAATTGCCCCTGGAGTGTCATGCTGCGTCAAGCGCATGGCAAACTCTATTCTTGCTAATGCCAATAATGAGATACGAGCTGAAAACTATGAACAAAGCAACAATGCGAGACGATTCTCATCCTCTTACCCGGCTCGGTTGGAGTTCCTTCTTTCATAATCAACTGGAAGCCCTGGGCTACGGCCTTGAGGACATTGCGCGAGTCACCAGCGTCAGGAGGGGAGGCTTTCTTGTCAGCCAAGGCAAGGGAGAGACACTCGTGAATGCGTCGGGCGCACTGGCCCATCGGCAAGGACTGTATCCCGCCGCCGGAGACTGGGTTGTGCTTAACGGTTCGGTCCTGTGCGACGTGTTGCCTCGCAGGAACGCCCTCGCACGCGGTGCGGCAGGGGCTCGCGGCAAAAATGACGGAGCGGCCAGGCGTGAGCAGGTGATGGCTGCCAACCTGGACACGGTGCTGATCGTCTGCGGTCTGGACCAGGATTTCAACCCGGCTCGAATAGAGCGTTATCTGACCCTGATCTACAATTGCGGACTCAGGCCAGCCATCGTTCTGACCAAGGCCGACCTCCACCCAGCGCCCGCCGACTGCGGGGTCGAAATCGAGGCCATGGCCTTCGACGTGCCGATCCACCTAATCTCGGCGGCCGACCAGACCGGGCTGGCAGAGCTGGAGCCCTACATTGCTCCCGGCAACACCATAGCCCTTATTGGCTCCTCAGGCGCGGGCAAATCCACCCTGGTCAACCGGCTCGCAGGCAAAGAGGTGCGGCTGGCCGGAGCAGTGAGCCAAAGCGACGGCAAGGGCATACACACAACAACCTCCAGGGATATGGTCTTCATGCCCCAGGGCGGCATGATTATCGACAACCCCGGCATCCGCGAAGTCGCCTTTCTGGATGATCAGGGCGGCGTGGACGCGGCCTTTCCGGATATAGAGCTATTGGCCAAGGACTGCCGCTTTTCGGACTGCTCCCATGCTCATGAGCCAGGATGCCGGGTCTTGTCCGCAGTGGACTCGGGAGAACTGAAGCCGGAACGGTTCGCCAGTTGGAGAAAAATGAAGCGCGAGCTTGAGTACGCGGCACAGCGCCAGATCAAGAACCCCGAGCGCATAGAAAAAGAGCGCTGGAAGGGAGTTGCGACTCTGGTCAGATCCATCAAGAAAAACAGAAAACTCGGCGGCAAGTAATGCAATGGGCCGACACATTCGTCGGCCCATTTACCAACCAACCCCGATCATGCCGAATCGGCCTGAAATTGCGGAATATCTGGATAAGTCGGCAAGAACGCTTTGTCGAAGCACGGGGAGGTTCGCCCAAACCGGATAAATCTTTTCCGCTCGACGCTTTACCTGGCCTTCCGGCCGGACTATGATCGTTTCTCATCCAAAAAACGAGGACTCCATGCCCCCCCACGGCCTGATCCGGCACGATGAATACCAGTGGCACCTGCCCATGACCGGCGACATGCGCGTCCCGGCCATCGCCTTCGGCAGCCTTGAACTGGTGCAGGCCATGGACGACAAGACCCTGACCCAGCTGCGCAACGTGGCCTGCCTACCGGGCATCGTGCATGCGGCCATGGCCATGCCCGACGCCCATTCGGGCTACGGCTTCCCCATCGGCGGGGTGGCCGCCTTTGATCCGGCCCGGGATGGCGTGGTCTCCATGGGGGGTGTGGGCTTTGACATCGCCTGCGGGGTGCGCACCCTGCTCACCGGGCTGACCCGTGACGACATCCTGGCCCGGCGCGAGGAGCTGGCCGACGCCCTCTTCCACGCCGTGCCCTCCGGGGTGGGCCAAGGCGGCACGATCATCCTCGAAGGCGATGGCCTCGCGGCCATGCTCGAAGGCGGCGCGGCCTGGGCCGTGGGCCAGGGCTACGGCCTGCCTGCGGATCTCGCACGCATCGAGGACACCGGCCGCATGCCCGGGGCCATGCCCGGCCACGTCTCGCCCCACGCCCGCAGGCGCATGCGCGACCAGTTGGGCACGCTGGGCTCCGGCAACCACTATCTTGAAGTGCAATGGGTCGAGAAGGTGCTTGATCCGGCCAGGGGAGCGGCCTTTGGCCTGAAGGAGGGGGACGCCGTGGTCTCCATCCACTGCGGCTCGCGCGGCCTGGGCCACCAGATCGGCCAGGACTTCATCGACGAGCTGGCCCCCTCGGGCAAGATCCGGCGCAAGGGCAAGGGGGCCGGGCCCAATCCGTATCTTCCGGTGGCGGACCGCGAGCTGGTCTGCGCCCCCCTCGACTCGGAGCCGGGCCGCCGCTACCTCGGGGCCATGCGCGCGGGCATCAACTGCGCCCTGGCCAACCGGCAGGTCATCACCCACCTCGTGCGCCAGGTCTTTGCCGATCTCTTCCCCGCCGCGCGCCTCGACCTGCTCTTTGATGTGTCCCACAACACCTGCCGGGCCGAGCGCCACACGGTGGACGGCAGGGACAAGACCCTGTTCGTCCATCGCAAGGGAGCCACCCGGGCTCTCGGCCCCGGCCACCCGGACCTGCCCGCCGCCCTGCGCGAGGCGGGCCAGCCCGTACTGGTGGGCGGGTCCATGGGCACGGCCTCCTATATCCTGGCCGGAACCGCCGAGGGCGAGGCCAAGAGCTTTGCCTCGGCCTGCCACGGCGCAGGCCGGGCCTTGAGCCGCACCGAGGCCCGCCGCCGCTTTGTCGGCCCCGATCTGATGGAGACGCTGCGCCACCAGGGCGTCTTTGTCCGCACAAAGTCGAGCCGGGGTCTTGCCGAAGAGGCACCGGCGGCGTACAAGGATATTGATGCAGTAACATCCAGTGCCGCCGGGGCTGGACTGGCCGCGCCAGTGGCCAGGACACTCCCCCTGGTGTGCGTCAAGGGGTAGTACCAATGAACAAGACCTCGACACAAACCGCCGGACAGGAGCAGGCCGCCGCAATGGGGCACACCGCTCTGGCCACTTCCGCCCTTCCGGGGTCTGTCGAGGTTGTCAGTGCCGGTTTCCTCAAATCCATGTCCGGCAAGACCGGCTTTCTCAAGCGCATGTTCACGGTCTTCATCGCCCAGGAGCCCAAGCGAGTGGCCGAGATCAGGGACGCCATCGAAGCGGGCGACACCGAGCGACTGCGCCATCTGGCCCACGCCCTCAAGGGCGGCGCGGCCACCATGGGCGTGGAGCGTGTGCGAGACTGTTGCCTGATGATAGAAAAAGCCTCGAAAGCCGACGACATGGACAGTGCCAGAGCGCACCTGGACGAGCTTGAGCGGGAGATCCGCAGCGCCTACGCCTTCATGTTCAACTATCTGGCCGAACACTGACCCCGCCTCCCCTGACGAAAAAAGGGTCTGCCGAAAATCATCCGGCAGACCCCGTATCATTCTCGGAGTGACAAATCAGGTCAGAGCATCGAGTTTTTCCTTCAGCCGGGCGCGCTCCATGGTCAGGGCGTCCGCGTCCAGCTTGCCGGGGGTCACGGCATAGGGTTCGCCGACCACCATCCGGCAGCGCGTCAAGGGATACGGCAGCTGAAATCTGTCCCAGGCGTTGGCAAAGACCTTGGACCGGGCCGGGAAGGCGCGGATGGGCACGATCATGGCCCCGGCGTGCCGGGCCAGGAAGACCGCGCCGTCCTTGGGCTCGTGGCGCGGCCCGCAGGGGCCGTCCACGGCAAAGACCGCCTTCAGATTCTCCCTTCGCATGACGTGCTTGGCCTGAAGCAGCGCGCGCATGCCGCCCCTGGAGCTTGAGCCGCGCACCGTGGTCTGACCCAGGCTCTCCATGACCCCGGCCACGAACTGTCCATCCGTGCTTTGGCTGACCACGCCCAACAGCCCGGAGATGTTCACGCAGCCGTACCCGGCGATGGAGAACAGTTCGTCATGCCACAGGGCGATGACCAGCCGCTGGCCCCCCCTGTTCAGGGCGAGTATCTCTTCGAGATTAGGGCTGACCGTGAAGCGCATGGAGCGAATCCACGCCTTGAACAGCAAGGCCGTGAAGGGGGCAAGACGCACCGGATCTATGGGAATTTGCATTGGCGAGTGTATCCTTGCGCCAATGCCTACGTCCGCGATGAAATAATTGCAAGAATTTAAATGTGTTATTTTGACGACAATCCATCAGTGGCGCAGATCCGACCCCGGCACGGCGCGCCCCAGCGGCGCGCGCCCCACGCCGGGCCAGATGCGCACCAGGCCGAACCCGGCGCGCATGACCGTCCACAGCACCGTGATCCACCAGATGACCACCAGCACCTGGGCCGGTTGCACCAGCTCCAGGGCCCAGACCATGCCCCCGCAGACCACCGAGGCCGCCACCATGGCGTTCCTCAGATAGCGGAAATCCCCAGTCCCCCAGTGGATGCCGTCCGTGGCGAAAGAGAGCGCGCCCACGGGCTGCATCAGGGCGACCACCACCCAGGCCGGGCCGAACACGGCCATGGCCGTGGGCGGCACCAGCAGCCAGGCCACGCCCGACGTGCCCGCGAGCATGGCGCAGCCGAGCACCGCCCCGGTGCCCAGGCTCCACAGACAGACCCGCCCGGCCACCCGCCGCGCCTGCCCCATATCGCCCGAGCCGAGAAAGTAGCCCACGAGGCTCTGGCCGGTGATGGCAAAGGCGTCGAGGAACATGGCCGTGAAGATGAAAGTCTGGCGGATGGCCTGATAGGCCGCGCCCTCGTCGGCCCCGGCCTTGTTGGCCACCCGGGTGCACAGGGCCAGGAAGACCAGCAGCACCCCGGTGCGCACGAAGAGGTCGCCGCCGATGCGCACCAGCTTGGCCGCCCCGGCACCGCGCACCCGGCGCGTCAGGCCCAGCCGGGTCGAAACGGCGGCCAACACCCAGAAGGCTCCGACATACTGGCTGATGGTGCTGGCAATGGCCGCCCCGGCCACGCCCATGGACGGCACCGGACCCGCGCCAAAGACCAGCAGCCAGTCGAGCAGCACATTGAGCACGTTGATGCCCACGGCCACCAGCAGCGGCGTGCGCATGTCCTGCACCCCGCGCAGCGCCCCGAAACAGGTCAGGCAGACCAGCACGGCGGGCGCGCCCAGCAGGCGGTGGAACATGTACTCGTGCGAATATCCCACCACGTCGCCCGTGGCTCCGAGCAGCCCGGCAAAGACATCGAGAAACGGCATGGAGCACAGCGCCAGAACGATGCCGATGGCCGCGGCCATGAAGGCAGCCAGTGAGGCCACCTTGACCGCGTGACCGCGATCACCGCGCCCGAGGGCCTGGGCCACCTCGGTCTGGGTGCCGATGCCGAGGAAGGCGAAGGCCCAGAATATGGACGAGAAGGCCACGGTGCCGATGCCCAGGGCGGCCACCGGCTCGGAGCCGGGCAGCCGGGCCACGAAGGCCGTATCGGCCAGCCCTGTCAGCGGCTCGGCCACCAGGGAAAAGAGCACGGGCACGGCCAGCCGCATGAGCGTCCTGTCCGGGGCCGTGACAAAGGGATGCTCGTCAGGAGCCAACTCGCGCATCGTGTGCCCTCCTCGCAAGGCACACGCTGATCATAAATCCATGCCCGAAGCAAGCATGGAGATTCCACTTCATGGAAAAACCTGATACCGCAAGCTCATGGAGTCCACAGACATTCATTTCATGGTCGGCCTGATCAGCATTGTCTACACCTGCGTCCAGATCGTGGCCATCTACACGGCCGTGATGGCCGTGCGCGACACGCGCACCCCGCAGGGGTCTGTCGCCTGGGCCATCTCCCTGGTCACCTTCCCGCTGATCTCGCTGCCGTTGTACTGGGTTTTCGGCCGCAGAAAATTCAACGGCTATGTGGAGGCCATGCGCACGGGAGAGAAGCAGTTCCGGGAAATGGTCAGGAACCGGCATGACCTGCCCCGGGTCCGGGCGCTCTCTGCCCGGCACAGGCCAGACGCGCCGCGCTGCTCCTTCGAGACCATGGCGGGCATCCCCTTTATGGCCGGCAATGAACTGGAGCTGCTGGTGGACGGCGAGGCTACCTTCGAGTCCATATTCCGCTCCATCGAGGCAGCCGAGCGATACATCCTCATCCAGTTCTTCATCGTCCGTGCCGATGGCCTGGGGGCCAGACTGCGCGATCTGCTGCTCAGGAAGGCAGCTCAGGGCGTGCAGATCAAATTCCTCTACGACGAAATCGGCTGCAACGACACGCCCGCCCTGTTCTGGCGCTCCATGATCGAGGCGGGCATCGAGGTCCAGCCCTTCAACACCACCAAGGGGCGCGGCAACCGCTTCCAGCTCAACTTCCGCAACCATCGCAAGATTGTCATCGTGGACGGCCACACCGCCTTCGTGGGCGGCCTCAACGTCGGCGACGAATACCTCGGCCTGTCAAAAAAAACTGGCCCCTGGCGCGACACCCACCTGCGCATCACCGGCCCGGCCGTGCTCGGGGTGCGCTTAAGCTTCACCAAGGATTGGTACTGGGCCACGCGCGAACTCTACGACCTGGACCTGTCCATGCCAAAGACCAAGGGCAAGGCCGAGGTGCTGACCCTGGCCACCGGCCCGGCCGATGACCTGGAATCCTGCTCCCTCATGTTCATCCGGGCCATCAACGCCTCCAAGAAACGCTTCTGGATCGCCAGCCCCTACTACGTGCCGGACAGCGCAGTGACCAAGGCCCTGCAACTGGCCGCCATGCGCGGGGTGGACGTGCGCATCATGCTGCCCAGAAAGGCGGACCACCTGCTGGTCTACCTGGCCGGATACTCCAGCCTGCACGACTTAAGCAGCGTGCCCGGCATCCGCGTCTACCGCTACACCAAGGGTTTTCTGCACGAAAAGGTCTTTCTGGTGGACGACGAGCTTGCCGCCGTGGGCACGGCCAACCTCGACAACCGCTCGTTCCGCCTCAACTTCGAGATGACCATAATGGTGGAAGACCGCGCCTTCTGCGCCCAGGTGGAGCAGATGTTCCTCACCGACTTCAAGGGCTGCGTGGAAACAGGCACCGACGAATACGCCCGCAAGAGCGTACCCTACCAGACCGCCGTCAAGTTCGCCCGGTTGTTATCGCCGATATTGTGAGGGGTCGGTTGGTTGGCTCCTGATTTCGCCCTGACCAGCGGCTTGATCAGAATTACCGTCTGAAGCGGTTCCGCAGCGCAAAGGCAAACAAGGCCGCCTGGACGGTGATGAAAATCTGCCAAAGGACCATCAAGAGGCGGGTGACCACCCAGACATCGCTGCCGGGATGCTCCCGCATGAGCGGCAGATAATACAGCATGCTGCCAGGGAAGAGGACTGGCAGCGCGGGCAACAATACCAGAACGGCAAGCCAGAAAAGCGCATGAAATGGTTTCTCGCCATACCCACTAGAATACTTGTAGAGCCACAGAGCCCGAAAAGTCAGCCTCTCGGCAGCAGCGTTGAAAAATGGCGACAACCACATAACAAGCGCCGCAAAGAACGTCTTCACCGAAAGGCAATTTCGCTCCAACCGGCAAGCCTTCCAGGCGTCTTTTACCGCAGCCCCCTGCCCGACCTCCATCAATGTCTGCCGTATAGGCTTTGTCGCCTCGCCTAGAAGCTTCAACTGCGCCTCTTTCTCCGCAACATGCCACTTGGAGGCCTCGTACTCGTTGTTCTCGGCCTTGTACTTGGCCTTCATCCGCTGGTAAAAATCGCGGGTTGATTGCAGCCTTCCGGGATCAGCTTCAGTACGCGCCTTGATGCGCCCGTTCTTCTCCCACGAAGAGTTGATGAAATGGATGTGCGTGAGATCGCGCTGATCAACAAGATCAAGGCAGGTGGGATCGCAGTTTTCGAAGATAATGGCTGAAGGGGGTACAGTGCTATAGGCGAATTTGAGAATGGCATCATTTGTTTTGATTGAGTCAAAACGGATCGGACCATTGAATTGTGCTGATGAAAAATCTGCATTCCCACCGAATCTAGCTTCGATGAAAGATACAGCCCTCCCGAAACGAGCTTCGCGGAAAAATGCGCCCCCCCCAAAGCGGGCTTTGCCGAAATATGCGTCCCCCCTGAAGCTGGTTTCGATGAAAACTGCTTCCCCCTCGAATCTAGCTTCGTTCAAAAATGCGAACTCCCCAAAGCTGGCTTTGTGGAAAACAGCTCCCCCTCCAAATCTGGCTTCGATGAAAAATGCGAACCGCCCGAAGCAGGCTTTGTCAAAAACTGCGCCCCTCTTGAAGCGGGCTTTCTCGAAGGAAATATTAGGTAATGCACTACCTGATTCAAAACAAATATCTCCAGGGAAAATGGTTCCGCTCAGGTCGCACGAAGCCTTTTCGTTTTCTAGATCAATGACGGCCTGAATTCGTTCCGACACATGTCCGTTGAATGCATCAACGGACATGCCCTTGTGCTCTGCCGGGGCATGGAACAGGCAATATACGTTGCCATCCTCCGGGTCAGTATAGACAACCGGTTGCGGGTCATTCCATCCGTGCTCTTCACATTTGCAGCAGGCCATCAGCTTCTCCGGATTATCCGATTTGCAAAAAAGCATATAGAATCAGCCACAGCCGCACAAGCCCTTCGACCTCTCCCGCTCCTGCGCTCCCGCCTGTTGGCGGTTCACCATCTCCATATCGGCCTGAAACTGCAAAAGAAAAAAGGAGCCTCCTTCCGAAGACTCCCATTCAATTCCCAAAAATCCCGACCGGCTACAAGATGTCGGCCATGGTGTAGAGTCTGCCGGGCTTTTGCCCGGCCAGCCATTTGGCGGCTCGCAGGGCGCCGGTGGCAAAGGTGTCGCGGGAGTGGGCGCGGTGGGTGATCTCGATGCGCTCGCCGGGGCCGAAGAAATACATGGTGTGGTCGCCGAACACGTCGCCGCCGCGCAGGGTCTGCACGCCGATCTCATTGTGGGGCCGCTCGCCGATGATGCCGTCGCGGCAGTGGCGCTTGACCTCGTCGTAGTCCCAGCCGCGCGCCTCGGCCAAGCACTGGGCCAGCTTGAGGGCCGTGCCGCTTGGCGAATCCTTCTTCATCTTGTGATGGGTCTCCACCATCTCCATGTCGTAGTCCGGGCCGAGCAGCCGGACCAGGGCGGGCAGCACCTTGAGCAGGACATTGACGCCAACAGACATGTTGGGCGCCCAGAACAGGGGCACGTCCCTGGCGATGGTCGCCAGCTCGGCCTGCTGGGCCTTGTCCAGGCCAGTGGTGCCTATGACCACCGGGTTGCCGAACCGGGCCGCTATCCCGGCCATGGCCACGGACGAGGCCGGGGTCGTGAAATCCACCACCACCGCGCCCGGCACCTGGGGCAGCAGCTCTTCGAGACAATCCGAGGCGATGCACCCGACATGGTCGATGCCGCCCGCATTGCCCTCGCGCTCGCACGCGCCCACGAGGTTGAGTTCCTCATCCGCCAGGGCCATATTGACCAGGGTGTCGCCCATGCGACCCTTTGCGCCCAAAATGACGACATTGGTAGCCATTGCGCCTCTCCTTGCTTGTATCATGTTGAAAAATCAGTCGCGTTCCCCGAGTAATGCCATGAACCCGTCAAAGTCAATGACCGTGAGCCCCAGTTTTTCGGCCTTGGCGATCTTGGAGCCCGCGTTGTCGCCCGCCACCACATAGTCCACCTTCTTCGAGATGGCGTTGACCGTGATGCCGCCCTGCTCCTCGGCCAGCCGCCGGGCCTCGTCGCGGGTCATTGAGGACAACACACCAGTAAAACAGAACACTTTGCCCGCCAGCGGTGCGTTTTCCGCTGCACCGGTCTCGCCAGCCACTGTCTCCGCCCTCTGGGGCCAGAATCCGGCCTCGCGGAAGCGACGCAGCAACTCGACTCCCTCTGGGCTGTGAAAGAAGCGATGTATGCTCTCAGCAATCACCGGACCAACAGCGTCAAGGGATTGGAGTTCCTCGCGATCGGCCAGGGCCAGGGCGGCGAGATCGCGGTATCTGGCGGCCAGGGTCCGGGCCGTCTGCTCGCCCACATTGTGGATACCCAGGCCCGCGATGAGCCGCCACAGCGGGGCCGAGGTCCGCGCCCGCTCCACGGCCTCGATAAACTTGGCTGCCAAGCGATCACCCATACGTTTGTACCGGAGCAGCACGGTCTTATCGAGGGTAAAAAGATCGGCCGGACTTTGCAGCACGCCATCCTCGGCCAGCCGCCGCACCCAGGTACGGCCCACGCCCTCCATGTCGAGCCCGGCCTTGGACACGAAATGGATGATGCGCTGCACGGTCTTGGCCGGACAGGTGGGGTTGGTGCAGCGCACGGCCTCGCCATCCTCCCTGGCCTCGCCCCCGCAGACCGGACATTCGTCGGGAAAGGCATACGGATCGGCCCCCTCGGGCCGCTGATCAAGATCCACGGAAAGCACCTGGGGGATGACATCGCCCGCCCGCTGGATGAGCACCGTATCCCCGATGCGGAAATCGCGCTCGGCGATGTATCCCTTGTTGTGCAGGGTGGCGTTGGCCACCACAACACCCGCCAGGGGCACCGGCTCAAGCTCGGCCACCGGGGTGAGCACGCCGGTACGGCCCACCTGGATGCGGATGTCGCGCAGCACGGTGCGGGCCTGAAGGGCCGGAAACTTGAGGGCCAGGGCCCAGCGCGGCGCGCGCGAGGTGAAGCCCAGGGCGCGCTGCATCTCCAAGCTGTCCACCTTGGCCACCACCCCGTCGATCTCGAAGGGCATCCCGGCCCGGCGCTCCATGAGGCTCGTGAAATACGCGGCCACCTCGTCTGCCGAGGCGCACAGCCGGGCCTCGGGCGGGATGGCGAACCCGAGCCGGGCCAGCCCGGCCATGATCTCGTGCTGGCTGGTCCAGGCAAAGAGCGGCGACCCCCACTGCACGCGCCCCACGCCATAGGCCAGGAAACGCAGCGGGCGGGAAGCGGCCACCTTGGGATCGAGCTGGCGCACGGCCCCGGCCGCGCCGTTTCTGGGATTGGCAAAGGGCGGCTCCCCGGCCTCGCGGCGGCGCTCGTTCAGGGCCGCGAAATCCGCGTTGGACATGACCACCTCGCCGCGCACGTCGAGCAGGTCGGGCACGTCCGACCCGAGCAGGGTCAGCGGCAGGTTCATGACCGTGCGCACCGAGTGGGTCACGTCCTCGCCGATGTGGCCGTCGCCGCGCGTGGCCGCGCGCACGAACCGCCCTGCCTCGTAGATGACCTCCACGGCCAGACCGTCCATCTTGGGATCAGCCCAGTAGGCCACCCCGGCACGCCCGAGCCCCTTGGACACCCGCTCGGCAAAGGCGAACCAGTCGTCAAGGACCATGGCATTGTCCAGGCTGTACATGCGCATGGCATGCTCATAGGGCGCGAACCCGGCCGCAGGCGCGCCGCCCACCCGCCGGGTGGGCGAATTGGGGTCGTCCAGTTCGGGATGCGCGGCTTCAAGGGCTGTCAGCTCCCGGAACAACTCGTCGTACTCGGCGTCGGAGATTTCCGGGTCGTCGAGGACATAGTAACGGTGATTGTGGTGCTCGATACGCTCGCGCAGCCAGGCAGCGCGCTGGATGATTTCGGAAGAAGCCATGATTCTCTTTGCCTTAAAAAATTAAACAATCAAACACAATGCATCCCCTACCCCAGTTCAAGAATGCGTTCGCGCAGCACGGCCACCCGGTCGCGCAGCTCGGCCGCCCGCTCGAACTCAAGCTCTCTGGCCGCCTCGCGCATCTGCCGCTCCAGTTGCTTGACCAGGGTGTTCAGTTCCTTGATCGAGGCTCCGGGCGGCACGCCCTCGATGGCCGGGAGCTTGTGGTCACGCGCCCTGGCCTCGCCCGCGTCGGCAAAGAGGTTGCCCAGGTTCTTGCGGATGGTGGTCGGCGTGATCCCGTGGGCCTCGTTGTGCGCCTGCTGCCGCTCGCGCCGCCGGGCTGTCTCGTCCATGGCCGAGGCCATGGAGCCGGTAACCGCATCGGCATACAGGACAACCCGGCCGTCCACATTGCGCGCGGCCCGGCCAAAGGTCTGGATGAGGGAGCGGGCCGAGCGCAGGAACCCCTCCTTGTCCGCGTCCAGAATGGCCACCAGGGAAACCTCGGGGATGTCCAGCCCCTCGCGCAGCAGGTTGATGCCCACCAGCACGAAGAACTCGCCCGCGCGCAGGGCCTGGATGATGGCCATGCGCTCCAGGGTGTCGATGTCCGAGTGCAGGTAGCGCGAGGCCACGCCCATGGAATTGAGGTATTCGTTGAGGTCCTCGGCCATGCGCTTGGTCAGGGTGGTGACCAGCACGCGCTCGTCGCGCGCCTGCCGCTTCCTGCACTCGCCCAGCAGATCGTCGATCTGTCCCGGCACGGGCCGGACCTCCACCAGCGGGTCGAGCAGGCCGGTGGGCCGGATGATCTGCTCCACCACCACGCCCTGGGCGAGATCGAGTTCCAGGTGGCCGGGCGTGGCCGAAACATAGACCGCCTGCCGGATGCGCGACTGGAACTCGTCGTAGTCAAGGGGCCGGTTGTCCAGGGCCGAGGGCAGGCGGAAGCCGAAATCCACCAGCGTGGTCTTGCGCGAGCGGTCGCCCTTGAACATGCCGCCCACCTGGGGCAGGGCGATGTGCGATTCGTCCACGAAGAGGATGAAATCCTCGGGAAAATAGTCGAGCAGTGTGGCGGGTGGCTGGTCCTTGCTGCGCCCGTCCAGATGGCGCGAGTAGTTTTCGATGCCGTTGCAGTAGCCAAGCTCCTCGATGATTTCGAGGTCGTACATGGTCCGCTGCTCCAGGCGCTGGGCCTCCACCAGCCGGTTGGCGCTCTTGAACTCGGCCAGCCGCTGTTGCAGCTCGTCGCGGATGTCGCCCACGGCCCGGTCCAGGTTGTCGCGGTCCGAGACAAAGTGGCTGCCCGGATAGATGACCGTCTTGCGCAGCCTGTCGCGCACCTCGCCGGTGAGGGGATCGGTCTCGGACAGGGAGTCGATCTCGTCGCCGAAGAACTCGATGCGCAGGGCCTTCTCGCGGCTGTAGGCCGGGATGATCTCCACCACGTCGCCGCGCACCCGGAAGGTGCCGCGATGAAAGTCGTAGTCGTTGCGCTCGTAGTGGATCTCCACCAGCCGCGAAAGGAGCGATTCCATGGTCATGGCCTGCCCCTCCTCCACCGGGATGACCATCTTGGCGTAGAAATCCGGCGAGCCCAGGCCGTAGATGCAGGAGACCGAGGCCACGATGAGCACGTCGCGCCGGGTCAGCAGGGCATGGGTGGCGGCGTGGCGCAGCTTGTCGATGTCGTCGTTGATGGACGAATCCTTCTCGATGTAGACATCCGAGTGCGGCAGGTAGGCTTCCGGCTGGTAGTAATCGTAATAGCTGACGAAATACTCCACTGCGTTTTCCGGGAACAGCCCCCGGAACTCGGTGTAGAGCTGGGCGGCCAGGGTCTTGTTGGGGGCCAGGACCAGGGCGGGCCGGTCAAGGGTGGCCACCACGTTGGCCATGGTGAAGGTCTTGCCC
Organism: Pseudodesulfovibrio pelocollis; assembly: GCF_030282845.1. GTDB lineage: Bacteria > Desulfobacterota > Desulfovibrionia > Desulfovibrionales > Desulfovibrionaceae > Pseudodesulfovibrio > Pseudodesulfovibrio pelocollis. Next base: position 38,077 of record NZ_JASTWE010000013.1, read on the forward strand.
GTGCCCGTGGCCCCGAGCAGCACCTGATCGCGCACCCCTGCCCGAAGGCCCGCCACGAGCTGGTCGATGGCCCCGGGCTGGTCCCCCTTGGGAGTGAATTCGCTGACGAGCCTGAATGATGGCATTCGCTTCCCGCACCCTGTGCTTGAGAAAAACCGTCAAAAGACGTAGTGCTGGAACATACCCCGTAATCACACGACCGGAGCAGTTCCATGGATATCGACATCATTCCCCCGCAATCGCCGCCGCCCGTGGCCCATGCCCATACCCTGTCCATGGTGGTCAAGAGCTTCAAGGGACGCCGGAACGTGGAGGTGCATCTCTTCCGGGGCCGCTGGAGCGAGGCGGACGAGGCGTCGCTGCCCTGGAGCGATCTGATCGACGGCCCGGTTCCCGGACATGGCGAGGCGGCCAGACGGCTGGTCATGGAGGCGTTTACCGACGCCGAGCGCGACCGCGTCGTAGACTATCTGAAGGCGCAGTATTCCACAAGACTCACGGCCATCCGGTCCATGCCGCTGTGCTTCCCCGTCCCGGCCGGGCTGTGCGGCCTGTCCGAGGCCCAGCCGGGCAAGAGCGTGGGATTCATTGATTTTGAAAAAATTCCGAGCTACCGGCTCGATCTCCCGCTTCGGGGGTACTTCGACCTGAGCCTGCACCCGCCCATCGTGGGAGAATAGACAGGACGCGCGGCAGCATCACCTGTCGTCGTCCAGCACCCAGTGGCCAAAGCGCGTGGGGTGCGACATGGCCTCGCGCAGCAGGACCAGGAAGCGGAAGCGCAACATCTCCTCGGCCCCGAAGCGGAGCATGTGCGCCGTGGTCTGCTGGCAGTCGATGAGGCTGAAATCCCATCGGGCCAGTTGGCGCGCGAGCACGGCAAAGGCCGCCTTGGAGGCATCTGGCACCGCATGGAACATGGACTCGCCGAAGAACGCCGAACCAAGAGATACCCCGTACAACCCGCCGACCAGCTTGCCATCGCGCCACGCCTCAACGCTGTGGGCGTAGCCGAGATCGTGCAGCGCCATGTAGGCATCCACCATTTCGGGCACGAGCCAGGTGCCCTGCTGCCCGGGCCTGGGCACCTGGCCGCAGGCGCGGATGACCGCCCCGAAGGCGGTGTCCATGGTAAAGGTGAAGGTGCCGCGATCAAGCACCCGACGCAGACTGCGCGAGAGATGCAGCCCCTTTGGCCGCAGCACCAGCCGGGGATCGGTGGACCACCAGAGGATGGGCGAATCCTCGCCGTACCAGGGGAATATGCCGGCCGCATAGGCGGCCAGCAGCCGTTGGGGGCTGAGGTCGCCGCCCACGGCCAGCAGGCCGTCGGGCTCGGCCTCCTCCGGGTTGGGAAAGATGGGTTCCTCGAAAAGCCTGTAAATGGTCATGGCGCCTCAAACACAGGGGGCGGCTCGCGCCGCCCCGCAGTGGTGATTTCGTGTCGCCGCGCTACTGCCTGCCCCCGACGGGCTCGTAGGTGAAGACAAACTCGCCCGAGCTATCGCGGCCTGCGCCGGAAACGGGCTTGCCGCCCTTCCCCGCCTTGCCCCCCTTGCCAGCCTTACCGACCAGGGACACGGTGACAACCCCGCCCTTGGACAATTCGCCAAAGAGCAGTTCGTCGGCAATGACGTCCTTGATCTCGGTCTGGATGACGCGGCCCATGGGCCGTGCGCCCATGTCCGGGTCGTGGCCCATCTCGGCCAGCCGGGCGCGGACCTCGGGAGTCAGGGTGACCACTACCCGCCTGTCCTGCAACTGGTCGTTGAGTTCCTTGAGGAACTTGTCCACGATCATCTCCATGACCGGCTGCTCCAGGGACTTGAAGGCCACGATGGAATCGAGCCGGTTGCGGAACTCTGGACTGAAAAGCTTTTCAAGGGCCTTCAGGGCCCCGCCCTTGCGGTCGGAATCCTTGTCGCGCTGGAAGCCGATGGCCCCCTTGGAGAGTTCGCGCGCCCCCGCGTTGGAGGTCATGAGCAGGATGACGTGGCGAAAATCCGCCTTGCGCCCGTTGTTGTCGGTCAGGGTGGCGTAGTCCATGACCTGGAGCAGGATGTTGAAGACATCCGGGTGCGCCTTCTCGATCTCGTCGAAAAGCACCACGCAGTGCGGCTTCTTGCGCACGCCCTCGGTGAGCAGGCCGCCCTGGTCGAAACCGACATAGCCCGGAGGCGCGCCGATGAGCCGGGCCACGGCGTGCTTTTCCATGTATTCGCTCATGTCGAAGCGCAGGAAGCTGATGCCGAGCACCTTGGCCAGTTGGCGGGCCAGCTCGGTCTTGCCCACGCCTGTGGGACCGGTGAGCAGGAAGCTGCCCACCGGGCGGCCCACCTGACGCATGCCCGCCCGGGAGCGCTTGATGGACTTGGCCAGCGCCCGCACCGCCTCGTCCTGGCCGAAGACCACGGACTTGAGATCATCCTCCAGGTGCTGGAGCCGAGAGCGGTCGGAAACGGTCAGCCTGCGGGCCGGGATGCGGGCCATGCGGGCCACGACCTTTTCGATGTCCGCCACCTTGATCCGGTCGCCCTTGCGCGAGCGCACCGAGAGCTTGTAGAGCGCGCCCACCTCGTCCATGACGTCGATGGCCTTGTCCGGCAGGTGCCTGTCGGTGATGTAGCGGTCCGACAGTTCGGCTGCGGCCTTGAGGGAGAAGTGAGTGTAGTTGACGCCGTGGAACTTCTCGTAATGGGGCTTGAGGCCCTTAAGGATGGCCACGGTCTCGTCCACGCTCGGCTCGGCGATCTCGATCTTCTGGAACCGGCGCGACAGGGCGCGGTCCTTCTCGAAATGGTTCTTGTACTCCTCGAAGGTGGTGGAGCCGATGCAGCGGATCTCGCCCGACTGGAGCAGGGGCTTGAGGATGTTGGATGCGTCCATGCTGCCGCCGCTGACCGAGCCTGCTCCGACGATGGTGTGGATCTCGTCCACGAAGAGGATGGCCCCCTTGGTGGCCTTGAGCTGGGCCAGGACACTCTTGAGCCGGGCCTCGAAATCGCCGCGATACTTGGTGCCCGCCAGGAGCGAGCCCATGTCCAGGGCGTAGACCTCGGATTCGAGGAAATCCCCCGGAACCTGGCCCTCGACGATCATCAGGGCCAGGCCCTCGGCCATGGCCGTCTTGCCCACGCCCGGATCGCCCACGAAAATGGGGTTGTTCTTGCGGCGGCGCGAGAGCACCTGCACCGTGCGCTCAAGCTCTGCGGCCCGGCCGATGAGGGGGTCGATGAGCCCCTGGGCGGCCCGCTCGGTGAGGTTGACCGTGTATTCCTCAAGGGGGCTCTTCTTGTCGGCGCGCTTGCCGTCAGCAGGCTCGGGCCTCGGCTGGCGCCGGTCGCCGCCCAGGTCGCTCCACTCCTCGCCCGTGGACATGCCGTGGGAGATGAACTCCAGAATGTCCAGGCGGGACACGTCGTGGGTGCGCAGGAAATAGACGGCGTAGGAGTCCTCCTCGTCGAACATGGCGGCCAGCACGTCGCCCACCTCGACCACGCTCTTGCCCGAAGCCTTCTTCTGCCACACGGCGCGTTGCAGCACGCGGCGCACGCCCAGGGTCTGGATGACCTCGGTCTCGGTGTTCTCGGGCAGGGCCTCCATGTTTTCCACGAAGAACCGGCCCAGCTGATCGCGCAGCCTGTCCATCTCCGCGCCGCAGGCTTCGAGGATTTCCTCTCCCTGCTCGCCGGTGGCAATGGCAAAGAGCAGGTGCTCCAGCGTCAGGAATTCATGGTTGCGCCGCCTGACTTCGTTGACCGCAGCCGTCAATGCGCTTTCGAGTTCCTTGCTCAGCATCGTCATCGCTATTCACCTTCCATGCTGCACTTGAGGGGAAAACCCGCACTCCTCGCCAGCCTGTGGACCATGTCCACCTTGGTTTCGGCCACCTCGGCGGTGTATGTGCCGCAAACGCCATAGCCCTGGTTGTGCACGGCCAGCATGATGGCCGTGGCCTGGGCCTCGTTCTTGCGAAACACGCGCACCAGGACCTCCACCACGAAATCCATGGTCGTATAGTCGTCGTTATGCAAAAGAACCTTGTACTTCCGGGGCTCCCTGACCTCCCGCTCGTCACGAAGTCCGGGGGTGGCCTGATCGCCTGTCAAGGGTTCACTCATCGGTCGCTCTCCGCCATTCCTCGGTTTTCTTCAAGGTCCAATATAAATTCCTTTGCCCCGCCTGTCGAGGGACGAATGTCATTCTCTGCCGATTTCCGCCAGCAGCGCGGCCTTTTCGGCCGGGGGGAAGACGAAATTCTCGTCGGGCTCAAGCCCCATGGCCGCGCACCGCTCAAGATTCAGGGCATGATAGGTGGCCCTGGTGGATGTCTCGGGATCGAGGCCCAGGGCAGCGGCGCACCGGGGCACCGTGGTTTCATCGCCCTCGATCTCGACGAAATCGCCGTAAGGCAGATGGTCCAGACACACGGTGCAGCCGTCGAAGCGCCACTTCTCCCGCACCTTCTCGTAGGCAAAGGCCACGTCAAACCCCACGGCCTCAAGGGCCGCGCGCATGGTGGCGAAATCGCCCACCGTGGTCTCAAGCTCCTCGAAGACCTTGAGGACGGAGTCAACGGCCTCGCCGGGCGGACGCTTGACCGTGAGCACGGCCTGTCCCTGCCGCAGCCGCAGCCGCAGCAGCACACCGGCCGCCCGAAGTTGCCGCCCCGGCCCGTCGAAGACCAGGTTGGACTCGAAGTAGCGTCCGCCGCAGGGGGCACCGCCGTCGGCAGCCAGCCTCCGGCGTAGCGCATCCAGGTCCGCATCGGCGTATTTCAATTCGCATTCAAGGGCCATTGGCTTTCCCCTCCTGTCTTGCTATGGTCCGGCCACGGTACCGACATGATGATGAAACTCCTCTATCTCTCCCTGGGCGGCGCGGCCGGAACAGTGTCGCGCTACTGGCTCTCCGGCGTGGCCCAGCGGCTGGTCGGCACGGGCTTTCCGCTGGGAACCTTCGCGGTCAACATGGTCGGCTGCCTGTTCTTCGGGGCCATCTGGGGCTATCTTGAAAACCGGCTGCTCCCCGGAAGCCATGTGCGCATCCTGGCCCTGACGGGCTTCATGGGCGCGTTCACCACCTTTTCCACATACATGTTCGAGACGGCCGAACTGGTCAAGATCGGCCAGTACGCCATGGCCCTGCTCAACGTGGTCGGCCAAAGCGTGGCCGGGCTGGCCCTGGTCCTGGCTGGCATCGCGCTGGGGCGGCTGATCTAGCGCCACCGGAGGAAACCATGAAGCTTCTGGAACAAGCCGAACGCATCCGCATCTACATCGGCGAGGACGACACGCACGAGGGGCGCCCCCTGGCCGAAGTCATCGTGGAACGCGCCAGGGCCATGGGGCTGGCCGGGGCCACGGTCTTTCGGGGCCTGAGCGGCTTCGGGGCCAACAGCCGCATCCACACGGCCAGGATTCTGCGCCTGTCCGAGGACCTGCCGGTGGTGGTTGAGATCGTGGATCACCCGGAGCGGCTGGCCCCGCTGATGGAGGCCCTGGACACCATGATGACCGAGGGCATGATCACCACGGAGCCGGTGCGGGTGATAGCCTATCGCCACAGCGCCAAGGTGGCCGGATAAGTCTAGCCGCAGGCGCGCACGATTTCGGCGGCAATGCCCTGCAGGGGCAGGACCTTGTGGACGCCGCCGAGCTTGATGGCCTCCTGGGGCATGCCGAAGACCACGCAGGTGGCCTCGTTCTGGGCGATGGTGAATGCTCCGGCGTCGTAGAGTTCCTTCATGCCCTTGGCCCCGTCGTCGCCCATGCCGGTCATGATGGCGGCCACCACATTGGCCCCGCCGTACTGCGCGCCAGAGCGGAACAGCACATCCACCGAAGGCCGGTGGCGCGAGACGAGCGGCCCGGCCTTGACTTCCACATAATATCTGGCCCCGCTGCGCTTGAGCAGCATGTGCATGTTGCCCGGGGCGATGAGTGCCTGCCCGCGCAGCATGGAGTCGCCGTCCGCGGCCTCCTTGACCGTGATGGCACAGATGGCGTTGAGCCGCTTGGCAAAGGCGGCCGTGAAATGCTCGGGCATGTGCTGGACGATGGCGATGGGCGGACAGCCCGGAGGCTGCGCCTCTAGGAAGACACGAAGCGCCTCGGTGCCGCCGGTGGACGCGCCCACCAGGCATATCTTCTCGGTGGTGGTCAGGGCGTGTGGTCGGGTCATGGGCAATACGGCATCCGCGTTGAGTTTGGGGCTGATCTTGATGGGCTGGGCCGCTGCGGTGAACTTCCTGGGGCGGGCGATGGCAGCGGCCTTGACCTTGTCGATGAGCAGGATGCTCGATTCTTCCAGAAATTTCTTGGTGCCCACCCGTGGCTTGGTGATGATCTCCACCGCGCCGTATTCCAGTGCCTTGAGGGCGTTGCTCGTCCCGTGCTCGGCCACTGATGAACAGATGACCACCGGGATGGGATGCTGCTTCATGAGCTTTTGCAGGAAGGTCAGCCCGTCCATGCGCGGCATCTCGATATCCAGGGTGATGACGTCCGGCACCTCGCTCTTGAGGCGCTGGGCCGCGACATAGGGATCGACGGCCGTCCCGATGACCTCGATCCCCGGGTCCGAGGAGAGGATTTCCTCCAGGGTCTTGCGGACCACGGCGGAGTCATCGACTATGAGTACGCGAATCTTCTTTGCCATGCGCACCCCCCTTGAAGTACTCGTTCAATCCTCAGCTGGTTTCGGCGATGACCCGCCGGACCAGACTCGGAATGTCCAGGATGAGCGCGATGGAGCCATCGCCCTTGATGGTGGCCCCGGAAATGCCCTCAACGTCCTTGTAGACGCGGCTCAAGCTCTTGATGACGGTCTGGTGCTCGCCGATGACCGTGTCCACCACGATGCCCACGCGGCTTCCCTCCACGCCGGTGATGACGATCTGCTCGATGGGCGGGTTCTCCCCGTCCACGGCGAACCATTCGCGCAGATGGATGTAGGGGACGATTTCGCCGCGCAGGTGCAGGATGCGCTGCCTCGAACTTTCGTCCATGTCGCTGGCGGACAGTTCCACGCACTCCTCCACCAGGGAGAGCGGAATGACGTAGTACTCGTCGCTCACCCGCACCTGTAGGCCGTCGATGATGGCCAGGGTCAGCGGCAGGCGGATGGTGATGGACGTGCCCTTGCCCAGGGTGGAGTCGATGTCGATGACGCCGCGCAAGGAGTCGATGGCCCGCTTGACCACGTCCATGCCCACGCCCCGGCCCGAGACATTGGTGACCGTCTTGGCCGTGGAAAATCCGGGCTCGAAGATGAGCTTGAGCAGATCCTTTTTGGACAACTCGGCGTCGGCCGATATGAGCCCCCGCTCGATGCCCTTTTCCCTGATGATGGAAGGGTCCATGCCCCGGCCATCGTCATTGATGCGGATGAGCACCTCGCCGCCGGAGTGCTCGGCCGAGAGATAGATGGTCCCGTGGGCGGGCTTGCCATGCCTCCGCCGCTCCTCGGGCGGCTCGAGGCCATGGTCGATGCTGTTACGCAGCAGATGGACCAGGGGATCGGCCAGCCGCTCGATGACGGTCTTGTCCAGCTCGGTGTCCGCGCCCACGGTGGTCAGGACGATCTCCTTGCCGAGGTTGGCCGAAAGATCGCGCACCAGTCGGCGGAACTTGCTGAAGGAGGTGCCGATGGGCAGCATGCGAATGCCCAGGGTGGAGTCGCGCAGCTCGTCGCTCAGGCGCTCCAGTTCCTCGGCCAGGGCGGTCATGACCGGATCGCTGCGCTCGCTGACCACCTGGGTGATCTGCGCCTGGACGATGACCAGCTCGCCCACGAGGTCCACGAGATAGTCGAGCTTGTCCGCCGCCACCCGGATGCTGGAGAGGGCCTCCTGCTGCTTGCGGCTGGCGTCGGCCTCCTTGGCCTCGGCCTGCCGCCGCACGGCCAGCTCCACCTTCTCGGGCGGCACTTTGCCCTCTTCAGCCAGAATCTGACCCAGGGGTTTTTGCTTCTTGAGGGCTTCCTGAATGTCCGCCTCGGTCACGTCGCCGCACTTGACGAGTATCTCTCCGAGCCTGGGCGGTCCCGCGTCCTCGTCCTCGCACAAGCCGTCGTCGTCCGCGACTTGCTGCGACGCGACGGGCTGCGGCCCGGTCGGCTGCGAAACAACGGGCTCGGCCGGGGGAGCGCCCGTGACCGGCACCGGATCACCCACCTCGTCCAGTATCTCCACGTCGAGGTCGGCATCGGCGAAAAAGAAGATGTCGCGCACGCTGTCCGCGTCGATGTCAGTGGTCAGCCCCAGCTCCCAGCCGCCGAACACGGTTTCCACGGGACGGCCGATGATGTGAAACTCTCCGACCCCGGCCAGCTCCAGAAAGAGCGACTCCAGCCGGGCCTCGTCCGGTTCCTCGCCCGAGCGGGGTGTCAGGCCGATGCGATACAGGCGGCGGCCCGGTGAGGATGCTGGCGGGGCGGCCGTCTCCCCGGCATCTCCGTCATCTGCGGCATCTCTGGCCGCGACCGATTCGTCGTCCCCGGCATCCTCATTCACTGCTGTGGCGGGAGCGGACGGCGACCCGCCCGAGGCCAGGGTCTGGAGGCCGTCGAGGATGGCCCGGCGCTCGACCGGGTCCACGTCATCTCCCTCGGCCGCGCCGAGCATGAGTTTGATGTGGTCGCGCGAGCGCAGGGCCAGACCGCACAGTTCGGGCGTCACCTCAAGCAGGTTGTTGCGGACCATGTCAAAGGTGGACTCCACCTCGTGGGTGAAGGCCGCGATGTCCTCGAACCCGAACATGGACCCCGAACCCTTGATGGTGTGCAGGGCGCGGAAAATCTGGTTGACCATGTCCATGTCGTCCGGGGATTCCTCAAGCTCGAGCAGCGCCCCCTCCAGTTCGCCCAGGAGGTCGTAGGCCTCTTCCTTGAATATCTGTCTGTTGAGATCGTCGGACATTCGTCTCGCTCCTCAATGTTCATCGCAATACGCGCACGACAAAATCATCTCGTCCGTCCCTGTGCCACTATCACAGGAAGCGTTGGTCAAAGCCCATTATAAAGTGCGTTCGCGCGTGAAAAAAATGGAGTCTTACGCCTTGCCGTGAAAAACGATTTCCGCCCTGGCCGTGGTCTCGTCAAAGGGCTTCACCTTGATGGAAACCTTCTCTCCCTTGAACTCGGCCGCGCCCAGCAGGATGCCCTCGAAATAGTCGAACAGCCCTCGGCTCGACTTGTAGTTCATGAACAGCTCGCCCCCTTTGTCCTCATAGGTGAAGACCGGCGGCTTGATGCCCGGCTGGTCCTTGGTCAGTTGGGCGTGGACATCGTTCATGCGCAGATAGAATTCCTTGAGGGATTCCTTCTTGAAATGACGCGGGTACATCTCGTGGAACCGCTTGATGGAGAACTTGCCGAACTCGATGAAGAATGCGCGCACAGTGATTGAGGCCCTGGCGGCCGCGATCTCGGCCATCTGGAGCATCGCCTGATCCGGATAGCTCTCGGTGGGCAGGAACACGGGGCTGCCCATCTCCTTTTGCACGGCCTCATAAACCTTGTCCCCGTAAGTCTTGCGGACAAACGCCTGGGCGAGCTTGGGCAGCACGCCCTTCATCCGCCCCTCGGACTCGCGCAGCCGGGTGCCGCTGCCACCGTCGCGGAATTCGTTGGACACGTCGAGCAGTTCCTGGGCCAGCCCGGCCAGTTCGCGGGTGGCACTGGCCGCCTGCCCGGCGGCCTCGTCCGCCTCGCCCGCGATCTCGGCGATCTCCTCGATGCTGCGGCCAATGTCCTCGGACGCGGACGACTGCTGCTCTGCAGCCGTGGCGATCTGGGCCACCCGGCCGACCATGTCGCCGATGCTTCCCATGATGTGCTGCAGGGCCTCGCCCGCCTGATTGGACAGGCCGGTGCTCTCCCCCACCCGTTTCTCTGTCCGGCGCATGGCCTCGGTGGCGTGGCGGGAGCGGGACTGAATGGTGCCGATGGCCTCCTCCACCTCCTTGGTGGCGGCCATGGTCTTCTCGGCCAGCTTGCGCACCTCGTCGGCCACCACGGCGAAACCGCGACCGGCCTCGCCCGCGCGCGCCGCCTCGATGGCCGCGTTGAGGGCCAAAAGATTGGTCTGGTCCGCGATGTCGTTGATCACGCCGATGATCCGGCCGATCTCCCCGGCCTGGGCGTCGAGTTCGCCGATCTCGTGGCCGAGCTGCTTGGCGGCCTCGGCCACCTCGTTGATCGCCTCCACGGCGCGTGAAACCATGGACGCGCCCTCGGTGGCCGATTCCTGGGCCTTGGCCGCCGCGTCGCTGGTGGCGCTGGCGTTTCTGGCCACCTCGATGACCGTGGCCGTCATCTCCTCCATGGCCGTGGCTACAGACGAGGTCTGGCTGCGCTGTTTCTGCGCGCCCTGGGCCTGCTCGTCGGCAGCGGCCGAAAGCAATTCCGTGGCCGAGGCCACATGCTCGGCCAGGGTGCTGATCTGCTGCCCGGCCTGGGCCATGCGTTCGCGCTGGCGCTCCACCTCGCGCCGCTGCTCCACGGCCTCGGCCAGATCCACGAAGGAAGTGACCGCGCCAACCATCTCCCCGGCCGCGTCATGCACCGGCGAGACAAAGCATTTCAGGCTGGCCTGCCGACCATCCCACAGCGTGACCTCGGCGTCCTGGGCCACGGGCTTGCCGGAGCGCAGCGCCTTTTCGGTCAGGGAGTCGCCCTTGCCGTACATGGCCTTCCCCACCGCAAACCCGACCACCTGGGTGGACGGCTTGCCGAGCATGTCGAGCAGGGCCTTGTTGGCCAGCAGGATGCGCCCCTCGCGATTGCACAGAAGGGCGGGATTGCCCAGGGCCTTGAGGGCGGTCTCAAGCAGGGCCTTTTCGCCCCGTAGCGTGTCCACGGCCTGATCCAGTCCGGCGAGGGCAGGCGGCAGGGGATCGCTCTGGCCGCCTTCGGCCAGGGACCGGGCCAGGGACCCGGCCGCCTCGCTCAGGCGGGCCTCGCTTCGGGCCACGAGCCACGCCGCTGCGGCCACGAGCAGCGCGATCAGCGCCGCGCCGAAACCGAAGGCGGCCCAGCCGCCGACAAGGGTGGCCCCGGCGAATACCGCGATGGCCGTACATCCCAAAATCACAATAAAGCCGCGAGGACCGATGAGCATGGGTGTCACTCCGTTTGCCAAACGCCGTCATGGCGCGGGATCGGGTTCACAAATATCATGGATTACCGCGCAATTAGTACGCGCTATCCAGGGAAAAGGCAATTGCAGGGAGGAAAAAACGGCAAAAAGACGCAAACGGCTCTGGGCATCAGCCCAGGGTCTTCTTGCGCAACAGCCGGATGGCCCGGCGCTGGCGATAGCGCCTGATGATGAAAAGCGACAGGAAATAGGTGGCCACGGTGGCTGGAATGCCCACGGCCAACCCCCCGGCGAACATGACCAGGAACAGGTCCCAGCCCGCGTTGATGAGCTGCTCCATCTCCAGCCTGGAGGCATCAAAGGTCACACCCTCCACGCCGGTGACGGCCCGGCCCACCTTGAAGAGAAAGAAGTAGAACGGGACCATGGTGGCCGCGTTGGAATAGCAGGTGGCCAGCCACGCGGCCAGTTTGTTGACCCGGAAGGCGAAGGCCAGGGCCACCACCACCACGGACTGGAAGGGCATGATGGGCATGGCCCCGATGAACATGCCAAGGGCCATGGCCGCGGCCAGATTGCGGGGCGATGAATTCTGCCGCATCAGGCGCAGATACCACAGACGGCTCCAGCGCTTGGCCCCGGTCCACCAGTCGGCCTTGCGCTGCCGAAGCGGTATCCTGTCTCGACGCGGTGCGTTCAAGGGCTACTCCAGCACGTCGAAGCGGGAGAAGGTCATGACGAATCCGGCCCGGCCCTGGGTGGCGGAGCGCAGGTCGGTGGAAAAGCCGAAGAGTCGACCCAGCGGAGCCAGCCCCTGGACGACCTTTTGCCCGGCCCGGTCAAGCATGTTTTCGATCTTGGCTCCCTTGGAGCCGAGCAGACCGACCACATCGCCAACGAACTCCTCGGGCACGGAAATCTCAAGCCACATGATGGGTTCGAGCAGCCGGGGCGTGGCGGCGGCCAGCGCGTCCTTGAGGGCCATCATGGCGGCCATGCGGTAGCCCACCGGACCGGACTCGCCATCTCTGCGCCCGAGGGCAAGCACCCGCACGCGGACATCCTGGACCGGGTATCCCCGGACCACGCCGCTTTGCAGACAGTCTGTCACGCCCTCTTCCACGGCCGTCAGCCAGGGGGCGGGCCACTGGTCGGGATCGACCTCGAAGACGATGTCGCGGCCCTCGCCGCGGGCCAGGGGCTCCACGGACAGGGCCACCTCGCCAAAATGCGTCTCCTCGCCCAGTTCGCGCCGGAACTGCGCCTCGGCCCGCGCCCGGGCGGCCACGGTCTCGTGATAGACCACCTGGGGCTTGCCCGCGCGGGGGTCAAGCCTGTACTCGCGCCGCAGCCGCTCCAGGACCACCTCCAGGTGCAGTTCGCCCATGCCGGAGAGGATGATCTGCCCGGTCTCCTCGTCGTGCTTGAGGTCCAGGGTGGGGTCTTCGAGCAGGTATTTCTCCAGCACCTCGTCGAGCTTGTCGCCCTCCTCTGTGTTGCGCGGCTCGATGGCCAGGGAGATGACCGGCTTGTAGTCGCCGATCTGCTCAAGCAGGATCGGAGCCTCGCGCAGACACAGGGTGTCGCCGGTGCGGGCGTACTTCATGCCCGCCGCGCCCACCATGTCGCCCGCATAGGCGGTGTCGATCTTTTCCCTGCGGCCCGCGTGCAGGCGGAAGAGGCGGGCCACCCGCTCGTCCTGGTCCTGGGTGATGTTCCAGACCGTGTCGCCCGCATTCAGCTGGCCCGAATACAGGCGCATCATGGCCAGCTTGCGGCCGGAATCCATGGTCACCTTGAAGACCAGGGCTGAAAGGGGTTCCTTGGCCGAGACGGGAAACGACTTCCGGTTGCCGGTTTCGGGGTCCACGCCCGTGGCCGGGGGCACGTCCAGGGGGCTTGGCAGATAGTCGCGGATGGCGTCCATCACCGGCTGCACGCCGATGTTGCGCAGGGCCGAGCCGACCAGCACGGGCACGATGGCCCGGGCCAGGGTGGCCTTGCGCAGGGCTGCGCGGACGCGCGCCGGATCCAGCGGCTCGCCCGAAAGGTAGATGTCGAAAATCTCCTCGTCCTGCTCGGCAGCGGCTTCGATGAGCCTGTCGCGCCAGGGAGCGACACGGTCACGCTCCTCTTCGGTGAGATCGGTGCGGGTGAACTCCAGGCCGCTCGTGGTCTGATCAAAGCGGTACTTTCGCATCTCCACCAGGTCGAAGACCCCCGCGAACTCGGTGCCCTCGCCCTCGGGAAACTGCACGGGCAGCGGATTGGCGCGCAGCTTGGTCCGGATGGACTCCACCACGGCCTCGAAATCGGCCCCGGGCCGGTCCATCTTGTTGACAAAGGCGAGCTTGGGCACATGGTAGGACTCGCTCTGCCGCCACACGGTCTCGGACTGGGGCTGGACGCCGCTGACCCCGCAGAACACGCCCACCGCGCCGTCGAGCACGCGCAGCGAGCGCTCCACCTCGATGGTGAAATCCACATGGCCGGGGGTGTCGATGATGTTGATCATGCACGGCCCCCACTGACAGGAGGTCACGGCCGAGGTGATGGTGATGCCGCGCTCCTGTTCCTCGGGCATGTAGTCCATGGTGGCGGTGCCCTCATGGACCTCGCCGAGCCGGTGGATCTTGCCGGAATAATACAGGATGCGCTCAGTCAGCGTGGTCTTGCCCGCGTCAATGTGGGCGATGATGCCGATATTGCGCAGTGCGGCGAGGGTTTTGGCCGAGGGGGCGTTGCTCTTGCTCACGTCACTCTCCGGTGGTCCAGGCGACGGACTGGTACTGGAAATGCTCCGGGTGCAGGTCGGGCCAGATCCAGCACCCCTCCTGCCCGGGACCGAAGACGACCCTGGCCCTGCCCAGCGTCTGTTCCGCCCGGGCCGCCGGGACGTAGGCCACCTCCATGATGGCGTCCAGGAAGTTGTCGAACCCGTCGCCTTCGTAGGAAAAATTCTCGGCGGGCAGCTCCGGTTCGACCCCGAAGACGCTGAATACGATGTCAGGATGGATGAAGGCCAGGGCCTCCAGGTCAAAGGTGTCCGGCCCCTCCATCCAGACAGCGGCGGCCCGGGTGTAGCGCGGCCGCCAAAAGGAGATGCGCGAAGCAGCCTGCAACTCGTTGGTCTTGATGACCGCGGCCCTGGGGCCGAGCACGGCCACCGCGCCGGGGCGATTGGTCTCCCGCAGTTCGCCGAACAGCCGCCGGGCCTGTAGCTCGGACATGTCCACCACCTGTTCCTGCCCGGCCAGTTCGAGCCCGGTCAGGATGGCCTTGCGCCAGGGGGTGCCGTTGCTCACCCGCACGGCCAGGACGTTGCCGACCCCGACCGCGATGGGCGGTATCAACGCGGCCAGAAGCCGGGAGGGGGAGAACAGGCTGCCGTCAAAGAGAATCACGGCGAAATCCACGGCCTCGGCCACCTGGCGGGAATCAAAGCCCGAGCGCCAGCGCAGGGCCAGCTCGCCGCGCGTGGCCTTGCGCGGGCCGTACCAGTCGTGCAGCCGGGCGATGCCGGTCTTCATCCACGCCCTGTTGCGGTTCGAGATGTCGGCATAGGCACGCGCGAACAGCTCGTCGTCGGGGACAAGCTCGCCAACCCAGTCGGGAAAGGAAAAGGATGGATTTCGCATACGCCGGATGCGGCATGGAGCCGCGCGGTTAACCGGTTACAGCCACTTCTTGAGCCAGAGCAGCCAACTGCCCTGGATACGCTGTCGCTCCTCCTCGGAGAGGGTCTTCTGGTACTCGAAATAGGAGTATTCCGCCCTGCCCCTGGCATAATCGCGCAGGTCCGGCACGTCCGGGAAGTTTTCCACCACGTACTGATAGCGATGCCAGGCCGGGCCGTACTGGCCGGTTCGCCAGAAGAAATCGGCCACATAGACCTCGTGCTCGGACAGGATGCGGCGGCCCCTGACGATCATGTCCGCCGAGGCTTGGGCATACTCCGAATCCGGGTAGGTCTCCTGGAGCCGGTAGAAATACTCAAGCCCTTCCTTGATGTTCTCCTGCCTGCGGTCGATGGAGGTGAAGAGATTGAAGTCGGCATTGCCTATCTGGAAGAGGACATAGGGAATGGACTCGTGGCTCGGGTGCAGGGCCTCGAACTCCTTGTAGGCGTCCAGGGCCAGCAGGTATTCCTCGTCAAGGTAGTAGGCATCGCCAAGGCCAAGCTCCGCCCTCAGGGCATAGGGGCTGAAGGGGAACCGGTCCTTGAGCAGGGAGAAGTATTTCTGCGCGTCGTTGTATTCCTTGGCAGCCATGGCGTCCACGCCCGCCTCGTACAATTCCTGGGCGGTGTCCGTGGGCGGCGGCAGGAAATACATGTCGATCAGGGCGCAGCCCGACGCCAGCCAAAGAAAAAGAATGGACGCAATGAGACGGGACGACCGCATGATGGCTCCTACTGGCCGAGCTGTTCGAGATAGGAGAAGGCGGCGGTGGCGGCGGTGGCGCCGTCGCCCACTGCCGAGGCCACCTGGCGGCACATCTTCGAGCGGATGTCGCCCGCCGCGAAGACGCCGGGGATGTTGGTGCGCATCTCCACATCGGTAATGACGCCGTTGCGGTCCTTTTCCACCGCCTCGGGCACGAAATCCATGATCGGCTCGAATCCGACAAAGATGAAGGCACCGTCCACGACCAACTGCCTGCGCTCGCCGCTTTTCAGGTCGTGCAGGGCCAGGGATTCGAGGTTGCTGTGGCCCACGATCTCCTCGACCACCGTGCTGCGCATCACCTCGATCTTCTCGTGGGTGAAGCACTTCTCTTGATAGCAGAGCAGGCCCCGGAAGTCGTCACGCCGGTGAATGAGGTAGATCTTGTTCACCAGCCGGGCCAGATACAGGGCCTCCTCCAGGGCGGAGTTGCCGCCGCCGATGACGGCCACGTCTTGGTCGCGGAAGAAGTTGCCATCGCACAGGGCGCAATAGGACACGCCCCGGCCCACCAGCCGGTCCTCGCCGGGCACGCCGAGTTTGCGGTAGCGCGAACCGGTGGCGAGGATGATGGCCCGGGCCTGGATGACCTCCTCGCCCACCTTGATGGTGTGGATGGGCTGGCCCAACTCGATGCTCCTGACCTCGTCGTTGACGCGCTCAAGGGGATAGCTCTCCAGATGGGCGGCGAACTTGTCGGCCAGCTCCCACCCCTGAAGGCCCGAGGGAAACCCCGGGTAATTCTCTATCTCCGAGGTCATAAGCACCTGCCCGCCCGGGGAGAGCTTCTCCACCATGGCGGTCTTCACGCCCGCGCGCAAAAGATAAAGGGCAGCCGTCATCCCTGCCGGGCCGCCCCCTATGACAACGGCGTCATACAACTTCATCGACTATAGCGCCTTCTTCGCGATCATTTCCTTGATGCTGCTCTTGGACACGGCTCCGGTGCTCTGGTCCACCACCTCGCCATCCTTGAAGAGAATCAGGGTGGGGATGGCGCGGATGCCGTACTTGCCGGGGGTGGCGGAGTTCTCGTCCACGTTCATCTTGACGATCTTGACCTGACCCGAATACTCCTCGGCCAGTTCGTCGATGACAGGCCCCATGGCCCGGCAGGGGCCGCACCAAGGGGCCCAGAAATCGATGAGAACAGGGACATCGCTCTGCAGAACTTCCTGCTCAAAATTACCGTCGGTGATCTGATTGGCCATGGAATTCTCCTTTTGCGCCGTCTCCCGCCATCGTGTCGCGGCCGTGTCGAGGACTCGACCCGGAAACTGTCCCGAAACCGGGACCGAACGTGATAGCCGGAGGCGGCTCGGGTTCAAGATATTTTTCTAAAATATGTTTCGGAGCGCCCTGCTGTCAAGGCGCAGCCGATAATTAACACTCCCCGGCCCGTTTGTCACCGCAAACGGACCAGTCCTCGGGGATCGCCCTGCCGCGCGGCACCGCCTCCAGACCGAGATCGTGACCATACCCGGCCCGTGCAAGAAGCCACCCGGCGTAGGCGATCATGGCCGCGTTATCCGTACACAGCGAAAGACCGGGCAGGGTCAGTTCCACCCCGGCCGCCCCGGCCACCTCGGCCATGGTCCGGCGCACGGCCGAGTTTGCGGCCACGCCCCCGGCCACGATCAGGCTGCGCACTCCATCCGTGCGCTTAAGGGCGCGCTCCACCTTGATCTTCAGCGTCTGGGCCACGCTCCAGTTGAAGGAGGCGCAAACGCGGGCCAGCTCTTGCCTGCGCGCGCCGCTGACTCCGGCCAGCCCCTGGCCCCCGGCCATTTCGTCGAGGACCAGCCCGGGATGGGCGGCCACATGATTGGCCACCGCGGTCTTCAGGCCGCTGAAGCTGAAGTCCAGGTTGTCATTGTCCACGTAGGGACGCGGGAAGAGCGCAGTGTCCGGCTCTCCCTCGCTGGCGAGCATGTCGATGAAGCGGCCGCCGGGATAGACGATGTTGAGCAGCTTGGCCACCTTGTCAAAGGCCTCACCGGCGGCGTCGTCCAGGGTGCGGCCCATCAGCTCGACGTCCGTGGCTGAACGCATGAGATAGATATGGGTATGCCCCCCCGAAACAAGCAGGCCCAGCGCCGGAAAGCGCAGCTCCCCTTCCAGGCCCGGGGCCAGCAGATGGGCCATGAGGTGGTTGACCCCGATGAGGGGCGCTCCCGTGGCCAGGGACAGCCCCTTGGCAAAGCTCAGACCCACCAGCAGGCTGCCGAGCAGCCCCGGCCCGCGCGCCACGGCGACCCGGTCGATGTCTGCCGGTGCCAGCCCGGTGTCGGCCATCAGTTCATCGAAAAGGCGCGGCAGCACGCGCAGATGCTCGCGCGAGGCGATCTCGGGCACCACGCCGCCAAAGAGCGCGTGGACGTCGATCTGCGTGGCCAGACGCTCTGCGACCAGCCGCCCGTCCTCGACCAGGGCCACGGCGGTCTCGTCGCAGGAGGTCTCGATTCCGAGGATGCGCATTACCGGCTTTTCTTTCTTCGCTCGGCGTTGAAAATGTCCTGCACCACCCTGACATCGTTGAGGGAGCCACAGAAGAAAGGCACGCGCTGGTGCAGGTGATCGGGTTCGATGTCGAGGATGCGGTTGGCCCCGTCAGTGGCCAGCCCGCCCGCCTGCTCCACGATGAAGGCCATGGGGTTGCATTCGCAGGTCAGGCGCAGCTTGCCAGTGGGCTTTTTCGGGTCGCGCAGGTCGGCGGGGTACATGAAAATGCCGCCGTACAGGAGATTGCGGTGAATGTCGGCCACCAGGGAGCCTATGTAACGGCCGCTGTAAGGCTTGTGCAGGGCGTTCTTGGGCGACTTGAAATAGTCCAGCGCCTTCTTGGTGTCGCGGTCCCAGTACCGCTCATAGCCCTCGTTGACCGAATATATCTTGCCCTGCTCCGGGATGCGGATGTTGGGATGCGAGAGCAGGAACTCGCCCACACTCGGGTCCAGGGTGAACCCGTGGACCCCGTCGCCCGAGGTGAACACAAGCATGGTGGACGAGCCGTAAAGAATGTATCCTGCCGCAACCTGCTCGCTGCCCTTCTGGAGCACATCGCTGGACATGAGCGGCCCCTGCGGGTCGCTCTTGCGCTTGAGGATGGAAAAGATGGTGCCGATGTTGACGTTGACGTCGATGTTGGACGAGCCGTCCAGGGGATCGAAGATGATGATGTAGTCGCCGCGCGGCAGGGACTCGGGCACCTCGATGATGTCCGCGTTCTCCTCGGAGGCCATGGCGCAGAGTACGCCCGATCGCGCCAGCCGGTGGATGAGGATACGGTTGGCGTAGTCGTCGAGTTTCTTGACCTCCTCGCCCTGGATGTTCACGTCGCCGGTGAAGCCGAGGATGTCCACCAGCCCGGCCTTGGTCACCGCGCGGGTGATGATCTTGGCCGAAAGGACCAGTTCGTTGAAGAGCCGGGTGAACTGCCCGGTGGCCCCGGGGACCATCTTCTGGTGCAGGAGAATGTGCTCCGTCACCGTGACCTGCTGCGGCATTGTCACTTCCTTTGTCCTCGGGTTCATGTACTCGCCTCCCCACGCGCTCATCTAGAAGAACCACCAGGATTTTTTGGACGCCGTGGGGTCAACGCTTTCAGTGGCGTAGACATAGCTGCTGTCGCCGATGTAGCGCACAAGCCAGGTATAGTGTTTGTCCCCGACCTCCACCTGCCCTTCCACCTCTTTCCTGAGGATGTCCTCCCACGGCAGGGCGAGCAGGGACTCCTCGTCCACGTCAGCCCCGCGCGACCACACGCCGCCGCCAGGATGGATGATGATCAGTTCCTCGGGCGAGGGGCTGAGGCCGAGCAGAGTCCGGGGATCAAAGCCCACGGCGATGAGGCCCCGAAACTCGACGTCCTTGAAATAGGGCCGCCCGATGTACAGTTCCGGGCCGAGATCGGAGTAGTCCACCACGGTCAGCAGGGTGATATCGCGCCAGACGGCCTCGAAGACGAGGGGATTCTCGATCTTCTTCACCGGCACCTCGGGCTGCATGAAGATGATGTTTCCCTCATCATCGGTGACCAGAACGCGATGCGCCCAGGGGAACCGGGCCAACAGCAGGTCCATCCAGTCCACGTCCGGGATGGTGTCGGTACTGTTGACGAACCGGCCAAGGGAAGTCAGGGGGCCGTCCACGGGCGTGAAGAGCCGGGCCAGCTTCTCCTGGTTGGGATTGCTGAACTGGTAGCTGTCGGTGTCGATCTGCGGCGGCGGGTCAATGTAATCCTTGGTGGTTTCCCAGGATTTCTTGACATACTTGGTGGTCGATCTCCACGTGGAACAACCGGACAGGCTCAGGGCCAAAACCAAAAGCACGAATACGCTGGTATACTTCATCTATTACCGATTGAGCCACACGACTTGGCGCACTGCCGCACGGCAACGCCCCATGGCGTGGTCGAGGGTTGTCAATTCTGGACCCGGGCCTCGAAACGCGCGGCCAGGGTTTCAAGGGTGCTGATGAGGCGGTTCTTGGCATGGACGCCAAAGGCGTCATCGCGCCTGCCCGGCTCCGGGGCCTCGGCCTGCCGCGCCTCAAGTTCGGTGATGCGGGCGGAAAGTTCGCTGCGTCGCTCGTCCGAAACGGATGAATGCAGCAATTCGCGGTAGATTTCAAGGGCACCGGCCACATCGCCTTGGGAGGCGAGCAGATCGGCCATGGTCTTGGTGCGGAACGAGCCCATGCCGGGCCGGGCCGGTTCGCCCCGGTCGCGCCTGAGGGGGACGCCTGCGGCAGCAGGCAGATAGGACGGCGGCGGGCAGTCCGAGGGCGGGGGCAGCGGCGCGCCCACCAGCCGGTCGGCCAGGGTGCTGATGCCCTCGAAGACCACATCGGTCCACTTGATGGTATCGCCGGTGAGGTTGGACGACACGAGCATCAGGAAGACAGCCAGGTCGCGCTGGTCCGCAGGCAGGCTCCTGGCCCAGCCGCGCCAGAAGGCGGGATAGTCGCGCAGGGAGTTGGTCACGCGCTCAAGCGGCTCGTGCATCTCTTCCTCGCGGCCCAGCTCGGTCAGAAGCTCCACCAGGAGCATGCGCGCCTCCAGATAGTCAGGATGCCTGTCCAGGCCGCGCTTGAGGGTAATGACAGCGTCCTCGGGATTGCCGTTTTCCACAAACAGCTTGGCCAGGGCGAAGAAAATTCTCGACCCCGGCTCAAGAGAGAGAACTTCCTGATACCACTCAATTTTCTTGTTCATGGACTGCGTCTCCCGGCTGGTTGGCGGTGTCGTCAGGAAATATGTATAGGATTTCGTCGCGTTTGACAAAGTTCATGCGCTCGCGAATGACCTTCTCCTGGTATGTCGGGTCCGACTTCAACCGGCGAATCTCCTGGCTCAGGTCCAGGCTCCTCCTGTCCACCGCCTCGATGCGCCCCTGGAGCAACTCATAGCGGCTCTTGAGTTCCAGATAGGCAAAGACGCCCTGATCGCTCCAGATCAGCCTGAACAGCAGAAACAGATTGATGAAGAGCAGCAGTGCAACGATGACGATACGCCCGTGCATAGCCCTACTGGAGCCTGCGCCCCGGCTTGGCCACCGCGCCCATCCGGCCCAGGGGCCCCTGCAACTCCCGCAGGAAGTTGGCCGTCGCGCTCTCGATGCGCACCACATCCTCCTCGCTCAATTCCACCTTGTCGATCTTTTCGAGAAAGGCCTTGAGCACGGTGAATTCGTCGAGCAGGGAATTGCCGTGCTCCAGCTTTTCCAGCTGGGGCTCCAGGTCCAGAATTGTCTGGAGGCAGTTCGTGATCCGCACGAGATGATTAACGGAATTGTGGTCGCTCATGATGGCCATCGTCTCGCTGTTCAATTCTCTGCAGTTTTTAACCACTTTTTATAGAAATTGTACAGATAATTCCCGCCTGAAAAAACCGTCAACACCAGGGCCACCCAGAGCAGTGCGTGGCCCACGGGCCTCGGGTCCCAGCCAAACAACGGATAATGGAAGATCAGGAATCCCGTGGCCAGGATCTGGAGCAGGGTCTTGGCCTTGCCGAATTTGTCTGCCGCGACCACCTCGCCCATCTCCGCGGCCACGGCGCGCATGCCGGTCACGGCCAGCTCGCGGCCGATGATGATGATCACCATCCACGCGGGCACGCGCCATTCCGGGCCGAGACGCACCAGCATGATCAGCACCGAGCAGATGAGCAGCTTGTCGGCCAGGGGGTCGAGGAACTTGCCAAGATTGGTGATGATGTTCTGCTCCCGGGCGATCTTGCCGTCGAGGTAGTCCGTGACCGAGGCCACGGCAAACACCGCAAAGGCACCATACGCGCCAAACTTGAAACCGAACCACATCTCGAAATAGAGGAGCAGGACCACCACCGGCGCGGCAAGAATCCTGGCCATGGTCAGGCAATTGGGCAGATTGAAGATTTCTTTTCTCATCGCACCACCTAGGTGTTGGTCGAGGCGGCTTCGAGACTTTTCTGTGCCGCCTCGGCGATGGTGTCGGCCAACTGGATGAAGGCGCGCTTGGCAAAGGACTCCTCTTCAAGCAGTACCACAGGCATGCCCATATCGCCAGCAACAACCGTGGCCGGGTCCAGGGGGATGGCGCCCAGGAATTCCAGGCCGTACCGCTCGGCCAGATCCCGGCCCCCGCCCTTCTTGAACAGGTCGATGGACTCGTGGCAGTGCGGGCAGACCAGCCCGCTCATGTTCTCCACCACGCCGAGGACATTGGCCCGGGCATATTGCAGGAAATTTATGGACTTGCGCACATCGGACAGGGAAACTTCCTGGGGCGTGGTGACCACCACGCACAGGGCCTCGGGCACGGTCTTGAGCACGGTCATGGGCTCGTCGCCAGTGCCCGGGGGCGAATCGACCACCAGGAAATCCAGCTTACCCCACTGCACATCGGAAACAAACTGACGGATGGCCGAAGTCTTCATGGGACCGCGCCAGAGCACGGCCTGATCCGGGTCCTTGAGCAGGGATTCCATGGAGACCACATGCAGGTTCTCGTTGTATTTCTTGGGCATGATCAAGGAGCCCCGGTCAATGTCCAGGGTGCCGGAGAGGCCGAGCAGGGTCGGCACGCTGGGGCCGTGGATGTCCACGTCCAGCAGGCCCACCTTGTAGCCCTTGGCGGCCAGGGCCGCGGCCACGTTGACCGAGACCGAGCTTTTGCCCACCCCGCCCTTGCCGCTCATGATGAAGAGCTTGTACTTGATCTTCTGCAAGGTTGACCGGATCATTTCGTCCTGAATCACCATCTTGGCGCTCGCCTTGCCCTTCTCGCCGCCGCTGCCGCAAGAACCCGAACTGCAATCACTCATCACTTTGCTCACTTTATCGTTGTGTGCCACCTCAGGCGGCCTCATGCACGCTTTCCGCCACGGGACACACGGTCCAGCAGCAGGACGACAACCGCTCCGGCCAGGGCCAGAACGATGGCCATGAAAAATTCACCGTCCACACCCGGCATCACGTTCTGCTCGCGCAGCACGCGCTCCCTGCCGCCGATGACGGCGCTCTCAAGCACTTCCTTCCACGGCCAGACCTTTCTGAGGGCACCGAGCATGAAGCCCGTGAGCACGCTCACTGTGGCCGCCTGCCACCTGTGGAGAAGATAGTGCAGGACGCGCGAAAAGACAATTATGCCCGCCCCGGCCCCGCAGACGAAGACCGCGATGACCAGCAGGTTGTCCGCAGCCAGGGGATTCCTGAGGGCTCCGGTGATGTATTCGTACTTGCCCAGCATCAAAAGCAGGAAGGCCCCGCTGATGCCCGGCAGGATCATGGCGCAGATGGCAATGGCCCCGCAGGCGAAGATGAAGGGCAGGGTCTCGGGCGTGGTCACCGGAATCATGCCCACCAGCAGGTAGCTGACCGCCGCGCCGAGCACCACCAGGGCCGCGTTTGCCGCGCCCAGGGGCCGTATCTCGCCGCCGATCACGTAAACCGAGGCGGCGATGAGACCAAAGAAAAGCGCCCAGATTTCGATGGGATGGCTGTGCAGTAGCGAATTCACCACATGGGCCATGCCGACCATTGCGGTGACTATGCCAAGGAGCAGGCAGACAAGAAAGCGCAGATGGACCGAGGCCAGCGCGCCGGGAAAGTCCAGGGCCAGCAGGCGGCGGACAAAGGCGGCGTCAAAGGAGCGGATGGCGTCCACGAGCTGGGTGTAGATGCCGGTGATGAAGGCGATGGTGCCGCCGGAAACGCCGGGGATGATGTCGGCCGTGCCCATGCACACCCCCTTGGCCCAGAGCAGCGCGGCCCCCCGCAGATCGCGCGGGCCGGGGCTGGCCATGAAGGCCCGGGCCAGGGTTGTCTTGTCGTCGGACATGCGGTCTACCACCCGTGCTGGCCGACGAGGTCCACGAAGGCCACGCCGCCTTGATCGGAGGGGGTGATCCGCCCGTCAACCTTCTCCACGAGCACCAGCCGCTGCACGCGCCGCGACTCGCCCACCGGGATGACCAGGCGGCCGGGATCGGCCAGTTGCTCGATCAGCGGCTCGGGCACGCCGGGGCCTCCGGCGGTGACGATGATGCGGTCATAGGGCGCGTGCTCCGGCCAGCCCATGGTTCCGTCGTCGAGCTTGAGCTTGATGGAGAACAGGCGCATGTCCGAGAACCGCTTGCGGGCGGCGGAAAAAAGCTTCCTGATGCGTTCCACGGTGTAGACGTCGGCCCCCATGTGGGCCAGCACGGCGGCCTGATAGCCCGAGCCGGTGCCGATTTCGAGCACGGTCATTCCCGGCTTGATCTCAAGCAGTTCGGACATGCGGGCCACGATATATGGCTGGGATATGGTCTGCCCTTCGCCGATGGGCAGGGGGCCGTCGGAGTATGCCTTGCAGGCGAACGCCTCCTCCACGAAGAGGTGCCTGGGGAGCGATCGCATGGCGTCGAGCACGGCTGGATCGGCAACGCCGCGCGCCTCGATCTGCTCGCGCACCATGCGCTCTCTGGACCTCACCGGATCAACCATGCCATCTCCCGAAAAATGAACCCCGGCTCCCGGCGGAAGGCCCGCCCGGACACCAGCGAAATGTCTGGGGGATGCTGAACAGATTCCGCCACCAAAGTCAACCAAGCCGCCTGACCCGCCGATCAATCCCCGGCTGCTCCTTGACACGATGACGCCTTTGGTGTTGTCTGAAAACATTCACGAAACGGAGGATCTTCATGCTCAGAGTCAAGGATCTCATGACCACGCCCGTCTTCTCCCTGCGGGAAACGGACTCCCTGCAAAGCGCCCGCTCGTTGATGGATCTCCAGCGAATCCGCCACATCCCCATCGTGACCGTGGACAACATCTTCGCCGGACTGGTGACGCACCGGGATGTCCTGGCCGCCACCATTTCCGGGCTGGCCGAGATGGACCCCGAGACACAGAGCGAAATCGACGCGGGCATCCCCATCAAGGAAATAATGCGCTCGGACATCAAGACCGTGGACGAGAACTCCTCGCTCAGGATCGCGGCCCAGACCCTGCTCAACCACAAGTACGGCTGCCTGCCCGTGGTGCATGATGGTCAGCTCCGGGGCATCCTGACCGAGGCGGACTTCCTGCGCCTGACCATCAACCTGATGGACGCCCTGGACAAGGAGTAGCAGACTGTTCACAAACGGCGATCTGCGTCGTTGCCTCAAAAAGATCAAATCCTCGCGTACAGGAAGTACGCTTCGGCCTTGACCTTTTTTCGCGCCTAGCATCTCACCATTTTTGAACAGTCTGCATGTGCTGCCTTTTTCAACGACCGCTCGCCTCACTCTTTGCCGAAGGCAGGCGAAACGGACTCCCAACTCCACGCGGACCGGAGCCGGACGCCCGCCCGCGCCCGGCCTCGGATTTCGTCCCCGATTACCCTTGTCTCCCGCTCCTGACTTGTATAGAGTAAGTCTAGAATTTTCCACACCCACACCTTCAGCAACAAAGAGAGTGGCAGTAAGATGAAAAAGGAAGGCAGCAAGGGATTTCCCGCCGCCCTAACGGCGGTCATCGTCGTTCTCGCCCTCGCGGCGGGCGGATTCATGCTCTTCAAGGATACCGACCCGCCGGTGATCGCCATCACGCCGGACGGACCCGACCTGGGCCGCGAGGCCAAAATCACGGTGACCATCGAAGACCCGGGCAGCGGCCTGAAGTCCATTGAAGTGGCCGTGGTCCAGAAGGGCAAGCGCACCGTGTTTGCGGAACGCGCCTTCCCCGGCGGCTCCATGCGCGCCGAGGAGACCATCGACCTGGCCAAGGGAGAGATCGCCGAGGGCGAATTCTCCATCGAGGTCACGGCCCGGGACGCCTCCATCTACCCCTTTGGCGCGGCCGGAATGTCCACCGCGCACAAGGACTATGTCTTCGACGCCACGCCGCCGCGCATCTTCGTGCAATCCCACACCGTCAACCTCAACCAGGGCGGCAGCGGCCTGATGGTCTTCACCCTGTCCGAGCCCGCCGCCAGCGCGGGCATCCGCGTGGGCGAGCGGTTCTTCCCCGCCTACTTGCAGCCCGAGGGCGAAAACCTCTACCACTGCATGTTCGCCATGCCCTGGGACACCCCGCCCGCGGCCTTCAGGCCCCTGATCGAGGCCACGGACCGGGCGGGCAACACCGCCTCGCGCGCTTTCAGCTACCACGCCAACCCGCGCCAGTTCCGCAAGGACCGCATCAACCTGTCGGACTCCTTCTTCGAGAGCACCATTCCCGAATTCCAGGGGCTGATTCCCATCACGGGCTCGCTCCTTGACCAATACCTCTTCATCAACCGAGAGCTGCGCAAGCAGAACCGCGACACGCTGATGGAGCTGGGGCTGCAGACCGCGCCGACCATGCTCTGGAGCGACACCTTCGCGCGGCTGCCCAACGCTGCCAACCGGGCGCGCTTCGCCGATGCGCGCGACTATTATTACCAGGGCAAGATTGTGGACCATCAGACCCACATGGGCCTCGATCTGGCCAGTCTCAAGAACGCGGCCGTGCCCGCCGGCAACCACGGCACCGTCGTCTTTGCCGACTTCCTGGGCATCTACGGCAACGTGGTGGTCATCGACCACGGCCTGGGGCTGCAATCGATATACGCCCACCTCAACTCCATGGAAGTGACGGTCGGCCAAGCCGTCTCCAAGGGCGACATCGTGGGCCACACCGGCATCACGGGCCTTGCCGGGGGCGACCACCTGCACTACGAGATCAACATCTCGGGCGTCCCGGTCCAGCCCATCGAATGGTGGGACGACAACTGGATACGCAACAACATCACCTCCAAGCTCGAATGACCGAAAGCCCCTCGCCACGAGGGGCTTTTTTTCCACCCGTGCCCGCCTTCTCCGCCATACCCTGCACGCCTTGTCCGGGAACGATTCTTGCTGCCTCGCTCCCAGGCAAAGTTTTCCCACAAGGAGCGAGCATGCACATTTCCACGAACACCTCGGCCCCCCTGCCCTTTGGTACCACGGCACGCCCGGCGCGCGGGCTCGTGCGCACAGTCGGCGACAGTGCCATGACTCTGGAACCGGAAAAGACCGAGGAAGAGATCAGGCTCGAATCGTCCACCATCCCGACCCAGAAACAGCTGACATCCGAAGAGGAACAGCGCGTCCTCTACCTGAAGAACCTGCTGGCACAGATTCTGGCCATGAGTGAGGGACAGCCCTCGGACGAGCAGAAGACCCGCATCCGCGACATCGAGAAGGAGCTGGAGAAGATCACGGGTGTGAAGATGCAGTCGAGCCTGTCCAACGCGGCCGAGACGATGCCGAACAAGACGGCCGGGGCGCGCAGAAGAGAAGAGCAGGAAGAGGAGCAGCGCAAACGCGAGCGGCAGGCCAGGGGCATCGATCCCAAGGAGTTGGAGCATAGAGCCGTCCAGAATCTTGCCGGGCTGGCCTCGGTGGTCGGCCAGTCGGCCCGGGGCCTGAAGATGCTCCAGAATGCCGGGTCTGCGGCCTACGGGGCCATCGCGGCCGCCGGGTTGTCACCTGTCGAGGAGCTTGGGCCGGGATTGTCCCTCAAAGCGTGACGGTTCGGACCAAGCCCCCTTGCTCACCCGGGCATCACTGATTCGTGCGACTCGTGAATGAGCGGCCCGGGCGCGGACGGCTCCGGCTCAAGGCGCACGGCCTTGAGCACGGCGGACCGGGCGGCCCGGCCCGATGCCCCGCCACCCTCCTCTGCCGACGCGCAGTGCAGCACGGCCAGCACCTCCCCGGCCCGGACAGCGGTGCCGACCCGGGCGATGGAGGTCAGGCCCACTGCATGATCCACTGCCTGGCCCACCCTGGTACGCCCGCCGCCCAGGGCCACCACCGCCATGCCCAGGACGCGGGTATCCCAGGCCGCGACATACCCGTCGCCCTCGGCCAGCACCGGCCATGTTGACCGCGCCACGGGCAGATGCCGATCAGGATGTTCCACGAAATTCCTTGGACCGCCCAGCTCCGCCACCATGCGCGAGAACCGCTCCACCGCCGCCCCGCTCTCCAGGGCGCCCTCAAGCATGCTCCGCGCCGCGCCCTCGTCATGGGCCAGCCCGCCCAGGATGAGCAGGCGCGCGCCAAGGGCCAGGATCACCTCGTGCAGCCGTGGGTCCCGTTCCGCGCCAGTGAGGTAGCGCACGGTCTCGCGCACCTCCAGCGCATTGCCTGCGCACGGAGCCAGGGGCTCGTCCATGCAGGTGATCAGGGCGGCCGTGGGCAATCCGGCCCCGGCGGCCACGGAAACGATGCTCTCGGCCAGCTCACGGGCCTGATGGCAGGTGGCCATGAACGCCCCGCTGCCGGTCTTGATGTCCATGACCAGCCCGTCGAGCCCTGCGGCCAGCTTCTTGGAGAGGATGGAGGCGGTGATGAGGGGGATGGACTCCACCGTGGCCGTGACGTCACGCACCGCGTAGAACATCCGGTCCGCCGGGGCCAGGTCGTCGGTCTGGCCGATGATGGCCACCCCGGCCAGGCGCACGGCCCGCCGGAATTCGTCGCGCCCGGGCATGGTCCGGTAGCCGGGAATGGATTCGAGCTTGTCCAGGGTGCCGCCGGTATGGCCCAGCCCGCGCCCGGAGATCATGGGCACATAGGCCCCGCAGGCGGCGACCATGGGACCAAGGGCCAGACTGACCAGATCGCCCACCCCGCCGCTGGAATGCTTGTCCAGCACCGGCCCGTCCAGGTCCCAGTCCAGCATCGTGCCGGAGCGGGCCATGGCCATGGTCAGGGCCGCGCATTCCGCGCCGGTCATGCCCTGGAAATAGATGGCCATGCCCAGGGCCGCCACCTGGGCCTCGCCGATGGAGCCGTCCACCATGCCCGCCACGAAACCGCGCAAATCGTCCTCGCCAAGGGGCAGGCCGTCGCGCTTGGCCCGGATGATCTCCTGGGGCAGCATGGTCACTCCACGCTTGGCACCGGCAGCTCGAAGGAGTCCGGCAGCAGTTCATCCATGGTCCAGACCACGATCTCGCCCGTGTCGCAGGCCGAATAGACCGGGGTCTCGGGCAGCAGAAACTCGCTGAGCACCTGACGGCAGGCCCCACAGGGCGGATGGCAGGTCAGGCCCGGCACAAAGACGAGCAGGGCCGCCAAATCGCCCCGGCCCCGGCCGTCGGACACTGCCGCGTGGACCGCGCACCGTTCGGCGCAGACCGTCAGGCCGAAGGAGCCGTTCTCCACGTTGCAGCCCACATAGACCTCGCCGTCCTCGGCCAGCAGCGCGGCCCCCACAGGGAAATTGCTGTAGGGCGCATAGGCGTTGCGCGAGGCGTCGCGCGCCGCCTCCTCAAGAATCTTCAGTGTGTCTCTGGCTATGGTGATCATGGCCTTCTCCTGCCACAGGAAAGGGCCGGACGGCAATACCGTCCGGCCCCAGACTATTGAAAAATGGCCGATTGCTGCGTTGCTTCAAAAAGGTCAAATCCTCGCGTACAAAAGTACGCTTCGGCCTTGACCTTTTTTCGCGCCTTGCACTCGAACATTTTTGAACAGCCTGAGGGGCTTTTTCCACACTCATTCGGACCCAATCGAAGAGGCTGGCCGCTACTGATGGGCTGGCTTGCGTTGGTCTTCCTTGAGCAGTTCGTTGGCCACGGGCGGCTCGCCGTGGTGCGGGCAAAGGATGGTCTCGCCCCCGCACTCCAGGGCGTGGTCGATGACCTCGTCCATGGTCTTGACCGGGATCACCTCGAGATCCTTGAGGATGTCCTTGGGCACGTCCTTGAGGTTCTTCTCGTTCTCGGCCGGGATGAGCACGGTCTTGATCAGCCCGCGATGGGCTGCCAGCAGCTTTTCGCGCAGGCCGCCAATGGGCAGCACGCGCCCGCGCAGGGTGATCTCGCCGGTCATGGCCAGATCGTGGCGCACCGGGATGTTCAGCAACGCGGAGATGAGGGCCGTGGTCAGGGTGATGCCCGCGCTGGGGCCGTCCTTGGGCGTGGCCCCGTCGGGCACATGGATGTGGATGTCCACCCGCTTGTAGAAGTCGGCCTTGAGCCCGAGCAGGTCGGAGCGGGCGCGGATGTAGGAGAGCGCCGCCCGGGCCGACTCCTGCATGACATCGCCGAGCTTGCCGGTAATCTCCACCTTGCCCTTGCCGGGCATCAGCGCCACCTCCACCAGCAGCATCTCGCCGCCGAGCTGGGTCCAGGCCAGACCGTTGCACACGCCCACCTGGGCCTCGCTCTCGCACTCGCCATAGGTGAACTTGGTCACGCCCAGGAACTTCTCCAGTCCCTGCTTGGTGACATGGATGGCCTTGTCGCGATCGCCCTCCTCCACCACCTTCATGGCGGACTTGCGGCAGATGGCCGCGATCTCGCGCTCCAGGTTGCGCACGCCAGACTCGCGGGTGTAGTAGCGCACGATATCCAGAATGGCGTTGTCGGAGAACTTGACGTTCTCCTCCTTCAGGCCGTGCTGCTTGAGCTGCTTGGGCACCAGGAACCCCTTGGCTATCTCCGCCTTCTCGTTTTCCAGGTAGCCGGGCAGCCGGATGATCTCCATGCGGTCGCGCAGCGGCAGCGGAATGCCGTCAAGACTGTTGGCCGTGGTGATGAAGAAGACCTTGGAGAGGTCGTAATCCAGGTCCAGGTAATGGTCGTTGAAGGCGTAGTTCTGCTCCGGGTCGAGCACTTCGAGCAGGGCAGCCGAGGGATCGCCCCGGAAGTCGGCGCTCATCTTGTCCACCTCGTCCAGGCAGATGACAGGATTGTTGTGCTTGACCCGCTTGAGTGACTGGATGATCTTGCCGGGCATGGCGCCCACATAGGTGCGCCGGTGGCCGCGAATCTCCGCCTCGTCGCGCACGCCGCCCAGGGAGAGCCGCAGGAACTCGCGGTCCATGGACCGGGCGATGGACTTGGCTATGGACGTCTTGCCCACGCCGGGAGGGCCGACGAAACAGAGGATCGGCCCCTTCATGGACTCGACCAGGGACTGCACGGCAAGATATTCGAGGATGCGCTCCTTGGGCTTTTCGAGGCCGAAGTGGTCCTCGTCAAGAATTATGCGCGCCTGCTTGATGTCAACGCCCTTGTCGTCCTTGATGGTGTCCCAGGGCAGGTCGAGCACCCAGTCCACATAGTTGCGGACCACGGTGTATTCCGCGCTGCTCGGCTGCATGGTGCGCAGCTTCTTGATCTCCTTGCGCACGCGCTCGCGGTTCTCGTCGGACATGGGCTTGGCGTCGAGCTGGCTCTCAAGCTCCTGCGCCTCGGCCTGGGGATCGTCCTCGCGGCCCATCTCCTTGTTGATGGCCTTGACCTGCTCGTTGAGATAGTACTCGCGCTGGTTCTTCTCCATCTGCTCCTTGACGCGCCCCTTGACGCGCTTCTCGATGGAGACGATCTCGATCTCGCCAAGCAGCATCTCGTAGACACGCTCAAGCCGTTTGGCCGGATCAAGCTGCTCAAGGACTTCCTGCTTGCGCCCGAAGTCGATCTTGAGATGGGGCATGACCTGATCGGCCAGGGGGCCGGGCTCCTTGATGGTGGACATGGCCAGGATGGCCTCGGGCGCCACCTTCTTGTTGACCTTGCCGAACTCGTCGAGGGACTCGTGCACGGCGCGCACCAAAGCGCTGGCCTCGGCGTTGGCCACGCCCGGTTCGTCGATCAGGCGCACCCGCGCGCTGGGGAACTCGCCTTCCTGCTCCGGGGTATGGCCCTTGGCAGCAGGCTCCCAGGTGGCGCGCGACACACCCTCGAACAGCACCTTGATGGTGCCGTCGGGCAGGCGCAGCATCTGCAATATCTTGCTGACAGTACCTATGGCGTAGAGATCATCCGGCTCGGGATGTTCCTTTTCCGGCGATTTCTGGGTGACAAGGAATATCTGTTTGCCAAAATCGGCGACCGCGGTCTCTATCGCCTTGATGGAGGCCTCACGGCCCACGAACAGCGGAACGATGGACCGGGGAAACATGACCACTTCCCGCAGGGACATCATGGGGAGGGTCACGGATTCAGGGGACTTCTTGCCGTCGAATCCAAAAGTCGGCATGGATTCCTCCGAGTGTTGCTATCGAAGCCAACGCCGCCGGGATGGCGGAACGCGGCATGTGAGGAAGGAAAATAAGGCCCGGAGCGGGATTGTCAATCAACCCCGCTCCGCGCTCATGCGGACTTCACTTCCTGGTGGTAGAGCAGCAGCGGCTCCATGCCGGTTTCGACCACGGCCTGATTGATCACGCACTCGCGCACGCCCGAAAGGGACGGCAGCTTGTACATGATTTCAAGCATGGTCTTCTCCAGCACGTTGCGCAGGCCGCGCGCGCCGGTCTTGCGCTGGATGGCGTGCCGGGCGATGGCGGTCAGGGCGTTTTCGGTGAAACGCAGCTCCACCTTGTCAAGCTCGAAAAGCTTGCTGTATTGCTTGATCAAGGCGTTTCTCGGCTCCTTGAGGATGCGCACGAGGTCGTCCTCGGTCAGATCCTGCAGAGCGGTCTGGATGGGTATACGCCCCACGAACTCGGGAATGAGGCCGAACTTGATCAGGTCCATGGGCTCGGCCAGCCCCATGAGTTCGCCAAGGTCCATCTCCTTCTTGGCCTCCACCTTGGCCCCGAAGCCCATGCCCGACCCCTGCTTGCGCTGCTGGACGATCTTGTCCAGGCCGATGAACGCGCCGCCGAGGATGAACAGGATGTTCGAGGTATCCATGCGGATGAACTCCTGCTGCGGGTGCTTGCGACCGCCCTTGGGCGGAATGTTGGCCTCGGTGCCCTCGATGATCTTGAGCAGGGCCTGCTGCACTCCCTCGCCCGACACGTCGCGGGTGATGGACGGGCTGTCGCCCTTGCGGGCCACCTTGTCGATTTCATCGATGTAGATGATGCCCCGGGTGGCGGCGTCGATGTCATAGTCGGCGTTCTGCAAGAGCTGGACAAGGATGTTTTCCACGTCCTCGCCCACATAGCCCGCCTCGGTCAGGGTGGTGGCGTCGGCGATGGCAAAGGGCACCTTGAGCACCCGGGCCAGGGTCTGAGCCAGGAGTGTCTTGCCCGAGCCGGTGGGACCAATGAGCAGGATGTTGCTCTTGTCGATCTCCACCTCGTCAGGACCCGAATTTGCCGCGGCGTAGAAGACGCGCTTGTAATGGTTGTGCACGGCCACGGACAGGATCTTCTTGGCCTGATCCTGGCCGATGACGTACTCGTCGAGCAGCGCCTTGATCTCCTGCGGCGGCAGCAGACGGCCATCCTCGAACTCCTCGCTGATGGTCTCCTGGGCCATGATGTCGTTGCACAGGCTGACGCACTCGTCGCAGATGTACACGTCCGGCCCGGCGATGAGCCGCTGCACGTCAACCTGGGTCTTGCCGCAGAACGAGCAGCTCAGGTCGGATGATTTCTTGATATCGGTCATGGAAACCTACCCCTTGCGATTTTCTTCCGCATCCGCACGGGAGCGCATGACCTTGTCGATGAGGCCGTATTTCACGGCATCCTCGGACGACATGAAGTAGTCGCGCTCGGTGTCCTCGCGGATTTTTTCCAGTTTCTGCCCGGTGTGCTGGGCCAGGATTCCGTTGAGTTCGTCACGCAGCCGCAGGATCTCCTTGGCGTGGATGTGGATGTCCGATGCCTGTCCCTGGGTTCCGCCCAGGGGCTGGTGGATCATGATGCGGCTGTGGGGCAGCGCATAGCGCATGCCCGGTGCGCCCGCGCACAGGAGCAGCGCGCCCATGCTGGCGGCCTGCCCCAGGCACAGGGTGGCCACCGGGGCCGAGATGTATTGCATGGTGTCGTAAATGGCCATGCCCGATGAAACCACGCCGCCCGGCGAGTTGATATACATATAGATTTCCTTCTCGGGGTCCTCGGACTCCAGGAAGAGAAGCTGGGCGCAGATCAGGCTGGCCACGTGATCGTCGATGGCGCTGCCGAGCAGGATGATGCGGTCCTTGAGCAGCCGGGAATAGATGTCGTACGCGCGCTCGGTGCGACCGGTCGTTTCAATGACCATCGGAATGGCGACCATGTCCGTCTCCTTGGAAGCATTTTGTAGTTTATCGGCCGTTGGAGCCATGAACCTTACGGCCTCCCCCCGGGAAGCCTGCGCAAGGCGGTTTCCGACTCTTTTCCGGTTCTTTCAGTATGCGGCAAATCGCCTTGAACGACAAGGAGAAAATTCCCGCCCGACGCGGGATCGCACCGCGGAAACAATAGGCACGAACCGGCCCGGGTCAAGGGGGGAGCGACGCGAAAGCGGCGACCCGGTTTCCCGGGCCGCCGCATGGCATCGGCAATGCTGTAGGTTACTTCTCGTCCTTTTTGGCAGCGGCCTTCTTGGCAGGAGCCTTCTTGGCCGGGGCTGCCTCGCTGTCCTCGTCCTTCTTGGCCGCAGCCTTCTTGGCAGGAGCCTTCTTGGCGGGCTTGTCGTCTGCCTTGGCAGCTGCGGGCGGATCGATCTCGACAACCTTGGCCGCGTCGTAGATCAGTTCGGAAGCCTTGTCGCACAGCAGGCGGTCCTTGAGGGGGACGATGAGGTTGTTGTCCTCATAGTATTTCTTCAGTTCGTGCAGAGGCTGGCGGGTCTGCATGGCCAGCTGGGTCAGGGTGGACTCGATCTCCTCGGGAGAAATATCAAGCCCCTCCTCGGCGGCAACGGCCAGCAGGAATATCTCGGTCTTGACGGTCTGCTCGGCCTCGTCCTTGAACTCGTCGCGGATCTGCTGCGGGGTCTTGCCAAGAGCCTGCAATCCCTTGCCCTGGCGGTCCAGCCGGTATTCCAGGTCCTGCACCAGCCTGTCGATGCGGTCATCGACCATGGAGGGTGGCAGCGGGAAATCGTTGATACCCTCGATGATGGTGGTCAGCAGCTGGCTCTGGGCGGCGGACTTGTGCATCTGCTTGCGCTGGGAAAGATAGGACTCGCGGATGCCGTTTCGCATGGTCTCGACATCCTTGAAACCGGCCTTCCTGGCCACGTCGTCGCTCATCTTCGGGGTGATGCGCTCCTTGACGGCGTGCAGCACGGCCTTCATGGTCACGGTCTTCCCGGCCAGATTCTCGTTGATGAAGTCCTCGGGAAAGGTGATGTCGGTCTCACCGGATTCGCCGGAGGTCAGCGTCTTGAGCAGGTCCTCGAACTCGGGCAGGGCCTGCTTCTGGCCCAGCACCATGTCGAAGTTCTCGGCCTTGATGCCCTCGACGATCTCGCCGTCGCGGTAGGCGCCGAAGCTCACGGACACCACCTCGCCGTCCTTGGGCGGGCGGACGTCCTCAATGACCTTGACCTCGGCGTTGTTCTCAAGGATGCGCTTCTCCACCTCGACGATCTCGGCGTCATCGACCACAGCCCTGACCTCATCGATCGCAAGCCCCTTGTACTCGGGCAGGTCGAGCTTGGGCGCGACCTCGAAGGCGATGGAGTAACTGAAGGCTTCGTCGCGGACCAGCTCCTTGGCGTCCACGTCTATGCGCGACATGGGCTGCATGGACAGGCCGCTCAGAATCTCGTTGATCTGATAGTTGATCAGATCGGTGGTGGCCTCGCCGTACACCTGCTTGCGGTACTTGGACTCCACCACAGTGGACGGCACCTTGCCCTTGCGGAAACCCTTGACGTCCGCCTGCAGGCGGTACATGGCGATAGTTGCCGTCAGGGCTGCGTTGACCTCTTCGACGGGCACCTCGACCATGATCTTCCGTTTGACCGGGGAGATTTCTTCCACCTTGTATTCCATCGCGACGTATCCTCCTGGAGCGCCCGGCGGGCGCATTGTATTGCATGACATGGTGCGGGCGGAGGGAGTCGAACCCCCAAACCGTGAGGTACCAGATCCTAAATCTGGCGCGTTTACCAATTCCGCCACGCCCGCGAAAAGAACGTGCTTATTAAGCAAGCATTGCCGAATATGTCAACCATCGGCACCTTGCGCGGCAGGGCAAAAGGCGGGTCAGTCGTCCTCTCCGCTCCCCATCTGGTCGATGATCCGGCACAGCGCGGCTTCAAGGGACGGAATGTCCCGGGCGAGCAACCGGACCACCGGTTCGCAGCCAAAGCCGCCGGGATCGGCCACCGCCTGCACCGAGGCCGGGTCCGAGTGGCCGCGCATCGCCTCAAAGGCCGCCCAACTCTCGAAACGGCCGTCGTCCTCGCCCACATACTCGGGCTTGTGCTCCCTGTCCATCCAGGCCACGGAAACATCAAGCCGCTCGAGGGCCGCCCGCAACGGCCGGGTCAGAGCCAGGGTCATGGCACAGCCCGTTTCAGGCCGCAGCCGCCCGCAGGCCAGCAGCGTGGCCGAGGTGCGCGCCGACGCGCCGAAGGCGGGACAGCCCGCCACCACGAGAGCGCCCCGACGCGAGCGGACAATGCCGCAGGCAAAGGCGGCCACGTCGCAGTCGTCGTCGGCATGGGGCAGGGCCACGGCCACATTGGCCCCGGCCCTGGGCACCAGCGACACGAGACCGGGCAAGGCCACCAGCCGACGCCCCAGCCTGTCGAGCCCGCTCAGGATACCGGCCCGGGCACGCTCCTTGAGCCAGGGGGCCAGATGGTTGGGCGGCCCCCCGCCCTGACCGAGCGGGTATGCGGCCCGAAGCGCCAGATTGAGATATTTCTGAGCCCGCAAGATGGCCGCGTCCATGGCCAGCCCCTGCCCCAGTCCGGTGGCGATGGCGGCGGACAAGGTGCAGCCGGTGCCGTGGGTGCAGCCGGTGTCCACCCGCTGCTGCATGAAGGGCATGGGCTCGGCTCCCGCAGCCACATACCAGTCGGTCACGGCCAGGGAATCGGCGTGGCCGCCCTTGATCAGCACGGCCTTTGGCCCCATGCCGAGCAGCAGCCGGGCCGCCCGGAACACGTC
This sequence comes from Pseudodesulfovibrio pelocollis, assembly GCF_030282845.1. Lineage (GTDB taxonomy): Bacteria > Desulfobacterota > Desulfovibrionia > Desulfovibrionales > Desulfovibrionaceae > Pseudodesulfovibrio > Pseudodesulfovibrio pelocollis. The sequence continues at coordinate 74,903 of NZ_JASTWE010000013.1, forward strand.
ATCACGGCTGCGGATGGTCACGCCGGTGAACAGTTCCGCCTCGGGCCGGTTGGGTGTGAGCAGGTCGGCCAGGGGAAAGATCAGGTCCATCATGGCCTCCACGGCCTCGTCCTTGAGCAGCTTGGCCCCGGACGTGGACACGCAGACAGGATCGACCACCAACGGGAACCGCCCCTCGGCCAGAATGGGCGCAATGGCCTTGATGATGGGGCCGGAAAAAAGCATGCCGGTCTTGGCCGCGTCGATGGGGATGTCGTCGAGCACCGTGGTCAGTTGCAGAGCCACGAACCTGGCCGAAGGTGCCTGGATGCCGGTCACGGCCCCGGTGTTCTGGGCCGTGAGCGCGGTGATGACGCTGGCGCCGTAGCCGCCGAGCATGGAGATGGTCTTGAGATCGGCCTGGATACCGGCCCCGCCGCCGGAATCGGACCCGGCAATGGTCAGGATGGACGGAGGTCTGGTCACCTGGCACCTCCACAGAAAAACCACGCCCCGGCAATGCGGGCGCGACACGGACAAGGGTATCGACGAAGAAAAACTCCCAGGGAGCGGCGACGGCTACCCACAGGAGAGCTTGACGTAATCCTCAAGGGAGACACCGTTCCAGGCCTTGCTGACCCAGAAGGCGGTGGCCCAGATCATGAGCGACGTGGCATGGAGGTCCGAAAGACGCCTGAGCTTGACCTCAAGGTTGCTCTTGCTCGCGCCGTGCTGGATGTGGACCTTGTGCTCCTCGCACGCCTCCTCGACCCGCAGGAGCAGATAGGCCTGTTTGGACTGGTTGGGCAACAGCTTCACCTCGCGGTGGGATTCGAGAATGGTCTTCAGTTCCGCGACGGAAAAGTCGCTTGAAACGCTCCGAATGGATTTGAAGAACACATCCACCGCCCACGGCAGGATGAACTCGGCCCCGGCGCTCTTGGTCTTGAAATAGTCCTTGAGCCATTTTTCCTGATCATGAGTAATTCTAGCAGCGACCTGGGGCATACCTCTCCTCCATCAATCCGGCGAACCTTCCACCTGTGTCACCTTTAGCAGTTGCTATATATGCGAAACAAGCAAAGGAATCAAGATTTTTTCTAGAGTTGTCGCGAGGAAAAAAAATCAAT
>NZ_JASTWE010000014.1 GCF_030282845.1 Pseudodesulfovibrio pelocollis
ACTTGGCATATAGAGTAGATAAAGAAAAGGAACTCTACGGGTCATAAACGCCACTGATGAATAGGTTGCTTCCTTCAATGATAGCAACCGGGGAAAACATTTTTCCCATAAGATCAACCTTTATTCTTAATAAAGAATACTGGTTGCGATTTTTTTTGGCGTTTTCCTCAACATTTATGGGAAAGGCCGCCCCCTGCCGGGAGCGGCCTTTTCCTTCCATTCAATGCAACAACCCACTACACAAACACGGTCCAGAGCATCCGCGTGCCAACCAAAATGAGCAGGACGGCGAAGACGCGCTTGAGCTTGTCCACGGGCAGGCTGTGGGCCAGCTTGGCGCCCAGGGGGGCGGTGAGCATGCTCATGGCGATGATGCCGAGGAAGGCCGGGATGTAGACATAGCCGATGTGCGGGCCGGGGATGCCCGGCACGCTCCAGCCGCCGACCACGTAGCCCGCCGTGCCGGACAGGGCTATGGGCAGCCCCACTGCCGCGGCCGTGGCGATGGACACGTGCATGGTCTGGTTGCACCAGGAGAGAAAGGGCACGGTCAGGGTGCCGCCGCCGATGCCCACCAGGGCCGAGAACACGCCGATGCCCGTGCCCGCCGCCGAGGTGCCGACCACGCCGGGCAGCTCGCGGTTGGGCTTGGGCTTGATGTTCAGCAGCATCTGCACGGCCACATAGTAGAGGAAGAAGCCGAAGAACGCCTTGAGAAACCCGGTGGGCAGGGCCGAGGCGAGCATGGCCCCGATATAGGTGCCCAGCACGATGCCCGGGGCCAGCCGCCAGAAGGCGGGGTAGTTGATGGCCCCGCGCCGGTGGTGGGCGTACATGCTGGAGATGGAGGTGAAGATGATGGTGGCCATGGAGGTGCCCAGGGCCACATGCTGGATGTGCTCCTGCGGGAAGCTCTGCCACTCGAAGGCGATGTTGAGCATGGGCACGATGACCAGCCCGCCGCCGATGCCGAGCAGCCCGGCCAGGATTCCGGCCACGGCCCCGAGCACCATATAAATGATGTATGTCGTCAGCATTGTTACTCCGGCCCGCCTTGCGGCGGGCGATTCCCTGGATCTGGCGTCCCTAGCCGTTAAACAGGATGCGGGAACTCACCGAGGCCATGTCCGGGGTCCCGGTCAGGATCATGGCCTGGATCAGTTGCGCCTTGATGGTGGCCAGATACTGCTCCACAGCTTCCTGCAATCCGCCCACAGCGGCCACGGACACCGGGCGCCCGATCATGACCGCGTCCGCGCCCAGGGCGAGCATCTTGAGCACGTCCGCGCCGTCGCGCACGCCGCCGTCCACCAGCACGGTCAGCCGTCCGCGCACTGCCGCCGCCACCTCGGGCAGCACCTCGGCCGTGCCCGGAGTGTGGTCGAGCACGCGCCCGCCGTGGTTGGAGACCACAATGGCGTCGGCCCCCACTCGGGCGGCCAGCATGGCCTCATCCGGGGTCATGATCCCCTTGAGGATGAACTTGCCGCCCCAGCCGTGGACCCGGGCGATGATCGCCTCAAGCTCGGCAGGGGTCTTGGGCGACACCGGGCGGCCCATCTGGCGCAGGGTGATCAGCCCGGCCGCGTCCACGTCCATGCCGAAAACGGTGCAGCCCGTGGCCCGTGCCTTTTCGAGTTTCTCGTCCAGCTCGCCGCCCTCCCAAGGCTTGATGAAGGGGATGCCGTAGCCCTCGCAGGCGGTGATGGCCCCGAAGCCGGACTCATGGATGACCGGGGGCACGCCGTCGCCGGTGCAGCCGATGACTCCCGCGTTGCGACAGCCCGAGACCACGGCCTCGATGTAGTCCTCCTCGCTCACGCCGCCGCCCATGTTGAAGGACACGCCGCCGATGGGCGCGGCCAGCACGGGCATGGAAAGATCAAGCCCCAGAAGGGACACGGACGTGTCCGGCGCGGTGACCCCGTGCAGCAGGCGCATGTTGAGCCGCACCCAGGCCAGGGCCGTGACGTTGTTCTTGAACGAGGCGGCAGTGCCCAGCCCGCCCATGCCGGGCACCTCGCCCGCGCACGCCTTGCCGTCGCACACCCTGCACACGCGGCAGTATCCCTTCATCAGTTCCCTTGCCTTGTCGCGCGTTTCTTTCATGATTCCTCCATGGTTTGCGCCCCGGACCCGGAATCCCGGGCAAAGACGATGGTTTCTATTTCCTCAAGATGGTCGCGCATGGCCCGCTCGGCCTGCATGACATGGCCGCCCCTGACAGCCTCGACAATGGCCCGGTGCGCGGCCAGCGATGCCTCCCGCCGCTCCTGCGACTGGAGGGCCTCGACCCGGCTGCGGGTGAAATCCTCGTGCAGGGCCTTGACCACCTCGCCCAGCACCACGTTGCCCGACGCCTCGGCCAGCAGTACGTGCAGCAACTGGTCGTGATCTGCGGCCGGATCGCCGCGATGCACGGCCCGCTCCTGATCGGCCAAAGCGGCTTCGATGCGCGTGATGTCGCGCGGCGAGGCATTGCGCGCGGCCAGGGCGGCTATCTCCGGCTCGATGAGCTTTCTGGCCTCGAAAATATCGCGCAGGCCGGGCTTGGCACGCATGATCACCCCGGCCAGGGTGGCGGCAAAACGCGCCTCGTCCACGCTGCGGACAAAGGTGCCCGCGCCCTGGCGGCTCTCCACCAGCTCCTGCTCGGCCAGGGCCTTGATCGCCTCGCGCACGGTGTTGCGCGAGACCTCGAACATCTCGGCCAGCATGCGCTCGGGCGGCAGCCGATCACCGGGCCGCAGCTCGCCCCGGTCGATCATGGCCCGAATCTGGAGCACGATGTCTCCGTATATGCCCTTGCGGCTCACCGGCCTGACGTCCATTGACTGCTCCACTTTGCTCGCAGGTCTCTGCCCATCGCGTCACCTGCTGACCGATCTTTGCCGGGTCGTCCCTCCAGCCCCGGAGTCGGCCAGACAACCACAGGCGCCCAGCCAGCCTCCGGGGTCGGCAGGCAACCACAGGCGTCCAACCAACCCCAGGTCGCCCAGGCAATCCCACGACCGCCCGGTCCTGCACCATGCTCATGGGGCCTGACCCACACGGGCATGAAACCGCTGGCATTGGTTGGACCACTGATCCTGTTAGACCAATTCTCCCGGGTCGTCAACAGGCTGATGCACGCCTGGAGAAACCCGGACGCAATGCAACGCCCCACACGAGCACAGTCACCGGACATGGCGTGACATGGCGGGGACTGCGGCAAATGCGACCAAGGCCGTGGCGAACTTCGGCTAGGCGTCCATGCCAGAGGCACCGCCAGCGCCCGCCCTGAGGGTGTGCAGGGTAATCTCCGGGGCCGTGCCAAGGCGCATGGGCGGGCCCCAGTAGCCGGTGCCGGTGTTGATGTAGAGCAGAGTGGTGTCGTGCAGGTGCAGGCCGCGCACATAGGGATGGAAGAGATGGATGGCCAAGGTCCAGGGGAAGAACTGTCCGCCGTGGGTGTGGCCCGAAAGCTGGATGTCGAATCCGGCCCGGCTGGCCTCGTAAATCGACACCGGCTGGTGGGCCAGCAGGATGGACACGTCGTGGTCGGGCGCGCCATGCATGGCCGCCAGCGGCGAGGACTGATGGACTGGATGAAGCCGGTGGGCGGTGTAGTCGGCCACCCCGGCCAGCAGGACGCTGCCCCGGCCCGTGTCGATGAGCACATGCTCGTCCACCAGGGGGCGCATGCCCAGGCGCTCGGCCTCGGCCATCCACTCCTCGACCCCGGCGTAATACTCGTGATTGCCAAGGCACATCCAGACCCCGTGAGGGGCTGCAAGGTCGGCCAGGGGGGCCACGTGGTTGCGCAGCGAGGCCACAGAGCCGTCCACCATGTCGCCGGTGTGCACCACCATGTCCGCGCCCAGGGCGTTGATCTCGTCCACCACCATGCGCATCCAGCCGCCCCGCAATGTGGGGCCGATATGGGTATCGGAGATCTGGGCGATGGTGAACCCGTCAAGGCCGGGCGGCAGTCCGGGCACGAACAGATCATTGCGGACCACCTCGGGCGTGCGCCGGGCCTCGAATATGGAGTAGCCGGTCAGCGGCATGGCCACGACCATGATGGCCGCGTTGGAGGCGTTGAGCATGAAGCGCCGCCGCCGCAGATCCGGCTGGGTCGCGTCCTGGCACGATCGGCCGCGGCTGCCCCACCGCTCTCCGACCACGCACCGGAACAGGGCGAACACTCGCCCGGCAAGGAGGGGCAGATCGCGCAGGAGCATGAACATCACCACCATGGAAACCAGCCCGAGGAAGACGAAGACCACCCAGCTGAGTCCGTCGTAGAGCATGGTGTCCGCGCCGTCTTCGCGCAGGGTGCGCACCACGCGCTGGCCATAGAGCAGCGCACCCACGGCCAGCCAGGCCGCTATTCTGCGGCCCAGGCTCACGGGCAGAGGCATGATCAGCCGCCAGCCCAGGTACAGGGTCAGCAGCGTGGCAACGGTCAGGACGATATAGGACCACATGGCCATGGATACTCTCTCGGGTTGAATGGAGTGTTCATAGGAAATGGGTCGTGGCAGCCCGGTTGTCAATGCGTTGCACATGCCTGCACCCCTGGACGGTTCTCAGTCGGGATGCTTTGTGCTAGGTTCGGGTCAGCAAGGAGTGACAATGATTGCAGACCCCATCCCGACCCTGGCCGAGACAGCCCCGGCTCTGGAAACGGCCATCCGGGCGGCCGTGCTGCTGGCGGCGGCGCTGGCCGCCTACCTCATCGCCCGGTTCGTGGCCGTTCGCCTGGCCCGGACCCTGGTCCCGCGTTCCCAGAGCGTCTTCGCCATCCTGCTCATGGAAGAGGGCGTGTTCGCCCGGGCCGCCCTGCTCGCGCCTGCCCCGGTGCTGTCCATGGGCGCGGAGCTGTTCCCGGCCTCGGCCACCCTGCTGCGCGAGGCCGTGGGCGTCTACCTGTCCGTGACCGTGGTCCTCATCCTCCTGCCCACCATCAACGCCCTGGTCCGGCTCTACGAAACCTACGAGGTCTCCCGGCGCAGGCCCATCAAGGGCTACGCCCAGCTCTTCAAGCTCTTCATCTCCATCCTCGGCGCGGTGTCGGTCATCGCCCTGCTGCTGGGCCAGTCGCCATGGGGCCTGCTCTCGGGCATCGGGGCCATGACCGCGGTGCTCATGCTCATCTTCCGCGACACCATCCTCTCCCTGGTGGCCGGGGTGCAGATCGGGGCCAACGACCTGCTCAGAAAGGGCGACTGGATCGAGATGCCGGCCATGGCCGCCGACGGCGACGTCATCGACGTGGCCCTGCACACGGTCAAGGTCCAGAACTGGGACAAGACCATCACCGCCATCCCCACCCACAAGTTCCTGGATACGCCCTTCAAGAACTGGCGCGGCATGACCCAGGCGGGCGGACGGCGCATCAAGCGCTCCCTGCTCATCGACCTCTCGTCCATCCGCTTTGCCGACGACGCGCTGCTTGAGAGGCTCGCTGCTGTCCAGTCCCTGGCCCCGCACATCGCCCGGCGCAGGACGGAGATCGAGGAGCACAACGCGCGCGTCGGGGCCGACGCCAGATCACCACTCAATGGGCGGCGCATGACCAATGTCGGGCTCTTCAGGCTCTACGCCCTGGACTATGTGACCAACCACCCGGGCACGCGAACGGACATGACCTTGCTCGTGCGCCAGCTCCAGCCCGCGGCAGAGGGCGGCCTGCCCCTCGAGATATACTGCTTCACCAACGACACGGCCTGGAGCGCCTACGAGGGCATCCAATCGGACATCTTCGACCACCTGCTGGCGGCCCTGCCCCACTTCGGCCTGCGCGCCTACCAGCGCGATGCCCTGGTGGACGTCCGGGCCACTGACTGCGCCTAACGGCCTGGCGAGCAGCAAGAGCCATGCCGCCCCAGAGGCACGGTCGCGGCCGCACAAGGCCGCCACCGCCCTGACCCCTTGGGGGCCGGGCACTGCCGGGAACCCGGGAAAATGTCACGATTTATCTGTTCCTTTCCCTGTGGATTCCTGCCACAAAGCTGTTCCCAACCCCTGTCCCTTGTGGTAAGACGTTTTCACGCATTCGCCACTATCATTTCCCACCCCGCCACAAGCCCCCGCTGTCGAAAACCGATCACCTCGGAATGGCCGATAATTTTTTCTAAACTTGTTCTAGAAAAAAGTTAAGAATATGGAGCAACAGCCGTTGCCAACATCTGTTGAAAAAAAACACCAATCACCCATAATCGCTATAAACTGCCCATAAACACCTGCAAAGAACCGAGTGCCCGAATTTTTCCCAAAATCCCCCTGTACAAAAAGAGCCGCCTGGGTTAATTAAGCAGACACGTTCCGACAGCTTCTTCATCCACTTGAAGCGCACGGAATCGCGAGCGGCAGATGCGGGGGGAGCTGCGGCCGTTCGCCAGACCAGACCCCGGCGTTATCAACCCGGGTGATTTTTTTGAACCGAGGAGAGCGATGAGGACGAGCGAGCCCGCAGGGGCCTGGAAATACGTGCGGGGTTTCGAGAACCTGAGCCTGTGCGACTGGCCCGGCCGCCACTGCAGCATCCTCTTCCTGGGCGGCTGCAACCTGCGCTGCCCCACCTGCCACAACGCCCTGCTCGCCTGGGACATGCACGCCCTGCCCGGCGTGGACCCGGCGCGCATCAAGGCATATTTGCGCGACAGGGCGGGGTGGCTGGACGGCGTGACCATCACCGGCGGCGAGCCCACCGTGACCCCGTATCTGGCCGAACTGCTCCTTGAGGTCCGCAAGTGCGGCCTGCCCGTCAAGCTCGACACCAACGGCATGCGGCCCGACGTGGTCCGCGAGCTGCTGGAGCTGGGCCTCGTGGATGTCTTTGCCGTGGACGTCAAGGGACCATACGCCGCCTACCCGGCCCTGACCGGCCACGCTGTCTCCGAGATCGCGGCCCGGGCCAACCTCGAGCGCACCTTCGCCATGGCCGTTGCCCGGCCCGAGGCCTTCTACTTCCGCATCACCCGGGTGCCCGCCCTCTCGGACGGCGACATCGCCACCGCGCAAGGCTACCTGCCCCCGAACTTCACGCTGACCATACAGAACTATGTAGCCCCCCAGACCCATCTGCCTTCAAGGAGGACGTCGGAGCATGCCCAGCCAGATCATGAAGAGAGACGGCCGGTTGGAAACGTGGTCAACTGACCGCATCGCCCAGGCCATTTTCAAGGCGCTCGCCGCCAGCGGGATCAAGGACCCCATCCTTGCCAAACGGCTCGCAAAAAAAGTCGAGAAAATGCTCGACGGCATGGAGATTCCCGAGCAGGAGCACGTCCAGAACACGGTCGAACAGATCCTGATGGAGTCGCGCCAGTACGAGATCGCAAAGAAATACATTCTCTACCGCGAGAAACGCCGCCAGCTGCGCTCCCAGAAGGAGGCGTACCTCGACATCAAGGACGTTATCGACACCTACCTTGATCAGGCCGACTGGCGCGTCAACGAGAACGCCAACATGACCCATTCCTTTCAGGGACTCATGCTCCACCTGTCGGGAACGGTTCAGGCGCGATACGCCCTTGAGAAATATCCCGAGGAAATCCGGCAGGCCCACGAACACGGGTATTTCCACATCCACGACCTTTCCTTCGGCCTGGCGGGCTATTGCGCCGGGTGGTCCCTGCGCGACCTGCTCCTTGAGGGCTTCAACCTCGAAGGCCGCGCCTCGGCCGGTCCTGCCAAGCATTTCGACACTGCCCTGGGGCAGATGAACAACTTCCTGGGCACGCTTCAGAACGAGTGGGCCGGAGCCCAGGCCTTCAACAACGTGGACACCTACCTCGCGCCCTTTGTGCGCCACGACGGCCTCTCCTACAAGCAGGTGCGCCAGTGCATGCAGAAATTCGTGTTCAACCTGAACACCACCTCGCGCTGGGGCGGCCAGTCGCCGTTCACCAACCTCTCCTTTGACCTCGTGGCCCCCAAGCACATCGCCAGCGAGCCGGTGATCATCGGCGGCAAGCTCGATGACACCCTGACCTACGGCGACTTCGAGGCCGAAATGGCCATGATCAACAAGGCCTATATCGAGGTCATGCTCGAAGGCGACCACCACGCGCGCATCTTCTCCTTCCCCATCCCCACCTACAACGTGACCGAGGACTTCCCCTGGGATTCGGAGATCGGCGAGCTGCTCATGCAGTTGACCGCCAAGTATGGCGTGCCCTACTTCCAGAACTTCATCAGCTCGGACCTCAAGCCCGAGGATGTGCGCTCCATGTGTTGCCGCCTGCAGATGGACCTGCGCGAGCTGCGCAACAAGACCGGCGGCCTCTTTGGCGCGGGCGACCTGACCGGGTCCATTGGCGTGGTCACCTTGAACCTGCCCAAGCTCGCCTACCTTTCCCAGAGCGAGGACGACTTCCTTGAACTGATCAGCGAATACGCCGAGCTGGCCAAGGACTCGCTGGAATACAAGCGCAAGGTCATCAACAACAACCTTGATGCGGGCATGTTCCCCTGGTCGCGCCGCTACCTCAAGAACGGCTACAAGGGCCACTTCTCCACCATCGGCCTGCTGGGCGGGCACGAGGCCTGCCTGAACCTCATCGGCAAGGGCATCGAGACCGAGGGCGGGGTGCGCCTCATGCAACGGGTGCTTCACCACCTGCGCCGCGTGACCGCGAGCTTCCAGGAGGAAACGGGCAACCTCTACAACCTCGAGGCCACGCCCGCCGAAGGCACCAGCTACCGGCTGGCCAAGATCGACAAGGCCCTCTACGCGGACATCAAGACCCAGGGCAATGGCACCCCCTACTACACCAACTCCACTGCCCTGCCCGTGGGCATCTCCGACGATGTCCTGTACGCCCTGGAGCACCAGAACCAGCTCCAGCCGCTCTACACCGGCGGCACGGTCTTCCACACCTTCCTGGGCGAGGCGGTCCCGGACCCCAAGTCCCTCAAGAACTTCATCCTCAAGGCGTTCACCAAGACCAAGATTCCCTATGTCTCCATCACGCCGACGTTCTCCATCTGCAAGGAGCACGGCTACATCCTGGGCGAGCACTTCGACTGCCCCACCTGCGGCCAGGAGGCCGAGGTCTACACGCGCATCGTGGGCTATTACCGCCCGGTGAGCCGCTGGAACAAGGGCAAGCAGGAAGAGTACACCGACCGCGTGGTCTTCAGCGACTGCCTGTGCAACTGATTTGACGAGATTTCCCCAGGCCCCATTGAGGAGTGGGGCTTGAGGATAGTGGAATGCGAGGCCTTTGACGCGCATGCGTCAAAGGCCTCGCGCATTTCCTGCCCGCCCCGGGGGACTGTTATAAATTTCCCCTTCTCATTGACACGTCGTCTCCTCCATGTATGTGTGAGATACTTTGGGGGATGCCCTGTGACTCGCTCTTTTCTTGTGGTTCCGCACGAGACGCGACCAACTGCGAACAACCGCAGTGAGACCTCGTGTCATTCGGCCGAATGGGCGCCTCTGCAAATGCAACACACGGGGGGTGTGGATGATGACAAGCAGACAGATCATCGTTGTGACCACGGTCCTGATCATGTCCGCGCTGCTTTCAGCCTGCGGGCGGGAACCATCAGTGGACGTCAAAGCCGTGAAGGCCGAGCCCAAGACATTCGTCGGCTCGGACACATGCCGCAACTGCCACCTGGAGCACTATGATTCGTGGAAAATGACCCTGCACAGCCGGATGCTGATCGACGTGAAGGAAAATCCTCACGCGATTGTTGCGGACATGAACCCGGAGTTGATCCGGGCCGATCTCGAAAAAATCAAGGACAAGCTGAAGGTGCCCGTGGAGGACATCTACATTCCCGACCCGGCTGAGATCCTCTACGTCATCGGAACCCAGTGGAAGCAGCGGTATGTGATCAAGAAGGACGACATCTTCCATGTGGCGCCGGTGCAATACAACGTGGCATCCAAGCGCTGGGTCAACTACTATGAAGACGCCTGGGACAAGCGCGACTGGCTGGTGCGCTGCGGCGGATGCCACGCCACCGGCGTGGACCTGAAGAACTACACATTTTCGGAGTCGTCCATAGGCTGCGAGGCCTGCCATGGACCCGGCTCGCAGCACACCTCCATTCCCCGCACGGCCCTGTTTGAAAAACGGGAAACCATCATCAACCCGGCCAAGCTCACGGCTGGCGTGGCCGTGCAAATTTGCGGCTCCTGCCATACCCGCGGCAACTCCAAGGACCCCGACTTCAAAGAAGCGGGCTGGCCTGTCGGCTTCACGCCTGGCATGGTGCTTGAGCCCATCTATGAAAGCTCATACGACAAGGCCGACATGCGTCGGCTCTATCCCGATTTCGCGTCCCGTTCCCATCATCAACAGTACATCGACTGGATGCAGTCCAAGCATGCGGAGCAAGGGGTAACGTGTACATCCTGCCACTCCGTGCATCGCATGGGCATCGCCCCCACCCGCTTCCAGACCAAGGAGGCAGGCTCAAGTCAGTGCCTGAGCTGCCACACCATGGTCAACGCCAACCGGGCGCACTCCATCCATTCATTCGCCAACTGCCTGGGCTGCCACATGCCGCGCATCGCCAGCACCGCTGAGCCCAACGACATCCGCAGCCACACCTTCAACGCCAGGGCTCCCATGGACGCCATCGACAACCCGGCCCTGCCGAACTCCTGCCAGGTCTGCCACTACCACAAGGATGACAGCCTGCAGGAACTGCAACGCAAGTACGAGATACTGACCCAGTTGCCCCAGCCGCAAGGAATGAGCATTCCTGCGGTGACCCGCGACACCTTCCCGCTGCCGGGTTCCGGCGGCAAGGCGGCTAAGACGGAGTAGACCCGGAGGCGATCGCAACCCAGGGGGAACCATGTGGAAGACAAGCTTGCCACCCCTGCTGATCGTGCTGATCCTCCTCCTGCCCCAGCCCGCGCCGGGGCAGGAGGAGATGTCCTCCCGATACTATCGGTATCGCAGCACGGAAATGAGCACAGGGGTCTACGAAGAATATGAAGTCCGTCCGCGAGGAGTCCAGGGACGCACCGACGGGGCGCGACAACAGGGGCGTGGCCTGAACAGAATTGCGGATGAGGAAGGCCGGGCGTTGAACCGGATATTCCTTAATGACGCCCATCGCGGGCTCGCCTACTATGAACAGCGCCGGTGCGTGGATTGTCACGCCCAGGAAGCCGAAAACAACCGGCACTATGTGCGCTACGGCATCACGTGCAGGCAGTGCCACGGCGAGGAGCCCATCGCCAGCAGCAACCACTTCTTCTCGCGGCTCAACAGTCTGCGCAGGCACACTCATGTCTGCGCCAAGTGCCATGAGGGAGCTGGCGTCTCCTTTGCCCTTTACGCCGTGCACGAGCCCAACCCGGCCAGCGCCGCCACGCTGGAGGTCATGCCCGTGCTCTCCTACGCCTTCTGGATCATGATCGCCGTGGCAGTGGGGACATTCGCCCTGTTCCTGCCCCACACCGTTTTGTGGGGGCTTCGCGAACTCCTGACCCGAAAGGTGGGACGAAAGTGACGACATCCGCCAAGACCCGGATCAAGCGCTTCACACCGATGCAACGCTTGTTCCATCTGACGCTCATGCTGACCTTTCTGATCCAGTCTGCAACCGGGCTGGCCAGAATGTATCATGAGACTGGCTGGGGGCAAGGGCTGGCGAACCTCTTCGGCGGGTTCTCCGGCGCCCTGACCATCCATATCGCCGTAGGGATATTCATGGTCTGCGCCTTTGTGGTTCATCTGGCCTACGCCATTTTCCTGCTCAGCAGGCGCGGAATGGTCGCGGGTCTCAGAGGCCCGGACTCCCTGATCCCCGGCCCGGGCGACATCAGGGAATTCATCAGCCATCTGCGATGGATTCTCGGGCTGTCGGCGCATCCGCCCCTTGACCGCTGGGGATATTGGGAAAAATTCGACTACTGGGCCGTGTTCTGGGGCATGATCATCCTCGGCGGTACCGGGCTGCTACTGGCCACCCCGTTGGCCTCCAGCCAAGTCATTCCGGGATGGGGGCTCAATGTCGCCTTCTGGGTGCATCGGATAGAAGCAATCCTGGCCATGGCCCACATATTCATCATTCACTTCTTTGTGGTCCACCTCAGGCGGAGCCATTTTCCGATGGATTCTGCCATGTTTGATGGCAGCACAGATCTGGAAACAGCCCGAAACGAAAGATCCGCCTGGGTTGATCGGCTGACCGCCTCGGGTGAACTTGGCACGCGGCTGACAGTGGCCCCGCCCGCTCACAAGAAAATTATCCACCTGATCACGGGGCTCGGCGCCGTTGCCATTGGTCTCTTTCTGCTCGTGGGAAGCCTTATGCACGCGACCCGCATAACCTGGTAACCCCTGGCCTTGAGCGACCGACACGACGAGGCCGGCGTTAATCCAAACACCTGCTGAATGCGAGGCCTTTGACACCCAAGCGTCAAAGGCCTCGCGCATTGGCGAGGAATAATCCCGGGCGCGGGAGGGTCAACCCATCAGGGGGCTGTTCCGCCATGATTTTTTTTGCTAGAACAACGGACATGAAGTGTCCACGCTGCGGCAAGATCATCACGGCGGCAGCCGCCGCATGCAGGCACTGCGGGGTGCGCATCGCCAAGCCGTGCGAAAGGATCACGCGCAGGATGACGGCCAATGGCCGCATCGCCATGGCTTGCGGGGGCCTGCTCGCCTTCCTGGGCGTGGTCACCCTCATGGCCCAGGCCTATCCCGTGGGCATGCTCTTGGCCGTCATCGGCATCACCTTCTGCGTCATCGGCAGGATGATGAGCTGACCCCTCTGCCCTCCCGCCCGCCGACAGGCTGCCGGAACACTCCGGAGCAACGCCCTACTGCTGACAATCGCGAAAACCCAGCTTGCGCAGCAGGGTCATGCCCGGGCACCAGTTGGTGAACCCGGATTGGAACAGATTGACGCCCACGACCGCCGCCAGCAGCAGCCACAGCCGCGAATAGCCAAAGGCCAGGACCAGACTCAGAAGTATCAGAAACCCGGCCAGGGAACGGAGTATCCTTTCCACAGTCATACGGCCTCCTTGTGTTTGGTGCCGTGAAGCGGTGCGCCCCGCAGGGGATGCCAGGGGGCAGACAACGACCATAGCACTGCGGCCGCGCCATGGGAAGCGGACGATGGCGACGGCAGGCCGCGCCTGAAAACAGGGGACAAATATGGGGGAAGAGGGGAAGGCAGTGAAGAGTTCTCCCGGCCGCACCGCAGCAGGGTGCCTCCCACGGGCAAGGGAAATACGGAACGGTGGAAGATCAGCCCCTGGCCGCTCCCGGACATCGGAAACGCGAGGGGAGCGCTAGGCCAGGATGTGGTACAAGGGGTAGGTCTCGGCGAAGACGACCTCGCCGTCGCTGCCCTTGATCTCCAGCCTGAGGCCGAAGACGTCCTTCTGCTCCACCCCGTCGGGCAGGGAAAAGGTGGTCTGCATGCGCTTGAAGCGCTGGATCTGGAAGGCGAGATCGCTGGCGTTGGTCTTGGCCATCTGCGTACCGCCGTCCTTCTTGACCAGGGCGATGGTCGCCTGTCCGGCTGCGGCCCGGGCCGACTGGAGGTTGTTCAGGTCGAAGCTGACAGTCATTTTGCGGCTGGACACCCTGGCCTGGAGGTTCTCCACGCTGACCAGCTGGGTGTCCACCCGGGTGAAAATGCGGTTGAGGTCCACGGCGTTCCCTTCCTTCTCCCGCTCCAGTTCCGAGGTGGCTGCGGCGAGCAGGGACTGCAACTCGGCGGGATCATAGGACTGAAGAATCTTCTCCATGTTGCCCAGCCGCTCAAGGCGGACCTCGGCATCGACCAGCCGCTGCTCAAGACTCTTGTTCTCCGTGCGCAGATCAACGTTGCGCTTGACCCCGCGCACCCCCATGAAGATGCCGCCCGCCGCGCACAGCAGCAGGAACACCTGAACGAAGATGAACATCTTGAGCCAGAAGGGGCTGACGCGATACCGGGTCACGTCCCGATCATCGCGCATGAAGAGAACGCTGTATTTCGAATTGCTCATCGTCCCTGTCTCCACTCCTCGCTTTCGATCTTCAACGCGCCGCCGTCCGGGACGAGGACAAGGGTCTTGCGACCAACATCGGAATAGCCAGAGGCATCCTGAAAGGTCTGCAAAAAGGCGACCTGGAGCCCGAGCGGATGCTGGCTCACAGTCAGTTCACCGATATCGAGTCTAACAGGCGCGGTTCTTGCCCACAATGTCTTTTTGAACTCCGTGATGGCTGCCGCGCTCCTGCGGGTGCCCTGGACCGCTCCCCGGGCGTAGAATCCGCTGTAGGCATCGGCGTCCATGGCGAGCCACGCGGCGCGCCATGCCTCCACGAACTCCCGCGACTGCTCGGTCTTGGCGGCCATGTACTTGGGGGTCAGGTCCTCGCTCGGACGAGTGTACTCGCGGCCCACGATGCGCCAGCGGCCCTGGTCGTCGCGCTGCCAGTAGAACCGCTTGCCCGTGTTGGTGGCCAGCCCGGTGGTGCGGTAGTACTGGTCGAACCAGGTCACCCAGTAGTCCGGCCCGGGGACGGCTTGGATGTTGTCCACCATGACCTCTATCCACGGCTTGGAGGCGAAGACAGACTTCTTGTGCGCCTTGAAGGAGTTGAAGCCGTTGCGTTCGGACAGGGACATGCCCACCGGGTCGTAGTGCTCGAAAAAGGCATCGCTCATGCTCTCCCAGTCCCTGGCCCATTGTCTGAGCTGTCCGGCCAGGACCTCGGCCACCGCGTCCTCCTCGCCCGGCTCCTGGGTCCAGGTGAGGTCGTTGGCGATGATCACCGGGGTTCCCTGGACGAACTCGCGGGCCACATCGTGCATGTCGGGCACCTTGAGGGCCACGCACCCCTGGGTGTCGCGGGGCAGGAATTCCTTGCCCCGGCCGTGAATCCAGATACCGCTGCCCGTCTTGCCCTTGATGCGGTCAACGGGATTGGGATAATTGAGGGCGTAGGCGAGGTCGCCGTAGAGGTCCCAGTCCAGTTTCCAGTTGATGCGCTGGCCGATGAAATACACGCCCTCGGGGGTGCGCAGGTCGCCCTCCACCAGCTTGTCGCCGTCGGCCTGCCCCGTGGTGCAGGGGAAACGAAGCAGCTCGCGAAGCGGACTGAACCGCTCCAGCATGACCAGGGTCTGGGAGGTCTTGTCCACAGCCACTATCCGGGGCGGCCCGTAGGCGTGGGAGGACAGGGTGGAAACCCAGCCCTGGGCCAGGGCCGGCGCTGCGCACAGGATGTATGTGAAAATGACAAGTAAACGCATGCGGTTGCCAGACAACTCCTCGCCCTCAGGCTCCAGAACCCCCGAACAGGACCTTTGCGGGACGATTCATCGTCCCCCGGCCGCCAACAACGCCTTGCGGGTGAAGATGGCGTCGAGCTTGAGGCCCGCCTCTTCCAGCCGTTCGCGCCCGCCTTCTTCGCGATCAAGCACGGCCAGGACCCCCGCTATCTCAAGCCCGGCGTCGCGAACGCGCTCGGCCGCCGTGAGCAGGGTGCCCCCGGTGGTGCAGACATCCTCCAGCAGCACGATCCTGTCGCCCTGCGCGAAGTTGGCCAGCCCTTCCAGATACTGTCCGGTGCCGTGCCCCTTGGCCTGCTTGCGGATGATGAATCCGGGCATGGGCCTCCCCTCAATGTGGGAGACCACGGTCACGCTCGACACCAGCGGGTCAGCCCCGAGGGTCATCCCGCCAACCCCCTTGACCTCGAAATCCTTGAGCATTTCCACAAAGAGCCGCCCGATGAGGTAGCTCCCCTCCGGGTGCAGGGCGGTCTGCTTGCAATCGAAATAATAGTCGCTTTTTTTGCCCGAGGTCAACGTGAAGTCCCCTTCCTTGTAGGAAAGGTCCAGCAGCAGCCGGGCCAGCCGTGTCTTCAATTGGTTCATATATCCCTATCCCTTGAACACCCGGGCGAAGATGTCGTTCTCGTAACGCTTGTAATACGAGGGGTCGAAGGCTTCGTCAAGGACGTTAGCCCCAAGCCGGGCCGTCACCGACGGATCTCTGCGGATTTCCTCCTCGAACTGGACGCGCTCGGACCAGCAGCGCATGGCCACCTTCTGGACCATCTCATAGGCCTCCTGGCGCTTGAGCCCGGTGGCGATGAGGGCGTTGAGCACCCGCTGCGAATAGAAGAGGCCGAAGGAGCCTTCAAGGTTGCGCCGGATGTTGTCCTCCTTGACCACCAGCCGATTGAGCACGCCGCTCATGCGATGCAGCATGTAGTCGATGAGGGCCGTGGTGTCGGGCATGATCATGCGCTCCACCGAGGAATGGCTGATGTCGCGCTCGTGCCACAGGGCCTGGTTTTCCATGGCCGCCAGGGAGTTGGAGCGGACGAGCCGGGCCAGCCCGCAGAGATTTTCGGCCGAGATGGGGTTCTTCTTGTGGGGCATGGCCGAGGAGCCCTTCTGCCCGGCGCTGAACCCCTCCTCCACCTCCAGCACCTCGGTGCGTTGCAGGTGGCGCAGTTCAAGCCCCAGCCGCTCGATGCCGCCAGCCAGTATGGCCAGGGCGGTGAAGAACTGGGCATAGCGGTCGCGCTGGACGATCTGGGTGGAGTGCGGGTCCGCCTTGAGGCCGAGCAGGGCGCAGGTGCGCTCCTCCAGTTCGGGACTCAGGTGGGCGAAGGTGCCCACCGCGCCCGAGAGCTTGCCCACGCGCACAGCCTCGCGCGCGGCCTCGAACCGCTCCTTGTGGCGCTGGAATTCGGCGTGAAAGCCCGCGAACTTGAGGCCGTAGGTGGTGGGTTCGGCGTGGATGCCGTGGGTGCGGCCCATGCACAGGAGCCCCTTGTGCTGGTGGGCCATGTTCTTGAGGACGTCCAGGATGGTGTCGATGCCCTCGGCGATGATGGCCCCGGCACGGGTCAGGAGCACGCCGTTGGCCGTGTCCACGATGTCCGACGAGGTGCAGCCCAGGTGAATGTAGCGGGAATTGGGGCCGACCTTTTCTTCCACTGCGGTCAGGAAGGCGATGACGTCGTGCTTGGTGGTCTCCTCGATCTCGAGGATGCGGTCCAGGTCGAAGTCTGCCTTGGCGTGGATCTCGTCGCAGGCGTCCATGGGCACCCTGCCCATGTCGGCCCAGGCGCGGGTCACGGCCAGTTCCACCTCAAGCCATACCCTGAACTTGTTCTCCAGGGTCCACAACTCTCTCATCGCCGGGCGGGAATATCTGTCGAGCATGCTCTCTTCCTTGTGGAAATTCTCTGCGTGGAAATTCGATGCGGCGCGTGTGCCGTCAAGAAAAAAGGCAGCCGGGGCTGCCTTTTCCGCTGTTCGTCAGGATGCGGACCCTGCGGACGGCGTGTCCGCGGCCCCTTTCTTGCCCACTGGGACCGCGTCGCCGCCACCGGCCTTGCAGTCTGCTCCGCCACCGGCTTTGCGATCTGGCCCGCCGCCGGCTTTGCGATCTGCTCCGCCACCGGCTTTGCAGCCGGGCGACGCGCAGTCTGCCGTGCCCGATACGGCCTTGCAGTCCGCGTCGGCGCAGGACGCCGGGACATCGGGCTTCTTGCCCGCGTAGTCGGTCACATACCAGCCCGACCCCTTCAACTGGAAAGACGTGTGCGAGATGAGCCTGTTTGCGGGACAGCCGCACTCGGGACAGGCCATCTCACGCTCTTCAAAGCCGGACTGCCACTCCTCGAACACGGTGTCGCAGCCCGTGCATTGATACTCATAGATGGGCATAAGCAAGCCCCCTAGGACTTCAATGGATTACGATGATAATAAAGGCTTACGCCTTGGCCTCGGCCTTGGCCTCGCGGATGCGTGCCTTGATCGCCTTCATCCGGCGGTGACGCTTGCGATCCAGCTCTTTCTTGCGCTCATGCTTCTTGTGACGTGCCATTTCGGCCTCCTTGGATATTTCCGCCCTTTCGGGCTTTCTCTCTTGCGAGCCGCATCTGATATAACACTTGCCGCCCCTTTGTCCAGCCCCGCGCGCAAGGATTTTCCCTTGACTCGACCGGGCAGGATGACCATATTCCCTGTTCCATTGTCACTTCAGATGAGGATGAACCATGATCAGAAGCGTGAGTGTGAAGAGCGCCATCAAGGACGCCATCGAGATATTCCAGTTCGACCTGTGGCTCAGGTTCTACTTTGTCACCGAAGAGGACGACCAGCTCTGGATCAGGGTCCCCGACGAGGTCATGGGGCAGATAGAAAAGGATCACCTCGCCCTGCACCGGCTGGCCGACATGGTCAACAACGCGCCCATCGACTACAAACGGGCGCAGGAAAACGTTTGCGCCTACGTCGGCGCGCGCCTGGACGGTCAAAAGTACGAGCACACGGTCCTGCCCCAGGTCTTTGACAGCTCGGCCTTCAAGATCGAGATGTACATCTTCAACCTGTGGCTGAAGATGCATACGCAGCACCTGGACGAGGAGTACATGGATTTCGGCGGCTGGCTGGAAATGTACGAAGGCTGGAACTCCCTTGACGAGGTCAAGGAATACCGCGCCAAGCTGGTGGACAGCGGCACCGATCCCGGCACCCCGGCCTGCCCGACGGCCCAGTAGTCAAGACCAGCTGGTGCCACGCAAAGGCCCCGCCCCCATTACGGGTGGCGGGGCCTTTGCGTGGTGCCAGCTATTGTTGCGGGGGGTTTTCCGGTTCCGGCCCGGCCTCGCCGGGCTGCGTTTCGGCCTCGTCGGGCCCGGCCCCGCCACCCTCGCCATGGGTCTGTCCGGGCAGGGCCGTCGGTGCCCGCTCAACCCCGGTGACCTTGCCGTCGCGCCCCTTGATCACCACGCGCCCGCCGGGCGGCGCGGGCTCGCCGTCTCCGTTCTGCCGCCCATGCGGCCCGGTGGCCGCATGGGCGACCCCCTCCGGCAGGCCCGACAGCCCATCAGCCAAACCGGCCCCAAAAGGCGTCCCGATGACCGCCAGCAGGACGAGCACCAGGGATGCCACGAAACTCTTCATGCAACGCCTCCCGCGATGACTTCGACAACGACTCCGCCGATGACCCGGCAGCGCCTGTGGACCATGCCCCGCCCCGGCTCAAGCAAGGAGTGTGCCCCGGCCGACGCACCACGCCACCGGGCAGGCAGACGGTTCCGGGAGACGTCCCGCGCCAAAAACTGCGCACGGACGACGAAACCTTCCCGGATCCCGAAGCTACCCGCGCCGCCCGCCTGGTGTCAATCCTGGCGCAGACCGTGATCAAAGTACAGGGTGGAGACCACGTCGTCCACGGCCCGCAGGCCCGAGGCATCGCCGGAGGGCGCGATGCCCATGAAACGGAGCATGCCCGTGGTGGTGTAGACGATGTAGACCACGGAGACCACGGCGCGGCCGGACGGGTCCGTGCCGTCCAGTTCCAGGCGCAGCATGTTCCGGCTCTCGCTGAAGTTCGCCTTGCGCAGCCGAAGGGACGCTTCCCCGTCCGTGCGCGCACTGCGCAGCAGGCCTGCCACCACGAAGCGATTGAAGTTGCCGATGTCGTCCTTGGACACCACCCGCCCCTGGAGCCGGGAGACCAGCAGCCAGACCGAGGCCTGGCTCGACGCGAGCACATACCCCACTTCCTGGTCGGCCTGGGCCGGAACCACCGCGTTGCGCAGGCGGGCAAACCGGGCCAGGACAGCGTCGTCCGCCTCCAGCCAGCCGCCGGGCAGCCAGATGGTATAGCCGAGGTGTTGATTGTAATAGGGCAGCCCGGCCCAGGACGGGGCCGGAACCAGAAGACTGGCCGCCATCAGCATGGCGATGAATCGAAAGCGCATGGGATTTCCTCTGCTCCACGGTTGTGAAGCAGCCAGAGCAGACTCCCCGGATACGCCCATCCGGCGGCAAAGGCAAGCCCCCTGGACGCACAAGACAAAAATCCATTCCCCCTTTTCAGGCGCTGATTTTTTCCGTATAGGTAAAGCACGATGGAATCACATACAGTTACGGGAGACAACCACCATGAAGAGCTACACCTGCATCGTTGAAGGCAAGGTCACGGGCGGCAAGTTCCAATCCTGGGTTCTCGACACGGCCCTTCGTCTCGGCCTCAAGGGCTGGGTCCGCAACATAGACGACCGCAAGGCGGAAATCCTGGTCCAGGGCGATCCCGAGGCTTACGAGACCCTCAAGCAGGGCCTGGAGACCGAGGCCCCGGTGCCTGACCTCAAGAAGGTCACCTGCACCACCATCGACTACGACAAGGTTCACGAACGGTTCGAGGCGCGCGGCTGATCGCGCCGAAGACAACCGCACGGCATGGCCGCCGACCCGCCGCGCACCCCGGTTCGCCGCGGTCGGCGGCCTTATCCGTGCTCCTCGCCCACACCCACACCCCATGAAGAAGAGACGCGGCCCCTCTCTTGCGACCAAACTTTTGCTCTGGTCCTGCGCCCTCATCGTCGTCTTCGTGACCACCACCGCCTATCTTCTGCTCCAGGTGCGGCGCGACGCCGAGACGGCCAGCCGCATCGTCAGCGTCAACCATGATCTCGATTCGGCCATCCAGCGCATGTTGGAGAGGCTCAAGGGCGTGCAGGACAACATCCGCCGCTACCGGCTCATGGGCAATCAGGAGGCCGTGCGCTTCATTATCGAGGATCTGACCCGGTTCGGTGAGATTCTGGACGCCACCCTGGCCCGGCATCCGCACTACGCGGCGGACTGGCTGCCCCTGAGGAGCGAATTCGAAATCACCCTGACCCCGGCCGAGGCCCCGGGCGATACCCTGGCCCCGGACGCCACGGTCCGCGAGTGGTCGGACACCCTCGGCCACAGCCTGCTCGAAAACCAGATCGACACCGAGCGCGCCCTGATCCGGCTCCATCTCTCGGGCCAGCGCGCGGCAGACATCGGCCTGTATGGACTCATCGCCAGCCTGGCTCTGGGCGTGGGGGGCAGCCTGACCCTGGCCTGGCACCTCAACCGCTCCCTCTCCGAAGTGCGGCGCGGCCTGCGCGGCCTGGGCCACGGCGGCGAGGTGCGCGACGTGCGGGTGCTCTCCGGCGACGAACTGGGCGAGCTGGCCCGGGCCTTCAACGCCATGGCCGCCCGACTGCGGCGCGAGGAGCGCATGCGCGCCGACTTCGTGGCCATGCTCAGCCACGAGATTCGCACCCCCCTGACCAGCATCCGCGAGGCCGTGGACATGGTGGGCGCCGGGACCTTTGGCGAGGTCAACGAGCGCCAGCGCCGGTTCCTTGACATCGCGGAAAAGGAATCGGTGCGCCTTACGGAGTTGCTGACCCGGCTCATGACCGTCTCGCGTCTGGAATCCGGGGCCATGGACTTGTCGCATGAACCCACGGACTGCGCCGGGCTGGTGGCCTCGGCCATGGAGCGGCTGGCGCCCACGGCCCGGGCCAGGGACATCACCCTGGCCGCGGACCTGCCCGGCGCGCCGGTCCGCTGCCTGTGCGACCCGAGCCATGTGCAGCAGGTGTTGCTCAACCTCGTGGGCAACGCCATCAAGTTCGGCCCGCCGGGCACGACAGTGACCATCGGGCTGGCCGCCGGTCCGCCCGCATACCCCGCTGAAGTCGCCTTCCGCGTGACCGATGCCGGGCCGGGCATTCCCGAGGCGGAGCAGGAACTGGTTTTTCTCAAATACTACCGCGAGCCCGGGGTGCGCGACAGCGTGGACGGCGCGGGCCTGGGGCTGGCCATCGCCCGGCGCATCGTCGAGGCCCACGGCGGACGCATGACCCTTGAGAGCGAACCCGGCCAAGGCTCCACCTTTGGCTTCATCCTGCCCATGGACGGGCCTCCGGCCCAATCCCGCAAGGAATCCGCATGACCGACACCCGCATCCCGACCATCCTGGTGGTGGACGACGACGAGACCATCCTGGAAGTGCTGGAGGCGCGGCTCCTCTCGGCCGGGCTGAGCCCGCTCCTGGCCGACCGGGCCGAGACCGCCCTGGAGATGCTGGCCTGCGAGCCGGTGGACCTCGTGGTCTCGGACGTGAAGATGCCGGGCATGGGCGGCCACGGGTTGCTGCGCGAAGTGCTCTCCCACTGGCCGCACATTCCGGTGATCATGCTCACGGCCCACGGCACCATCCCGGAAGCCGTGGACTCCATCCAGGCCGGGGCGGCCGACTATCTGACCAAGCCCTTTGACGGCAAGGAGCTGGTGCGCCGCATCCGGGCCATCCTCGACGCCGCCCCGACAGAAGGCCAGCCTGGGCGCGCCGCCCACCCGGCACCCCGCGACACGCTCCGGGCCTCGGCCGACATCTGGGGCGGCGAGGCCCCGGCCATGGCCCGCTTCCTGACCCTGCTGGAGCGCGTGGCCCGGTCCACGGCCGGGGTGCTGCTGCTTGGCGAATCAGGCACGGGCAAGGAGCTGGCCGCGCGCTACCTGCACCGGGCCAGCCCCAGGGCCGACGGCCCCCTGGTGGTGGTGGACTGCGGCTCCACCCAGCCCAGCCTGCTCGAAAGCGAGCTGTTCGGCCACGTCAAGGGTTCCTTCACCCACGCGGTCAGGGACAAGCGGGGCCTCATCGAGGAGGCGGACGGCGGCACCCTGTTCCTGGACGAGATCGGCAACATCTCGCCCGAGATGCAGACCCGGCTGCTGCGCTTTCTTCAGGAGGGCACCATCCGCCGGGTGGGCGACACCCGGGAGCGGACCGTGTCCTGCCGGGTGGTGGCGGCCACCAACGCGGACCTGGCGGCCCGGGTTCGCGACGGACGGTTCCGGGAGGACCTCTACTACCGGCTCAAGGTGATCACCCTGACCATCCCGCCCCTGCGTCAGCGGGTGGAGGACATCCCGCTCCTGGCCGAGCGGCTTGTGGAGGCCCTGTGCCGCGAGCAGGGACGCCCGGCCCCACGCCTCTCGGCCCGGGCCATGGACCGGCTCACGGCCCACCCCTGGCCTGGCAATGTCCGGGAACTCAAGCACGCCCTGGAGGCCGCCCTGGTCTTCTGCCCGGAAGACGAGATCGGCCCCGACGACATCCAGCTGGAACCTCCGGCATCCAACGAGGCCCCGGGGGCGACCCCGGACGCGGCCCTGTCCCTGGAGGAGAGCGAAAAACGGGCCATCATCGACGCCCTCAAGCGCCACGGCGGCGTCAGAAAGGACGCGGCCGACGCCCTGGGCATCAGCCGCCGTGCCATGCATTACAAGATCAGGAAGTACGGCATCGGCCCCGGACACGGTTGAGTTGCATTATTATCTGCCGGTCGGCCCCGCCCGCGCACTTGCAAGGGGGGAGTCGCATGGTATAAGGGTGGTGGCTCGGCTCGCAGACCAACACCACGTGATTTTCCCTGGAGACCCCTTTCATGGCCGAAACCAAGATCCTGCTCGAATCCGGCACCAACGAGGTCGAGATCGTCGAGTTCTACCTCGACGAGGCGCGCCCTGTGGGCAGGTACAGGGGCTACTACGGCATCAACGTGGCCAAGGTGCTGGAAATCCTCCAGCAGCCGGAACTCACGGACATGCCCGAGGTCTCGCACCCGGCCGTGCTCGGCGCCTTCAACCTGCGCCAGGAGATCATCCCGCTGGTGGACCTGGCCGCGTGGCTGGGCAAGAAGCGCGATGAAAGCGAGCCGCCCAAGATCATCGTGACCGAGTTCAACCGCACCAAGAGCGCCTTCCTGGTCTCGGGCGTCACGCGCATCCACCGCATCAGTTGGAGCCAGGTGGAGGCGCCCACGGGCTACGTCTCCTCCCTCTCGGTCAACTCCATAACCGGCGTGGTCAAGTTCTCCGGCCGCATCGTCTTCATCCTGGACATGGAAAAGATTTGCGCGGACCTCAACCCGGACGCGCCGCCCATCCCGGAGCCGACCGAGGCGATGCGCAAGGAGATAGGCAGCCGCCACGTCAAGGCGCTGGTGGCCGACGACTCGACCATGGCCCGCAAGATGATCGCAGGCATCCTGGAGAAGGCCGGATTCACCGTCCATCAGGTGGAAAACGGCGACCTGGCCTGGCGCTACCTGACCAATGCCCGGCGTAGCGCGGCCGAGCGCGGCCAGCCCCTCTCCGACTATGTGGACGTGGTGGTCTCGGATATCGAGATGCCGGTCATGGACGGCCACAGCCTGACCCGGTACATCAAGGAAGAGCCTGCCTTCAGGGACCTGCCCGTGGTCCTGTGCTCGTCCATCATCACCGAAACTCTCCACCACAAGGGCGTGGCCGTGGGGGCCGACGACCAGATTTCCAAGGCCGAACTCGGGGAACTCGTCCCCAGGATATTCCGCCTGCTCAGGCAGCCCGACCGGGGCTAGCCCCCACCCCAACCCGGACCCCTCAATGAAGATCAAATCCGCCGATGCCTTTTTCTCGTATCTTGGCAAGCACTTTCCGGTCATGTGCGCGTCCGGGGCGTTCCCCCTCATGCCGCCCGTGGCCGCCTCGGCCGACTGGCTCGACCGGTTTGACGATCTCTCCCGCCGGTCCATTGCCAAGCATGTGGGCAAGCTCAACGGATTCCGCAAGGACTTCGAGACCGCCGCAGCCAAGGCCGCCCCGCCCGAACGCGGGGTGCTGCTCGCCCTGGCCCGGTCCGCGGCCTGCGCCATCACCGAGCTTGACCGGGTACGAAGCTGGGAAAAATCGCCCGAACTCTTTCTGCTGGTGGCCTTCACCGGCCTGGAGCAGGCCGTGGACCTGCCGAGCAAGACCCCGGCCGCGCGCGAAAAACGCTTTCTCAAACGGCTCAAGGCGATCCCCTCCCTGCTCGCCCTGGCCCCGGACGCCATCGAGACCGTGGACCACGCCGCCCGCGCCCGCAGCCAGACCATGATCCGCGACTGCGCCAGATACGTGACCGGCCTGACCGAGACCGACCTGGGCAGGACGGGCAAGGCCGCACGGCTGCTGGACGAATGTCTGCACGCCCTCAGGGATTTCGACCGCTTCGTGGCCTCCAGGCCCGAACCGGCCGATGCCGACGGCCCGTCCTTTGCCCACATGGCCGAGGGGCTCATCGACACCGAGCGCTCTGCCGAAAGCATATACGCCATCGCCGAGGCGGAATTCACCCGCCGGACCGAATGCCTGCGGGCGCTGGAAGCGCAGATTGGCAAGGGCTGGCAAGAGGCCCTGGCCGGATACGACGGCCCGGCCGATGCAGCCACTGACCCCATGGATGCCGTGGTCCGGGAGATTCACCGCCTGCGCGCCTTCACCCTGGACACGGCCCTGCCCGGCGTGTTTCGCGACAGCGGGCTGCGCGTCGATCCCCAGCCCACGCACATGGCCTCCACCCTGCGCCCCATCCACTACGACCCGGCTCTGGGCGCGTGGCCCGACGAGCCGTCGCGCTGCTACGTCAGCCCCCTGATGTTCGCCGGTCGCGGCTTCCGCGACGACCCGGCCAGGCTGGCCCGGATGCGGCGCGAGTATGTGTTCATGACCGCCCGGCAGACCTATCCGGGCCGCCACCTGCTCAATTCGATGCGCCGCGCCCTGGACGGCTCGCCCCTGTCGCAGATCACCAACCCGCTGTTCATGGCGGGCTGGTTCGCCTTTGCCGAGGACCTGCTGGACGAACTGGGCTATATCTCGTCCCCCCTGGACAGGATGGTCCTCCACCACCGGGGGCTGCGCCGGGCCGGGCTGGCCATGATCGACGCAGGGCTGGCCACGGGCTCGCTGGACCAGGACCGGTGCATGGCCATCCTGGCCGACTCGGGCCTCTCGCGCGATGAGGCCCTGGAACAGGTGCTGGCCATCCGCATGGCCCCCACCAGCCGGGTCATGCCCGTGCTCGGCCTGCACGAACTCAATGCCCTGCGCAGGAACTCCGGCCTGGAGCTGGGGCAGTTCTGCGCGGCGGTGTTCGCTCAGGGCCAGCTGCCCTTCCCGGCCCTG
Source organism: Pseudodesulfovibrio pelocollis (assembly GCF_030282845.1). GTDB lineage: Bacteria > Desulfobacterota > Desulfovibrionia > Desulfovibrionales > Desulfovibrionaceae > Pseudodesulfovibrio > Pseudodesulfovibrio pelocollis. The sequence goes on from NZ_JASTWE010000014.1 coordinate 25,768, forward strand.
GCCGAGCGCCTCGCCCCCTGACCGGGCAACCCGCCCGCGCCTCCTTCACGCAAATGATGCGGCAGCCGCGTCGGCCTGCTCAGGCCAGCGCGATTTTCGTGCGCCATAAATCCGGCGCGTGCAGCAGCCTGAAGGCGGGCTCAGAGGGTGGCGAATCTGCCGATTTCGGAGAGGTGGGTGACGCGGGCGAACCTGACCCGGGCCGACAGGGCCTCGATGCGGGCCACATGGGCGCGGAAGAAGGTCACCAGGGCGTGGTCGAGCTTGCCCTGCTCGGCCTCGCGGTCGAGAATCCTGAGGGCCTCGCTGCGGGTGAAGGCGGGCTTGTAGTGCCGCTCCTGAGTCACGGCGTCGTAGATGTCCACGATGGCCATGATCCGACTCTGGACGAGGATGTCGTCTCCTTCCAGCCGGTCCGGGTAGCCGCTGCCGTCCATGCGCTCGTGGTGCTGGCGGATGATGGTCAGCATGTTGGCGTATCCCTCGTGCAGGGGGATGTGCTGGAGAATGCGCTCGCTCTCGGCCGGGTGGCGCTGGATTTCCATGCGCTCGTCATGGGTCAGATTGCCGTATTCGAGCAGCAGGGCGTCCAGCTCGTCGTCATAGAGCAGGGGCAGTTGCTCGCCCCCCCAGTGCATGGCCCCCAGCTGCCGGACATACTCCAGGTCGTCCTGGTCCGGGTTCATGGCCGTGTTGATGGCGCGCACCCGCTCATAGGCCTCGGCCCAGGCGAAGTCCGAGGTCAGGCCGTGCTGCCGGAACCGGGCGCGCACCACCTGCATGCGCCGCTCCGGCAGGCGCGAGTCCTTGGTCAGCACGTCTTCCTTGATGCCTATCTTGCCCACATCGTGCAGGATGCCCGCATAGTAGATCTCGCGCAGCTCCTGATCGTTGAACCGCACGCCGCAGGCCCCGCCCTCGCCCAGCAGGTAGGCAAAGGCCACGGCCAGATGGGCCACCCGCTCGGAATGACCGGCGGTATAGGGATCGCGCGAGTCGATGGCTTCGGCCAGCGCCTTGAGGATGGCGTTCATCAGGGTCTGCACGCCCTCGAAATTGAAGGCGTTGCTCACCGAGATGCCCGTGACCGAGGCCAGAGTGGACAGGCTCTTGCGATGGGCTGCCTCGAACACCCCTGGCGTGGCCGAGGCCAGGACCAGCATGCCCTCGCACCGGTTGGGCGACAGGAGCGGGATCAGGAGCATGGACGCGACACCGACCATCTCGCCATGCCAGCGGCAATCCCCGGCCAGGTCGTTGACTATCTCGCCGCGCCCTTTCTGGGCCACCTGGGTGAGCAGTTCGCACTCGGCCAGACCCTGGAGGTCGGCCCCGGAGGAAAAGCCGAACTGGGCCGCCAGCCGCAGCCTGCCGCTGCCCGGCTCGCACAGGAAGACCATGCCCATCTCGCCGGGATAGTTCTCCCGGCGGCACTCGTCCATGAGCGCCCCCACCACGTCGCGCATGCGCAGGGAACTGTTGATGACCGGAACCAGCCGATGCAGCAGAGCCAGCTCGCGGTATTTGGCCAGCGCCTCGTCCGCGATGGAGCGGCGGGCGCGGCCCATGTCGATGAATTCCTGGATGGTGTAGGCTGCGAAATCGAGCAGCCGCCGAGCCTCGCCGATGCGGCCCGCTTCGGCGGGCATGCGCAGCCTGAGTTCGCCGTCCGGCCCTTCGCCAAGACGCAGCGGTGCACGCAGCACGTCCGGGTCGGACCTGTCGAACACGGCCGGGTCCTGGCTGCCCTCGGACGCCAACACCTTGCCCCCGTGGACCAGGGCCAGGGGGCAACGCTCCCCGGTCAGCTCGAAGGCCTTGCGCAGCAGCGTGCGCAGCGCCCCGGGGCGGATGAATTTCTTGAGTGGAGTCATGGGGTCGAATTCGGTCTACAGCCCCAGCATATCCTTGGATACCTTGAGAATTTCGTCTGGGTCAAAGGGCTTGGTCATGTACATCTTGGCTCCCAGTTCAAGCCCCTGCTTGCGGTCCACCTCCTGTCCCTTGGCCGTGAGCAGGATGATCTTGACGTCACGCAGGCCCTCGTCCTCCATGACGATGCGACAGACCTCGTACCCGTTCATCTTGGGCATCATGATGTCCAGAAAGACGAGGTCCGGGTGCTCGCCGCGAATGAAGGCCAAGCCCTCCTCGCCGTCCGAGGCCGTGAACAGTTCCACATCGTACTCGTCCTCCAGCTCTTCGAGGGTCTGCTCAAGAAGCATCTTGATGTGTACCTCGTCATCGACAATGAGGATCTTCTTGGCCATGTCGCAACTCCTTGGAAACCTGAGTGGAATTATTTACCCCGACAGCCGCAGGGCGGGCCTTTCGGGTTCCAGCCGCATCCTAAGCCGTCCTGGCGGCGGCGGCAACCCCGTTATATTGTTTTTCCCCGCCCGGTTCGCGCGGGCATGATGATCACCGTCACTCCGGGTACCCGCGCGAGTAGATCGACGTCGATCCCCTCGGCCAGTTCGGCCGGAATCAGGACCAGCCCGCGAAACCCGCGCTCCACATGGCTCCATATCCGCTGCGGCGGGCAGAAGGTCGTATCGTCAGGACAGAAGACGGTCAGCCCTTCCACGGTGACGTCATCGAGATCGCCGAGCACGAGGCAGGAGTGGCGCACATCCTTCCTGAGCAGCAGGGCGCGCACCACCTCCACCAGCCGCCGGTCGTCCACCGGTTTGGTCAGGGACAGGTCGCAGCCCGGGGTCGCGGTGTCGCTAAGGGCCGAGAGGACCAGGACCGGGATGTGCCGCGTGAAGGGGTTGTGGCGCAGGCAGCGGATGGCGGTGCGGCCGTCCATGCCCGGCATCATCAGGTCCATGGTGATCAGGCTGGGCATGTGGTCCCTGGCCATGACCACGGCCTGTTCGCCGTCCGCGGCCACCATGACCCGGAACCCGTTGCCCTCGAAAAGTTCGGTGAAATAGGCCCCGAGGATGGGGTCGTCGTCCACCACCAGAATGAGCGGAGGCAGATTGCGCTCCTCGGGCAGGCGCATGAGCATGGCCGAATCCGGCTCGGGCAGCATGGCCCGGCAGGCGTCGTCGATGTCGCCGGTGCCAGCCCGGGCCACCAGGGCCGGGATGGTGAAGAAAAAGACGCTGCCCTCCCCCACCTCGCTCTCGACCCAGATGCGGCCGCCGTGGCGCTCCACGATCTGGCGGCAGATGGGCAGGCCCAGGCCCGTGCCCGAGGGCTTCTCGGTCAGGGTGTCGCCCACCTGCTTGAACTTGTCGAATATCTCGTCCATGGCCGAGGCCGGGATGCCGGGGCCATGGTCGGCCACGGACACGAGCACGTCGGCGCGGTCCAGATGCGCCCGGCAGGTCACCGGCCCGCGCGGGGCGAACTTGACCGCGTTGGAGATGAGGTTGACCAGCACCTGGACCAGCCGGGAATGGTCGCCGCGCACCGGCGGCAGGTCGTCCTCCATCTCGATGACCACCTCGATGCCCTTGGCGCTCCACAGCCCACGGGTGGCGTCCGCAGCCTGATGCATGACATCGCCCATGAACACGGCCCTGTCGTGCCAGACGATCTTCCCGGCCTCCATCTTGGCGATGTCGAGGACGTCGTTGATCAGGTCCGTCAGCCGCCGGGCCTCGGTGACGATGATGTCCACGTTGTCCGCCACCTGGACGGCCACCCGTCTGGCCTCGGGATTGTCGCCAAGGGCGGGCAGCACTGCGGAATCGAGCTTCTTGCCGATGAGCCGGGCAAAGCCGAGGATGGAGGTCATGGGCGTGCGCAACTCGTGGGACACGGTGGAGATGAAATCCGTCTTGAGCTGGTCCAGGGCCTTCTCGCGGGTGACGTCGCGCACGAGCACCACCCCGCCGAGGCAGCGGGCCACGGGGGCGGCCACCATGATGGAAGAGCCCACGGCCATGCCGATGCGCCCCTCGGCCAGGGGAATCTCGGCCGACTGGATGACCCCTTCGCAACTGCGGATGGCCCGGGCCAGGTCCGATACCTCCACCGGAAACACGTCGGCCGCCGAAAAACCCGAGTAGTCCTTGTCGCCCAGGCCGAAGAACTCCCGCATGGCCGGGTTGACCACGGACACGGCCCCGGTGGGGCTGACCACCAGGAGGCCGTCGGCCAGGTTGTCGATGATGGCCGAGAGGTAGACCATGTGCTCGCGCAGTTCGCCCGTGGCCTTGTTCACCTCGGATTCCATGTCCGTGAAGAGCCGGGCCAACTCGCGGGCCATGGCGCGCATGGTCCGACCCAGGTGTCCCACCTCGTCGCGCGAGGTCAGCTCGATGTCGGCCGTGAAATCGCGCGAGGCCAGCCGGTCCGCGTACTCGGTCAGCTGCTGCAACGGCCGCGAGATGCGCCGGGTGACCACGAAGAGCACGCCCACGCAGACCAGCAGGGCGACGAAGAGCAGCGCCTGCATCCTGATCACCGTGGCCCAGAAATATCGCATGATCAGTTCCTTGCTCATGCCCACATGCACATACCCGGCCACCCCGGCCAGGACCGGCGCGCCCACGTCGATGACGCGGCCGAGGGACTCCACGGTCATCCCGACCACCCGCACGCCGTCTTCGGGCTCGGCCAGGGTGGCCAGCCTGGCTGGCATCTCGGGCACAAAGGTGTGCGAGACCACGATCCGGTCGGCATCGCGCACAAAGACGTAGGCCACGCCCTCGATCTCCAGGTACTGGTCGATCATGGCCTGCACCGTGGCCGCGTCGCGATTGAGCAGGATGTCCTGGCTGGCTCCGGCGATGGACTGGGCGATGGCAGTGCCCTTGCTCACATACTCCGCCACCATCCGGTCATGGAGCATGTACGCGGCCAGGGCGGACGTGAGCAGGGCGACGACCCCGAAGAGGACCACCGCGAGGATGCCGGTCTTCTTGAAGATGGAGAGGCTTCTCATTGGCGCCACGCCTCCCAGCGGGCCTCGCCCACGGGCACGAAGGCTCCCTGCTCCACGGTGGTGAAGTACACGCGGTCAAGCCCCTGGCGCCTGTCCGGCCCGAAGCTGACAGGCACGTCGATGCCAAGGTCCATCTCCCTGACCGATTCGGCCGCGCCCACAAGACCGAGAGCCGGGTTCTCGTCCAAAACTCGCAGCACCTGGGCCATGACCACGGCATTGAGATAGCCCTCGAACCCTGCGAAGCTGTAGCGGGAGGGCGCGGGGCACGGTCCGGCCCCTTCCGGCGGCCCGGGGTTCACGGCGTCCATGGCTCGGCGGTATTCGCGCACGGCGGGCAGGCTCATGTCCTCGTAGCACGGCACCACCTGGGAATTGACCAGATCGCCGGTATAGTCGCGGCCGCGCTCCCGGCCCAGCAACGCGAGCAGATCGAGCATGTTCTCGCTGCCCACGAAGGAGAGATTGGCGATGGGCACGTCAAGCCCGGCGTCGCGGGCGTCGCGAATGAAGGCCGCGCTCGGGGCGTAGGTGCCCACGGCGATGACGGCGTCGGGCCGCGAGCGGGCCAGGATGCGCACCTGTTCGTCCATGGAGGCGTCGAACCCGGCACCGCGCCGGTAGGTGGCCTCGCCCGCCATGGCCAGCCCGTGGGCGGCCAGGGCCCGGCGCACGCCGTCCCAGCCGCTGCGGCCATAGGCGTCGGCCTGATAGAGGATGGCGATCCGCTTGCGGCCAAGGGAGACGAACCGGTCCACCAGCCCGGCCACCTCCTGGCGGTAGGAGGCGCGCAGGTTGAAAACGTTGCGGCTGTGGGGCGGCTCGCGCTGGGGCTGGGCCCCGGTGAAGGGAAAGAAGAGCGGCTTGGCCGTGCCCGCACCGCCGCCCAGGAGCGGCAGGATGCGCGTCACCGTGGGCGTGCCCACATACCCGTACAGGCACAGGACATCGCCCCGGCGCATGAGATCGATGGTGTTTCGGATGGCCGGTTCCGGCTGATAGCCGTCGTCGAGGGTGACGAGGACCACGGGCCTGCCATTGATGCCCCCGTTTCTGTTGAGCTGGGTAAAATAGGCCACGGAGCCTCGATACAACTCCACCCCCAGGCCCCGGCTCTGTCCGCTGAAATCGGCCGACATGCCGAGCACGTAGCTTCCCGCGCCACCTGCCAGCGGCTCGGCGCGCGCCGGGCCGACACCCCACACGGCGCAGAGCGCAAGCAGCAGAAGCGCAATGCCCCGCCCCCCTGCGGGCGTCATGGCGTAACAGCGTCTCATGTTCCTCCGGCCCTGGCCGCGCAGCAGGATGCCACGCAGCACTCGGATGGCCCATCTGGCTACCATGTTACAGCGGATATGAGAAGTCGTTTGTATCCGGCAATCCACCGGCCTGCCGGGAATCAGCCGGAATGGGTTCCCTTGGCCGGGGTGTCGGCCGGGGTGTCAGGAAGAAGCAGCACCTGGACAGAGCCCATACCGCACAGGCGCGGCAGGTCCAGGGAATCGGCCATGGCCTCGGGCACCACCACGGTCCCCTCGAAGCCGTCGCCGAGCATGGCCCACAGCTCGTCCACCGAGCAGCGGGTGACGCTCTCGCCACACAGGCCGGGCAGGCGGCATGTCCCGGGCCCGGCCGCGCCGCCAAGGGCCAGGACCGGGCGCGGCGCGGCGCTGTCACCGATGAGGGCGTGAACCGCGCCGATGAAGGCGTCCGCGTTGACCGGCTTGATCAGGGTGGCGTCGCCGCCCGCGTCGTGGCACGCATCCATCACCGAGACCACGAGGATCGGGATGTCGGCCAGACGGCCGTCCCTGCGCAGGGCGCGGATGGCCTCCCGGCCGCCCATGCCGGGCATGAGGATGTCCATGGAGATCAGGGCGGGCCTGCGCCGGGCGGCCAGGACCAGCGCCTGCTCGCCGTCGCAGGCGGCGTGAACGCCGTAGCCCTCCCGCTTGAGCAGCATGGAGAGGTAGTCCCGGGTGGCCGGGTCGTCGTCCACCACCAGCACCAGGGGCCTGTCGCTGGGATCGGCCGGGGGCAGGGTCACGTTCATGATTGTGCCGCGCCCCAGCCGGGATTCCGCCCAGATCCGGCCCTGATAATGCTCGATGATCTGGCGGGAGATAGCCAGCCCCAGTCCGGTGCCCGAGGGTTTCTCGGTCAGGGTGTCGCCCCTGTGCGCCTGATGGAACTTGTCGAAAATCTGCTCGATATCCCGCCGCCTGATGCCCCGGCCCGTGTCCTCCACCCGCAGCCGGACCATGCCCTGGCCGTCGAGATAGAGATCAACCGCCACCTCGCCGAACTCGGTGAACTTGATGGCGTTGCTCAGCAGGTTCATGAGCACTTGGTGGATGCGGTCCTGATCGGCGTGGACCAGCGGAACCGGGTCCATTCGGCGGATGGTCAGGCGAACCTGGGACTTGGGCGCGAGCAGCCCGCTGGCCGCGCCCACGGCGCGGTTGACGCACCCGGCCAGATTGACCTCGGTAAAACGCCAGTCCTCCCGGCCGGACTCGATGCGGCTCAGGTCGAGCACGTCGTTGATCAACCGGGTCAGCCGCTCGCCCTCGCTGCCGATGATCTCGAGGTTGCTCTGGATGCGCTCGCCAAGCCGCCTGGCCTCCCCGGTGTCGGCCAGGGGCATGAAGACCTTGGTGAAGTCGCGACGGATGATCTTGGAAAAGCCGAGCAGCGAGGTCAGGGGGGTGCGCAGTTCGTGAGAGACCGAGGAGAGAAAGGCGGATTTCAGTTCATCAAGCTCCATGAGCCGCGTGTTGGCCTCGCGCAGCTCCATGGCCTTTTCCACGAGCACCTTGGTCCGCTCCCGCACCAGATCCTCAAGGTTGGAATTCCTGGTGGCCAGCACGTCGGCCGCGCGCTTGCGCTCGGTGATGTCGGTGACCACCACCACGGTCTCGCCCCGGCCGCTGCGATAGGTCTTGATGAGGGCCCAGCGGCCGTCGCTCAAGGGCTCGTCCACGGGCGGCCCCAGGGTACGATGCCGCTCCAGGCGCTCCCGGACCCACGCCTCCTCGCGGCCCATGGCGTTGAGGAAGAGGCCGCTTTCTGCCACATGGCGGCAGACCTCCTCCACGGTGGCTCCGGGCCGAAGCACCCGCTCGGCGCCGCGAAAAAGCTCCTTGGCCATGGTGTTGGCGATGATCAGCCGCTCGCGATGGTCGTAGAGCAGGAACCCCTCGGATATGGCGTCGATGGCCTCCACCAGCCTGTCGCTGGCCATGGCCGCCCGCCCCTCAAGGTCGTTGACCAGGGCGGTGATGCGGTGGGCCATGCCGTTGATGGAGTCTGCCAGCCTGCCAAACTCGTCGTCGCTGTCCACCATGGCCCGGGCTTCGAGGTTGCCGAGGCTCAGTTCCGTGGCCGTGCTGCTCAGGAGCACGACGCTGCGGGCCACCGTGCGGTGGATGACGCTGATGATGCTGGCCGCCAGCATGAGGGCCAGAAGGACCGAGGCAATGAGCATGGAGCGGGCCAGCCCGCTTGACCGGGCTATCTCCTGGTGGGCGTCGCGCGCCCTGTCCGTGGCTGCGGTGGCCATCTGGCGGACCAGGGAGGTCAGCCGCAGGTACTCGCCCTCCATCTCGCCATGGGCTCGGATGAAGGCTTGGTTTTCAACCCCCACGGTTCCCGCGAGGTCCACGACCCTGGTGAAGAGGCTGCCATAGCGCTCAATGGACGCGCTCAGCTCCTCCAGCCGGGCTGCGGTATCGGCCGCGAAGTCGCCCGGCGCGTTGCCGAACCGGCCCATGTCCCGGAGCCACGCGGCATTGCGCCCGGCCTCGCCCAGCCGCTGGGAGAACTCGGGCACATAGACCCGGCGCGCCCCGGCCAGCCCGAGGTCGTTGATACGCTGGCGGAAATCCCGCTCGGCCTGACGCGCCAATTGGAGCCGGGAATCCATCTCCAGGGCCAGCCGCTGCAGGCGCATGGAATCGGCCACGATGTCCCCGGCCTTCTTCTCCAGCACAAAGAGGGAGGCGATACCCACCGCCGCCACGAGCAAGATGAGGACGAGCATGGACCCGAGCGCCGCCGCAAACTTGCGCACGACCCCCATGGAACGCCATCTGGATTCGAAAAAATGAAGAATTTTCATGCCCTTTTGCCCATGCGTCGGCCAACATCCCCACCGCCGGGAACACCACCGCCAACGCAACCTCCCCAAGGCAGCATCACCCGGCGACTGGCAAGTCACCAATGCGTCATCACCCCTAGTCCATATAATAATGGATGTCCAGAGGCCGCCGGAGAGTCGGGCTTGCCAAGGCAGGGCAGGTACAGTAATTCCTAGGACGCGGCCCGGCTACGCCCTGCCCCGCCCCACGCCGGTGGAGCGAGGCACCCCCAGGACCGCCCAATATCTCACCAGGAGTTAACACCGCACATGTGTGGAATCGCCAGCTTTCTCAGCAACAGGCAGTGGACCGGAACCCCTGACACCGCATGGCTCGACCAGGTGGCCGAGGCCTTCGAGCAGGCCCTGTCCGGCCATGACCTCATGGAGGCGGCCGACCCGCTCGCCCAACTGACCGAGCGTTTTTACGACCTGATGGCCTTTGGCCTGCACCTGCGACTGGTGGCCGACCCGGCTACCCGGCAGCGCCTCGAAGCCATCCGCGACGCCATCCGCACCCTGCGCAACGCGGCCGCCGTCAAGCTGGAGCAAGGCCCGCGCACCGATGCCCTCGAAGCCCTGCGCGAGCAGCTCGACGACTACCTCTGGCAGATCGACCAGGAGGTGCTGGCCAACGTGGACCGCACCCTGGCCCTGATGCCGCCCGCCCTGGCTGCCAACCCCGAAGCCAGGGACCACCACTTCCTGGCCTGGGGCATGGAACTGGTCCTCGAATCCATCGACAAGCTCGAAGTGCGCGGCCGCGACTCGGCAGGCGTTGCCGTGGCCTTCATCCTGCCTGCGGACATGGACCCGGAGCTACGCCTTTCCTCCACCCAGAAGGCGGAGTTCTGCGACCGCTGCTCCATCGCCCACGCCGACACCCGCCAGGTGCTGGTGCGCAAGCTCGACGACGGCCGCACCGCCTGCCGCTTCCTCTACAAGGTGGCCCAGCTGGTGGGCCAGCTGGGCGACAACGGCGCGGCCCTGCGCCGGTTCATCGTCGAGGACGAACTGCTCTGGACCATGGCCGAGGGATTCGAGACCCTGAACATCATCGCCCACACCCGCTGGGCTTCCAACGGCATCATCTCCGTGCCCAACTGCCACCCCGTGGACGGGCTGGTGGAGGGCGGCGTGTCCACCGGGCTTGAAAAGACCATGTTCGTGCTCAACGGCGACGTGGACAACTACCGCACCCTGGTGGAGGAGACCGTGGTCTCCAAGGGCGCGTACATCCCGCCCATCATCTCCACCGACGCCAAGATCCTGCCCGTGCTCTTCCACATGGACGCGCCGGAGAACGGCGACGCCGAAGAGCGCTTCCGCAGCGTGCTCACACGGTGCCAAGGCTCCCTGGCCGTGGTCATGCAGAATCTGAGCGACTTCGACAGCCAGTTCCTGGCCCAGAAGGGCAGCGGCCAGAGCTTCTACGTGGGCCGCACCAACGACGGCTGGCTGGTGGCCAGCGAGGCATACGGCATGGCCGCCAGGGCGCGCGCCTCCTACCCCATCGCGGTGCACAGCCATGGCGGGGTCTCGGTCATCCTGCGCGACGACGACCCGGCCGACGCCGTGCCCATGGCCCGGTTCCTCGACTCGGGCGAATCCGTGCCGCTGAAGGCGGAGAAGATCGAGATCTTCTCCCGCGACATCTTCCGCGGCGAGTACAACCACTACATCGAAAAGGAAGTCCACGAGGCGGCCAATTCGGTGCGCAACACCCTGCACGGCAAATATCTCAAGCAGCAGGGGCGCGTGGCCTTCCTGCCTGAGGGGTTCGGCAACGGCCCCGGGCTGGTGGCCCGGTTCACGGCCGCGAGCGTGCCCGTGCGGCGCATCGTGTGCGTGGGCCAGGGCACGGCCGCCGTGGCCGCCATGGCCGTGGCCCGGCTGCTGCGCCGCTCCCTGGCGGGCAGCGACATCGCCATCGAGTCCTACACCGGCAGCGAGCTGGTGGGCTTCATGGGCGATGAGGGCATGGATGACGTGGTCCTGGTCCCGGTCTCCCAGTCCGGCACCACCACGGACACCAACCGCGTGGTGGACCTGTGCCGCGACAGGGGCGCCTGGGTCAACTGCATCGTCAACCGGCGCAACTCGCCCCTGGTCCAGAAATCCGACTCCTACATCTACACCAGCAACGGCCGCGACGTGGAGATGGCCGTGGCCTCCACCAAGGCCTTCTACTCCCAGGTGGCGGCGGGCAAGCTACTCGCCCTGTGGCTGGCCAGCGTGCTCGGCACCATGGACGAGGCCGCCGTGCTGACCGAACTGGAGGCCCTGGAGGGGCTGCCCGCCCACATCGAGCGGGTGCTTGACGGCAAGGAGGCCATCGCCGAGGTGGCCCGGAAATACGCGCCCGTCCACCGCTACTGGGCGCTGGTGGGCAACGGGGCCAACTGCGTGGCCGCCCAGGAGGTGCGCATCAAGCTCTCGGAATTGTGCTACAAGTCCATCCCCTGCGATGTGACCGAGGACAAGAAGCACATCGACCTCTCCACCGAGCCCCTGACCCTGGTCATGGCCAGCGACCTGCCCGAGCTGGTGGTCACGGACACGGTCAAGGAAGTGACCATCTTCAAGGCGCACAACGGCTCGCCCATCGTCTTCTGCGCCGAGGACGAAACCCGGTTCGACGACGTGGCCGAGGCAGTCATCAAGGTGCCCCGCGTGGGCGGCGGGCTGGACTTCCTGACCGAGACCGTGGCCGGGCACTGGTGGGGCATCGCCGCAGCCCAGGCCATAGACGCCCATGCCGAGCCCTTCCGCGCCGCGCGCATCACCTTGGGCGACATGATCGCGGCCCCGGCCACCTGGGACCGCACCCTGGTCCTCAACCAGCTCAACAAATGCGTCGACCGCATCGCCTCGGGCGCCACAGATTCGGCCCTGCCCGCCCGCGTGGCCGCCGCCCTGGCCAACTACATGCTTTGGCTGGTCAACCAATCCCCCTCCATCTGCGCCACCGAGGCCCGGCTGGCCGACATCCTGACCATCCTCAACAAGGCCATCGAGGAAATGACCCGCCCCATCGACACCATCCGCCACCAGGCAAAAACCGTAACAGTGGGCATCAGCAGGCCCCAGGGGTAGGAAATGTTGTGGGAGAACAATAAAGTTGTTAACAAGACAATAAAGTTGTTAACGACACAATAAAGTTGTTAACAAAAGCCGCTCCGGCTGCTATGAAAATGGCAAATCAGGAGCGGCTTTTTATGGCCATGCGATATTCCCATTCCGAGGTAACCTTCCAGCGGTGGCTGAAGGAAGGTCGCGGCGACGGCAGACGAAACGAGTACAAGCCCTGGCTGACGGTACGGGACCTGCCCTCCCAGGGGCGCTCCCATCGCGTCTTCGGCCATAAGTCGCTACGGACCCACCACCTATTCTCGGATCTCGAACTTGCGGTCTTCCTTCTCTTGGAATGGCAACGAGACGTCATCGAGATCCGGGAACAGTTTCCGCTTCAAAGGGAACTCACCCTTGAGATTGCCGAACAACACGGCATCCCCCACCCCGCAATCTCCGGCGTACCCCAATACATGTCATCGGATTTTCTCGTGGACACCTCCCGCTCCGATGAACCCCGATTTGCCTTGCAGGCCAAATATTCCAGAGAGCTGCAGAAGCCCCGTGTGATCGAGAAGCTGGAATTGGAGCGCAGGTACTGGGAGCGCAAAGGGGTGCCGTGGCATCTGATCACGGAAAAGGAGATCCCGGTCGCCGTCCTTGCAAACATCAAATGGCTCTACCCGGCGCAACGTGACGAATTGCCTGAGATTGATCTGGCGCATAAAACGAATTTCTACAGCCACCATTTCGCCCAAAGCAAAGCCCCCACGATGATTGATCTGGCCAAATCCCTGGATGTCGCCTACGACCTCACCCTCGGCGAATCCCTTGGGGAAATCCGGCAACTGCTTGCCCAGCGTTGCTTCCTGTTCGACATTCACATCGCGTTTCGCAAACTCGCACCGACAGATCTGGTTCCCGCCGAAACCACCGCCATGCAGGAGATACTTCATGTTCAGGGTCAATGAAGTTCTCAAGTATGAAGGGAGACTGTTCCGGGTCCTCTCGCTGCTTGGGCCACAACTGGTCTGGATCGGCCTGGAGGATCCCAAAGGATTCCCCTCGCTGGTCCTGGTGGACGACCTGGCAAAAGCATTCGAGGACGAAATCCTTTTCCGGGTGGAAGATCCGCACGCCAAACTTGCACTGGAAATGCCTGAACAAGGCAGCCCGGCCCAAACCAAACGGGATGCAAACTTTACGCTGATCCGGGGGATCGTCGGCGATCCAGAATATTACAACCGCAAGGTTTTGACCGCCCGCATCAAGGAAGTCCTGGAGACCGGGAAAGCCTCAAAGCCGCACTTGTACAAGTTGCTGCGGCGCTATTGGCAAAGGGGCCAAACACCCAATGCCTTGCTTCCTGATTACAAAAATTCCGGCGGCAAAGGGAAAAAGCGGGTCGCCACTGGCAAGAAACTCGGCAGGCGCCGCACGTTCACGCCCGGAATCGGGGCGACCATTGATGCTCAGACCGAACGGCTGTTCCGGATGGCCATCGACAAGTACCTGCTCAAGGACAAGGGATGCAGTTTCCCTTATGCACACAGGCGATTCAAGGACATCTACGAGCAGTATTTCCCGGACATCAAAGAATCGGAAATGCCTACGCGAAGGCAGATGCAGCACTTCTATCAGCGTGAGTACCAGTTGCCCGAGACGCTCAAGAAGCGAAAAAGCAGAATCGAATTCAACAAGGACACCAGGCCTATTCTCTCGACAGCTGCGGCAGACGCGCTTGGACCGGGCTCCCGTTACGAGATAGACGCCACCATTGCCGACATCTATCTGGTTTCGGACAGTGAAAGGCGGAACATCGTCGGGCGGCCCGTGGTCTATTTCGTCATGGACGTATTCAGCCGCATGGTGGCCGGATTCTATGTGGGCTTTGAAAATCCCTCCTACCCCGCCGCCATCCAGGCCCTGACCATGGCCTTGGGCAACAAAGTGCGACTTTGCGAAGAATTCGGGTTCGAAATATCCGAAGCGGACTGGCCGGCAATCGGATTGCCGGACGCGATACTGGCGGATAGAGGCGAACTGTTGGGACACCAAATCGAATCCCTGGAAAGCAGCTTCTCTGTGCGGATCGAAAACACCCCTCCCTATCGGGGGGATGCGAAAGGGATTGTGGAACGCAATTTCAGGACGATCCAAGCCGACTTCAAGCCCTTTGCCCCCGGCGTCGTGGGGGACACCATGGTACGGAAACAGGGCGGCAGGGATTACCGGCTGGATGCCAAGCTCTCCATACGAGACTTCAAGGAGATTATCCTGTCGTCCGTGCTGATGCATAACCAGTACGCCGTACTCGAACGGTATGACAGGGAGCCGGACATGCCTGGGGATCTGGAAATGACCCCCTTGTCCCTTTGGAACTGGGGAATCCAACACCGGACAGGACGGTTACGCGCCGCCTCGGAGGATGCCATTCGCATCAGCCTGTTGCCGAGAACCAAGGCCACAGTCTCCGAAATGGGCGTTTCAGTGTTCGGAGTATACTACACGTCGCCGGAAGTGGTTGCCGAGGGTTGGCTCCATCGGGCCAGAGAGGTCAGAAGGCCTGCAGGGCTTCAGGCCGCCTATGACCCTGCCTGCGCTGATATCATCTACCTCTTCCCTGTCAAGAACTCCACGGAGTACTGGACTTGCCGCCTGACGCCCCGGTCGCGGGAATTCGCCGGCGCGTCCTTCTGGAACGTGTGGAATATCAAGAACGAGCAGAAAAAAGCCTTAGCCAACAGCAAGATGCGCATGGAAACCCATAAGCGACAGCATGAGAAACATGTGGCCGCAATTATCGCCAAGGCCGAAGGGAAGCCTCTCCCTGAGGACGGAAGAACGAAAGCCGAGCGAATTCGCAGTATCCGTGCAAACAGGGAACGAGAGAAGGGCGAAGAACGCCGAACACTGAATAATGGGTTCCAGCAGGCCACTCCACCATCCGTTGCGAAAACGGTTCCTTTCAAGGAGACGAAAAAGGAAACCTACGGTTTCCCGGATCACATCGATGCTCTATTTGGCGATGAGGATACCTAAATGACGCTCCCACAACATATGTTCAAAGCCATTTACCAAGAAGCTGAAATACCCCAATACCGGGAAAACCCGTTCATCGAGGCTCTGCCCCCGTCCATGACACTTCAGCAGGTCAAAAAAGGACTTACCGGCACTATCCAATTCGATCCACGGGACATTACTGCGGATGGGCGGACTCGGGCACACATCATAGCCTCACTGCTCGACGATTTTTTCCAGCCCCTCTCGGCGCACCTGCAGCTCGAAGAGAAGATCTCCATCATGATCCGCCGGGGATATGTCGGCCGCAACCTGAAAGACGGCTCGCTGCACTTGCACATGCAGAACGGATACGAACGGGTCATGACTGGTGACCTGGAGGTCTGCCGCTTCCATCAGGCCAAGTCCACAGCATTGAGCCTCTCGCTGATTGGATGCTCCGGGAGCGGAAAAAGCACAACCTTGAGCAGAATACTTTCCTTGTACCCGCAGGTGATCTTTCACGAGGAGCACAACTTCACCCAACTCGCCTATCTCAAAGTGGACTGCCCGCACGACGGTTCCCTCAAGAACCTCTGCATCCAATTCTTCCGGGCGCTCGACCAAGTGCTCCACACCGACTACGAGACCAAGTACACCGGTAAACGATATGGTTTAAACCCCCTCCTGGCAAAGGTGAGCCAGGTGGCCAACGCCCACGCCATCGGCGTGCTGGTCATCGACGAAATACAGCACCTCAGTCGCAAACGATCAGGTGGCGTCGAACAAATGCTCAATTTTTTCGTCTCATTGGTCAATGTCATCGGCCTGCCGGTTGTTTTTGTCGGCACGCCAAAAGCCAGGCCCATCTTTGAAAATGATCTGCGTTCCGGGCGGCGCGGCGCGGGATTCGGCTCTCTCCTTTGGGAGCCGATGACAGCCCCGCCCGCCGTTGTCGACCATGCGACAGGAAAACCCCGCAAGACCGAATGGGTGGCATTCACCGACAAGCTCTGGTCCTATCAATGGCTGCAACGGGGCGGTGAAAGCCTGAGTGAAGAGGTGCGGGCTTGTTGGTACGACTTGTCACAGGGCGTCATCGACATCGTGGTGAAACTGTTCGTCCTCGCTCAACTACGCGCCATTGCCACGGGAGTGGAGAGGATTACGACCGGGCTCCTGGAAAAGGTCTACGAAGACGAACTGAAGCCAGTCCATCCCATGCTGGCAGCGCTTCGATCCGGTGATCCGGATCGCATAGCAGCTTTCTCAGACCTTATCGTCCCGGACATCGACAACAAGCTGCTTCGACTAACAGCTTCGATAGGGGTAAAGGAAATTAATGATAGCGCAAAGACAGGCTTTGAAGGGAACCCCAAAGCCCAGCGCCTATACAACCTGCTCGTGGCCATGGATTGCGAGCGAAGCACCATCACACCGCTGGTCAGGCGAGTTGTTCAAGAATACCCTGAGCTCGCGACGAAAGATATGGTTGCAATGGTCCTGTCTTGGTATGAATCAAATGAACTCCCTCGAGAAAAACCCAGGAAGAATCGATCCTCGATTCCTCGAAAGAAGTGGCATACGCTGGAATCAAAGGATCTCAGATTCATGTATTCCCAAGCGGACGCCGACATGTATGGATACCTGAAGCGGTCCTCCGTCATCTTCAACATGGAGGATTGGCTGAAAACGGGATAGGCCCATGCTCAATTTCCCCGTGCCATACCCTGAAGAGCTCATATACAGCACTGTGGCGCGAGCCGGAGTCCACTTCGGCATAACCAGCCCCAAGCGACTGCTCGACGAGGCCTTCGGCAATCGAATGATCGTCGCCACGGTCGACCTGCCGTCCCACCTCGAAACCTTGTCCAAGCATTACCCACAGTCTCTGGGGCTCACCCCTGAGCAATTGGCATACAAGCATACGCTGCTTCCGCTCTATGCGCCATTCGTCCCGGAAGCCCGGAGACAGAAATGCCTTCAATGGATGGCCCGCGCCTCCAAGGGGGCAGCCCACCTATCCTTGGGCATCACCACTTCCCGAGTTAAACCCAGAAGGCATTTCAGACTATGCCCCTCTTGCCTGAATGAGCAGCTTGCTCGGTACGGGGAATATTACTGGGAACGCCTATGGCAAGTTGCCGGCTGTGATGCCTGCCTCAAGCATGCAACGTTGCTTAAGACGCAACACAGGCTCCGCAACTATCACCGGCATGAATTCATTGCGCTCACCCCGGAAAAGGCCATCGATCCCCAGCACAGCCTTCCTCCTCCGGTCGATAAGCGCATCGAACTCCGGGTCTTTGAGCTTCTCAACCTCCCCTCCTCGCCATCTCCCTCCCTTGAACAATGGGGCCTCTTCTACAAGCACTTCGCTCACGACACGGGTATCACACGCGGCGACAAGGTCATATACGATCTCCTCAAGCAGAAAATTCTAACCTGCTGGCCGGAGCGCCTGCTGCAGCGGATCGGGATTCTGATCGACGACAGCCAATCCTCTTGGTTGCGCTTGATAATGCGCAAGCCCCGGAAGGCGTTCAGCTACATGGAGCATATCATCGTTCTGGAGGCTCTGCTGGGCCCAGATTGGCATATCCTCGAAGTGATGAACCAAGTGCGAAAACAGAAGCAAAGAAAAGCTCCTGCGGCCTCCCTCCACACCCCAAGAGTATCATCCGCCAAGCTCACCAGAATGCGCGAAACATGGATGGTCATCCTGAAAACACACGGAACGAGGCAGGGAAGATTACTCGGTGCCGACTCCATTTACACCTGGCTTTACAGGCATGATAAAAAGTGGTTACTGGAAATCAATGCGCGATATCGCAAATCAACTCGATCAGATGGGAAAAGGATTGATTGGCAAGCGCGGGACCTGGAAATTCTGGAACGGCTGGAGCATGTGAAAAGATCACATGGGGACAAGCACACCGATCCACGACGAAGCGCGAACTGGTACCTCGCGCAAGCTGCTTGCCGGCACCTGTCGCGAAAGATGGACAAACTGCCGCTTTCGGCTGCATTTTTGAAAAAATACAGCGAAGACGTGGCCAGTTATCAGATTAGGCGGATTAACCGCGTTCTTCAGGACAAGGAATCATCAGCTGGCTCACTCCTCTACTGGGAACTCATGCGACTGTCAGGCCTGAACGAGCAGAGAATGACCAAGCGAACCAGAGAGTTCTTGCGCCAATCAGGGTGGTCAGCATGACCAAATACTTTCTCGACGGCATTGATGACAACGTGACGGTGTGGGAGATTGGCTCGCTCTTCAGAAGCCTCACTGGAAGCAAGTGGAACATCAACGTTAGCTTCTCACCACCTCAGTCAAAAAAATATACAAGTATATCTAACGCCTCGCTCCTAGCCAGAAGGCGGCTGCTCAGGGCAACTCAAACGTTCAAAAAACCCGGCCACCCGCTGAACTTCACCCTTTCGGGTACAAGCCATTGGGAAGTCAAAACGATCGGCCAATGCCCCATCGGTGATGGGTACTCAAAAAAACAAGAGTTCGGCCAATTCTGCTTCGTCTTCACAACCCCGGACGGCATAACCGTCTATCTCCCCCAGTTTGAACTGGCACGGATACTTTTCTTCCATGGAGGCTATCTTTCCAGAACCGCAATCGAATCGGACTGCTTGGAGACGGACTTCGCTGTGGAAATTGATGATAAAGACAACGCTGTCATTCGTGTGATGCCTTGTACCAGTTATTCGCTCTCGCACCTCAATGATCCAACATGCCGCAATTATTTATCCTGGATATTGTTGAATGCCGACGTCAAAGGTTCCTACCGAAGTATCACAAAGTATCAACGGCTTTATGGGTACGACACCTACAAATACAGAAAATGGAAATTCCAATTTGATCCTCCACAACTTGAACAAGTCGATCTTTATGCACGCGGGCATTATGAAACAAATTCCAAGTTGTTTTTTCTGTACGAAATTGACCGGATAGAAAACATCCCGAACACCCCGTTTCGGAGTGTCTCGATGGAACACCCAGAGTTTGAGAATACGATACATGGAGAAGGACATGGCGCTCGTCCTGCCGGAGGGGGATCAGATACTCCCACAATTGTCCATGATGATATCGTCTCAAATGCTAATATCCAACCGGCAACATTGGAAAACGAACGCGTCACTATAACATTCAAACATCCATTCTACGTGGCTAAGGTCACCACAAAAGAAAAAAAAAGAGCCACATCGCACTCTGATCACGAAAACTCCGACTCCCAACCGCCCATAAGCACGGAAGAGGGAGTAGCAGATCACGGGCTCCCCGGAGGGGATTGGGCTACGTTGAATGACGAAACGAACTACGATGATATTTTTGAGAACAAATTCAAATGCTTTTTGGCCATGATCAACGTTCTGATTGAAGCCCATGGATGCGTTCCCGTTTCAGAAAAGGTCATGCCCCTTCCCAGCGAAGGAAGGTGTACGAAGCACCAACTTTCAACAACGGGGGAACCAAGGAGCATGGCGATAATTGGTTTGGGTGTTGACCACAAGACAGTATATCTACTTGAGGTCGACACCTCTGATGCTGAAAAGGCCCTGTCCACACAGCTGCTTGTCGTCGAGAACCAAGAGGACTGGGCCAAAAACCTTGATCGCCTCCAGCGGGAGATGCTTCGGGCATCCCTCAGATGGCCGAGAAAGCTGCTTGAAGAGCTTTGCGGGAAGGACCACCACATTGGGGTCAATCACCCACAAACACCTTCTGACAACAAGGGCATTCTCCCTCCCGATTCAATTACTGGCTGGGCAGGACGGGTTTATGGGTGGATGCAGAATCTGTAGGCCCAAAAGGGCCTATACTCCAGGCCCAGAAACTCGTCTTATGCTTGATATAATTATCAAAAACTTCAATTAATCACGATTCAACTTTTTCGTTTCAATAAGATTGAATCGCCAGCTTTTGTACGATTCTAACCTGTGCGAGGCCAGAGACAAAAAGAGGATCTGATGCTCAAAATTTCATTGGCCCTGATTCCCTTCGGTGATTCGGACAAAACTCGCAATCTCGGTGAAATGAAAATCGGGAATGTAGGAAAGAAGGAATGCCACCAAGTGGCTATAGACCTACAACAAGGAAAGGCTGCAACATTGTGCTTACGTCCATGACCGCCACCTCGTTCTGTTTGGTGCTCAGGTGAGGATGTAAAGTCTAGACCTCTGCACGGCAAAAACCACACCTATCTCTTTAAATATCTGATTTATTATGCTATTATTCCTTCAGCAAAAAGAGGAAGGCATGGCTATTCGGCAGAAAAGACCTCGGCCTTGCACCTCAACAACTCCATTAAAATCCTCCATGCCCTGCGATTGTGCTTGATCGTCTGAAAAGGCGCGCCTCCTGCCAAAAGCTACACTTCGACACTATTCGGCACAAACCGCTTGTGTTTGGCAAATCTTCATTGTAGTTTTGGAATGACTAATATTGAGTGTTGTATTCTGACTTCTTAGGCGGCAGATAGCCCTCGGGCTTTTACCGAAAACATAATGAACGAAGGACGAAGGCTATGGATGAGAGATGGCTGACTGTCGATGACATTTGCAAATATCTGAATGTAAGCAACGAGACCGTTTACAAGTGGATCGAACAGCGGGCTATGCCCGGTCATCGCGTCGGTCGTCGCTGGATGTTCAAACAAGACGAAGTGGACGAATGGGTCCGCTCCGGCGGTGCGGCTGACAAATCCGATAAGCCTGACACCGAGCAATAAGGAGCGACCATGGCCGAGCCGATTCACGACAAGATAAAACGATCCCTACAGGCAGCCGAAGGCTTGTATCACCGCCTGGTGCTGCTGGTGGGTGAGACCGGTTCCGGCAAGACCAGCGTTCTTCGGGCTATTGCCGAGGAATTCGGCTCGTCCGTCGTCAACGTCAATCTGGCGCTCTCGGGCGAACTGCTGGAACTGACAGCCAAGCAGAGGTCGCTTCGACTACCGGGCATTCTCGACCAGATCGCGGACCAGGCTCAGTCACCCGTGGTGCTGGATAATCTCGAGATCCTTTTCGACAAGGATCTCCAGCAGGACCCCTTGCGCCTGCTGCAGGGCATTTCAAGAAACCGGGCCGTGGTGGCTTCGTGGAACGGAACCATGAATTCCAGGAGGCTTTTGTACGCCGAAACCGGCCATCCCGAGTACCGCAGCTATGACTCGGTTGATGCCATGATTGTGGGCATGGATGGCACGGCCACGGTCGATTCGGCAAAAAAACAATAGAGAGGCAGGACAAGCATGAAATACGGAGACCTTATCCAATTCGACCCGATTGAGTCGGTCGTTCAGTTGCGTGACGCGGACAAATCGAGCGCCGCGCACACCCTCGTGAACACCTATGTCATTTCCGAGGAAATGGCCGAACGGCTCACCCAGCTTGTCATTCCTCAGATGCAGTTCGACCAGCCGGTCGATAACAAGGGCCTGCTGGTGGTCGGCAACTACGGCACCGGTAAGTCGCACTTGATGTCGGTGGTCTCCAGCCTTGCCGCAGACGCCTCCCTGCTGGAAAGGCTGAAGAACGATGGTGTCCGCGACGCAGCCGCTCAGATCGCCGGACGTTTCAAGGTTATCCGTACCGAGATCGGAGCCACTACCATGTCCTTGCGCGACATTCTAGTGGCCGAACTGGAAGAGCATCTCGAAAAACTCGGTGTGGAATATGTCTTTCCCGAGGCGGGCACCATCTCAAGCCACAAACGGGCCTTCGAAGACATGATGGCCAAGTTTGGCGAGGTCTTTCCCGAACACGGCCTGCTGCTGGTGGTCGACGAGCTGCTCGACTTCCTGCGCACCCGCAAGGACCAGGAGCTGATCCTCGACCTCAACTTCCTCCGCGAGGTCGGCGAGGTCTGCAAGAACTTGCGCTTTCGCTTCATGGCCGGTGTCCAGGAAGCCATTTTCGATAGCCCGCGCTTCGCCTTTGTCGCCGACAGCATCCGCCGGGTGAAGGATCGCTTCGAGCAGATCCTCATTGCCCGCAGCGACGTGAAATTCGTCGTTGCCGAGCGTCTGCTCAAGAAGACCGCCGAGCAGCAGGCCAAGATCCGCGACTACCTGATGCCTTTTGCCAAATACTACGGCGGGCTCAACGAGCGCATGGACGAGTTTGTCCGCCTCTTCCCGGTGCATCCTGATTACATCGACACCTTCGAGCGGGTCACCGTGGTGGAAAAACGCGAGGTGCTCAAGACCCTGTCCATGGGCATGAAAGGCATTCTCGGCAAGGACGTGCCGCAGGACGAGCCCGGTCTGATCGCCTTCGACAGCTATTGGGGTACCCTCAAGCAGAACGCTTCGTTCCGTGCCATTCCCGAGATCCGGGCAGTCATTGATTGCAGCCAGGTACTGGAATCCCGCATCGAGAACGCCATCACCCGCAAGCAATACAAGCCGATGGCGCTGCGCCTGATCCATGCGCTGTCCGTTCACCGTCTCACCACTGGCGACATTTACGCCCCCATGGGCGCATCCGCCGAGGAACTGCGCGACCGCCTTTGCCTGTTTGATCCGCTGATCGCCGAGCTAGGTAGCGATGAACCGGATAAGGACCTGCAGACCCATGTAGAAACCGTTTTGCGCGAGATCCACAAGACAGTCAGCGGCCAGTTCATCTCCTTCAATGCCGACAACCGCCAGTTCTATCTCGACCTGAAGAAGACCGACGACTTCGACGCCCTGATCGACAAACGGGCCGAAAGCCTGGGGCAGGCTCAGCTCGACCGTTTCTACTACGAGGCGCTCAAGCGGGTCATGGAATGCCAGGATGCCACCTATGTGACGGGTTACAAGATCTGGCAGCACGAGCTACTGTGGCATGAGCACAAGGCAGCCCGCGCCGGCTACCTCTTTTTCGGCGCTCCCAACGAGCGCTCCACCGCCGTGCCACAGCGGGACTTCTACCTGTATTTCATCCAGCCCAACGATCCGCCGCGCTTCAAGGACGACAAGGTCAACGACGAGGTCTTTTTCCGGATGAAAGGCACCGACGAGGAATTCCAGACTGCGCTGAAGAGCTATGCGGCCGCACTGGATCTTGCAGCCACCTCATCGGGCCATGCCAAGGCCACCTATGAATCGAAGGCCAACGGTTTCCTGAAGAAGCTGGTCCAGTGGCTGCAGAAGCACATGAGCGATGCCTTCGAGGTCACCTATCAGGGCCGCGCCAAGTCCATGACCGAATGGGCCAAGGGCAAATCCATCCGCGACCTGTCGGGCCTGTCACCCAACGAGACCATCAACTTCCGCGACTTGGTGAACACCATCGCCGGTGTCTGCCTGGCACCGAACTTCGAGAACCAGGCCCCGGACTACCCGTTCTTCTCGGTCCTGATCACCGGCAACAACCGCGCCCAGGCCGCGCAGGACGCCCTGCGGGCCATCGCCGGGCAGAACCGCACCAAGCAGGCCACCGCCGTGTTGGACGCCCTGGAGCTGCTCGACGGCGATAAGATCGACCCCTACAAGTCGAAATACACCAAGTTCATCCTCGATGCCGTCAAGGCCAAGGGCCACGGCCAGGTGGTCAACCGTAGCGAGATCATCCAGGACGACCACGGGCTTGAATACATGAACCCGGGCGGTTCGCGCCTGGAACCCGAATGGGTGAGTGTCCTGGTGGCTGCCCTGGTCTACTCAGGCGACATCGTGCTCGCCATCCCGGGCAAGAAATTCGACGCCACCGGGCTACAGCAGCTTGCCGCGACCGGCATGGACGAGCTGACCCGCTTCAAGCATCTGGAACAGCCGAAAGAATGGAACCTGCCCGCGCTCAAAGCGTTGTTCGAACTGCTCGGCATGACGCCGGGCATGGCTCAGCTCGTTACCCAGGGCAAGGACGAGCCGGTGCAGAACCTGCAGCAGGCGGTGGGCAAGATCGTCAAGCGCATTGTCATGACCCAACAGACCCTGCGCGAAGGGCTCTCCTTCTGGGGCCTGGACCTGCTCGCGGGAACCGACCTATCCAGCCAGGCCAGCGGGCTGGACGAGGCCAAGGGCTTCTTTGAATCGCTCCAGGCCTACTCCTCGCCGGGTAAGCTGAAAAACTTCCGCTACAGCGCTCCCGAAGTGCTGGCCCACGAAAAGGCCGTGAAGGCCCTGGATGAGCTGGACGCCCTGCGCGAGTTCATCATGGACCACAACCCGACGGCGTCCTGGCTCTCCACCGCCGAGGCGGTGCTGCCAGCCGAGCACGACTGGGTGGATCGTATGAAGACCACCCGGCAGGACGTGCTGGATGCCCTCAAGCAGGCCGACCTGACCGAGCTGGCCAGCCAGTCCCAGTCCATCGGGGCCAAGCTGCAAAAGCTGAAGAAGGATTACACCGTCGCCTACATCGGCCTGCACACCAAAGCCCGGCTGGGGGTGAACGACGACAAGCGCAAGGCAGGCCTGCTCAACGACCAGCGCCTGCAAACCCTGCTCAAACTGGCTGGTATCGACCTGATGCCCCGGCAGCAGCTCACCGATTACCAGAATCGCCTGGCCGGACTGAAAAGCTGCTTTGCCCTGACCGAGCAAAACCTCGACGCCTCGCCCATCTGCCCGCATTGCGGGTTCCGGCCTTCGGTGGAAACAGGTGCGGCGGCAGGCTCGCAGATGATCGACCAGATGGACGCCCAGCTCGACGCCATGGTGACGGCCTGGACCTCCACCATCCTCAGCAACCTGGAGGACCCGATCACCCAGGCCAACATGGACCTGCTGAAAATCGACGACCGCGAGCCCCTGGAGGCCTTCATCAAGTCGAAGGAACTGCCGGTGCCGCTGGACAGCAACTTTGTCCATGCATTGAAGGAAGTACTCTCCGGCCTGGTCAAGGTCACCGTCAATGCGCAGGAGCTGCAACAGGCCCTGCAGGTCACCGACGGCCCGGCCACCCCGGCGGAGATGAAGAAACGCTTTGAAGAGTACATTGATCAGCTCACCAAGGGCAAGGACCCGGCCAAGGTGCGGATCGTCATGGAATAAGAGTGACTAAGCGAGTGACCAACTTCGCCGAGTTTGGTCACCCGCAAAGTGACCAAGCTGAGACAAAAGACGAAAGCCAAGGATTATGAAGATGAAAGAAACCAGTTTGTTCGACTCGCTGCTTGAAGAGACGCAGAAGCCCTCCGGCCCGGTGACTTGCCTCGGCATGACCTTCGAGAACGATGAGGCCCGCCGCGCCCACTTTACCGAGGAGCTGCGCAAGAAGCTGCGGGACCCGGAGTTCCGCAAGATCGAAGGCTTTCCCATCGGCAGCGACGAAGACATCCTGAACCTGAGCGATCCGCCGTACTACACCGCCTGCCCGAACCCATGGATTGCCGATTTCATAGCTGAATGGGAGGCGCAGAAGCCAGAGCAGCCTGAAGGCTATCACTATCACCGTGAGCCTTTTGCGGCCGACGTGAGCGAGGGGAAAAATGACCCCATTTACAACGCGCACTCCTACCACACCAAGGTGCCGCACAAGGCCATCATGCGTTACATCCTCCACTACACACAGCCGGGGGACATCGTGTTCGACGGATTCTGCGGGACCGGCATGACGGGCGTGGCTGCGCAGATGTGTGGCGATCGTGAAGTGGTAATGTCTCTCGGCTATCAGGTGAAGCCGGACGGGACCATTTTGCAGGAAGAGGTGGATGAAGGTGGCAAAAAGGTTTGGAAGCCTTTTTCAAAGCTTGGTGTCCGCAAAGCTGTACTAAACGACCTTTCACCGGCGGCGACGTTCCTCGCGCATAACTACAACCTTTATGTTGATACGGCATCATTTGAAAATGAAGTTAAGAAATTCATCAAAATAATCGAGCGAGAATGTGGATGGATGTATGAAACAACTCATACAGACGGGGTGACCAAGGCGAAAGTGAACTACACAATCTGGTCAGATGTATTTGTCTGTCCTGATTGCACTAATGAGATTGTATTCTGGAATGTTGCAGTCGACAAAGAATCTGAGACAGTAAACGATGAGTTTCAATGTCCTAATTGCCAGGCCAGCTTAACAAAGCGCAATATGGACCGTGCTTGGGTTACCACTTATGACCGATTCTTGGGAGAGACGATTCGGCAGGCCAAGCAGATACCTGCTTTGATCAATTATAGCGTTGGTGGAAAACGATATGAGAAGAAACCTGACGAGGGTGACTTCGAAATTTTGGAGAAGATAGAAAACGAGGGATTAGACGGATGGTTTCCTATCAATCGCATGATTGAGGGGCATGAGTCTAGGAGAAATGATCCGGTTGGTATCACGCACACTCATCACTTTTATTCACCTCGAAATCTATCAGTGATGTCGAAGATTTTGTATTTGGCTGACAAATCTGAACTTACTCCCTTCAAGTTCGGTTTTCTGAATACCTCTTGGCACGCCACGCAGATGAGGCAATACAACCCAGGTGGCGGGCACAGACCTAGAACGGGTACTTTGTATATGCCTTCCATCCATAGTGAAGGTAACATGATTCCCGTTTACAAGAAAAAGCTGAACCAGCTTGTTCAGTTTTATAAAGTCAAGTCTCATCGAGATCGGGTTGCCATTATTCAGACCATGTCGTCTACGGTGGACTCATCTATCGAAGCGGGTTTGGACTATGTATTCATTGATCCGCCTTTCGGCGCAAATCTGAACTACTCAGAACTAAATTCAATATGGGAGGCATGGCTTAAAGTAGGTACGAATAATGCCGAGGAGGCAATTGAAAATAGGTCACAGAACAAGGGGATTGATGAATACCGATCTCTTATGACTCAGTGCTTTCGACAGGCATACAACCAATTGAAACCTGGGCGCTGGATGACTGTAGAGTTTTCTAATACAAGCGCTGGTATTTGGAACAATATTCAGACGGCAATATCAGACGCTGGATTTATTGTCGCGAATGTCTCTGTTCTAAATAAAAAGCAGGGGTCGATAATGGCTTACACTACCCCAACTGCGGTCAAACAAGACCTCGTCATCTCGGCCTACAAACCTAATGGTGGGTTTGAAGACCGTTTCCAGAAGGAGGCGCAGACTGAAGAAGGCGTGTGGGATTTTGTCCGCACGCACTTGAAGTATCTGCCGGTAACCAAGCTCCAAGGCGTTTTGTTGCTAATGGTGCCCGAGCGCGATCCGCGCATCCTATTCGACCAGATGATCGCATTCTATGTCCGCAAGGGTTACCCGGTGCCGATCTCAAGCCAGGAATTTCAGATCGGGCTGGCACAACGCTTCATCGAGCGTGACGGCATGTATTTCCTGCCGGATCAGGTGGCCGAATACGACCGCAAGAAGATGACTTCCGGTGCCCCACAGCAGCTTTCGATGTTTGTCTCCGACGAGGCCTCGTCGATCCAATGGCTCCGTCAGCTCATCAAGGAAAAGCCGCAGACCTTCTCCGACATCACCCCGCAGTTCATGCAGCAACTCGGCGGCTGGAGCAAGAACGAGGCCCAGCTCGATCTGCGCGAACTCCTGAACCAGAACTTCCTCTGCTACGACGGCAAAGGCCCGGTGCCCGAGCAAATCCACGCCTACCTTTCCACCAATTGGAAGGAACTGCGCAACCTGCCCAAGGATGACCCGGCGCTGGTGACCAAAGCCCGTGACCGGTGGTATGTGCCCGATCCCAAAAAGCAGGGGGACCTCGACAAACTGAGGGAGCGAGCCCTTCTTAAGGAATTTGAGGAGTACAAGCAGCGAGCCAAGAAGTTTACCACCCGAGAGAAATTCCGTTTGGAAGCTGTCCGCGCCGGATTCAAGAAAGCCTGGCAGGAACGCGACTACGCCGTCATCGCCGCCGTGGCCGACAAGATCCCCAACAACGTCCTTGAAGAAGATCCCAAACTGCTCATGTGGTACGACCAGGCGGTAACACGGATGGGAGGGGAATAATGTTTCTCAGAGAAGTCGTTCTTCAAAATTTCCGTGGCTACAAGAATCAGCATCGAATTCAGATAGACCAGCTCACGGCGTTTATCGGAAAAAATGATGCGGGAAAGTCCTCCATATTTGATGCCTTGGCCGTTTTTTTTGACCACCCATTGGGCAAAATTGACGCTTCAGATATTTGTGTTCATGCCGGGGGCAGCGGCGAATTAAGAATCGGCTGCGTTTTTTCGGATTTTCCTGATTCGATCACCATTGACGCGTCTTCTGTCACAACGCTTGCAGACGAGCATCTACTGAATGTCGATGGCTTACTTGAAATCCATAAGGTCTACGAGTTTTCCGACGGAGCGCTAAAGAAGCCAAAGGTGTTTGCGATTGCCAACCATCCAACGGCCAACGGCTTCGATGGTCTGTTATCAAAAAAGAACGCTGAATTGAAAAAAGCTGGTGAGGCTGCGAATATCGATGCCGGAGTAGATAAACGATCTAATGCAGCCCTTAGAAAGGCCATTTGGGGGAGCGCAGCCGATCTGGAATTTGGGCCTTCCGAAATCCAACTAGACAAGGAAGATGCCAAAGCCATCTGGGAACAGCTCTCCAAATACCTACCCGAATACGCCCTTTTCCGAGCAGACCGCCCGTCAACAGACGAAGACTCAGAAGTCCAGGACCCTCTCAAGGTCGCCATAAAACAGGCAATCGAAGAAGTGCAAGCTGAACTGGACGCAGTGAAGGAAAAGGTCAAAGCACGCACGCTTGATGTAGCCAATCGTACCATTACGAAGCTTGCTGATTTCGATAGTGCGCTTTCATCGCAACTCAACCCGAATTTCAAATCAGACCCAAAATGGGACGGACTTTTCAAACTCTCTCTAACAGGAGACGATGAAATACCAATCAACAAGAGGGGCAGCGGTGTCCGGAGATTGGTTCTGTTCAGCTTCTTCCGTGCTGAAGCGGAACGGCTTCGAGAAGAGCATAAGAAAGGGAATATTATTTACGCAGTGGAAGAGCCGGAGACTGCACAGCATCCAGACAACCAGCGAAAGGTCATTGAAGCATTGCAGGCTATCGCCGAAGCCGATGGTTGCCAAGTTATGCTTACCACACACGTCCCTGCTTTGGCGTCACTATTACCAATCACTTCCATTCGATATGTCTGTTCTCACGACCTAAATGGCAGAGATGTCTGTATTGCAGATGATGATGTAATCAAGACGGTTGTCGCTGATCTGGGAATCATCCCTGACAAACGGGCAAAAGTTTTGGTGTGTGTAGAAGGTCCGCATGACCTGCAATTTTTGAAGCGTATTAGTGGCCATCTCCGAGCGGAGGACGCATCCGTCATTGATATGTTTGCAGATCCAAGAGTTGCGTTGGTCGTCTTGGGTGGAAGCACCTTGAAGGAATGGGTAAATCAGCATTACCTAAAAAATGTGGGGCTTCCAGAAGTCCATATTTACGACCGTGACGAACTGAAGAACGGAAAATACAAATACCAGGACGATAGAGATGCTGTAAATGCAAGAGGAGACGGGTCCATTGGATTTTTGACTTCAAAGCGGGAAATGGAGAATTACCTACACATTGATGCAATAAGTGAAGCATTGCAGCCTGTCGTTGGCTTTAACTTCACGTTTGGGCTTTCAGACGACTGTGATGTTGAAACCGAAATAAAAACACTGTTGAACGGGCAAGGAAAAATCCAGAGGCGTTCGATTAAACATTGGCTTAACGAAGACGCGGCAAGTCGTATGACCATAGATCGCTTGAAAGAGCGAAACGGCTATGAAGAGATCAAAGGCTGGTTCACTGAGATCGCAAATAGGGTCGTTTGATGAATCAACCGCTTTGGCAATACAGCACCGTTCATAACGGCGCCTGCAAGGTCATCGAAGAACAGACCTTGTGGGGGCAGACGGTGTGCCGAGTCTGGTTGCCGAACCAGGACGCGGTGGTGCGCGTGCCCCGCTCCGCTTTGCGGCCGTTGAGTGCCGACCTGCGGCCAGAGATCGAGGCCGGACGCATTGCCTATGTGGCCGCCGCAGCAAAGGTAGCCGAGGTGCTTGAAGGCTCCACCAGCGCCACCGACGGTCATGTGCTGCTGGCTCCCATGGAGTCCAACGTCATTCCGCTACCGCACCAGATCCACGCCTTGTCCCGGGCCATCTCCGGCGACCGCGTGCGCTACCTGCTGGCCGACGAGGTGGGTCTCGGTAAGACCATCGAGGCCGGTCTGGTCATGCGCGAGCTCAAGCTGCGCGGGCTGGTTCGACGAATTTTGGTCGTCTCTCCCAAAGGCATCGCTACCCAGTGGGTGGCGGAAATGCAGACCCATTTCAACGAACAGTTCCAGCTCGTGCTGGGCGACGACATCGGCACATTGCAACGCCTGGCTCCAGGGGCGGATCACCGGAGCTCAGCCTGGTCGATGTTCGATCAGGTCATCGTTTCCCTGGATTCGGTCAAGCCCATGGACAAGCGGCGCGGCTGGACCGCCGAGCGCGTTGCCGAATACAACCGCAGCCGATTCGAGGATCTGATTACCGCCGGTTGGGACCTGGTAGTGGTGGACGAAGCGCACCGCCTGGGTGGAAGCACCGATCAGGTCGCCCGCTACAAACTCGGCAAGGGCCTGGCGGAGGCCGCGCCCTATGTACTGCTCCTTTCGGCTACACCCCACCAGGGGAAGACCGATGCCTTCCATCGGCTGATGAACCTGCTGGATGACGATGCCTTTCCGGATATGGACAGCGTCTCCCGCGACCGGGTGGCTCCGTATGTCATCCGTACCGAGAAGCGCAAGGCCATCGATGCCGACGGCAAGCCGCTCTTCAAACCCCGGCGGACGCAGATGGCCCCGGTGGCCTGGGAGAGCCGTCACCAACTGCAGCAGCTTCTCTACGAGGCGGTGACCGACTATGTGCGCGAGGGCTACAACCAGGCCCTGCGCGAGAAGAAGCGCCACATCGGCTTTCTGATGATCCTGATGCAGCGCCTGGTGGTCTCCAGCACCCGGGCGATCCGCACCACTCTGGAGCGTCGGCTTGCGGCACTCAAGGATGGTGAGCAACAAGCCAGCCTGCGCCTGGCGGAACTCGAAAATAGCGCGGAGGGATCGGAAAGCCCAGACGATGAAATAGCCGAGCTGTACGACATGGACGGCCAGGAATTGCTCGATGAGCTGCTGAAATGCCATGTGTCGGCTCTGCAGAGCGAAGGCAGCCATGTTGAGACCCTGCTCGACGCGGCGGTCCGTTGTGAACAGGCTGGCCCCGACGCCAAGGCCGAGGCGCTGATCGAGTGGATCTACAAGCTACAAGCCGAGGAAAACGAACCGGATCTGAAGGTGCTGATCTTCACGGAGTTCGTTCCCACCCAGCAGATGTTGAAGGAGTTTCTGGAAGCCCGGGGAATCTCTGTGGTCACCTTGAACGGCTCCATGGACATGGGGGAACGTGGGGCAGCCCAGGATGCCTTCCGTAAATCGCATCGCGTATTGGTCTCCACCGATGCGGGCGGTGAGGGCCTGAACCTGCAGTTCGCCCACGTCATCATCAACTACGACATCCCCTGGAACCCCATGCGGCTGGAGCAACGTATCGGTCGTGTGGACCGTATTGGTCAGTCAAAAACCGTACAGGCGATCAATTTCGTTTTTGAAGATTCGGTCGAGTTCCGCGTGCGCGAGGTGCTGGAGCAGAAACTCTCGGTGATCTTCGAAGAGTTCGGCATCGACAAGACCGGTGACGTGCTCGACTCGGCCCAGGCCGGTGAGTTGTTCGAGGATGTGTTCGCCTCGGCCATCCTTAATCCTGACGGTATCGAGACCTCCGTCGAGAACACGGTGGCCAAGATTCGTGATGAGATTCAGCAGGTGCGCGAGTCCTCCGCCATCTATGGCATCTCCGAAGAGCCGGATGTTCAAACCGCTGAACGTCTGCGCTCCCATCCGCTACCCCATTGGGTGGAACGGATGACGGTCGGTTACCTCAACTCCCATGGCGGTGTGGCCAGTCGCAAGCGCTCCTGGTGGGACCTGAATTGGCCGGACGGTCAGGAACACCGCAAAGCCGTATTCAGCGCCCGAGAAGCGAATCGCTTGACCGATGCAACCCTGCTCAACCTTGAAAACAGCCGTGTCCGTGGTCTTGCCCTGAACCTGCCCCAGGTCGCGGCAGGTCAGCCATTGCCTTGCGTAACCGTGAGCGGACTACCGGCCAGCATTACGGGTTTCTGGGGGCTGTTTGAGATTCGTCTTCAGGCCGGAATGCACCAGAAGACACAACTCCTGCGCATCCCCATGGTGCGGCGTGGCTATGTCAGCGTGTTCTTGAGCGAGGAAGGCAAACTGTTTCTGCCCACGGCTCGACATATCTGGGATGCGCTGCAGACTGCGGAAGCCCAGGTGCAGGCATCCCTCGGCCAGGATGAATCCATCACCGCCCATGAGCGGTTGCAAGAAGCGGCCGAACAGGCCGGACAGGAGCTGTTCGACGCATTAAAGCAGGCACATCTCTACTCTGTGGTTCGCGAAGAGAAACGTGGCGTCGTATCCTTTGCCTCGCGCCGCAAGGCCATAGAACGGGTTGGACTGCCGGAGGTGCGGCAGTTCAGACTGTCCCGTTGCGATGCGGACGAATCCGAGTGGCGGCATGAACTACAATCAGCACGGCAGGTCGTGCCGGAGATTCGGCCGCTGTTGGCGTTACGAATAAACAACCACATGTAATGAAAAAAAATAGAATCCTGATCATCGGCTCATCTGGTCTTGTCGGCACTGCTCTCACTTCAGCTCTTCTTTCCAAGGGAAACGATGTCGTTTGCTTTGATCTGCGGGCACAAGGAGAAGAACAAGGTGATATTTGTGACCGAGACCGAGTGCGAGATGCTGTATCGGGTGTCGACGGCATAGTCCATTTGGCCGCCGTCTCGCGTGTTCTCTGGGGGGAACGCGACCCCGATCTCTGTTGGGCGACCAACGTTGGCGGACTGAGTAACGTGCTCTATGCCGCAGCGCAATCAGTACGTAAGCCTTGGCTAATTTTCACCAGCAGCCGCGAAGTATACGGGCAACCCGAATCGCTACCGGTTACTGAAGAAGCTCCGCTACGCCCGGTGAACGTATATGGGCGCGCCAAGGTGGAAGGCGAACGGCTCGTCGCGGAGGCACAACGCGCTGGCATCAGAGCCTGCACCATTCGGCTGTCGAACGTATTCGGCTCGACCTGCGACCACGCCGACCGGGTAGTCCCTGCATTCACCCGTGCCGCTGCTCTCGGAACGGAGTTGCGAGTTGACGGGCGCGATCACACTTTCGACTTCACGCACATCGATGACGTCACCCGCGGCATAGTCGCTCTAATCGAACTGCTGGGCATGGGAGACTCGCCGCCCCCTCCGATCCACTTTGTCAGTGGACAGCCAACGACGCTATGGGAGCTCGCTAACTTGGCCGCTCAACTCGGTCAGCAGGACTCCCCAATCCGACTTGCGGCTCCTCGCAACTTCGACGTTGAGAGCTTCGTCGGAGACTCCTCGCGAGCAAAGGCACTGCTCGGGTGGCATCCGTTGGTTTCTTTAGAGGAAGGCATCTCCCGGCTCATTCAGGGGTTTCGTGACGTTCGCCCGACCGTCAAGGTGCGGGAGGTCGCGCGATGAAGATATTAAAGGTCATCCACGGCTACCCAATGCGCTACAACGCCGGGTCCGAGGTGTACAGTCAGACACTATGCCACGCACTCGCTGATCGCCACGAGATTCATGTGTTCACCCGGGAAGAAGACGCCTTTGCGCCTGACTTCCAACGTCGTGTGGAGCAGGACGCCGATGACCCTCGCGTCACCGTGCACGTGGTCAACAACCCCCGCTTCAAGGATCGCTACCGCGCAGCGGGGATCGATCATCGCTTCGCTGAGGTTCTCGAACTTGTGTGTCCTGACATCGTTCATGTCGGTCACCTGAACCACCTCTCCACCTCACTCGTGCGAGAAGCCGAGCTTCGCGAAATCCCGATCGTCTTCACGCTCCACGACTACTGGCTGATGTGCCCCCGTGGTCAGTTCATGCAAATGTTCCCCGAGGATTCTAACAACCTCTGGGCTGCGTGCGATGGACAGGAGGACCGCAAGTGCGCCGAACGCTGCTACGCCCGCTACTTCAGCGGAGCGCCTAATGAGTTAGACACGGATGTCGCCTATTGGACAGACTGGGTCGCGCGCAGGATGCGGCATGTCCGAGAGATGGCCGAGCTCGTCGACCTCTTCATCGCGCCCGCGCGATACCTTCTTGACCGATACCGCGACGATTTCGGACTGCCTGAGCGCAAACTTGTCTACCTCGACTACGGATTCGCGCGAGAGAGAATGGCCGGGCGTTGTCGGGTCGACGCCGAACCTTTTACGTTCGGATACATCGGTACACACATCCCCGCGAAGGGGATTCACCATCTCATCCGAGCCTTCGGCTCGCTTCGGGGGGAGGTGCGGCTTCGCATATGGGGTCGGCCCCGCGGACAGGACACCGACGCACTCCAACGGATCGCAGGGGCACTTCCAAGAGACACAGCGGGCCGAGTCGAGTGGCTCCCAGAATACAAGAACCATGAGATCGTCCGCGACGTGTTCGACCGATGCGACGCGATCATCGTACCCTCGGTGTGGGTAGAAAACTCCCCACTCGTCATCCACGAGGCACAACAGGCTCGCGTCCCTGTCGTCACCGCCAACGTTGGTGGGATGGCGGAGTATGTCCACCACGAGGTCAACGGGCTGCTCTTCGAGCACAGGTCAGTGGCGTCACTTGCCGAGCAGATGCAGCGCCTCGTCGACGACCCGAGGCTCGCCGCACAACTCGGTGACCGAGGATACCTGTTCAGCGACTCAGGAGACATCCCGGCGGCCGAGGAACACGCTCGCAACGTCGAAGCTGTATACAAGCGCATCATCAAACGGCGTGCCTCGGCGCAAGTGCTTCGTCAGGCTGGCCCCTGGCGTGTCACGTTCGACACGAATCCGGACACCTGCAACCTACGGTGCTTGATGTGCGAAGAGCACTCACCACACAGTTCGCTTCAGATACAACGAAAAGAAGGTGGGAAGCCACAACGCCTCATGCCTTTTGAAATGATCGAGCGCGTGATCGCGGAGACGGCACATCACGGTCTCCGCGAGGTTATCCCTTCTACGATGGGAGAACCTCTGCTGTACGAGCACTTCGAGGGCATCATCGATCTTTGCCACCGCTACGCCGTCAAGCTGAACCTGACTACGAACGGAACCTTCCCTCGACTCGGTGCCTCGGCATGGGCAGAGCGGATCGTCCCGGTCACTTCGGACGTGAAGATTTCCTGGAACGGTGCTACTAGGGCTACCCATGAGGCCATCATGCTCGGGAGCCGCTGGGAGAAGGCGATCGAGAACGTTCGCGACTTCATCATGGTGCGCGACGCCCACTCCGAGGCCGGAGGGAATCGCTGCCGAATCACCTTCCAGCTCACCTTCCTCGAGGCAAACGTGGCTGAGCTAGCCGACATGGTGCGTTTAGCCATCGGCCTCGGTGTCGACCGCGTGAAAGGGCACCACCTCTGGACGCACTTTGACGAAATTCATGAACAGTCGATGAGGCGTAATTCCGACGCAATTGAACGCTGGAACCAAGCTGTACTAGCGGCGCGAGATGCTGCTGCCGAGCGGACTCTACCGAACGGGAGGCACGTGCTCCTCGAAAACATATTCTTGCTGGACCCCTCGGCGACGGATAATCTGGCACCCGGCGGACCTTGCCCCTTCCTGGGGCAGGAGGCTTGGGTTAGCGCTGTCGGACGCTTCAACCCCTGCTGTGCCCCCGATGCGCAGCGGCGGACGCTCGGAGAGTTCGGCAACCTTACCGACCAGAACTTCATGAAAATTTGGAACGGGGAAGCTTACCGCGAGCTCATGGCCACATACCATAACCACTCACTCTGCCTCAGTTGCAACATGCGCAAGCTGGCTGGAGGTAAAGAATGAGCTGGCGATCTTTCCAGGTCTCATCCTGCGGCACGCATCACCTCGATGAAGGCGGGCAGCCCGTGTACAGCGAACGCTTCGATGAGGTCCTGAAGTTCCACGCGCCCGGGTTGGCTCCCGTCCTCCGCTGTGGTTTGGCGTGGCACGTGCTGAGCGATGGTACAGCCGCATACGACCGGCGCTTCATCCGAACCTTCGGTTTCTACGAAGAACTGGCCGCCGTTGTGGCCCCAGATGGTTGGCATCACATCTTTGCCGACGGGAACAACGCCTATACGCGCCGCCACGCCTGGTGCGGCAACTTTCAGCAGGGGCGCTGCGCCGTTCGTGACCACGACGGTAACTACTTTCACATCACGCCATGTGGTAAGGATGCCTACCCGACCCGATGGCGCTATGCAGGCGACTATCGCGACGGAATCGCAGCCATACAGACAGCCGATGGGTACTCCACCCACATCGAACTCGAA
Source organism: Pseudodesulfovibrio pelocollis (assembly GCF_030282845.1). GTDB lineage: Bacteria > Desulfobacterota > Desulfovibrionia > Desulfovibrionales > Desulfovibrionaceae > Pseudodesulfovibrio > Pseudodesulfovibrio pelocollis. The sequence continues at coordinate 62,251 of NZ_JASTWE010000014.1, forward strand.
GGTTCGCTTCTCCACGGGGAGTGGTTCGTCGACCTCGACGTATTCCACAAGGGCTTCGCGCGCGCCCGTGACGAAGACGGTTGGATGCATGTCGACTTCCAGGGTCGACCGGTCTACGCACGACGCTTTCAAACCGTCGAACCATTCTACAATGGCCAAGCACGTGTAGAGCGTTTCGATGGAACACTTGAAATCATCGACGAGACCGGGGCGAGCTTAGTCGAGCTACGACCAGCGCGGTGCTCGGAATTTGCAAGCCTCTCCGGAGACATGGTGGGGTTTTGGCGAACCCAGACCATCGGCACCGCCGTCGAACTCGGCGTCTTCGATGTGCTGCCAGCGGCCGAACGCGAGGTCGCTGATCAGTGTGGACTCCACACCGACGGAGCTCGGCGACTTCTCCGAGCACTTGGTGAGCTGGACCTTGCCACGCGGCAGGAAAATCAGTGGACGCTCACGGCGCGTGGGGAGCTGCTCCAGGCCGACCATCCCCTCACGCTTGCCGACGCCGCGGTCGAGTACGCAGGGCCGTTCACTGTGATGTGGGGACGCCTGCCCGATGCGCTCCGAAAGAGCACTTGTTGGACCGCACCAGACGTGTTCGGTGAGGTCGCACGCGACGACTCACGTCGTCTCGGCCACCACCGCATGCTGCGAAGTTATGCGCGGCACGACTACGCTGAGGTCTGCCGCGCCCTTGATCTCTGCGGCGACGAGCGCCTGATCGATGCAGGAGGCGGGCTAGGTGTACTCGCGCAACTGATCCTGGACGCGCACCCGTCCGTCTATATTACCGTCCTCGAGCGACCGGAGGTGGTGGCGATGGCGCCATCTGCTTCCAGGGTGTGCTGGAGGAGCGGGAACCTGTTCGAACCTTGGGAGATAGAAGCGGATGCCGTGGTCTTGTCGCGCGTACTCCACGACTGGAACGACACAGAGGCGATGCAAATCCTCAGGCATGCACGGGCCGCGCTCCCCCGCCACGGGCGGCTCTTCATCGTGGAGATGTTGCTCCTAGACCAAAGCGTGTCCGGTGCGCTATGCGATCTACACTTGCTTATGGCTACCGGCGGGCGCGAACGTTCGGCGGAACATTTTGGGCGACTTCTCGCTGCCACCGGCTTCGAGTTCGCCGCAGTTCGAAGACTAACGGCCCTTCCGTCGGTCATCGTGGGGGTGGCGTCATGACCGGGGTACAGTGGCAGATCCCACCATCGATGCTGCACCTCCTTGAACAAGCGCCAACTGACCGCGCCGTCGTCGTTCTCCTCAGGCACTCAGTCCGTAATCACCTGCCGCCGGATGACGTAGGCTACGCTCTCCCAATCACCGATGTTGGGCAAAGACTCGCGCTCAAGCTGGGAGGCCTACTCCGCGGTCGGCTGTGCACGCTCCAATCGAGCCCTCTTTTGCGTTGCGTCCAAACAGCTCAGGCAGTCGCGGAAGGAGCTGGCACGGACATCACCGCTGTCCCAAATCGACTCCTTGGCGATCCGGGCGTGTTTGTCCTCGACGGGCGGCGCGCCTGGGCGAACTGGGAGCAGCTCGGCCACAAGGGCGTGATACGTCACCTCATCAACGAAACTGGGGCGCTGCCAGGTATGGCGCGCCCCGACGAGGCCGCGCGCTTCCTTGTTCAGTCGATGCTTGCCGAAGCCGCGAGCCGCCCCGGCATACATGTCTTTGTGACACACGACTCGCTCGTGATAGCAACGGCCGCACGCCTGCTCGGCAAGCAGTTCGGTCTCGACGACTGGCCTTGGTATCTGGAAGGGGCCTTCTTCTGGCCCACGGAAAACGGTGTTAATGTGGCCTACCGGGACTACGAGGCAACGCACCCCGGTCCGCTCTGCGGCCTGGCCGAAACAGACGTCCTCGAATTCGCCCGTCGCGAAATTGCAGCGACGATCGGATTGGACAATGGCGCGCGCTTCTTCCTAGCTGGTGGTGCCTTTAAATCGTTGATCACAGGCCGTCCGCCGAGAGACCTTGACTTGTGGGCCCCCTCGGAGCATGACCGCACTCTGCTTCTCGAGGCGCTACGGACTCGCGGTGCTCGACCTACCGGCGAGCGACCTTGTGCCGATGCCTTCGATGTCGCCGGGAGCATAGTCGAGGTTCCCCACAGGACCGAGCCAAGCACGCTCGCCGATCGGCTAACGTGCTTTGACATCGCCCTCTCCGCCGTGGGCGTCGAACATCGCCCGAACGGCGAATGGTCGGTGATGGTGCATCCGCTCGCGCTCGAGTCGGAACGTCGACGCGAGGTACTGTTGATTAAACCAATGGTCAACTGGAAGTACGCGCTTGCGACGCTGGAGCGAATGCGCCGCTACGCGGTTGAGCTGTCCTTCTCGGTGCCCGCAGACGAGGAAGCTGAAGTCTGGCGGGTGTTCGAGGCCCAGGATGCAGTGCTACGCGCGGGGATGATCGAACGCTATCGACGGACTGGGGCTGGCGGCTTCGGCATCATGAAGGAGGTCGCGTGCCGAAATTGAACACTTGGCGATACGCCATACTGAATAACTTTGTGCCCAATGTCAGCAAGCTGACCCTGGTCGCGGACCCGGATTGTCTTCTGACCGAGGAGAAGCTGGCATTGGAGCTTCGCGGGCGCGGGTTCGACCTGATCGAATTCAGTGACCCTGTCGAATTCAGATACGCCTATGAGTCCAAGTACCGTTCAATCTGGGACCAGGGTGAGCGCACCGATCTGGTGGTAGTCCTCCGCTTGCAGGATGCGGAGCTGGAATCCTTGCCTTACGACCTGCTCCAGGCGGGCCGCAAGCTTTCATTCAATCTGGGGGATATCTTTCCCAACCTGAGCTATCCCGTCATTGAAAAGCTTGACAGGAGCTTGCTGGATTCACTTTTTGAGGCCCAGCGCAAGTCGCCGCCGGATCGCATGGGCGACAACGCCACCAAGGATTTCATTCTCCGCTCAGTATTCAAACTCCCTCTTGACTCGATAGACAATGAAGTCGAATTGTTAAAGGCACTACTCCGCCTGCACTATGGCAACCTACAACTCCCAATGATGCTGGCCGAGCGACTCATCCAGGTACTTAAAGGTCATGATTGGTTCAAAGCCTGGCCGCTCTCTGAAATCGTTCCGGACGATGAAGCCTTCTTCACCTTTTTGCAGGAACGCTGGCCGCTATTTATTTCCAGGCTTGGTAGCGCTAATCAGGTACGGGAAGATTCGCCGGAATACGGTCTCAAGTATCCCGGCCCTGACCGCCTGCAGTTCGACCATCAGGACATCAAGGTATACATCGACAACCTATTCCTGGAGGGGAAACTCACCCCTGTCGAGGCCAAAGGCATTGAAGTGGATGCCGGGTCTTGGATTCGAAGCGGCATCGCCACCTCCAGCGTGGACGATGACGAGCTGCGGATCTCTCGCTTGTTTGGCCTTGTCGAGAAGGAGCTGCCCACTGCGGAAGCGCGTTACTCTGATTGGGTCGCTTTCGCGCTGAAATGGGCCGAGCTCTCTTCGCTGGTTCATTGCGGCAACAGCACCGAGCATCAGACCCGGCTCAAGGAAATCGGCGCCGCACTGAACACGACCTTTGCCGGTTGGCTGGCCGACCACTACTCCAGTCTGATCAACTTGCCGCCGACCAATCCGGCCATGCTGCACCATGTGCCGCGCCGCCTGGCTCGGGATATTGAGGACACCGGTAGCAGCCGCGCCGCGCTGATCGTGGTTGACGGCCTGGCCCTGGACCAGTGGGTGACCATTCGCCAACTTCTGCAAAAGCAGGATGCCAATCTGGTCATGCGCGAATCCGCGACCTTCGCCTGGATTCCGACGCTGACCTCGGTATCGCGGCAATCGATCTTCTCGGGCAAGCCGCCTCTCTATTTCCCGTCATCCATCAACTCGACCAACAGCGAAGAGAAACTCTGGAAGCAGTTCTGGGAAGGCCATGGCCTGTCCCAGCTGGATGTTGCTTACAAGCGCGGCCTTGGTGACGGAGACGCTGCCGGGATCCTCGACTCTGCAATTCACCCCCGGGAAACCAAGGTGGTGGGACTGGTCGTGGACAAGGTGGACAAGATCATGCACGGCATGCAACTCGGCTCGGCTGGGATGCACAACCAGATCAAACAGTGGTGCCAGGGTGGATTCCTGGCCGAACTGGTCGGACAACTGTTGGACTACGGCTATGATGTCTGGCTAACGGCCGATCACGGTAACACCCAATGCGAAGGCAAAGGCCGCCCGTCTGAAGGTGTGATTGCCGAAACTCGCGGCGAGCGGGTTCGTGTCTATCCCACTCCGGAACTCCGCGCTCAGGTGGCTGGGGCCTTCCCGTTTGCCCACGAGTGGCAGCCGGTCGGATTGCCAGCAGATTATTTCCCTCTGGTGGCCGGTGGCCGCGACGCATTCGTGAACCCAGGAGATGTCATCGTAGGTCACGGCGGTGCAGCCATCGAAGAAGTCATCGTGCCCCTTGTGAAGTTTGAAAGGAGGACACGGTGATGGGCAAAAGACACGAAGCCATCGGCATCAAGCAGGCGATTCGTTTCGAGTGGATGCAGAAAGCAGCCAATCTTCTGCTGGCGGGGGTCGACGCCAAAACCATCCGCCAGGAGCTGCATGAGTTCCTCGCGGATCGAAAAGGCAACGGCTCAGAGGGCGAAAGAAGCGATCAGACTCGGACCTTTGTCGTCAACAATCTGATGAAGGTCTGGGGCTCTCCTGACCCCGAGTTGATTCCATTCCGGGATGCCTCGCTGGCGTTTCTTCGGGAAAACCCGTCCATGGCCCTGGCGATCCACTGGGGGATGATCTCGGCGGTCTATCCCTTCTGGTTCAATGTGGCCCGGCAGACCGGCCGTCTGCTGGCCTTGCAGGACCAGGTGACCCAGACGCAGATCATCAATCGCCTGAAGGAACAGTATGGCGACCGGCAGACCGTGAGCCGCTATGCGAGATTTGTCATCCGCTCCTTTGTCGCCTGGGGAGTCCTGAAAGATTCCGAGGCTAAAGGCTGCTATGAGAAAGCCGCTCCTGTGAGCATTGCCGAGCCAAACCTGGCCATCCTGATGTTCGAGTCCGCACTCCTGGCCACCCCGGAGGCCAAGGGGGCATTGGGGCTGCTACTGAACAACCCGGCATTCTTCCCATTCCAGCTCCCCGTGATGACCGGAGACTTTGTATCCCAACGCAGCGAGCGTATCGATGTGGTTCGCTATGGTCTGGACGATGAGCTGTTGAAATTGAAGGACAACTAAATCATGCCTTCCCTCCTTGCTTGGATTGATCATGACTCGAAAGCGAGGGAACGCACGCTTCGCATCCTTTCCCTTTTCCAGGAAAAGGAAAGTCGTGACGAGCTTGGGCTCGGCTCCGTGCGGGACAGCTTTGCCGATCAGTTGTTCCCAGGAACAAGCACGATCCAGACGCGCCTCCGCTACATGCTTTTCGTGCCATGGATTTACCATTCTCTGGAAGAGAAGCGACTACCTGCGGAGAATTTTGCGATCCAGGCTGACAATCTGGAAAGAGACCTGGTTCAGCCATTGATGGATTCCGATGATCAGGCTGGCGTATTTGGAAAAACCGCAGGAAAGAGGCTCAAACGGTTGCCCAGCTCCGTCTACTGGGCCGGTCTCGGTGTCTGGGGAATACGCATTACACCATTCTCGCAGGACGGATATCACAGGCGCATCGACGAAACTTACCGCCGCCGAAATTCCCTGAAGGCTCTTGAGAAAGACGCAAAGGCACGAGGAGACGATGTCGACGTTGATCAGCGGATGGCCGCTCTCAGTTGGCATCCTCGATTGCCAGCACCTCCGGAAGAATTCCCTTCAACGGTGAATTTCGCTTTATCCCGGGAAGAAGCCGAGTTTATTCGAGATCGCATCCATGTTGCTCGTCCCAACAGCCTTCTCTCGTTCTTGGCGCTGCACTGCGAACCCGCCGACACCCAAGCCCCATGGGAACATCCGGATTACGGCCGCTTTTCCGAACAGCATAAAGAACTCCTGATCCATGCACGGCTGTTCTCGGAGGTGATGCATGGGGCGGCGCTCTCGTACAACGTTCAGCTCGCCAGGCTTCGAAACCATGACGACCTTGTCGCCGAGCATCAGGCAAGTTTCGACGAATGGACCGCAAATCTTCCCCTGGAGGAAATTCGCGCCTGGTCTGTGAGCCGCCTCTGGGAGTTGACGATGGATCATGGCCACACCATCACCCCGCAAACGAGATCCTTCGTTCAGCAATGGATCGACCATACCCGGAAGTCCCCCAACGACCTCCTTTCTAACGCCGAGGCGCTCACTCTAATCAAAAGAAGAGAAATGAAACTCAAGGGCACGCGTTCCCGATTCAGGAACCAGAGGGCGCTCGAGCAGTGGGGCGGGTACTCCGGCGTCGGAAGACTCGTTTATCGCTGGCCGAATGTGAAGGTGCTTTTGAACGACCTTTACCAGGGGATGAACCGGGAGGAGCAATGCTGAACCCAAACTCCCGGAGCCTTTATACCTCTGCACTGACCCCACCGCCGGGGATGATGTTCGACGAGGCTGTTGCGACCACCTTTTCGATGGACCCAGCCCTACTGCTTGAGGCACCTGTCTATCTGGCGTTAATGGCGGCGGATGGTCAGACCGATCCTGACCCGTTGTCTGTGCTTGAAGCCATCAGCAGGTACTCGAAACGCATCACCGTCTATGTGCAACGAGGACGGATTCAGGTGCCCCAGATTGCCAAGCCCAACCCCTTGTTTGGGTTTCTGGAGGAAATGGTTGTCGAGGTAACGGCCCCTGGCGGAGGCGTCTTCCATCCAAAAGTCTGGGCAATCCGCTTTATCAGCCCTGATCAAAGCAGCTCGATGTATCGTCTGGTGGTGCTGACGAGGAATATGACCACCGATCAGTCCTGGGACCTGTCACTTCAACTCGAAGGCACGATTGCAGGCCGGAAGTCCAAATCAAATAAACCGCTGGCACATTTCTTCAAGACGCTTCCTGATCTGGCTACCGGTCCAACAGCATCGGGCAGGAGCGAACAAGCGCTGAGATTCGCGGACGAGCTACATCGAGTCCAGTGGGAACTCCCCGACGGCTTTGACGAGCTGACCTTCTACCTTCCAGGAACGAAAGGGTTTGACTGGGAGCCTCCCACGGCGAATCGAATGGCCGTCATCTCGCCGTTCTGTTCTGACGAAGCTCTGCGAGCATTGGTGAAAAAAACCAAATCCGCTGATGCGCTCATCTCACGTCCGGAGTCATTATCAGCTCTGAAGAAGGCCACTCTCGATCTCTTCACGCAATGCCTTCATTTGGACGACGCAGCGGAGACCGAGGATGGCGAGGAAGACGATACCACCGAGCAGCCGTTTGCGACCGGCCTCCATGCGAAAGTCTATCTGTTTGAGACCCGATACTATTCAGATTACACCCATGTGGTAATGGGGTCCGCGAATGCAACCAACGCGGCGCTGAGCGCTTCGAAAAATATCGAGATGCTGGTAGGGCTGGTCGGCAGGAAGAGTAAAGTCGGCGGCATCGACGAACTTCTTGGCGCTGACGGATTAGGAGAATATCTAGTAGATTTCGACACGACCAAGGACGCGGAGATCGATGCTGTCCGACAGGCGGCTGAGGAATCTGTTGAGAGGGCTCGCTCCCGGATATCTGAAGTAGCTCTGTCTATCGAGTGCAGCCCTGGATCGAAGGACGGTCTGTGGGCATTGGTGCTAACTGGAGAAATCCCACCCCTTGAGGGGATCGTCAGGGCTTCTGCATGGCCGATAACCGTCATACGAGATTTTGCGGTGGACATCCTGGGCAGCGATGCTCATGGCGGGATCATGCTTGGAGAGTTCTCCGCTTCTTCTGTAACCGGCCTTATTGCGTTTGAGCTTAGGACCAACCATCCGGATGTTACGGCCAGATTTGTGCTCAACCTTCCCGTCACAGGCATTCCAGAGGAACGCAACTCCGCCATCTTGCAAACGGTGATCAGCAATCGGGACGGATTCCTTCGTTATCTCCTGCTCTTGCTGGGTGATGATAAGGTATCCGGACTTGATCCAGGCAGTGGCTCCGGGTTTGCTAAATGGTTAGCTCGGTTGGCCGACGGTGAAGATATCCCACTACTGGAAGAGCTGACCCGCACGTACAGTCGACATCCGGAAAGACTGTCGGAAATCTCGGGGCTGGTTCGTGATCTCTCCCAGGGAAACAAGAATTCAATTATCCCCGAGGATTTTTTAGACCTTTGGAAGGTTTTTGAATCGGCCATCAGGGGGCGTGATGCATAGCAACCGCTTTCTATCAGCTCCCGCTTTGGCCGGTCTGAAAGATTTCCAGAGAAAGACCGTGGATTACGTCTTCAAGCGGCTCTACGGCGATGACCCAACTTCCCGTTTTCTGATCGCCGATGAAGTTGGGCTCGGGAAAACGCTTGTCGCCCGGGGAATCATCGCCAAGACCCTGGAGCACCTGCATGGCCAGGTGGATCGGGTCGATGTGATTTACATCTGCTCTAATGCCGCCATCGCGACCCAGAATGTCAATCGGCTCAATGTCAGCAAGACGGATGGTTTTTCAATCGCCACGCGACTGACTTACCTCCCCAGACAAGTGCGGTCACTACGAAAGAACAAGGTAAATTTCATCAGCCTGACGCCCGGCACCGCCTTCGACCATGCCCGTAGTCGAGGGGGGCATGCCGACGAGCGAGCCATCCTCTATCGGCTGCTGTACGACTTGCCCCTGGCGCAAAATGAGCGACGTAGGGGATTGCGTGTTGGCCTGCTCAATATTCTTCAGGCGACAGCAGGAAAGGATAATTGGCGAGCCAAGGCCAAAAACCTCCCTGCGGAGGATCTGGATGCAGACCTTTCCAAGGCTTTCCGCCGGGCAGTTCTTGATAATGCCGAACTGTATGCGGCCCTGAAGGAAGGCTGTGAACGCTTTGCTCGTTACCGGGACTACAGCAGAATCCCCTGGGAGGACTCCGAGCTTCGCTACAACCTGATCGGAAAGCTCAGAAGCAAGCTGGCTTCAGTGTGCCTTTCCGCTCTTGAGCCCGACCTGGTTATCCTTGATGAGTTCCAACGATTCAAACACTTGCTGGACGGCGATGACGAAGCCTCCATGCTGGCGACCGCGCTCTTTGAACATCCCGACGTTCGCGTTCTCCTGCTTTCCGCAACGCCCTACAAGATGTTCACCCTCGACCAGGAGAATGACGAGGAGGACCACTATCCAGATTTCATCCGGACGCTAAATTTTCTGTTCAATGACCTCGACAAGGTTGATGAGGTTAAAATTCTCTTGTCAGAACATCGAACGACGCTCCACGCCTGCGCGAAGGGTTCGGCATGTTATCCGGGGAAAAAGGCCGAACTCGAACAGGCTCTCCTCAAGGTAATGTGTCGAACGGAGCGGGTCGCGACAACTCGTGATCATAACTCGATGCTGACAGAAGTTATACGAACGGCTCCTCTTACGCCAGCAGACCTTAA
>NZ_JASTWE010000015.1 GCF_030282845.1 Pseudodesulfovibrio pelocollis
CTTTTCCCCCTTCCCCCGGCCGCCGGAGGCATCCGCCCCCTCCCCCCTACAGCGGTTCGCCGCTGATTTCTTCGTCGGTGAGGTAGCAGGCCGGGTCCTGTGCCCAGAAGTCGTCGTACACGGCTTCGGCCCGGGCGCGGAAGTTGCCGCCGCAGACATTGAGGAAACGGCAGGTGGCGCAGCGTCCCTTGACGTGGGGCCGCTTGTCCTTGAGCTTGTGGAGCAGCTCGATTTCCGGGTCGGTCCAGATTTCGGAGAAGGGGCGCTCAAGCACATTGCCAAAGGTGATGTGGCGCATGAACTGGTCAGCGTGGACCTGGCCATCCCAGGAGATGCAGCCGATGCCGCGCCCCGAGGAGTTGCCCTCGTTCATCTTGAGCAGTTCGAGCACCTCGGCGGCGCGGGCCGGGTCTTCCTTGAGCATGCGGTAGTAGAGGTATGGGCCGTCGGCGTGGTTGTCCACGGTCAGCACTTCCTTGGGCTTGCCCTTGTCGAAGAGGGCGCGGGTGCGGTCCATGATCAGGTCCACCACCTGCCGGGTCTCGGCGTGATCCAGGTCTTCCTTCATCAGGTCCGAGCCGCGGCCGGAGTAGACGAGGTGGTAGAAACAGATGCGCGGCACCTCAAGCTGCTCGATGAGGTCGAAGAGATGGGGGATCTCCTGGGAGTTGCGCTTGTTGATTGTGAAGCGCAGGCCCACCTTGAGCCCCTCGGCCTGACAGTTTTCCACGCCCTTGAGGGCCTGCTTGTAGGAGCCCTTGACGCCGCGGAACTTGTCATGGACCGCCTCGGCCCCGTCAAGGGAGATGCCCACGTAGGAGAGACCCACTTCCTTGAGTTCCCTGGCCTTGCTCTTGGTGATGAGGGTGCCGTTGGTGGAGATGACCGCGCGCATGCCCTGGCCGGTGGCGTACTTGGCCAGCTCCACCAGATCTTCGCGCACCAGGGGCTCGCCGCCGGAGAAGAGCATGACCGGCGCGCCGAACTGGGCGAGATCGTCGATGATTTCCTTGGCCTTGTCGGTGGAGATGGGGTCCTTGTGGCTGCTTGGGTCCACGGCGTGGGCGTAACAGTGGACACATTTGAGATTGCACCGCTGGGTCATGTTCCAGACCACCACGGGTTTCTTGTCCTTGGAGAACTGAAGCAGGTGGGAGGGCAGCTGCCCGGATTCGCGGCCATAGCGGAGCGCGTCGGACGGCTCCACGGCACCGCAATAGAGTTTCGATATGCCGATCATGTGAATGTAACCTCTCTGATGAAGTGAAGCTGTCAGGTAGCACACATTGCTGGCGGTGTAAAAGCGCAAAAAGGGGGGCTTGGCACCCCCCTTTCCAGTGTCAGGGCAGTATGTAAGAATTGTTCTCGAAATGTCAAGGGCGGCGGGTCGTTACTCGGCCAGCCGGATCTCCACGCGCCGGTTCCTGCGCATGTCCTCGGCCGTGGCGCCGGTGGCGATGGGCCGGGTCTTGCCGTAGCCCACGGTATCGATCAGGGCCGGAGCCACGCCCCATTTGTTGACAAGGTAGGTCTTGACCGCCTCGGCCCGGCGCTTGGACAGGCCGAGGTTGTAGGCGGCGTCGCCGCGCATGTCGGTGTGGCCGCCGACGATGATCTTGCGGCCCTTGAGCTGTGGCGAGTTCAATGCCTCGCCCAGGGCGTCGAGCAGGGGGTAGGACTCGGGTTTGACCGTGTCCTTGTCGAAGTCGAACTGGATGTCGAGATTGACGCCGTTGACCTGGGGGCGGAGCAGATCGGCAGCCGGTCCGCTGGGCGCTTTCGGGGCAGGCGTTTCCGGGGGCAATTCCTGGCCCGCGGCGCTGGGGGCGGGCGCAGGCGCTCCGGTGAGGCTGGCGGTCACGTCGCGGGCGTTGCTGGCAAAGGCGAAGTCGGCGTCCGGCGAGGGCAGCCAGCTTTTGAGAGGGATGGCCATGTCCGAGGCGATGGATCGGATGATCATGTCGAACGGCGCGTCGGTCATACGGAACTCGTGCCGGAAATAGATGTAGTCTTTGGGCAGCCTGCTTTCGATGCGGCCCGACTGGAGCATGGTCCAGAGCAGGGTGCCACCTGTGGTTTCGTAGATGTCGATCTGGATGGTGATGGCCGTGTCGTCAAGGGTGTGCCCGGCATAGAAATAGGGAACGTAGCCGACGATGGTCAGGTCCGCGCCGCGCATCCTGGCCTGGCGCAGGGCGGTGTTCACCCCCTGGTAGGTGTTTTCCGGCCGAAACTCCTGGGTGGTGAAGAGCCGCTCCTCGAGCCAGACGTTGTTGAATATCCTGGCGAAGGTGACGGAGAGCTGGGCATAGTCGCTGCTTTCCTGCTGGATGATGAAGGGATGGAAATAGGCGGTCAGCGGCCGGTACTGGCGGCCCTTGGGGTGGACCGCCACCTGGAGCGGCGATTTCCTGACGGTGGGGTCGCTGTATATCCTGGTCTGGTCCGTGATGGACGGGTCTATGTGCCCGCAGGCGTTCATGGCCAGCAACAGCGCGAAAACGATCAGTTTTTTCATGGCACACACCGGATTGTGGTTGCGGCGGCAGCGGGAAGTCGCGCCACGGCGGCGACGCTCCCTGGTCCTCTGGCAAGGGACACAGCAAAGAGCATGCCGTCAGGGGTGTCGGTCTACTGGATTCGCTCTGTGGGAGAGGGGGTGGACTCGATGGATTCGAGAAGCTGTTCGCGCGATTCGAGCAGCCCCTGGCGCAGCAGCAGCCGCTTGCCTGGCGAGAGGCGGCGGAACTCGGGCCGGTCGGTCAGTTCGGTGAGCCGGTCCATCTCGGCCAGGATGTTTCTGATCAGGGCCCTGACATCCTTGCCCCTGGGGCCGAGATGGGCGGCCAGCATGGCCAGGTCGCGGATTTCCCGGGCCATGCGCTGGATGGCGCGCGGGTCGATCTCGCGCGCCAGCCTGCGCCGCGCCCGCCAAGCCTCGATGGTGTCGCCCAGCCAGCCCATGGAGTCCGCCTAAATGGTCGCCAATTGGCTGTAAAAGGCCATGACCCCGCCGATGAGGCCCAGCAGCAGGGGGATGAGGGCCACGGGCACGACTTTGGAATAGCTGGCCTTGTGGATGTATTTGAGGCCGATGATGGTCAGGAGGAGCACCCACACGGCGACAATGGCCATCCAGCCGATCTCCACCTGCATTCCGGGCATGGGGAAGACGCCCAGAATGAGTGGGGCATTGGCATAGGCCAGGGCGCGGAAGGTGCCCTCGAATCCTTGGGTGTCGGCGCGCATCAGGATCATGAGCAGGTGGTAGATGGCCGAGATGGCAAACTGTCCGGCCGCGATGATGGCGGGCATGAACAGCAGCATCACCAGCGCCCCGGCTGCGCCGCCGCTGGGCTCGGGCGCGGCCTCGCCCATGGAGGTGGACAGCCCGGCCGCCTGCCAGAAGTATTGGGCCAGCCCCTGGATCATGGTCACCAGGATGGTGAAGGTCAGGGGCTTGGCCAGCCCTCCGCCCACCGGCATGACCGCGAAGAAAAGCCGGGGCGAGCGCAGGATCAGCCTGACGGTCATGAACAGGCCGGGAAAGAACCCGTAACGGTCGAGCTGCTCGAAGGGCGGCGGCACCTGCGGCCCGGCCTCGCCAGGTGCGTCGCCAAAGGCATCGTCGTCATCCTTGATTGTCGGCTTCTCGTCCATGGGGTCCGGGAAGGACTCGTCGAATTGGCCGTTCCATCCCGGAATGGGTTCGGGGGCGGAGTCGGCCTCGCGCGGCTGTTCCCGGTGGGCCGGGGGAGCGTTCCGGGGCGGGCGCATGTCGCTGAGCCTGTCCCAGAGCTCGTCCATTTCGGCGTCTGGGTCGTCTTTGGCGGCGCGTTTCGGCGTCTCCTGTTCGACCATGTCGTCGTCCGGCGGAAGGTCCGGGAAGGTCGAGTCCGGCTCCTCATGCGGCGCGGACTCCGGGTCGGCCGGGGTGGGCGGTTCCACAGGGGCGGGCGGTTCCACGGGGGCGGCGGGCTCGTTGCCTGATTCGGCGCGGTCGGTATTCAGTTGGTCGCTGTCAGCAGCGGTGTCGTCATAGTGAGGCGGCTCCGGTGTTTCCAGCGCGAATTCATCCTCGTCCGGGAGATCGCGGAACTTGAATTTGGTCTGACACTTGGGACAGGTGGCTATCTGTGAACGGGCCGGGATTTTCGACTCGTTCACTTGGCGGCTGAATTGGCATTTCGGGCAGAGTATTTCCATCGTCGTTCCTTGAATGACGTTTTGGTCCAGGATGCATGCTCGTATCCATTTTATATGGAAGAATCAAGCGATGCGCAATGCGTTGCGCGGGGTCAGGCCGGGTTCTCCTCCAGCAGCAGCGTCTGGAGCGTGCCGGAGATGAAGGCCGCCTCGGGAAACAGGGCGCGCGGCAGGTGCGGGTAGTCGCTGTTCAGGCGATGGGCCGTGCCGCCCACCTGACGGAAGCGCTCCAGTTTGGCCGCCAGCTGTTCCGGGGTCTTGCGCACCCGGCTCAGGTGCAGGATGGGTGCGTCCAGGGCCAGGGCCGTGCGGCCGGTGAGGTTTGTCAGCCGCTCGTGAATTGGCCGCTCGAAGCGGACGCCTGGCCGGTTTCGGAACAGCCGCAGTTGGAGATCGGGCCACAGGCCGAAGCCCACCTTGCAGTGGCTCTCGTCCGGGTACAGGGTCATGCGTGGAAAGTAGCACGCCTCAAGCCGCTTGATGAGCATTAGCGCGGTGAACAGGCTCCAGACATCGTGACTGAAACATTCGTCGCCGTCGAGGAAAAGCACCCAGTCGCCCGCGCAATGGTCGAGCATGTGGTTGCGCTGGGTGGCGAAATCGTCCAGAGGCCGGGCCAGATGGCGTACCGGCGCGGCGCAGGCAAAGATCCGGTCCGGCACGCTCCCGGCGTCCCAGATGACCACCACCTCGCGAACCCAGTCCGGGAACTGGCTGAAGAAGGCGTCGAGTTCCGGCTCGTCGGGGCTGAGGATCGCTCCCACGCTCAGGTCCGGGGCCTGGACCGCCACATGGCTGAGCAGGGCGCTGTTGATGGCCTGATGGGGCCGGGCGCTGACAAAGAGCCGTTGCAGGGCCTGAAGCCGCGCCCGGTCCTGGTCGCCCAGGTCCGGGGCCAGGGCCGTGGCGCTGTTCTGGGTGTTGGCGCCCGAGAGGGCCAGCAGGCACAGCTGCGCCCAGGGCGAGGCATCGGCGATGACGCAGCCCCTGCCCGAGCCGTCGCGCCAGTCCGGGTTGGCGTCCATAAAGGTGCGGGCCGCGTCCGGGTCCATCTCGCAGACGATCAGGCGTATGGTGTCGGGCATGGAGTCCTTGAGGGCCGTGGGGATGACGCCAGAGCCGAGCCCCAGCAGGACGAGGTGGTCCGCGCCGCTCTTTTCGGCCAGCCGCAGGGTGCGCCGGACAAAGGCGGCGACATCCTCGTCCGACGGCGCGGGCGGGCGCGATGTCTCGGGCGCGGGCTGCGTTTCGTCAAGGGAGAAGTCGAGAACCGCGTCGGTGTATCGGGCGATGAGGGAGGCGCTCATGATTGTATTCCTTTGCGTGCGAGCAGTTCCAGGTAGAGGGCTTCGAGTCTGGCGGTCACGGTCTGTGCCCTGAAGAGGGCTGCGGCCTTGTCGCGCCCGGCGCGACCCATGCGCCGGGCCTCGGCCGGGTGGGTCAGGAGGTGGATCACCGCCTGCGCGTATTCGGCCGCGTCGCGGGCCACCAGTCCGGTGACGCCGTGTTCCACCAGTTCGAGCTGGGCGTTGTCGCGCGAGCCGGGGCAGGGGTGGGTGACAACGGGCAGGCCGCAGGCCATGGCCTCGGCGATGACCAGCCCGAAGGATTCGCCCGTGTCGTTGGCGTGGGCCAGCAGGGAGACCGGGGCGAGGAAGGCGGCGATGTCAACGTCCGAGGCCAGGGGGGGGTGAAAGATCATGTGCTGCGCCAGATTGTTGTCCCGCGCAAAGTCAACGGCCTCGGGAATGCCCCCGACGATGTGGTAGCGGAAGTCCGGGACCGCCCGGACCACTTCGGGCACGAAATCCAGCGCCAGTCGCGACCACTTGCCCGGATCGGCGCGCGAGATGCGGGCCGCCGAGGGAGTCGAGAAATCGCGCTCAGGGGGCGATGCGGCTGCGAGGGTATCGGTATCCACCGGGTTGCACAGGACCGAGTGTCGGCGCGGGTTCACGCGGATGCCGGTTTCCTGTGAGAACCTGTCGAGGCAGAAGCGGGAGACGAACAGGGTGTGGTCGATGACCCTGGCCGAAGCACTGGGGTCGTGCCTGCCGAAGACGTTGGTCTCCACCACCACGGGCACCCTGGCCAGCCGGAGTGTCCGCAGGGTGTGCGTTTCGGGCCAGCCCGCCCGGTGGATGTGCACGATGGCGGGTTTGAGCCGCTGGAGCACGGTCAGCAGGTCGCTGTCGATGTGGGTCTTGACACCCAGTTTCCTTATCTGTTCCGCGCGCGGGCCATCTTGCGGGCAGAACACGGCGGGTTGGAAGCGGCTCCTGTCCAGGTGGGCGACGAGGAGTTGCATCGTTTTTTCGGTGCCCCCGAGCCCGAGGGAGTTGACGATGTGCAGAACGCGGACAGGGGAGTGGGGCATGGCCGGAAAGTGACACAAGGTGCCGGTATTGTAAACACGGCGCATGGCGCGACGAGAGTCCGGCCCTTGCGGGCCGGACAGGGTCTATCGGTTATTGTTGGTGTAGGCGTTGGCCGCGCGGAGTTTGGCCGCGCTGAAGGCGGTGTGCAGCTTCGGCGGCTGCGGTTTTGCCGGTTCGGGCTGCCCGGGCTGCTCCGAAGCCGGTTGCGGCTTGGGTTGTGCCGACGGTTCTGTCTTCATCGACGGGTTTTCGGCGGCTGGTTGCGCCGTCTTCTGCGCGACAGGCCCGGCCGACTGGGTTTCCGGCGCGGCCGGAGTGTTTGGCTGGGGCTTGCGAATACCTGCTGGCGGAGCCGTATAGGGCATCTGGCCCATGCCCGGCAGGGGCGGCGTCGCCCGCTGTGCAGCCTGGGCCGGGGCGGACTTGGCAGCGCCAGGCAGGATCTGGGCATAGGCCGAGCACAGGCCATCAAGGATCTTGATGACATCGTCGATCATCTTGTTGTCCATGCGGATGTTGGCCTTGATCAGCTGCGAGGTGCAGAACATGTACAGCTGGTTGAGCCTGGGCGTGATGTCGCCGCCCTTTTCCTTGTTCAGGCTCTCGGCCAGCTCATGGATGATGGCCATGGCCTTGGAGATGTAGATGCCTTTCTTGGCGTAGTCCTTGTTGTCAATCTCGATCTTGGCGCGCTTGAGGAACTTGATCGCCGCCTCGTAGAGCATGATCAGCAGTTCGCCCTGGGTGGTCGTTTCGACCTGAGTCGTGAGGTATGCCCTTGCGGGGTTGGTCATTCAGCCATCCTCCTGTGGTCTTCTAGGCGGTCAACTGCGCGATGGAGGAGCCCAGCTGCCCCTGCAGCCGCTCGTATTGGCCGAGCAGTGCGTCCAGGCGCGCGAATTTGAGCTTGAGATTGGTTTCCATCTTGCTGATGCGCTTTGTTTCAAAGGCGATCTTTTCGTCGATGGAGTTCATGATGTCCCTGTAGTTGTCCTGGAGGACAGAAAGGGGACCGCCCTCGTAGGTGAACTTGCTGTAGGGCTTGGTCAGCGCCTTGAGTTCCTCGATCATCTCGCCGACCTTGCCGGTCTTGATGGAGACGGTGCCGCTGTGGGTCCCGGCCGAGATGTTGTCCAGGCGCACGGCCATACCGAGGGCGGCGCCCGACTTGCCCGTTATTTCCCAGCCGTCGATGGACGCCTCTTCGCCGTTGATGGTGGCGCTGATGATCTTGGTGCCGTCGCTGACGATCTCCACCTTGTACACGCCGGGCTTGGTGGTGCCGTCGATGAGGGAGGAGAAGGTGAAGTCCGGGGAGTCGCTCTCTCCGAAGTTGTTGGCCGCGAAGAGGCGGGCGATGGCCTCGGGATCGTTCTCGGCCATGGCCTTCTCGAAGAGTTCCTCGTCGATCTTGAGCAGGCCGTATGTTGGCGAGCCCTGCTCGGCGTCGGTCATGATGCCAAGCTGGGACAGGGCCGAAAACCTGTCCCCGGTCATGTTTTCCGGGTCCCACACCGAGAAGCCGATTCCCATGTCCGCTGTGATGTTCTTGAGCTTCTGGGCGATCATGTCCACGCCGTAGTTGCCGGTGAGGATGGAGCCCTCGCCCTCGTCATTGACCTTGGTCATCTTGATGATCAGCGCGCGGACCTCGTTGACCGAGCTGATGAACTTGTCGATGGTCCCGCGGATTCCAGCCGTGTCCGTGGTCGTGGTCAGCTTGATGGTGCGGCCCGGTTCCGCGTCGTGCAGGTTGAGGGTGATGCCTTCGAGCACGTCGTTGATGGAGTTGGACGGGCGCTCTATCCAGCCGCCGCCGGCGGACGGAAAGCCGTTGACCCGGATTTGCGCGTTGACAGCATTTTGCGTCTCGCGGAAGGACGAGCCGCCAAAGATGATGTCGCCCTCGTCGGAGATGGTCACCTGGTTTTTGCTGCCTTGTTCGAGGCCGCTGATCTGCAAATGGTAGACCGAGCCATCGTAGACCGTGGATGCCCGGATGCGCGTGCGCGAGTCGGGGTGATTGTTGATGATGTTGACGAAGTTTTCGAGGGTGGTTCCCGCCGGGATGTCGTTGATGGTATAGTCTTCGCCCGCGTAGGAGAACTTGAAAAAAGTGTTGGTCGAGGTGATGGCGGTCTTGAGCGAACTGGTGCCAGAGGCCGTGATATGCACGTCGTTGGATGCGAGTTGGCCGATCTCGATGGTGGCGTTGGTCTCCAGCGCGTGGCTTTCGGCCGTGGCGGTGAGCCGCGTGGTGTCGGTGCTGGTGACGACCTTTTTCAGGAACTCGTTGATGGTGTCGAAATCCTCAAGGGTTGTCTTGAGGTTGAGCATCTGGGTGTTGAGTGTGGAGAACTGGTCGTTCTTCTGCTGCCAGGAGCTTTTCCACGTTTCAAGCCTGGTGACGCGCCTGCGCTCCACATCGAGGAGGCCTTCGATGAGCTTGTTGAAGTCCGTGCCGTTTCCAAGGCCGGAGAAATTGATCGAACCAGAGGAGTATGTTCCGTCTGCCATGGCGTATTCCTGTCGGAAGTTTTTTCCGGTTGCAGTGGGCTGCCGTGTAGGATGCAATCCGGATGCCAGTGCCGATCATTGTAACCTGTTGAAATCAAAGGGCCGGACCCTCTTGGGGGAGGGCCCGGCCTGAGTGCGCTGGGTCTGCGACCTGGGGCGCGCCTAGCCGATGAGGGACAGGGCCATCCTCGGCAGGGAGTTGGCCTGGGCCAGCATGGAGACGGCGGCCTGGGTCATGATCTGGTTGCGGACGAACTGGGTCATTTCCTTGGCCACGTCCACGTCCGAGATGCGCGATTCGGCAGCCTGGACGTTCTCGGCCTGGATTTCCAGAACGGTCACGGTGTTCTCCAGCCTGTTCTGCATGGCACCGAGGTTGGCGCGGATCTTGTCCTTGGAGATGATGGCGGTGTTGAGCACATCAAGGGCCTGCTGTGCCAGGGCCTGGGTCGAGATGGACGCGCCAGCGCCGGTACCTGCACCGAGGCCGACACCCAGGGCCGAGGCCGTGGCGTTGTCGATCTGGATGTAGTAGTAGTCCTCGGAGCAGTCGTTGCCGGTACCGAAGTGGACCTTCAGCTGGCCGGTGACGGCCATGCCGGAGCCGTCGTGTTGGCCGGACAGGTTGCCGTTGAGCAGGTAGATGCCGTTGAAGTCCGTGGAGTTGGCGATACGGGTGATTTCCGAGGCCATGGCCTGATACTCGGAGTCGATGATCAGGCGCTGGTCGGAGTTGTAGGTACCCGTGGCCGCCTGCATGGCCAGTTCCTTCATGCGGATCAGCTTTTCATCGATGACGGCCAGGGCGCCGTCAGCCGTCTGGATGAGGGAGATGGCGTCATTGGCGTTGCGGATACCCTGCGTCAGGGAGGTGATGTCCGCGCGCATGAGCTCGCGGACGGCCAGACCGGCGGCGTCGTCCGCGGCCGTGGTGATGCGCAGGCCAGAGGACAGACGACGGGTGGACAGTTCCAGGGCACCGTACGAGGTGCCAAGGTTGCGGGCGGCGTTCATCGCCATCAGGTTGTTGTTGATAACCAGGGACATAATTTCCTCCTTGAAAGTGTTTCGGCTTCCTTGCCTAAGATCCGTTGTTCCGGCGGTGTGGATTACCGGGCGGACCTTTCTTGTGTTGCCCTACTGATCGTCCGGCCATGGGAAAACTTTAGGTTGTGTGAATGTTTTTTTTGATTGCGAAGTCAATGTGAAGGAAAGCCGGAAAGAATGTCCGGCCTGTGGAGCATGGGCGCAAAAAAAGGCGGGGAGGGGGGAAGTGGGCTAGCCGCCGAAGGTGTCGCGCATGGCCGCAAGCAGGGTGCGCAGCCGGATCTCGTATGTGTGCTCGGCCAGGATGCGCGCCCGGGCGGCGCGGGAGACACGCCTGCGCCGGGCCGGATCGGCCAGCAGTTCGGCCGTCAGGGCCGGGATGTCGTCCGGGCTGTCATAGGCCACGACTTCGGCTTCCGGCTCGAAAAGGTCGTCCATCTGTTCCCGTCGGTCGGTGAGCACGAACCCCCCGCAGGCAGGGATGTCGAAAACGCGCTGGTTGACCGCTCCGACCATCTGGCGGCTGGTGCAGTTGAGGCTGACCGCCGACAGGGGATAGAAGCGGGGCAGGTCTGCGTAGTAGTCTAGGGGCGGCAGCCTGCGCCAGTCGGCTGGCTGGCCGAGCTGGTCCAGCCAGCCCTCGTCGCCCACGATGAGCGGGACAAAGCCGAGGATGGCCTGGACGCAGGCCAGCCGGTATTGGCGCGTGGCCTCCCAGGTGAGCAGCGATTCCAAGGCCAGCCTGCGCTCCGGGGTGGGCAGTTCGTCAAGGGCGGTGCGCCAGTCCGGGCGGTGGGACGCCAGGAAGCCGCGCACATCGGTCTGGCCCGATGCGCCGAACTCGGCCGCCACCTTGGGATATTCGGCGCGCATGGTCTCGGGCAGGCCCGCGTTCTCCAGCGTCTGGGCCACGGGCCGGGCCATGGAGTTGCCCACAAAGGAGACCTCGGCGGCCCACTGCGGCGGGGCGGCAGACCCGAGCCCGGGCCGGAATCGCTCCGGGTCAGTGGCCAGGGGCAGGTACTCCACCCGGGCAAATCCACGGGCGCGCAGCATGGCAAGGTTTCCGGCGTCAAAGGTGAAGACCGCCGTGTTGTCCGCTCCGGGATGGGCGTAGTCGTGCAGGATGAGGGCCGGGTTGTCCACGAACCAGGAGGCCAGCGGGAGTCCCAGCTCGGCCAGGAGTCCGGCCAGCCGTCCCTCGCGGTCGAGGCCGAAGTGATTGACCGTCAGCACGAAGTCGGGCCGGAAGTCGAGGATGGCGTGGAGCAGGTCTTCGATGAATCGGGCGCTGCCGGTGGCGGAGCGTTCCAGGGGGAGGATGCGGTGGGGGATGTCGAGCCGGGCCAGGGTGGCCAGGATTTCCCCGCACAGGAAGTAGCTGGAGTCGAAAAACAGGACGCGTGGTGTCTGCGAGCGGAATTTCGGGTACGCGGCCTCGGCCCTAAAATCGGCCTGCGCTCCGGCCTTGATGGCCTGGGAGATGGGGCCGTAGTAGGCCGCATCGAGCCTCTGGTACAGGGGGATGATCACCGGGTGCAGCGGCGCGTGGCCGTGGGCGGTGCTCCAGCGCGCAAGGCAGCCCAGCACGGCCTCGGGTGCGGGGTCGTCGATCCAGGTCACGGCCGGATGCTCGCCCAGTTCGCGGCGTACCCCGGTGATCGCCTCGATGCCGGCCTCGCGGTCCACCACGGCCACCGGGCCACCCCGGGCGATCAGGGTGCGCAGGCAGTGGCCCAGCCCCGCGCCCATGAGCACGGGCAGGCTGCCCGGCTCCACGGCATCGGCCAGGGCCTGCTCGCGCTCCGGCCCGTTGCGTCCCCACAGGTGCCATGTCTTGCCGTTGACCCGGACGCGGATGTCGCAGAGGCCGTCCGGCCCGGTCAGGGGATGAGCTGTGTAGGGTGCGGGGTGTGGCATTGATCTGGGGGGATTCTGTCTGTCGGCGGACCCGGTCGTGTCCTATATTAAATGTAATGGGGCCGCGCCCGTTTCCGGCGCGGCCCCGCGATCCGCTATTCCGAGCCGAACAGTCCCTTGACCGTGGAGCCCAGGGACTTGGCTCCCTCGCCCACGCCCCCGACAGCCTTGCCCAGGGTCTCGGAGAGTTGTCTGGCGAGCTGGGTGACCGTGCCGGTGACACCGCTGGTCATCTCGGCCAGGACCAGGGCAAAGGCCTCGGCCGGGGTGATCTTCTTGTCCTTGCCGATGTCCTTCATGTGGATGTTGGGCATGGCGATGCCCACACCCTGGTCCGCGCCAAAGGCGTCGAGCAGGGAGCCGCCCAGGTTGATATGCCCATTCTTGACAATGAAATTATTGATCTGGATGGATTTTTCCGATCCCGTGGTTTCCTGCTCGGCCGGGGTGGCTTTCTTCTCGCTGGCCACGGTCTGCTTGATGTTGTTCAGGATGGTCTGGAAGTTGTCGGCGTTGCCCCGTTTTTCGTAACTGACCACCGGGCCGTCCACGATGATTTCCTCGATGACGATGGTGTCCGTGGTCAGGGATTCCTTGACCACCTTTATCCAGATGGTGTCGCACGTCAGGGCGTTTGGCATGGTGAATCCCTCGGGATTGCCGAGGACGAATTTGTTGAGGCTGCCGGAGCCCGAGAGGATGGAGATGTCGGCCGAGCCGAGCCTGACCTCGGTCTTGGTGATCCGCGGGCCGTAGGTCTCGGTCGCGGTTTTTATGATCGAGCCGAGGTTGAGAATGGCGAGGACTATTATGGCTATGATGCCGACGATCAACACGCCGAGGCCGATGGTGAGGAATTTTTTCATGGGTGCGCTCCTGTGATGCGAGGATTTTCCAATGCTTGCAGCGTAGGCCATTGGCGCGGCAAGCGCAACGATCTTGTGCCCGAATCGGGTCAGGCCAACTCGGGAAAGGGCGGGCTGGCAAAGTGGCGCATGCGGTCGCTCTCCACCCCGGGCAGTCCGGCGTCCATGGATGGTCCCATCTCGTCCAGGTCTATCCCGTCCGAATCGAAAATTGCGGGTTCGAGCTTGAGGCACAGGGCGGCCGCGCGTTGCGCCGCCTCGTCCATGAGTTGGTCAAGGGTGGCCGTGAGCGTTTCGCCGGTGACCGGGTGGCGATAGGCGATGGGTCCGGCCAGCGTCTGGGCCTGACGCAGAAGTTGGGGCGCGTAGGCCAGGGCGGCCAGTTCCGCCGCCGCTCGGGGCAGTCGGGGGCGCAGGGCAAAGGCTGCGCGGGCCAGCGGCCGGTTCGAGTACGCAGCCTGGAACAGGGCGAAGATGCGCCAGGCCCGGGCAAGCCCGGCGCGGGTTGCGTCCGGCTCCATCCCGGCCATGGCCGCCAGCCCGGCCACGGGAAGCCCGCGTTCGAGCAGGGCCGGGCAGCGGCGCAGCATCAGGCCCAGGCGATAGCGCGTCCGGCCGAGCATGTGCGGGCAGGCGACCATGTCCATGAGCGATTCCAGGGCGCGGTGGCGCTGCCTGGCCATGGATCGGGCGGTCGCGTCGGATGCGTAGTAGTCGCCGGTCAGGTGCCAGACCAGCGGGTGCATGACCGTGTCGGCAAAGAGGTGGGACACGACCCCGACCAGCACGGCGGCGGCCAGGGGCGAGCCATCGGTCCGCGCATGGGCGGCCAACATCCTGACCAGGGCAAAGGTGTCCTCCCCCCGGGCACCGTGCAGGGTGTGGGCCAGCCGCTCGAGGGGGGCGTCGCCGGGCCATGCGGCGTAGAACAGGGCATCGTGAAAGACCGAGCCGAGATGCAGGCCGTGGCCCTCTGCGGAGAGGCAGGGGCCGAAGCGCGTTTGCGCAAGGAGCCGGGCCGTGCGCCCGGCTATGTCGAAGTGGATCAGGTCCTTGGGCATGGGGTCCTCAAACCGTTTGCGTTGCCGCCATTCTACTTGATACCTTCGTCCCCGCAAGGAAAACATTCATCAGCCCGAGGAGCGCGCATGAAATACGATCATCTGATCAAGGAAGAGGTCGAGGTGGACGAGGTCGGGGTCACCCGGACCCATGGCCGGGGCGAGCGGCGCGAAGATTTTGCCGACGCCTGGAAGAACACCGGGCGGGTGGTGCTGGTGGGGCTGCCCGGCAGCGGCAAGGCGGCCTTGGCCCGGCTGCTGGCAGACCGACTCGGGATCGGGGCGGTGACGCCCGAGGACGCAGAGTCAGCCGTGGCCGCCCTGGACGGACCGGCGGCGGTCATCGTCCTGGCCGACGAACTGGTGGCCGATCCGGCGGTTCAGCCGCATGTCCACGGCGCAGGCAAGGTCTTCTACCTCATGGCCGATTCGCGCACCCTGGCCGCACGGGTCGTGGAGCGGGACGGCGGCGGGGATCAGGACGGGGTGTGGCGGGATTTGTCGGCCCGGCTGGCGGTCATGGAGCCGGTTTTTTACGGCGTGCTCCACTTCATCCTTCAGGCCGGGAATCTGCCGGAGGAAATGTCCCTGGAGGAAATGGCCGAAGACGCCCTGGCAAAGATCGCGCTCTAGCCGAGGCTTCCCTTGCGCCGTTCGATTTCCAGATCCAGGGAGCGCAGGGTGATGCGGATGTCCTCAAGCAGGTAGAGCAGGCTGACGATCAGGCTGATCAGCGAGCCGCCGAAGAGCACCTCGACCCAGAAGTGCAGCGGCACCTCGAAGAGCAGGCTGGCGTAGAGCAGCAGCATCACGCAGCTGACGAAGATGATGGCCAGGATGGAGAAGAAGATGGCCCAGCGCATGATGGAGCAACGCTTGCGCAGCACGACCACTTGGTCGAGCAGGAATTTCACGTCCCGCTCCGGGGCCGAGGGCAGCATGTCGAGGAGCCGCCGGATGAGGTCTGTGGGCCGGGCGATGCGGTTGGTCATGGAGAGCAGCAGCAGGCCGATGCCCGATATGAGCACAAAGGGGGCGATGGACGCCTGGAGAATGGTGACGAGAGTCGTGGTTTCCATGGGGCCTCTGTGCTCCCAATCCGGCGGGCCGTCAAGGGCAAAGCGCGCAAGGACGGCGGCCAGAGGGTGACAGCCGGGACGCTTTGCGCTACACAGTGACACCCGTCAACGACACCAGCCGCCACGGAGCCCAGCCGATGCCCGAAAAGAACCTCAGGGTCGAACTTCTGACCATGACCCCCGACGCCCTGCCGCTCATCTACGCCGCCTTTCGCCAGTGCTACCACGCCGGATTCGTGGCCGACATGTGGCCCCGGCTGCTCTCGGGCGAGATCGACCGCGAGACCCAGGCCGAGTTCGTGCGCATGACCATGGAGTCGGGCCACGACAGCCCGGTGGAACATGTGTCCATGACCTTTGCGGTGGAGGGCATCTCGCGGGCCTGCTCGCACCAGATCGTGCGCCACCGCATCGCCTCCTATTCGCAGCAGAGCCAGCGCTACGTGGCCGAGAACGATCTGGACTACATCATCCCCCCGGCCATCGCCCGGATACCCGAGGCCAGGGAGCGCTTCGAGCGGTTCATCGCCGAGGTCCGCTCGGCCTACGGCGACCTGCGCGAAATCCTGGTGGCCCACGGCCGCAAGGCCAAGGCCAACGAAGACGCGCGCTTCGTGCTCCCCCAGGCCGCCGAGACCAAGATCGTCATCACCATGAACTGCCGCAGCCTGCATCACTTCTTCCATCTGCGCTGCTGCAATCGGGCACAGTGGGAAATCCGCGCCCTGGCCGACGCCATGCTGGTCATCTGCAAGGAGAGGCTCCCGGCCCTGTTCGCCACTGGCGGCGCCCGGTGCGAACAACTCGGTTATTGCCCGGAATCGCCAAAATTCGCCTGCGGCAAGTATCCGACCCGAGCCCAGGCCGACTAGATTATTTTCCAACAGCTCGGGATTTCCTCCCATGGGTTTCGCGCCCGGAACACCTTGCACTTTTTCTGTCAAGGTGTTTTTTTCTTGATTTCCAACGATTTTTTTGTGTTCATAATGGGCCAGACGCTTCCAAGCCTTGCGCTGGGCGGGCTTGTGGGGTGTGGGTGTGACGATTCGGTTGCGGCCGATGAAAACGGTTATCATTCAATTTGTATATTGCCCAGTTATTTCATTGTGTTAGTTAAAGAAGTAATTTTCCAAAGGGACAGAGCTACTACATCTTGCTTGAGAAAATAATTTCGAATAGAAAGGAAAATCATCCAATCTTTGAAAATCTGCCGAAATAGAGAGCATCGGCTGTTGAAAAGAAATTCACATGCTGTTGATAAATAGAAAATCTAGAGAAAATCGAAAGGCCGGGAAGCCTTGCCATGCGCCTGTTTCACCGGATTGAGACCAGGAATCGACTCCGCAAGCCAATTTGCTACAATCATTTTTAATTTCAATTGGTTGTACCATCACTTCGCGGCAGGTGACTGTAGAGAACCCAAGTCCGGCTTTGATCACACGTTTGAAAATCAAGAATTGTCTTGGGCCGGTCAATCCACTATCTCACACGACATGATGAAAGCTGCCTGGAAGCAAATACGCAACTCGCTCGAAAAGAGCCTCAACCCCGGTCTCTTCACTGTCTGGATCAAACCTCTTGACGGCATTGTCGAAGGCGGCAGGCTGACCCTGACCGCCCCCAACGAGTTCGTGGCCAACTGGGTGCGCGAGCGGCTGCTCCAGGTGATCCGCGAGGCTGCGGCCGAGGTCATGGGCAGTGATCCCAGAATCTCCGTGGTGGCGGGCAAGTCCGCCCCGGCGGCCGCACCCTCGGTCCGGGAGCACCGGGAGGCGGCGCCCTCTCAGCTTGGACTGCCCATCGCCGAGGCTCCAAGGACCGTGACCGTGCGCAACTGGCGCTTCTCCTTTGAGGACTTCGTGGTCGGCCCGTCCAACGAACTGGCCTGCGCGGCCAGCAAGAGCCTGTGCGACAGCGCCTTTTCCTCGGACCACCTTTTTCTCAGTTCCGGCCCCGGCCTGGGCAAGACCCATCTGCTGCAATCGGTGGGCAACCAGCTGTGCCGGGCCGCCAATCGAAAACAGCTCAAGGTCGCCTGCCTGTCGTCCGAGGACTTTGCCACCCGCATGGTGCTGGCCATCAAGTCCCGGCAGGTGGACGTGTTCAAGGCGCAGTTCCGCGAGAATCTCGATGTGCTGCTCCTTGAGGACGTCCACTTCTTTCAGGGCAAGGAGAAGATGCAGGAGGAGCTTTTGTGCACCTTGACGGCCCTGCGCGAGCGCGGGTGCAAGGTGCTCCTGACCAGTTCCTTCATGCCCAAGGAGTTTTCCGGCGTGGACAACCGCCTGGTTTCGCGTTTCTGCTCCGGGTTTCTGGCCCACATCAACCGGCCCGACATGGAGACCCGGCGGCGCATCGTCATGGAAAAGGCGCGCAAGCTCCAGGTGTCCGTGCCCGTGGAGGTGTCCGAGCTGCTGGCCGAGCGCATCACCACCGACATCCGCCAGCTCGAAAGCTGCCTGACCAACCTGGTGCTCAAGGCGCGCCTCCTCAACAGGGCCGTGACCCTCAACCTCGCCTGGGAGGTGCTCGACAACTACGCCGTGCATCACGCCGCGCCCGACCTCCTCAACATCGTGGAGTTCATCTGCAAGAGCTACGGCCTCTCCGAGGATGAGTTGAAGTCCAAGAGCCGCAAGCGTCAGGTGGTCCTGGCGCGCAATACCGCCTTTTATCTGGCCCGCAAGCACACCGACCTGTCCCTCAAGGACATCGGCGACAAGCTCGGCCGCAGACACTCCACGGTGCTCAAGGGCATCACCAAGGTCGAGCGCGAAATTTCGCTCCAGACCCCGCTGGGCCGCCAGATCGAAAAGACGACGGACCGGCTGACCCCCTGACGCGGGCCGCTTCGGCAGGGGACACGCCCCACATGGCCTCCCGGATGACCGGCTCGTACGAGCCGACCATCAGCCGGGGGGCTGTTTTTTATTGGTCCGAGGGTTCGTCCTGCTGGCCGAGCCCGAGGTCGCGCAGGCGCTTGACCGCCTCATCCGGGTCGAGGCCGCGCTGTCTGGCGAAGTGGGGCAGGTTCGTCTCCGCGTCCGAGGGCCGGACATAGCACGGCTCCAGCGGGGTGTGGCCGTATCGGGCGGTCATGGCCGCCGTCAGCAGAAGTTCGGGGGAAGGGGTGTCCCAACTGGTCGGGAGCAGGGTCAGGCCCGGTGCTTTGGCGACCAGTTCGGCGAAGAAGGCCGGGTTTTTGCGCAGGCCGCTGCCCATGAGGTGGGCGGGCGTGTCCTGGCTGGTCATGATCTCGGCCGCCTCGGCCAGGGTGCAGACCGCCAGGGGCGCGAAGGGGGCCAGCAACGGGGTGTGGAAGCTCTGGAGATAGACCAGCCCGCGCCGGGCGTAGGTCAGCACGTGCAGGGGGGTGGTCAGGAGCGGGCCTGGGCCTGCGGCCAGCAGGGGCAGGAGATCGAGGCCGGCCAGTGAGGCGCCGGTGCCTGAGGCAATGCCCTGGGCTGCGGCCAGGACCAGGCGCAGCCCGGTGAAGCTGCCCGGTCCGCGCACGCAGGCGATGCGCGCGATGGCCGAGGCCGTGACGCCGAACCCGTCCAGCGTCTCCCTGAGCCCCGGCATGAGGAAGCGCATCGACTGCCCGGGTACGGTCCACTCGCGCGAGGCGAGCAGGGTCCAGCCCGTGTCCGACGGCTGGCCCAGGGCCAGTTGGAGGCGGTCCTCGGCCCCGGCCAGGGCCAGGGTCAGGCCGCTCGGTTTATGAGAGCAGGCGGCGGACGTCATTGAAGATGGCAAGGCTCATGAGCATCAGCAGCAGGAGGATTCCCACGCGGGTTGCCGCTGCCTTCCAGCGATCGCTGATGGGGCGGCGGAAGATCATTTCGAGCAGGAAATAGACGATGTGGCCGCCGTCCAGCACCGGGATGGGCAGCAGGTTGATGATGGCAAGATTGATGGAGATGATGGCGACCATGCCCAGCAGGTCGTAGAACCCGGACTGGGCGCTTGAGTGGACCATCTGGGCGAGCATGATTGGCCCGCCGATGGACTCCACCGGGATGAGCCGCTCGATGATGCTGACAAAGCCCTTGACCACGACCTTGGACATGGTCCAGGTGTGGCTCAGGGCCATGCCCGCCCCGAGGCCCTCCACGGGCCGGTATTCGATGACCCCGCCCTGGCCGATACCCACCATGGGCACGGTCACTTCCTCTCCGAAGAGGTTCTTGACCGTGTTCACTCTGGGGGTCACGGTCAGGTACAGCCGCGCATCGCCGCGGGCCACCTCGAAGCGAAGCGGCGTCTCGTTGCCCGCGCGGATCGTCTCCACCAGTTCGTTCCAGGAGTCCATGGGCTTGCCGTCAACGCTCAGGACATGGTCGTCCTTGCGCAGACCCGCCTCGAAGGCCGGGCTCTCGGGCATGACATCGCCCACCGTGGGCATGACCACGCCCTGGCCCTGGGCCATGGCCAGGAACCAGTAGATGAGGAAGGCGAGCAGGAAGTTGAAGATGGGCCCGGCCGCCACCACGCACAGCCGCTGCCAGGCCGGACGCCCGGAGAAGAGCTGGTCGTCGGGAAAGTCCTTTTCCTCCTCGCCCTGTTCGCCCGCCAGCTGCACGTAGCCGCCCAGGGGAATGGCCGAGAGTTTGTATTCGGTGCGGCCGGAGGTGAACCCGGCCAGCCGGGGACCAAAGCCCAGCGAGAAGGTCCGCACGCCCATGCCGAAGAAACGGGCCACGGCAAAGTGGCCGAGTTCGTGAAAGAATATCAGGCCGCCAAGGGCCAGGATGATGGCAATTGCGCTTGTCAGCATAGAATCCTCATGCGGCCGCCCGCTGTTTCGTTGTCGCGACTCTGATTGAGATAAGCATCAATCCGCGTCAGGCCAGAGGGCGCGCCGGATTTCATCCCGGACGGCGCGGTCCAGGTCGAGCACCGCCTCCGGGGTGGATACGTCCACCGGCCGATGCCGGTCAAGGGCCGCCTCGATGGTGGCCGGGATGTCGGCAAAGCCCATGCGGCCGTCCAGGAAGGCGGCCACGGCCACCTCGTTGGCCGCGTTGAGCACCACCGGGTGGCTTGGCCCGGCATCGTAAGCATCCCGCGCCAGCCCAAGGCAGGGGAAGGCGGCCAGGTCCGGCTCCTCAAAGGTCAGGCAGCCCACGCGGGCCAGATCAAGCCGGGGCACGTCCACGCCGAGGCGGCGGGGAAATCCCAGGCAGTGGGCGATGGGCACCTGCATGTCGGGCATGCCCAGGTGGGCCAGTTGCGACCCGTCCACATACTCCACCAGCGAGTGGATGATGGATTGGGGGTGGACCACCACATGGACCATGCCCACCGGCAGACCATAGAGGTGGCAGGCCTCGATGACTTCGAGCCCCTTGTTCATGAGGGTGGCCGAGTCGATGGAGATTTTCGCGCCCATGCTCCAGTTGGGATGGGCCAGGGCCTGCTTGCGGGTTACGCCCGCAAGGGAGGCGGCGTCGCGGCCGCGAAAGGGGCCGCCCGAGGCCGTGAGGATGAGCCGCGCGATCTCGTCGTCGCTCTCAAGACCCATGAGCCCCTGGAACAGGGCGTTGTGCTCGGAGTCCACGGGCAGGATCACCGCGCCCGAGGCGTGGCAGGCGGCGCGGATGATGTGGCCGCCGAGCACCAGGGATTCCTTGTTGGCCAGACAGATGAGCTTGCCAGCCCGGGCCGCGGCCAGGGTGGGCTCGAAACCGGCAGCGCCCACGATGCTGGAGAGGACCGTGTCCACCTCGTCCAGTGCGGCCAGGGTGGTGAAGGCATCGGGGCCGACAAGTATCTGCGGCGAATACCCGGCGGGCAGTCCTGCCTCAAGCTCGCGCCGGGCCGCATCGTCGAGCACGGCGGCGTAGCGGGGGCGCAGCCGGGCGCATTGTTCGGCCAGCAGCGTGCCGTTTCGTCCGCCCGCCAGGGCCATGACCGTGAAGAGTTCCGGGTGCCGGGCCATGACCTTCAGCGCATTGACGCCGATGGAGCCCGTGGCCCCGAGCACGGCCACGGAGCGGGGGAAGTCGGGCAGCTTGGCGGCTTGCGGCCAGGGGGATATGTACGTCTTCACGATGGTCCGGGGATTAGAAAAAGGTGTGGGCCATGCGGATCAGGCCGTAGGCAGGCACCACCAGGAGCAGGCTGTCCACCCTGTCGAGCAGGCCGCCGTGGCCGGGCAGGAGCGAGCCGGAATCCTTGATGTCCAGGGAGCGCTTGAGGGCGGACTCGAAGAAATCGCCCATCTGTGCCGCCAGGTTGAGGGCCGCGCCCAACAGCAGCCACTGCCATATCTGGGCCGAGCCGAAGCCCAGGCCAAAGGCCGCCGTGGCCAGCATGCAGGCCGCCATGCCGCCCATGCTGCCGATCCAGGATTTCTTGGGGCTGACCGTGGGCCAGATCTTCTTCTTGCCCCAGAGGGTGCCACAGTAGAAGGCCGCCGTGTCCGAGATGGCGGCGGCCCCGATGACGAGCAGGATCTCGTGGCGGGAGAAGGCGAGGAGGAAGTGGAAATTGAGGGGGATGTAGATCAGCCCGGCCAGGAAGACGAGGCATGGCTTGAAGGACGCAGCCGTGTCGCGGCTGTAGCGGGCGAGGAACAGGAACGCCGCGGCCCAGAAGGCCCCGATGAGGACCATGGCCGGATGGCCCGGCTCCCCTGCGGCAAAGGCGCCCAGCAGCAGGAAGGTGAAGGCCGCGCCGAGCCCCTTGATGGTCGCTGCCCCGGACAGGGGCTGGAACATGGCGTAAAACTCCCAGAGGGCGAGGGAACAGAACAGGGCCAGGACAGCGAAAAGCACCCATCCCTGGAAGACGAGGGCAAGGGCCGGTATGGCCGTCAGGCACACCGCGGTGGCGAGCCGTTTTCTGTGCAGGGAGATGGTCATAGCTGATCTTCGGCGCTTTTCATGTTATTTCGCGTTGGTGCGGGTGCAAACTGTGTACGCTATTTGCCGTGCGGGGGCAAGGCGCGGTGCGGCCCCCTGTCATTGGCCCCGCGTGAGCGGTCAGCCAAGCTGCTCGTCGGTCAGGCCGAAGCGGCGACGCCGTCCGGCCAGTTCCGCAAATGCCTTGTCCAATTCGTCGGGGGAAAAATCGGGCCAGTAGGTGTCCGTGAAGTAGAATTCGGCGTAGGCGCATTGAAAGAGCAGGTAGTTGGACAGGCGCTGCTCGCCGCTGGTGCGGATGATCAGATCCGGGTCGGGCTGCCCTGCGGTCCACAGTTCGGCCGCGAACGCCTCCTCGGTGATTGCCTCCGGAGGCACGCCCCTGGCCGCCAGCGCCCGGGCAGCCCGCAGGATTTCGTCGCGGCCCGAGTAGTTGAGGGCCAGGTTCAGGGTCATGGCCTCGCACTGGGCGGTCTGGCGCATGACATGCTTGAGGGTCTGGCGCACGGCCATGGGCATGTCGTCGAGTTCGCCGAGCACCTTGAGCCGGATGGACTGCTTCTTGAGGCTTGATTCTTCCCGGGTGAGGAAGGTGGTCAGCAGGTCGAAGAGGGTGCGCACCTCGTCCTTGGGCCGCGCCCAGTTCTCCTTGGAGAAGGTGTAGAGCGTCAGGTGTCTGACCCCGAGTTCGCGGCAGCGGGTGACCACGGCGCGGGCCGCCTCGGTGCCGGCCCTGTGGCCCTCTGTCCGGGGCAGCCCGCGCTGTTTGGCCCACCTGCCGTTGCCATCCATGATGATGGCCACGTGGGTGGGGACTGTGATGCTTGACAAGAGAGATTGTCCCTAGATTTCCAGGATTTCTTTTTCCTTGGCCGCAAACACGCTGTCGCTTTGCTTGACGAAGTCGTCGGTCAGCTTCTGCACGTCGGTTTCGCCTTTTTTCAACTCGTCCTCGCTGATTTCCTTGTCTTTTTCCATCTTCTTGAGGGTGTCGTTGAGGTCGCGGCGGACGTTGCGGATGGCCACCTTGCATTCCTCGGTGTATTTCTTGGCGACCTTGACCAGCTCCTTGCGCCGCTCTTCAGTCAGGGGCGGGATGACGATGCGGATGATCTTGCCGTCATTGACCGGGTTGAGTCCGAGGTCCGAGGTCTGGATGGCCTTTTCCACCGCGCCGAAGGCGCCTCTGTCCCAGGGCTGGATGGTGATGGTCTTGGCATCGGGCACCGAGACCGAGGAGAGCTGGCTGATGGGGGTGGATGTGCCGTAATAATCGACCATGATGGTGTCCACCAGGGCCGTGGTGGCGCGTCCGGTGCGCAGTTTCGCGAAGTCCTTTTCCAGAGCGCCAATGGCTCCGGCCATGCGCTTTTTGCCATCGTTGAGCACGGATTGCATGTCAGTTTCCTCCTTGGACGGTCGTCCCGATGTTCTCGCCGCTGGCGGCCTTGCGGATGTTGCCTTCCTTGTACAGATTGAAGACGATGATCGGCAGGTTGTTGTCCCGGGCCATGGTGATGGCCGTGGAGTCCATGACTCCCAGCCGTTTTTCCAGGGTTTCCATGTAAGTGACGGTGTCGTAGCGGACGGCGTCGGGGAACTTGAGGGGGTCCTTGTCGTACACGCCGTCCACCTTGGTCGCCTTGAAGATGGCGTCGCACTTGAGCTCCAGCGCGCGCAGTGCGGCGGCGCTGTCCGTGGTGAAGTAGGGGTTGCCGGTGCCAGCCGCACAGATGACCACGCGGCCCTTTTCCAGATGCCGGATGGCCCGCCTGCGGATGTAGGGCTCGGCCACCTCGGCCATGCTGAAGGCGGTCATGACGCGGGTGCTGCATCCATTCTTTTCCAGCGCGTCCTGCACGGCCAGGGCGTTCATGACCGTGGCCAGCATGCCCATGTAGTCCGCCTGCGCCCGGTCCATGCCCTTGGCGCTGGCGGCCATGCCGCGAAAGATATTGCCGCCCCCGATGACCAGGGCCACCTGGAGTCCGGTGGTCGCCACTTCGGCGATCTCCTTGGCGAACTGACCGATGGCCTCGGGCTCGATACCGAAGCGCTGCTCTCCGGCCAGGGCCTCGCCGCTGAGTTTCAGCAATATCCGCGAATACCGCATCGTTTCCATTTTCACCTCAAGGTCTTTGCGTGTCACTGAAGAACTCGCCCACAGGCGATACCATGTTTTGCGATCAAAAAAAACGGGCCGTGCGGCCCGTTTTCATTTTTTTAGTCGTCGCTGTCGGCGTCTTTTGGTGCGCCCTCGCCTAGGGCCAGTCGATGGAAGCTGGCTACCTCGGCCTTGCCGAGCAGATCCTTGATGCTTTTCTTGTCATCCTTGATGAAAACCTGCTCGATGAGGCAGACTTCCTTGTAGAACTTGCTCAGGCGGCCCATGACGATCTTCTCGGCGATCTCGGCGGGCTTGCCCTCGTCCATGGCCTGCTTCATGTACAGCGCCTTTTCCTTGTCCAGGGTATCCTGGGCCAGTTCCTTGGGGCTGATGCAGGCGGGGTTCATGGCGGCGACGTGCATGGCGATGTCCCTGGCCAGGGACTCGTCGTCGGAACCCTTGAGCTCGACGACGGTGCCGAGCTTGTTGTTGGAGTGGATGTAGACGCCGATGGCATCGTCGGAGGCGACCTTGACAAAGCGGCCCACACCCATGTTCTCGCCCAGCTTGGCGATGAGGTCGGTCACGTCGGCCACCTCGGCGGGTAGGTCGGCCGCCACGCCGCTAGTCACGTCAAGCCCGGCGATCTTCTCGGACAGGGCCTTGGCAAAGGACTGGAAGTCCTCGTTCTTGGCCACGAAGTCGGTCTCGCACATGAGTTCGGAGAGGACCACGGTCTTGCCGTCGGCGGAGACGTAAGGGGTGACCAGACCTTCGGAGGTGGCGCGTCCGGCCTTCTTGGCGGCCTTGGACAACCCCTTCTCGCGCAGGTACATGACGGCCTTTTCCTCGTCGCCGCCGGACTCGACCAGCGCCTTCTTGCAGTCCATCATGCCTGCGCCGGTCTTCTCGCGCAGTTCCTTTACCTGGGATGCGGTGATGCCCATGCTTACTTCTCCTCGGCAGTGGCCTCGGCCGGAGCCTCGGCTTTTTCTTCGGTTGCGGTTTCAGCTGCGGGGGTCGCCGCGGCCTGCTCGGCGGGAGCGGCCTTGGGGGCGGCTTTGGCCTCGTCCGAGGCCTTGGCGAAGTCTTTCTGCATGGCGGCGCCCTCGATGCAGGCGTCGGCCATGTGGGTGGCGAACAGCTTGATGGCGCGGATGGCGTCGTCGTTGCCGGGGATGATGTAGTCCACCATGTCCGGGTCGCAGTTGGAATCGACCACGGCCACCACCGGGATGCCGAGCTTGCGGCACTCCATGATGGCGATGTGCTCGCGCTTGGGATCAATGACAAAGGCGGCCCTGGGGGCGTCGCCCATATCCTTGATGCCGCCCAGGGCGAGATTGAGCTTCTTGACCTCGCGGCTCATGCCCACGGCTTCCTTCTTGGTGTAGCGGGAGATGGAACCGTCCTCGAACATCTGCTCAAGGTTCTTGAGGCGGTCGATGGATTTCTTGATGGTCTGGAAGTTGGTCAGGGTGCCGCCCATCCAGCGGTGGGTGACGAAGAACATCCCCGCGCGCTGGGCTTCCTGGGTCACGGCCTCCTGGGCCTGGCGCTTGGTGCCGATGAACAGCACCTTGCCGCCCTTGGCCACGGTATCGACGATGAAGTCATGGGCCGTGGCAAACATCTTGACGGTCTGTTGCAGGTCCATGATGTGGATGCCGTTGCGCGCGCCGAAGATGAAGGGGCGCATTTTGGGGTTCCAACGGCGGGTCTGGTGGCCGAAGTGGACGCCGGTCTCCAGCATCTGCTTCATGGTAACATAAGCCATGGTGATCTCCTGGGTTTTTCGTCCATCCCGCAGCCTGTGAAGGAGCCCGTGACACCACGGGCCACCCGGAGTTATGGGCGGGATGTGTGAATTTGAAGTCCGGCGTACTTAGCGCATTCCATCGCGGATGGCAAGGGGTCAGGTGCCGAATTTCGACGCCGTTTCCCTGGTCCGGGCGGCCTCGGTCATGATCTCCCTGATGCGCTCCAGATGCTTCTTGAAAAAATAAAAGAATTTTAAATCGTTGCCAAGCACCTGGCCGAGCTGGGCATCGGTCATCCGGCGCTTGAAGCTGCCCCCGGTGTTCTGGTGGTGGATGCAGCGGACCAGCCCGCAGTAGCGGACCTCAAAGCCGCGCAGCCGCAAGGTCAGGTCGTGGGCGATGTCGTCCAGTTGGGTGGGGGAGTAGCGCAGGTCGAATTCCGGCCCGTCGGGCATGCTGGCGGTGCGCAGCAGGTGGCAGCAGCCCATGACCGTGTCGGTTTCGCGCACGAAGTCGTAGTGGCCCCGGTCCATCTGGGCCACCTGGCACGGGTCGGTCAGCTTGATGATCTCCGGCCGGGCCAGGGCAAAGGCGCGGTACAGGTACTGGATCATCCTCGGGTCCGAGCCGAAGACCACCTTGCAGCCCACCACGGCCGTGTCGGGATGGTGCTCCATGACCGTGAGGAAATGGGCCAGCCAGTCCCCGGGCAGGTCCACGTCGTCGTCGATGTAGGCCACGAACTCGCTGGC
The DNA here is from genome assembly GCF_030282845.1 of Pseudodesulfovibrio pelocollis. Lineage (GTDB taxonomy): Bacteria > Desulfobacterota > Desulfovibrionia > Desulfovibrionales > Desulfovibrionaceae > Pseudodesulfovibrio > Pseudodesulfovibrio pelocollis. The sequence continues at coordinate 26,560 of NZ_JASTWE010000015.1, forward strand.
GCGGACCTCGGGCAGGGCGCCCAGCCAGTTGCGGGCCGCCGGAGCGCCCACATTGACCGGCAGGGCCACCACCGCGTAGTCGCGCCCGGGAAACAGCGCCCGGGCCGCCTCGGCCACCTCGGCGCTGCGGTCGGTGCAGCCGTTGAGCAGCACGCGGATTCTGGCCCGACCCAGGCTGGTTCCGGCCAGACTGGACAGGGTCCGCTCCAGGTGGTCGGCCTTGTTCCAGGTATAGAGGCAGATGGTCACGTCGCGTTGGTCCGGCAGTGCGGCGTCCGCCAGGGTGGGGGATTGCAGCTCGGCCAGCCGCAGCCGGGCCGGGGTCTGGGCGGGGTCGATTTCAAGGGACCTGGCGTAACAGGCCGCGGCCCGGTCCATGTCGCCCGAGGCGGCAAAGAGTTCGGCCGTGCAGTTGAGCTCCACCTCGCAGATGGCCCCGGCTGCCACGCCGGGCCACAGGGCCAGGGCGCGCTCGGTCTCGCCCGTGGCCGAGTAGTGCAGGAACAGCCGCCGTTCCCAGGGGGCGCGCACGTATTTGGGCACGGTGAAGCCCGCCAGCCATTCGTCGCTGGGCAATCCCCGCCATGCGTCGATGGAGAGCAGATGGGACGCGGCCGTCACATGGCCCGGCTTTTCGGCGAGCATGGCCAGTAGGCGGTCCCGCTTGCGGGTGAACATGGCCTCGTCGCTCAGGATGGCGCGGGGGTCGGCCAGGGCCGGGTCCAGGGCCAGGGTGCGCAGTTTGCGGATGCGCTCGCCCAGTTCCGCGTCGCCGGTCAGGCCGTGGGCGATTTCCAGAGTGGGGAGGTGAAAGGGGCCGTAGGCCAATGCCTTGCGTAGCAGCGCGGCCACCCGGGGGCGCGTGGCCGGGTGCGCGGACGCGCCGGACGTGCCCAGGATGCGGGCGAGAAAGACCTGGCACGCCTCCATGTCAGGGAGGAAGGTGTCGCAGTAGACGTCAAGAACGCTGAATATCCCGTCAAGGTCGAGGTGGTCGAGTTCCTCGAAACGGTCGGTGGGGGTGTAGCGGACTTCGGGCATGGAATCTCGGGTTGATGGTTTTTCCGGGAACCCTATCGGAAAGTGGCGGGAATTGCATCAGGTTTGATGCGGGCCGGGGGAGAAAACAGGGGCCAGCCGCCCGGTGCGACCGGCCCCGCAGGGAGAATCGTGCGCTGGCGCTTACCAAGCTCTCGAAAAAGTCAGAACATGCAGACTGTTCAAAAATGGTGAGATGCTAGGTCGAAAAAAGTTCAAGACCGAAGCGTACTTCATGTACGCAAGGATTTGATTCGCCCCGTCCTGGGGCTCCCCCCTTCGGGGCGTCGGCAGGAGCCGACGTCCAAATCCGCTGTCCTGCGGATTTGTGAACTTTTTGAATAAGCTTTCTGTACGGCTCGAAGACTCGCCTACAGTCGCTTAACGTCCGCAGATCGTCGTTTTTGAACAGTCTGCTTACGGCATCATGGGCGCCATGGGCAGCCCCTCGTCGATGTCCAGCCCGCAGATGAGGTTGGCGTTCATCAGGGCCTGCCCGGACGCGCCCCGGCAGAGATTGTCGATGGCCGAGAGAATCACCAGCCGGTTGGTCCTCGGGTCCACCACCAGCCCGATGTCGCAGAAGACCGTGCCGCGCACGTGCCGCGTTTCGGGGAGCAGCCCCTTGGGCAGCACCCGCACCAGGGGCTTGTCCGAGTAGAAATCCGTGAAGATGTCGTGCACCTCGTCGAGGGAGGGCGAGCCCTTGAGCCGGCTGTAGATGGTCGAGAGGATGCCCCGGTCGATGGGCAGCAGATGGGGGCTGAAGGAGACGGTGATGCCGTGGCCCGCGATCTTCGACAGCTCCTGCTCGATCTCGGGCGTGTGCCGGTGGGTGGGCAGCCCGTAGGCGCGGAACGAGTCCGTCACCTCGCAGAACAGGGTGCCGACCTTGGCCCCGCGTCCCGCGCCGGACGCGCCTGACTTGGCGTCGATGACGATGTCGCCGGTCTCGACGATGCCCGCGGCCAGGGCCGGAGCCAGACCAAGGATGGCCGAGGTGGGGTAGCAGCCCGGGTTGGCGATGAGCCGCGCGCCCATGATCCGGTCGAGGTACAGTTCGGGCAGGCCGTAGACGGCTTCGGGCAGCAGCCCGGCCCGGGTGTGCTCGGTGGCGTACCACTGTTCGTACACGGCCTTGTCGTTGAGGCGGAAGTCGGCGGACAGGTCCACGACCTTGACGCCCTGATCAAGCAGAGTGGCGGCGATCTCCATGGCCGTCTTGTGCGGCACGGCCAGAAAGACCACATCGCACTCCTCGGCCAGATCGGCCGGATCGGGCTGGGTGATGACCAGCTCGCCAAGGGGCAGCCGGTGCAGGAAGGGATAGATGTCGGCCAGCCGTTTGCCCGCCTCGGCCCGGGAGGTGACGCGCACCAACTCCATGGAGGAATGGTGGACCATGAGCCGGGCAAGCTCCATGCCGGTGTAGCCGGTCACGCCGACCAGCCCCGCCTTGATCATGTGGGACATGACAGTCTCCGCTTCGTTTTGTCGTTGGGGAACAGGGGGCTCGGTGTCTATCGAACCTTGTTCACGTAGGTCATGCGCAGGTTGTAGACGATGTCGCAGAGCAGTTTCTTCTCGCTGTCGTCCAGCCCCTTGTCGAATTTTTCCTTGAGCATGCCGAGCACGTCGATGGTGTGCTTGGCCATCTGCCGCTGAAGCTCCACCTTGCCGGTGCTCGGGTCCGGAGCTTCGCCCAGGGCGACCATGGCTGAAGACGACAGGGAATAGATGAAGGTGGTGAAGTTGATGTCCAGCGGAATCCCCTTCATGGGGTTTTCCTTGCAGGTGTTGTCAGCCATCCTCGCCTCCGTCGGACCGCCCGGGGTGCCTCGGCCGCGCCGTCCGGGAACCGGCCTGTTGAGTGTCCTGCGGCCAGGAATCGCGGCCGCACACAAAGGTAGTAATTCCTGCGGGCTTAGGAGTCAACAGGTACGGCCGGGCTGCGGCATTGGCAAAATTTGGCATATCATCTTGCCACCCATGCGATTTTCTTCTATGAAATTGATATGTTGACAATTATTTCTTCAGCGTTGGTTTCATGGGGAAGCAATCCCCATGGAATACGGCGACTTGCATGGTCAGGCAATCAGACAGCAAACCCGAGAGAAGACACGATGACACCCAAACGACTCATTCTGCGGCTTGGCCTTTCCCTTGCGGCGGCAGCCCTGCTCGTCAGCGGCTGCGGCGGCGAGGACAAGGGCGCGGACACGAAAACCGCCCAGACCGAGGCCACGCCCATGAAGGTGATCAAGGCCGAGACCAGGGACATGCCCTACTGGGGTGAATTCATCGGTCAGATCAATGCCGCCGAAACCGTTGACATCCGTGCCCGCGTGGCCGGGTTCCTGATGCAAAAGAATTTCAAGGAGGGAGCCTCGGTTTCCAAGGGCGATCTGCTCTTCATCATTGATCCCAGGCCCTTTCAGGAGACGCTCAAGCAGGAGCAGTCGGGCCTGGACTACAACCTGGCCCTGATCGAGAAGGCGCAGAAGGATTACGAGCGGTTCAAAAGGCTCTTTGACGAGGGCGTGGTCAGCCGCGACGAGTACGAGAGCTACCAGACTCAACTGGCCACCCTCAAGGCCCAGGTCAGCGACAACAGGGCCCGGGTGGAGAATGCCAGGATCGAGTTGGGCTACACCAGGATACAGTCACCCATCGACGGCATCATCGGCCGGGTGCAGGTGGATGTGGGCAACCTTGTCGGCCAGGGCGAGAACACCCTCTTGGCCACGGTGTCCACCGTGGACCCGGTCTACGTCAACTTCAGCGTCAGCGAGAGCGACTACATCCGCGCCATGCGCGACCAGTCGGCCAAGGACAGCCGCGACTCCCAGGTCAGGATGGTCCTGGCCGACGGCAGCGAGTACGACCACGACGGCACCTTCGACATGGTGGACCGGGCCGTGGACTCGCGCACGGGCACGCTGGGCGTGCGCGTCACCTTCCCCAACCCGGCGCACATCCTGCGGCCCGGCCAGTACGCAAAAGTGCGGGTGCTCTTCGACACCGTCAAGGGCGCGGTGGTGGTCCCGGTGCGGGGCGTCATCGACACCCAGGGCATGAAGTCCCTTCTGGTGGTGGACGAATCGGGCACGGTGCGCAGCCAGCCGGTGACCCTTGGTTTCGAGTCCAAGGATATGGTGATAGTCAGCAAAGGCCTTTCGTCCGGGGACATGGTCATCGTGGACGGCATCCGCCGGGTCAGGGCGGGCATGACCATCAAACCCGTGCTGGAGTCGATGGACACGGACAATGGCAGTGGCCAGCCCGCGCCCGACGCGGAGCACAACGCCACCGCAGCGCCGCAGGCCGGGTAGCCCATGTTCGTCAGATTTTTCATCGACCGGCCCATCTTCGCGTCAGTGGTCGCCATCATCATCCTGATGGTGGGCGTCCTGAGCCTCTTTGCCCTGCCCATAGCCCAGTACCCCCAGATATCGCCGCCCTCGGTCCGGGTCACGGCCAGCTACACCGGGGCGGACGCCCAGACCGTGGAGCAGTCCGTGGCCACGCCCATCGAGGAGCAGGTCAACGGCGCCCAGGACATGATGTACATGAGCTCCATCTCGTCCAACGACGGCTCCATGAACCTGACCGTGACCTTCGAGCTGGGCCGCGACCTGGAACTGGCCACCGTGGACGTGCAGAACCGGGTCAACCTCGCCCTGCAACAGCTGCCCCAGGAGGTCCGCAACACCGGGGTCCAGGTCAAGAAGCAGTCGCCCGAGTTCGTGCTCATCATCAGCCTGACCTCGGACCAGCCCCAGTTCGACTCGCTGTTCCTGAACAATTACGCCAAGATCAACCTCTATGACGCCATCAAGCGCATCGACGGCGTGGGCGATGTCAACCTCTTCGGCGATCAGGACTACGGGATGCGCATCTGGCTTGATCCGGACAAGCTGGCCTCCTACGGCCTCACGGTCACCGACGTGATCAACGCCGTGAACGAGCAGAACGTCCAGGCTCCGGCCGGGCAGCTGGGCATGCCGCCCGCGCCCAAGGGTCAGCAGTTTCAGATGACCTTGCGGGTCAAGGGCAGGCTGACTGACGCCGACGAGTTCGGCAACATCATCCTCAAGGCCAACGAGGACGGCAGCACGGTCAAGGTGCGCGACGTGGCCCGGGTGGAACTGGGAGCCAAAAGCTACTACACCTTCGCCAGGCTCAACGGCAAGCCCACGGCCTCGCTGCTGGTCTACCAACTGCCCGGGGCCAACGCCCTGGACGTGGTCAAGAACATCACGGCGACCATGGCCGAGCTCGAAACCTATTTTCCCCAGGGCATCGAGTATTCCATTCCCTACGACACCACCCGGTTCGTCAATTCGTCAATCGACGAGGTCATGGACACCCTGTTCGAGGCGCTCCTGCTGGTCTTCCTGGTGGTCTTCATCTTCCTGCAGAACTGGCGCACCACCATCATTCCCATGGTCTGCGTGCCGGTATCGCTCATCGGCACCTTTGCCCTGTTTCCGCTGCTTGATTTCTCCATCAACACCCTGACCCTCTTCGGGCTGGTCCTGGCCATCGGCATCGTGGTGGACGACGCCATCGTCGTGGTCGAGGCCACCCAGCGGATCATCGACGAGGAAGGCCTCTCGCCCAAGGAGGCCACCAAGAAGGCCATGACCGAGGTCACCGGGCCCATCATCGCCTCCACCCTGGTGCTGGTGGCGGTCTTCGTCCCCGTGGCCTTCATGGGCGGCATCACGGGCCAGCTCTACAAGCAGTTCGCCCTGACCCTGTCTGTGTCGGTGGTCATCTCGTCCATCAACGCCCTGACCCTGTCGCCCGCCCTGAGCGCCCTGTTGCTGCGGCCATACACGCCCATCCGTGGCCCGCTGGGCTGGTTCTTCGGCAGGTTCAACGCCGTCTTCGACGCCGTGAGCAGCCGCTACAACGCGGCGGTGGGGGCCATGGTCAGGCGCTCGTTCCTGGGCCTCCTGGTGGTGGTGGCATTCGGCGTGGGCTGCGGCGGGCTGTTCTCCATCCTGCCGTCGAGCTTTGTGCCCGACGAGGACCAAGGCTACTTCATCGTCAACGCCATGCTCCCCGAGGGCGCGTCCCTGGAGCGTTCCAACGAGGTGGCCGAGCAGATAGAAGAATATCTCGACAGCGCCCCGGGCATCCACGACTACGTCACCCTGGGCGGCTTCAACATGCTCACCGGCGCGTACTCGTCCTATAGCACTGCCGTGTTCGTCATGCTCGACGACTGGTCGGAGCGGACCAGCGCAGACCTCGCCTTCGACGCCGTCATGGGTCGGGCGCAGCAGGCGTTCCGGGGCATTCAGGAAGCCATCGTCATGGGCTTCCAGCCGCCAGCCATACCGGGCCTCAGCTCCACCGGCGGCCTCCAGTTCGAGTTGCAGGACCGCACCGGCGGCTCCATCGAGGATCTCTCGGCCGTGGCTACCGCCTTCATGCACGAGGCGGGCAAGCGCCCGGAGGTGGCCAATCTCTTCACCTCCTTCAGCGCCCAGGTGCCGCAGTACATGGTCGATATCGACCGCGACAAGGTCAAGAAGCTGGGCGTGCCCCTCAACGAGGTCTTCCAGACCATGCAGACATACCTCGGCGGCTACTACATCAATGACTTCAACAAATACGGCCGCACCTACCGGGTCATGGCCCAGGCCGAACCCCAATACCGCACCCGGCTTGACGACCTGAACCGCTTCTACATGCGCTCCGGCGACGGCCAGATGGTGCCGCTCAACACCCTGGGCACGGCGGACCGGACAACGGGACCGGAATACATCCAGCGCTACAACATCTTCCGCACCGTGGAGATCAACGCGGCCACGCCTCCGGGCTACAGTTCGGGCCAGACCATCAGGGCCATGGAGGAGGTGGCGGCCGCGAACCTGCCCGAGGGCTACAGCTACGACTGGACGGCCATGGCCTATCAGGAGAAGCACTCCGGCGGCCAGACCGGTCTCGTCTTCGCCCTGGCCATCGTCATGGTCTTCCTGGTGCTGGCCGCCCAGTACGAGAGCTGGGCCACGCCCTTTGCCGTCATCCTGTGCGTGCCGCTTGGCATCTTCGGGGCCATGGCCTCCCAGTGGATTCGCGGGCTCGACGACAACGTCTATGCCCAGATCGGTCTGGTCATGCTCATCGGCCTGGCGGCCAAGAACGCCATCCTCATCGTGGAGTTCGCCAAGGAGAAGCACGAGCAGGGACTGTCCCTGCCCGAGGCGGCCATGGCCGCGGCCAAGCTGCGCTTTCGGCCCATCCTCATGACCTCCTTTGCCTTCATCCTCGGCGTCATCCCGCTGGTCATGGCCTCGGGCGCCGGTTCGTCGAGCCGCCACGCGCTGGGCACCTCGGTCTTCGGCGGCATGATCGCGGCTACCTGCCTCGGCGTGCTCGTGGTGCCCGCCCTCTACACCTTTGTGCAGGGGGTGGCTCAGAAAGCGGGACAGGCGCTGAAGCGGGGGCTGGGCACCCAGGAATAACAGCATCGTATGGCCGCCCGGCAGGGCGGCCTCCCTTCATGGCGAAGGTTGAAACGGGCGCTCGCCTCGCCGCACCCGTGGTTGCGGCCGCGCATCCGACATGCTACCCAGCCCCGACACCATCACGGAGGCGATGTCCATGGCATATATCGAGGAATTCAGGGCTGCGGCGAGCCGCACGGCCAAGTGGGGGCTGGGCAGCTACGCCCTGCCGGAAGCAGACGGGCCCCTTGATCTGGCCATCCTCAACGAGCTTGAGGCGTCGAGCCACATCCCCTTTGGCGAGCGCGCGGGCAAGGCCATGGCCGTGAACTTCGGCATGTTCCATATGCTGGTCAAGAAGTACGGGGTGACCGACTGCGTCATTACCATGGGCTCGGTCTCTGTGGGTGGCCGGATGCTGGTGGACGCGCCCCCGGCCCGGTTCAAGGCCATGCTGGCGGACCAAAGCGGCGAGGAGTGCCTAGGCTCCTACCACCTGTGGACCACCCTGCCCGGCGGCGTGATCCTCGACCACGTCATCCTCTCGCCCCTGCATCGCGAGGGACTGGCGGACATCAACCCGATGATCCCCTCGGAGCGTGTCGTCTGCGCCCCGGGCGACGGGCTGCCCCACGGGCTCGCCTATCATCCGGCAGTGGTGGGCGAGGAGTTCTTCGTGGCCTCGGGCACCATCGACCGCGAGGCCATGAACTACCTCATGGGCGGGCGGTTTCCCAAACAGTATTGAGTCCGGTGTCAGCCCGTGTGGCCCGGCCCCAGCGGCTTGCCGCAATGGGGACAGACGGCGCTGGCGGTCTGCGCGGATTCGTCGTGCTCCACGAATCCGGCGCTCAAGATACCCGCAGGCACCGCGAACATGGCGATGCCGAGCAGGGCGATGACCGAGGCCAGCAACCGGCCCATGCCCGTGATGGGATATACGTCGCCATAACCCACGGTGGTCATGGTCACGATGGCCCACCACATGGACTGGGGGATGGAACTGAAGGCGTCGGGCTGGGCGTCGTTCTCGAAATAGTACATCAGGCTCGACGAGATGATGAGCAGGATGAGCACCGCGATGCAGGCCACCACCAGCTGTTCCTTCTTGCGCATCACGACCTTGCAGAATATCTGGATGGCCTCCGAGTACCGGCCGAGTTTGAGCACGCGCATCAGGCGCATGAGCCGCAGGGCGCGCAGAAAGACGAGGTTGGCGGGCAGCAGCAGCGGGAGATAGAAGGGCAGGATGGCCAGCAGGTCCACCAGCATCAGCGGGGAGAGGGCGTGGCGAACCTTTGCGGCCAGTCCGCTGGCCCGGCCAGGACCGCCCACCCAGACTCGGGCCGCATACTCCACAGTGAAAACGCCGACCGAGAGCCACTCGAAGGCATTGAACCAGAACTCGTTCGCGATGGAGAATTCGCGCACGGTCTCAAGGATCAGGGCCGCGATGTTGAGCAGGATGAGCGCGAGGAGGAAGGCTCTGATCGCCCTGGCCCGGGGGTCGCGTCCCTCGGGGTCTTCAAGCAGCAGGTAGAGCGTCTCTTTCAGCGGTTTGGCCATGGTGTCCTCCCGGTGGATGGACACGACTGTAAACGCCTTTGTTCCCGGCTTGTCAACGAAAGCGTCGCAGGCGGCTTTGCAAAATCCCGGCATCGGGTGTACACCCGCCTGGAACGACCCCTATATCAAACGGATGATTGTGACGATGAGGTTTACGGACAGGATTCGCCAGGAGGGCTACACCCGCTACCGCGGCGCGGTGGATGCCTCGGTGTATGAATACTTCAACTGCGAGCACTCGTGGAAGGCCGTGTGGTATCTCAAGGACGGCCATTACCAGTGCTGCGGCTGCAAGGAGCGCTGCGAGACCTCGGACCCCGACGGTTTCCAGCTTTTTCTCGACATCCGCTAGCCAGAACAGGACAGAGAATGCGCCCCATCACACAGCTGATACTGAGCCTCGCCGTCTTGGTCTGCCTGGCCTTCCCGGCCAGGGCCGACGAAATCCAGGACATGGAGATATGCCTTGGCAGGCAGACCCTCGGCCGCCTGCTGTGCAAGCCCGCCGACGAGATCAACTACGTCTCCCGGATGCGCGACGGCCTCTATCTCTTCTCGGCCTTCTACGCCAATCGCGAGACCCACTTCTTCGTGGGCGTGGACCGCAGCGTCATCCGGATACAGGGCAAGGAGTTCAAGACCGTGACCAGGACCATCCCCTATCATTTCGACGCCACTTCCAAGTGCGCGGTGGTGGACTACAAGACCCCCGGTTGCCCCATGACCGGCCCCATCGTCTGCTGCGCGGTGAAAACCGAGGAGGATCGGCAGGAGGAGAGGTTCTGGAACCGGCCCATCCCCGAACTGCTTGAAGAGGATCTGCGCCGGGCGCTGCAAGGCGTCAACGCCACCGACAACGGCCAGTAGCCGCAACGCGGCTGCGACAAAAGGGAAGGGAGCGGGTGGCACCGGGTCAGATGCGGCGCAGCCAGGCGATCAGCCCGAGCAGGGCCACGGCCGGATACATCGGCCACCACATCTCGCGCACCAGACAGACGGCGGCCACGCCGCCCAGCACGAGCACATAGGCCCAGGCCTCGACCATGCGCCACAGCGAGGCGCGCGCCAGGGGATCGATGCCCTGGTGGCGAAAGGGCGAAAGGGGACGCCCCGAGGAATCGTCCGCCGGGTTCGCGCGGCGCGACGACTGGAGCTTCCTGCCGCATTCCTCGCAGAAGCGCGCCTCGTCCGCATTTCTTTTTCCGCAACCGGTGCAAGTGATCACGGCGTGTTATCGCCTTTTCGCCGCAGAGGGTCAAGTTCGGACCGGCCGGATGGTTGACGCGGGCGGGTTTCTGTGAAAACAGCATCGGAAACTTCCCTGAAGGTATCATCCGAATAATGACCCGCTGTGTGCGCCTGATCATCAAGAATCCGTCCGAAGTGGACCGCGAGGTCCGCGCCATCGTCGCCTCCATGTTTCCAGGATTCGAGCCTGACCGCTATGGCCGGGCCTTTGCCGATGCCGACCGGCTCTTCCACGGCCGGATGGAAGGCTACCATCCCTGCGATACGGGCTACCACGACTGGCAGCACACCCTGGGGGTGCTGCTGGCCTCGGCCCGGTTGCTCCACGGCGTGCATCTCGTCCGCCACGATCTGTCGCCGCGCCTCGTCGAGCTGACCCTTGTGGCGGCCCTGTTCCACGACGCGGGCTACATCCGCCGCGAGGAGGAGCGTATCGGCACCGGCGCGCGCTTCACCACGAGCCATGTGGACCGGTCCATCGACCTGCTCGAAGCCTACGCCGACGCCAGCGGCTGGCCCGTGGCCGACATGCTGGACATGGAGAGCATGATCCGCAGCACCGACCCGGCCAGCTCGCCCCTGACCGTGGTCCATGCCAACATCCAGGCCATGCTGGCGGCGCACGTTCTGGCCACCGCCGACATCATCGCCCAGATGGCGGACGACATCTACCTGGAAAAGCTGGACCTCCTTTTCGATGAATTCGTCGAGGCAGGCATCACCGAGTTCGGGTCGCGCTTTGATCTGGCAGCTTCCACCCGGGGTTTTTACGCCTACATGCGCACCCGGATGGAGAATGGCCTCTCCAATGTCATCGGCTGCATGCCCGCCCACTTTCGGGCGCGTTTCGGCGTGGAGCGCGACGTCTACACCGAGGCGGCCCGGCGCAACATGAACTACCTGGGCCTCATCCTGGACGAGCACGGCCGGGACTATCGCGTGAGGCTGCGCCGCAGCCTTTCCCGCCGCGAGGCCCCGGCGCGCATCGCCGCATGAGGGGCCGCCCTGGACATCCCTGACCGCCGAGCCCCATCCCCTTGCCGTGTCAATGGCGACCGAGCCGGAACGGCTCAATTATATTTTGCAAAAAATTCAGATATGGCGTAGGGTTCTGGTGATAGCCATCCCGAAGAGCCGCGACATGGGGACAACATGACCGCATCAGCACCCGAATCCGGGCCTTCCCAGCTGGACAAGAACCAGCGGCTGGCCGCCTATCAGCAGAAGCTGCGCGCCCTCAAGGAGCGCTCCGCGCTCCGCGAGGTCATGGAGCGCGACCTGCTGATGGAATTCATTCGGGTGAACCACGGCAACATCAGCGAATACCCGTTGCTCAAGGCGCAGCAGGCGAGCGTCATCGAACTGCTGTGCGGTCGGGCCGGGCACCCCGGCTACGAATACATCCACAAGCATATCGCGGGCTTCATCGTCCTGCTCGGCCACTACGAAAAGGCCGTCAGGGCGGGCGATACGGAGCGGGCGGACGAGCAGCGCACCGGGCTGGTCAACACCGAGTCCATACTCATCAAATGCGTGCAGGGCATTGTCTACGCCATGGCCCTGATCACCGACAATTTCGAGGAGATCGTCCTGCGCTACTTCGGCCAGGACGCCCTGCGCGAGTATAGCGTGCTCATCGAGCAGCACGAGCTGGACGAGCGGTTCTGGAAGGCGTTTGTCCAGCAGTTCATCGCCAAGCGCGTGGCCGACGCCCACCGGGCCATCCTCGACGGCGAGCGCTTCACCGTGACCAAGGAGAAAAACTTCCTGGTCATCCGCTTCCTCTTCGACGACATCCTGGCCGGGCTCAACCCCACCAACCAGGCCATCGAGAAGACGCGCATCCAGAAGAGCTTCATCGCCAGCCGCACCGAATTCGAGGGGCGCAAACGGGTCAAGCTCATCAAGACCGTGCTGGCCCGTGGGTTGTCAGGGCTGACCCAGGCGGCCGACATCGGCGACGGCGAAGTGCTGCAGGCAGCCCGCATCACCTGCATCGACCCGGTGAGCGAGATTTTCGAGACCCTGTACGCCAAGCGCGCCCTGGCGCGCGCCGCGGGCGAAGGCTCGGAAGGGGATGAAGAGCGCAAGCGGGAGCAGACGGAGTTCAAGTTTCTGGTGGATCAAGTGGTGGCCGTGGGGCTTGGCGCGGCCATTGCCATCGGCCGCACCAGCGATCATTTCTACAACGCCCTGGAAGAGTTCGTGCCCGACCAGATCGAGGCCATCCGCCCCTTCTCAAGGGATTTCAGCATCCCCACGCTGGAAAAAATGCTCTTCTTCCTGCTGGAAAACCACACCATCCATATCCTGGCCGAGACCGGCCGCGGGGAGGGGGGCAAGATCCAGGTGCGCAGCGGCCGGGCGCGGCGGGTGTCGGCGGCAGCGGTGGACGGCCTGCCCGGCATGTCCAAGATCCGCAAGACCCAGCTCTTTGCCAACGACGCCACCCGCCAGGGCGCGCTCCTGTTCAAGCCCAAGACCGGCAAGCAACTGGCCGGGGCCATGGACATGCTCAACCTGGAGCCCGAACTCAAGGAGCCCATCGCCGCCCTCTGGGGCCAGGCCCTTTTCCGGGTGGACATCATGGTCCTGATCAATCTGGAGCAGGTGGCCAGGACGACCACCAATCTCAAGGTCAAGCTCTCAGAAATATTGGTGAAATATGGCGTGACCAAGCGTCAGGCCCCAGCCCCGTCGGGCGAAGCGGCCGCCGACTCCGGGCAGGAAGCCGCCCCCATCGGCGCGGCAGCGCAGGACGCGCCGCCAGCCGAAGCGGTCGTCCCCGGCGAACCCTTCGAAACGGAGAGCGTCCCGGCTCAGCCTGATCCCGCCGAAACCTGATCCCCGGCCAGGATCGCCTGCCCTCTATCTGCGAAAAACGATGGTCTTGTTGCCGTCCACGATGACGCGGTCTTCCAGGTGCCACTGCACGGCCCTGGCCAGGACATGGCGTTCGATGTCAGCGCCCAGCCGCTTGAGGTCGTCGATGTCGTGGCTGTGGGTGACGCGGATGACGTCCTGCTCGATGATCGGTCCCTCGTCCAGCTCTTCGGTGACATAGTGGGCCGTGGCCCCGATGAGCTTGACCCCGCGCTGGTGCGCCCGGCGGTACGGGTCGGCCCCGACAAAGGCGGGCAGGAAGGAGTGGTGGATGTTGATGATGCGCCGGTCGAACCGGGCCACGAAGTCCGGCGTCAGAACCTGCATGTAGCGGGCGAGGACCACGAGGTCCGCCTGTCCCTCCATGAGGTGCATCATGGTGTCCTCGGCGTGGACCTTGTCGCGCAGGGTCGGCCCCACCGGCACATGGTGAAAGGGCACGCCAAAGTGCTCCACCGAGCCGCGCAGGTCCGGGTGGTTGCTGATGACCATGGTCACGTCGGCCCGCATGTCGCCCCGTTTCCAGCGCCACAGCAGTTCCATCAGGGCGTGGTCCACCCGCGAGCAGAGGATGACGGTTTTCTTGGGCACCCAGACCGGGCTGAGGCTCCAATCCATGATGAATCCGTCTGTCACCTGTGTTGCGAACTCCTCGCGCAGCAGGGCCAGGCCGTCGAGGTCGAGGCCGGGCAGGAAAAATTCGTTGCGCATGAAGAAGCGGCCGCCCTCGGGGTCGGTGGAGTGCTGGTCCGAGTGGATGATGTTGGCGTTTTTCCTGTGCAAGAAGCCGCTGACAGCGGCCACGATGCCGGGCTGGTCAGGGCAGGTGATGAGCAGCCGGACCGTGCTTTCCTTGGATTCTGTCATTGTCTCACGTCACTTTTGGTCAATGGGAATGGGGCCTGGTCGCGCGCCGACCGGGACTGACCGTGGGCTGTACCCCAAAAACCGGTCGAAAAAAAGCCCTTTGCGGTCCCCGGGCGCGGACGGGCACCGTTCCGGGACGATTGCGCGCCGCAATGAATTGCATTAGGGTATGCCCTCACTCAATTCCGAGCACCACAAGGATACGATATATGTCAGAAACAGCTCTCAAGAAGGTCATGGACCACGCCGCGGCCGGGCTGGAGGCGCGCAAGGCGTTCTTTGACGCCAAGGCCGAGTTGGTGGTGGGCATCGCCCGGGCCATGGCCGTGTGTCTGGCCAACGGTGGCAAGGTCATGTTCTGTGGCAACGGGGGCAGCGCTGCCGACAGCCAGCATCTGGCCGCCGAGTTCACCAACCGCTTCCGGCTGGAGCGGCCGCCTCTGCCCGGGCTGGCCCTGACCACCGACACCTCGGCCCTCACCGCCATCGCCAACGACTACAGCTTCGACGAGGTCTTCTCCAAGCAAGTCCAGGCCTTGGGCCGCCCCGGCGACATGCTGGTGGGCCTCTCTACCTCGGGCACCAGCGCCAACGTCGTCCGCGCCATGCGCGAGGCCCGGCGCAACGGCATCTCCACCGTGGGCCTCTCGGGCCAGAGCGGCGGGGAGATGACCGCCGTGTCCGATTATCTGCTCACCGTTCCGTCAGGGGACACCGCCGTGATCCAGGAAATCCACATCGCGGCAGGGCACATGTTCTGCCATCTCGTGGACCATTTTCTGTTCGAGGCCGTGGCCGAGCTGACTCCCTTCCTGTCCCGGGAGCCCTAGCCCAACCCCATGCGCGCGCTCATTGTCGAGGACACCCTCATCAACCGGGAATTCCTCAAGCTCATTCTTTCGTCCTTTGGCGAATGCCGTGTGGCGGATTGCGGCGAGCAGGCGCTTGATGTTTTCTCCGGGGCGCTGGATACCGCGCCCTTTGACATAGTCTTCATGGACGTGATGCTTCCCGGCATCAATGGTCTTGAAACCCTGGAGCGCATGCGCAGTGTGGAGCGGGGCAGGGGCATCCCCCCGGAGAGCGGGATCAAGGCCATCATCACCACCGCTCTGGACGAGGATGAAGGGGCCCTGCGGGCAAGTGGCACCATGGGCCAGGTCGCGGCCTGCATACCCAAGCCCGTGTGTCAGGAAGTGGTGGAGCGGGAGTTGCGCTGCCTAGGGCTCATCGACTGAGCCGTCCGGGGCAGCGGCGGGGAGGTAGGGTTCCTGTTCAGAATTTTTCGCGGCGGATGCGGACGGTCAGCCCCTTGCCGCGAAGGTGGCTGGCCAGCCGCTCGGCGCGCTTGAGGCTCGGCACGGTGCTGATGACCAGCTGGGCCATGCCGGTTTCATCCCACACCCAGATGTTTTCGGCCAGCATCAGGCCGCTGGCTCGGACCTGATCAAGGAGCCGGTCGCGGGCCGCGTCTCGGGCCGCAAGGGAGCGCTCGTTCAGGGGTTCGCCGCAGACGAGCACCCACCAGCCCAGCGGACGGGCCTCCAGGGCTTCGCTGTCGTCCGCTCCGGGCGTCTTGCCTGTGGCTGCCACGGCCGACATGGCCGGACTCCCGGCCATCTCGCGGCGCACCGAGGCTGTCATGCGCTGGATGGTCCCCTCGATCAGGGCGACGGCGTCCCCGGCGGGGGCAGGGGAGGGGGTCGATCTTGCAGCCTGATATTTCTCGCTCTTTTGTGCCATTGCTCCACTGTAGACCGGCCCGGTCGCGGATGGCAAGGGGGGAAATCCGTCCGAACCGGCTTTTTCGGTCCTTGCGCCCTTGCGCCGGGCCGTGTATCCAATGCCATGACCTTTCTCTCGGGCAATCGCGTCAGGCGCACCCCGGCCATGCGCGTACTGCGCGGGGTCGTTGGCTGCGCGGCCGTGGCGCTCATCATCTACGCCCTGTCCATGGTCCCCTACGATATCCTGCGCGCCGAGCGGTTCCGCATCTACGGGGAGAGCTTCACCACCGGCGTGGTCACAGCCGTGCGCGCCGAGGCAGCCACCAGCGAGGGCTCCCGGTTCTTCGTCGATTACAAGTACGTGGATGCCGACGGCCTAGTGCGCAACGCCACGGCCCGTCTGCCCCACGAGGAATGGGAGCGCTACCGGCCCGGTGAGCGCATTGAGGTGCTCTACGCCAGCCAGCGGCCCGCCGTTTCGCGCACGCCGGGCGAGATCGAGCCGCGCTTTCAGCTCTGGCTGCGCGCCATGCTCCGCTGAGAGCCCGGGGGCTAGAGTTCGAGTTTGTGGGTTTTCCCGTTGGGCTTGGCCGGTGCCGTGCCCGGGGAGGAAGCTGGTTCCGACTGGCGGGCGAACACCTTGGTTTCCGACTGTTTGAGGAGCTTCTGGGCCTCGGAGTTGAGCGGGTTGCGATCCAGCACGGCCTGGGCGTTGGTGTGGACCTGGCCCCATTCGCGTTTGAGCAGGTGCAGCTTGGCCAGCCGCAGGTAGAGGCCTTCGCTGGGACCGAGGCGGCGCATGGCTTCCTTGACCGCCTCCATGGCCTTGGCATGCTCGCGCATGCCCTCGTAGCAGAGGATGAGGGCGTTGTGGGCGCGGGTGTCTGCGGCCGCGGTCGCCAGCGCCTTGGTCAGATATTCCACGGCCTCGGGGAACATGCCGAACATGGTCAGCCTGTTGCCGATGTCAGAGTCTATGCCTTCGATGTCCTTGAAATATTCAGAAATTTTACGATACAACTTGCGGGCTTCGAGCTTGTTGCCGTCCTTGATCAGCTGGCCCGCCTTGATCAGGTTGTCGTCCAGTACGGCGAGGCGCTGGCGCATCTTGGTCAGCCGCGCCTTTTCCATGGCTTCCCCGAGTTTGCCGTGCAGCCGCATCAGGGTCTGGTAAAAGGCCTTTTCCTTGCCGCGGGTGAAGGTCAGTCCGTCGGGGAAGAGGCGCTTGATCATCTTCATCTTGTTGAGGTCGCGCAGGGCCTCTTCCAGGTGGGCGTATATCTCGAACTTCTCCGCGCCGAAGATCTGGCTGAGGACCAATCCGCGCACGGCATTGGCCAGACAGCTGAGCGTGCGCATGTAATCGTTCCTGCCCGCATAGGCGCGGGCGCGGGCGATGTCCTCGCGGATGTCCTTGGCAGTGACCTTGTTGGCTGGCATCGATCAATCTTTCCCGCCGGTTGAGACAAAACGGTTCCTCCGCAAACTAATACAGGGGGAGTGTTTTAGCAAGCGTCTGGAAACAGCCGTGTGACACGCGCCCGCCCGGCCAAGGCAAAGGCGGCGCTCCCGGCCATGCCGGAAGCGCCGCCGCGCCGGTTTTTGCCGGGAGCTACATGAGTTCGAGGCCGTTCCTGCCACGGGGCAGCGCCGCAGCCGGACGGCCCGGCACCACCCGGACTGCTTCGGTCCGGCCCCTGCCATTGTCGTCAGCCACGGTGAAGAACTCCATGGTCTGCTGCAACTGCACGGCCTGCTGCGACAATTCCTCGGACGTGGCCGACAGTTCCTCGGAGAACGAGGCGTTCTTCTGGACCACGATATCCAGGTGCTGGATGGACTGGGTGATCTGCACGGCGGCAGCGTCCTGCTCCTGGCTGGCAGCGGCCACCTCGTCCACCAGTTGCTCATTGCGCTTGATGTCGGCCACGATCTTCTGGAGCATGCCTCCTGCCTCCTCGGCCACCTTGAGGCTGCTGCCGGTCAGCTCGCTGATCCTGCGCGCCGCCTCGCCGCTGTGCTCGGCCAGCTTGCGCACCTCGGCCGCCACCACGGCGAATCCCTTGCCGTGCTCGCCCGCCCTGGCCGCCTCAATGGCCGCGTTGAGCGCCAGCAGGTTGGTCTGTCGGGCGATCTCCTCGATGACCGAGGTCCGGTCCGCGATATCGCGCATGGAGGCCACGGTCTGCAACACGGCCTCGCCGCCCAGGGTCGCGTCGCTGGCCATCTTGACGGCCATGTCGCGGGTCTGGCGGGCCACCTCCATGTTCTGGCGGATGCTCGACGCCATCTGCTCCATGGAGGCCGATATCTCCTCCACGCTGGCCGCCTGCTCGGTAGTGCCTTCGCTCATCTGCTCGGCCGAGGCCGCGATCTCCTCGCTTCCGGCGGCCACGATCTCGGCCGCTGACTTGACAGTGCCCACCACGCTGCGCAGCGAGCCGATCATCTCGCCCAGGGCGCGGGTCAGCCGCCCCAACTCATTGGGCGAGTCGCTATGCAGGTCAAAGGTCAGGTCGCCCTGTGCCAGGCTGTTGGAGGCGTGCATGCCTCTGGTCACCGGCGTCACCACCAGTCGGCGCAGGAAGAAGGCCACCAGACCGGACACCACCAGCGCGATGGCCGCGCCGATGCCCATCAGGACATACCCCTGGCGCACCGCGCCCGCCGCCAGATCCGATTCGAAGGCAGACATGCACACTATCCAGCCCGTGGTCGGATCGGTCCTGAATGCCATGACCTTGGCCCGTCCCTGCCAGTCGTAGGTGATTTCGCCGTTGCGCATGGTCATGGCCCGGCGCACGAACTCGTGCTGGCTGAAATCCTCCAGGACCATGTTTCGATCAATGTGGTAATAGATGAATCGGCCGGTCTCGTCGAAGATGAAGCCGTATCCCTCATGCCCGATGACAACGGGGTCCACGAAGTTCCGGCCGAACATGTCCCAGGCCGAGAAGAGCGCCACGCCGCCGACAATGGTGCCCCGGTTGTCGCGCACCGGCGCGCTCACGGCAAAGGTCAGCGCCCCGTCGGTGCGTGACTTGAAGACCGTGCGCGAGACGAAGGCTGCCTCGCCGCCGAGAGCCGCCCGGACATAGTCGCGATCCGACACGTCAAGGTCGATCATGTTCCCGCCATCGGCCATGGCTCCGGCCACCACCCGCCCGCGCGTGTCAAAGGCCACGGCGGCCCACAGGTTGGGATTCTCCCTGGCATAGTCCGAAAGCACTGCGTGGGCGGCGTCCGATTCGGAACTCAGGGCGGCGACGACTTCCCACCGCCCGGCCATGGCCCGTGTCGCTGCCAGCGTGTCCTGCACAAAGAGGTCGAGGGCGGCCGTCACACTGGCGGCCTGGCTTGCGGCGGCCTGTGTCTCGGTCTCCAGGATCATGGCATAGGAGGAACCCCGGACATACCAGACCAGGGCGGCCACCCCCAGGATGATGGACGCGATGACGGGGAGAAGCACGGCGCTCGCCAGTCTCTTGTTCACAAAATCAAACATCTTGCATTGCTCCTTTGTCCTTTCCGGTTGCGCCGCATATGCGGCTTTACTCCAGACTGCGTTGCTGCCCGCGGTTCGACGCGCCTCCCCGTCGCCAAGTGATCGGTCGATCAAACGGCGGCACACGCTGACCATCGGGAAACATCATCGCCAATTGCCATGCCTGATAAAAATCTTCCTTTATAATCTGGTTTGTAGTTAATAGTTACTATTTGTAGCCAAGTATCTTGGCTTGCATATGCAGGACCGTGGCATCGCGACCACCGCAGCACATGACAGGGTCGCGACTTTGATGTTATGTTTTTGCGTGTGACGCGAAAGCCTGCAACGAAACGGAGACCTCGCCATGCCCCAGCACGAACTGGCCGGAAAGCCTGCCCCAAGGGACATCCTTGTCAACATCCCCCGGCTCGTGGCCGCCTATTTCCAGACCAGGCCCGACCCGGCTGACCCGGCCTGCGCCGTGAGCTTCGGCACCTCGGGCCATCGAGGATCGTCCCTTGACGGCAGCTTCAACGAGGACCACATCCTGGCCGTGAGCCAGGCCGTGTGCGAACACCGCGCGGCCCGGGGCATCGACGGCCCGCTCCATCTGGGCATGGACACCCACGCCCTGAGCGAACCAGCCCTGGCCACCGCTCTTGAAGTCTTCGCCGCCAACAAGGTCATGGTGCGCATCCAGCGCGGCCACGGCTACACGCCCACCCCGGTCATCTCCCACGCCATCCTCACCTGGAACAAGGGCCGCACCACCGGACTGGCCGACGGGGTGGTCATCACCCCGTCCCACAACCCGCCGCGCGACGGCGGCTACAAATACAACCCGCCCGAGGGCGGTCCGGCCGAAACCGCGGCCACCAGGGCCATCCAGGACCGGGCCAATGAGCTGCTGCGGGCAAACCTGGCGGGCGTCAAACGCATCCCATACGCCCGCGCCATGAGGAGCCCCACGACCGAGCATCACGACTTCATCACCCCGTACATCACTGATCTGCGCAATGTCGTGGACCTCGACATCATCCGCGATGCCAGCCTCAGGATCGGCGTGGACCCCATGGGCGGCTCGGGCATCGCCTATTGGGAGCCCCTGGCCGAGATGTACGGCCTCGACCTGACCGTGACCAACCCGGTCGTGGACCCCGCCTTCGCCTTCATGACTGTTGACAGGGACGGCAAGATCCGCATGGACTGCTCATCCCCCTGGGCCATGGCCTCCCTCATCCGGCACAAGGACGAGTACGACATCGCCTTTGGCAACGACCCGGACTACGACCGCCACGGCATCGTCACCAGAAGCTCGGGCCTGCTCAACCCCAACCACTACCTGGCCGTGGCCGTGCACTATCTCTTTACCCACCGCCCGGGCTGGTCGGCCGACGCGGCCGTGGGCAAGACCCTGGTCTCAAGCTCCATGATCGACCGGGTGGCCGCCAGCCTGGGCCGCCGTCTGCACGAGGTTCCGGTGGGCTTCAAGTGGTTCGTGGACGGACTCCTCGACGGCTCGTGCGGGTTCGGCGGCGAGGAATCGGCCGGGGCCAGCTTCCTGCGCAGCGACGGAACCGTCTGGACCACGGACAAGGACGGCATCATCATGGACCTGCTGGCCGTCGAGATCACCGCCCGCACCGGGCGCGACCCCGGCGAGATTTACCGCGATCTCGAAGCCGAGCACGGCGCGCCCATCTATCAACGCATCGACGCTCCCGCATCCCCAACACAAAAAGCCGCCTTCTGCTGCCTCACGCCGGACATGGTCGCGGCCGACACCCTGGCCGGGGAATCCATCCGGGCCAAGCTCACCCGCGCTCCGGGCAACGATGCGTCCATCGGCGGCCTCAAGGTCGTCACCGACAACGGCTGGTTCGCCGCCCGTCCCTCGGGCACCGAGAACATCTACAAGATTTACGCGGAATCATTCAGGGGCGCGGATCACCTGAAGGCCATCCAGCAGGAGGCCCGGGCCATCGTCGACGCCGTCTTCATCAAGGCGGGGGCGTAAGCCGAGGGGTGCTATTCCCCGAAGGCCCGGGCCATCAGGTGGTTGGCAAGCCCGCCCAGGTGCCTGGGGGTGTGGCCGAATACCTGCTGCCAGACTTCCGAGGATTCCATGCAGAAGTAGAGCTGCCTGTCCATGCCGTGGGCGCGCAGGCGGTCGACCATGAAGGTGAACTGCTCAAGGCGCAGGGGGCGGAGCAGCCGGGCCTTGCCGTCGAGGCCGGGCACGAACTCGTTGTAGATGTAGGTGGCGCTTGGGAAATTGTCGGCGATGATGGGCGTGAGCTGGGGCATGCAGCGGAAGGAGCCGAGGCTCATGTAGGCGATCTGGTCCGGCGTGAGGTAGTCGAAGATCATGTCGATGGTCTGGGCGTAGCCCTCGCGCCAGCCGGGGAAGTGGATGATGGGGTCGAAGTGCAGGCAGACCCGGAACCCGGCCCGGGCGCAGGTGCGTGCGGCCTCCAGGCGCTCGGTCAGGGTGGAGACGTGGAATTCCTCGTGTTCGTTGATGAAGGGAGCATTCAGCGACCAGGCGGGCAGAACCCGGTCCGTGCGTTTGGCCGCGTCCATCCAGGAGAGGTCCACCACCTTGGATTTGAGTTCGAGGACCACATTGTCGTGATCATTGAGAAAGGCGATGAGGTCGCGGCTGTAGCCGGTCAGGTGTTCCAGGGCCAGGGAGTCGGTGAACTCGCCGGTGCCGACACGGAACCGGGTGGAGCGGTCGGCGCTGAAAGCCTCGCCGAGTTGGGTGAAGAGGTCGTCCTGATTGGCCCATATCTTGAGCACGCGGTCTTGAAAGTAGGCCTGGAGGATGCAGTAGGAGCAGGCCATGGGGCAGTTCTCGCCGATGTGGATGATGCGGTAGGCGCAGCAGTGGTAGGCGCGGGTGCCGGGGCAGAATCGCAGGAATTTTCCTTTGTATTCCTTGAGGTAGAGCGCCTGATCAGCGCCCCGGTCAAAGTGGACGCGGTCGGCCCCGGCCGGAACCACGGTCCAGGGGATGTGGCCATGGGTGGAGTCGGCCAGCCTGTGGCGCACGCGGCGGGCCAGGGGCGAGTCGGCCATGGACTCGTCCACAAAGACCTGGGCGATGCGGCGCAGGTGCGACGGCAGCGGGGAGGGATCAGTCATGGTCTGCGGTGGTGTCCCAGAGTTGGTGCCAATGCGGCCGGTCGGCCATGGCCTGAAGATCATGCACGGCCTGTTCGAGTTGGCCGGGATCGGCGATGCGGACGGTGAGTTCGACCCCGTTGGTCTCGAAATTGTCGGGCTGGGCCACGCGCCAGCGGGTGTCAGCGACCAGTTTCCGGGCGGCCGTGTCGAAACGCGTTTGCATGGCGCGCAGGGTGGGCTGGCGCGCCTCGCGGGCCAGGGCGGTGAGCCGGGCCATGGCGTCCTTGGGCGAAAGCTCGCGCAGCGGGCCATGGCTCATGCCGGAGTCGGCCATGACCTCGGCCACGGGCCTGCCTGTCATCTTCGACGCCTCGTAGAGCCAAGTCAGCAGGTTGACCGCGTTGGAGCGGGACCACGACAGCTCGGCGAAGAAGGGGGCCACGGCCAGTCGGTCCGCCTCGTCCATGCGGGTCAGGACGGTCCCGGCGGCCAGGGGCACGCGTCCGGCGGCGAGGTGCCCTTGCCAGGAGTCCGCCAGGGTGAGCCAGTCGGCCAGGAGCTTCGCATCGCGGCTGCCGGGGGTGACGCCCAGGCAGGGCAGTACTTCCCCGGCCAGCTGTGCGTCGTCGAGCAGGAGGCGGAAGTAGCGGAGCGCGGCCAGCCGCATGGCGTCGTCCAGGGGACGCAGACTGTTGTCGGCCAGATAGAGCAGGCCGAGTTCCACCGGGTCGGCCGTCTCCACCAGCCGGGCCAGGACCGGCTGGCCCAGCTGGCCCTGGGCGGCCACCCGGGCGTATCCTGCCACCAGAGCGAGGCCGTCTGCCGTCTCCCGGACGAGCACGGCCTGGGCCTGGCCGTGGCGGGCCATGGAGCGGATCAGGCCGGGCGATGGCTCGGCGGCCCAGAAGAGGTGTGCCCCTGCGGTGCGGATGGCGCTGGCCGGGGCGGTCACGGTCTCGTTTGAAAGATGCACTTCGGGCTCCTGGTGTGTGCTCGCCGGTGGGTAACTGTTCGGGAAAGCGAGACTTTGTTGTCCGCCTCCCGAAAGATTCGACAAAATGGCTAAAAAAAACAGCATCATGGGGGCAGATTTTTTGGGTGGCCCCCCTTGACAATCTCGCGTTGCTCTTCCTATAGGACTAAACCTGTGAAAAACCAAGTACCAGTGCTGCCATGGGGTCCGAGGTTCCCCTGACCAAAGGAAAAACCAATAAATACCAGCGGAGTAGAAAATGCCTGACCTGAAGACACAGAGAACGTACGCACTCGTCGGCCACGGCGGCAGCGGAAAGACCACTGTCGCCGAAATGCTGCTTTTCAACGCCGGTGTGATAAATCGTTTGGGCAAGGTCGAGGAAGGGAGCACCGTTCTGGACTACGAGCCCGAGGAGATCAAGCGTCGCGGCTCCACCCAGCCCGGCATCGCCACCTTCAAGTGGAAGAAAAACGACCATTTTCTCATCGACACTCCGGGTGATTCCAACTTTTCAGGGGACCTCTCCTACTCCCTCACCGCCGCAGACGGCGCGGTGCTGGTCATCGACGCGGTGGACGGCGTCAAGCCGCAGACCCGCAAGGTGTGGCAGATGATCCAGGGCATGGGGCTGCCCGCCATGATCGTCATCAACAAGATGGACCGCGACCGCGCCGAGTTCGACACGGCGTTTGCGGGCATTTCCGATGCGCTGGGCGCCCGTCCGGCCCTGCTCTACTACCCTGTGGGGAGCAAGGAGGACTTCCGGGGCGTGGTGGACATGATGTCCGGCAAGGCGCTGATGTTCGGCGCTGACGGCGCGGTCTCCGAAGAGGCCATCCCCGACGAGGTGGCCGACGAGGTCGAGGCCCTGCGCGAGGCCATGATCGAGAACATCGCCGAGAGCGATGAGGAGTTGATGGAAAAATATCTGGAGGAGGGCCAGCTCTCCCCGGAAGACATCACCCGGGGGTTGCAGGCGGGCGTGGCCGTGGGCGAGCTGGTGCCCGTGGTCGTGGCTTCGGCCCTGAACAACCAGGGCGGCCAGATGATTCTCGACACCGTCCAGAGCCTGCTGCCCGACCCCCTGGCCCACAAGGCCTGGGAGGGCGAAGAGGGCGAGCGCGCCAGCTCCCCGGATGAGCCCCTGGCCTGTTTCGTCTTCAAGACCCTGGCCGACCCCTTTGCCGGGCAACTGACCGTGGTCCGCGTCCTCTCGGGCGAGCTCAAGCCCGACTCGGCGCTGCTCAACGCCAGCAACGGCGAGAAGGAGCGCGTGGGCCAGCTGCTGCTGATGAACGGCAAGGAGCAGGTCCAGTCCAAGACGCCCATGGGCCCCGGCTCCATCGTCACCCTGGCCAAGCTCAAGAACACCTCCACCGGCGACACCCTGACGGCCGAGAAGGGCAGCTTCGTGCTCAAGAGGCCCGAGATGTCCCCGCAGCTGATCACCTTTGCCCTGGCCCCGGCCGAGAAGGGCGACGAGGACAAGGTCTACGCCGCAGTGGGCAAGCTGCTGGACGAGGACATCACCCTGACCCTGAGCCGCGACGAGGAGTCCGGCGACATCCTGCTCTCGGGCATGGGCCAGAACCACATCGAGGTCTCGGTGGAGAAGGCCAAGCGGCGCTACAAGACGGAAATTCTGCTCAAGACCCCCAAGGTGCCGTATCGCGAAACCTTCAAGACCGGCGCGCGCGAGATCCAGGGCCGCCACAAGAAGCAGTCCGGCGGCCGTGGCCAGTTCGGCGACTGCTGGATTCATGTGGCCCCCAGGGGCTCGGGCGAGGGGTACGAGTTCGTGGATCAGGTGGTGGGCGGCTCCATCCCGCGCCAGTTCATCCCGGCCGTGGACAAGGGCATCCAGGAGTCCGCGGCCCGGGGCGTGCTGGCCGGATACCAGGTCATCGACTTTCAGGTCACCCTCTACGACGGCACCTACCACTCCGTGGACTCTTCGGAAATGGCCTTCAAGGTGGCCGGTTCCCTGGCCTTCAAAAAGGCGTGCGAAAAGGCCAAGATGGCCCTGCTCGAGCCGATCATGCTCGTCACAGTGGCCGTGCCGGACTCCTTCATGGGCGATGTCATCGGCGACCTGTCCTCGCGGCGCGGCAAGGTGCTGGGGTCCGACTCCCAGGCGGGCATCACCGAGGTCAAGGCCCATGTGCCCATGGCCGAGATGCTCAAGTACGCGCCCGATCTCAACTCCATGACCGGCGGCCAGGGCACCTTCTTCATGGAGTTCGCCTCCTACGAGGAATGCCCGCCTCAGGAAGCGGAAAAGGTCATCGCCGCCCACAGGAAGGGCAGCGAGGACGAATAGCCGGTTCCCCTGAAACAACGCGAGGGGCGGCGGGGTATTCCGCCGTCCCTTTTCCGTTTTCAGGCGGCAGGAATGCCTCCTGTTCTTCGCAATCGGCTGGCTGCGCACTTGTTTCGCGCGGGATAATGGTTTACTCAGTCGTGAGTCAACACCATAGAGGATGTCCATGTTCCGACGCATTTTCTTCATTCTGCTCCTGATACCCGTCACCATCTACTACAGCATCCGCATGCTCCGCGTGGACAGGGAAAGCTCCACGCCCGAGGAATACGACTACTGGGGTCTTGCCTGGGGAGCGGCCGCCGTGCGCCTTGCCGGAGTCAGGATCGAGGCCGACATGGGGGAGATCGACCCCAAGGGGCACTATGTCTTCATCGGCAACCACCAGAGCAATCTCGACATCCCGGTGCTCTTCACCCTGCTCAAGGGCAACCGCATCCGCTTCGTGGCCAAGAAGAGCCTCTTCGACATCCCGATCTACGGCCGGGCGCTGGCCCACGCGGGCCACATCTCCATCGACCGCGACAACCGCCGGGCCGCCATGGAGAGCCTGAACGCCGCGGTGGACACGGCCCGCTCGGGCATCTCTCCCCTCATCTTTCCCGAGGGCACGCGTAACACCGAGCTTGATGATCTCATGGATTTCAAGATCGGCGGCATGATCCTGGCGCTCAAGTGCGGCCTGCCCGTGGTGCCCTTTGTCATGACCGGCACGGGCAAGATCATGCCCAAGGGGGCCAAGGTCATCGACAACCGCCATGTGATCCGCTTCAAGGCCCTGCCGGTCATCGACCCGGCCAAATACACCATCAAGGACCGCGAAGCCTTCAAGGACGACCTGCGCGAGATGATGCGCACCGCCTACCGCGAACTGCTCGCCAAGGATGCATAGATGACGGATTCCCCTTCTTTCAGCGTTTACCCCCTTGGTGGCCTGGGCGAGATCGGCATGAACTGCATGGCCTTCAAGACGCAGCGCTCCATGGTGTTGGTGGATTGCGGCCTGATGTTTCCCGAGGACTACCATTTCGGCGTGGACGTGGTCATTCCCTGCTTCGATTTCGTGCTCCAGAACAAGGCCATGCTGCACGGCATCGTGCTCACCCACGGCCACGAGGACCACATCGGCGCGCTGCCCTGGCTGCTCCAGAACGTGGACGTGCCGGTCTACGGCAGCCAGTTCACCCTGGGACTGGTGGAAAACAAGCTGCGCGAGCACGATCTCGCCCGCTGGGCCGATCTGAGGCCGGTGCGGCCCCATGATCGGGTGCTGCTTGGCGATTTCACCTTCAATTTCTTCCCGGTCTGTCACTCAATCATCGAGGGCTATGGCCTGGGCATCGAGACCCCGGTGGGCCGGGTGGTGCACACCGGCGATTTCAAGATCGACCGCAACCCGCTGGGCGGGCACGCCACCGACCTGAACGCTTTTCGCCGCTTCTCCGAGCCGGGGGTGACCCTCATGCTCTCGGATTCCACCAACGTGGCCCGGGAGGGGTTCGCCCTGACCGAGCGCGAGATCAAGGTCAGCCTGCGCGAGATTTTTTCCACGGCCAAGGGGCGCATCCTGGTCTCGCTCTTCTCAAGCCACATCCAGCGCATCCAGGAGGTCTTCGACCTGGCCGACGGCGAGGGGCGCAAGGTGGCGGTGTCCGGCAAGTCGCTGCTGCGCAACATCGAGCTGGCTCGCGACATGGGCTACCTGCGCATTCCCAAGGGCACCTTCATAGAGCTTGACCGGCTGGACGAGTTCGGCGACTCCGAGCTTGTGCTGCTGGTCACCGGCTCCCAGGGCGAGCCCCTGGCCGCTCTCTCGCGCATGTCCATGGGCGAGCACCGGCAGATATCGGTCAAGCCCGGCGACCTGTGCATCCTCTCCTCCAGGTTCATTCCGGGCAATGTGCGGGCCATCACCCGGGTCATCAACAATCTCTATCGCCTCGGGGCCGAGGTGCTCTACGAGAAGATGCACGACGTCCATGCCTCGGGCCACGCCCATGCGGGCGAGCTGACCCTCATGCTCGAAGCGGTGCGCCCGAAATACTTCATCCCCGTGCATGGCGAATACCGCCACTTGGTCAAGCATGTGCGGCTGGCCACGGAGTGCGGCGTGGAGGAGGAGAACGCCCTGGTGGTCGAGAATGGCCAGTCCGTGGTCTTTGAGGCGGACGGCTCCATGCATTTTGGCCGCACCTTCAGGGCGGAGCGAATCCTGGTGGACGGCAAGGGCGTGGGCGATGTGGGCCAGAGCGTGCTGCGCGAGCGCCAGCTGCTGGCTGGAGAGGGTATGGTTATCGTGGTCCTGGTGGTGGACGAGGCCACCGGGGAAATCAGCATGGGGCCGGACATCATGTCCAAGGGCTTCATCTTCGAACAGCAGTACATGCATCTGCTCGACGACGCCAAATGCATCGTGCTCGACGTGCACGAGAACATCGCCCCGGGCGAGACGGCCAAGCTCAAGGAGCGCATCCGCTCGGCCCTGCGCCGGTTCTTCCGCAAGGTGCTCGGTCGCGACCCGGTGGTGGTGCCCCTGGTCATTTCCATCTGATTCGCTGCGCGGGGCCAAGGTCTGGACGTGGCGGCCATAATGGGCTAATAATTAGACATGCTGTAGAATCTTAACGTTGCCAGCGAGGATGTGCCGATGAAGAAGATGCTGATGGTTGCCGTGCTGATGGGGGTCGCCGCTGCGCTGGCCGCGTGCGGCGGGCAGCGGACCGCCCTTGACGAGGGTGTCGCCCTGTACAAGCAGGGGGATTGCGCCGGGGCCCAGTCGTATTTCGATCAGACCATTGCCCGGCCCAACGAGACCATGGATATCGCCTACGCCTATTTCCTCAAGGCCAAGTGCGCCGAAAAGGCGGGCGATGCGGCCACGGCCTATGAGAATTACTACGCTGCCAAGGTGGTGGTCTGCTACGATGTGGCCACCAACACCGAGCATGAGAACCTGAACACCTACGCCCGCAGCGAATACTGCGAGCGCATCCTGCCGGACACGCTGAACACGCTCGCCCCGGATGTGGGCGCGGCCAAGGTCGAGGCCATTACAGCCAAGGTCAATGCGGAACTCAACGCCCGGTACATGCAACAGTTCGCCACCCAAGCCAAGTGATCCGAGGACGCCCCGCCTGCCGGGGCGTCCTTGTTTGGCCGCCCGGGCGGCCGGAACGTCATCGCGGGGGGATTGTCATGCCGCTCAAGGATTACGCGGAGATTGTCGAGAGGGTGCAGCGGGCCCTGGGCCGGGGCTTTGCCGAGGAGCCCTGGATTCTGAACATGCCCGGCCGGTCCATCGCCTGCAAGATTGACCACCTGCACTATCTGGCGGTGATGCCCGCCTTTGTCGATCAGCTCGGTCGGCTGGCCGGGATATTTCCCGATCAGATCATCGAGAGTCTGGTCCGCACCGGCAATTTCATCACCCGGGGGCCGGACCGCCAGCCGGTGATGGCTCTGACCGTGGGCTGGGGCGGTCGGCCGGTGACCATCCGGGCCGCCTTCGTGGACGCGGACTTCATCGACAGAGCGGTCAAGACCTACGGCAACCTCTCGACACCGCTCAACCTTTCTGACTTGCGCATCAGTTCGGCCGACAAGGAACGGGTGGACGCCTTCTTCGAGAACAAGACCCCGCCGCAGGGTCTGGCCTACTTCTAGACTTTCTCGGAATGTGCGCAAAAGCCCTGTCCGCGAGAGCGGGCAGGGCTTTTGCGTGTCGTGTCGTGTCGCGTCGGGCTACTCTTCGGTGAGCCGCTTGCGCAGCATGATGTCGAGGATGGTCCGGTCGGTCTGGATCATGCCGTCCACGGCCAGGGTGCCGATGTTGCGCATGGTGTCCTCGGACGAGTCGCCGATGATGCCGTCCGTGGCGTGGACATTGACCCCGTGCAGGGCGAAAAGGGCGGCCTGCACCGCAGTGCCCGCAGCGGTGGAGAGCTTGAGGGCGCATCCGGCCTTGGCCCCGTCGCAGATGATGCCGGCCAGGTCTTCGAGCAGGTTCTTGATGGCCCCCGCGATGTGGGTTGCGTCGCCGCCGAGCAGGTAGGTGATGCCCGCCGTGGCTCCGGCTCCGGCCGCCACCGAGCAGCCGCAGATGGCCGAGAGCCTGCCCGTGTGCGCCTTCACGAAGGCGGTGACGATGTGCGACAGGGCGATGGCTTCGAGCACGGTCTTTTCGTCGGCGTCGTCGATGAAGTCCTTGACAGCCCAGATGGGCAGGATAGCGGTCAGCCCGTGGTTGCCGGACCCCGCGGAACTCATGGCCGGGAGCGGAATCCCGGACATGCGCGCGTCCGCCGCGCTGGAGGCGAGGATGCGGGCGGCCAGGATCATGTCCTTCCTGATCAGCCGCTGGCGCACCAGCCGCTCAAGGGTCTTGCCCACGCCGAGGCCCAGGCCGAACTTGAGCCCCTGCTCGGCCAGCCGCATGTTCACGTCCACCCCCTCGCGCAGGAAGGCGAAGTCCGCTTCGTCCAGGTGGTCGGTCAGGGCCATGATCTCGGTCAGGGAGAGCCCCTTGAGCCACTCTTCCATCTCCATGAGCCTGGCGTGGCCGTCCTCGCCGTGGGGCTTGAGCAGCGGGCTGCCCACGGGCTGCCCATTGAGGGTCAGGCTGGTAATGTTGTCGTGCAGCCCCTCGATGACGCTTTCGGCCACGTCGTCGCCGCGCCGGACCACGTTGCGCACGAAGAGCCCGTGGCGGTCCTTGAGCAGCGACACCGTGATCTTGCCGGCGGCCAGGGCGGCTTTGGCCTCAGCCACATGGCCATCGGCGATGGGGCGCAGCACCTCGAGCCGCAGGGACGGGTCGCCCCCGGCCGCTCCCAGGGCAGCGGCCATGTCCAGGCCCGAGAGGCCGCCCGTGCCGGGGATGGAGACGGCCAGTCCGTTCTTGTAGACGTTGGGGTCGAGGAAAACCTCGATGGAATCGAATCCCTCGTCGGGCAAAATCGACACGGCGGCAGCAGCGCCCAGGGCGATGGCCACGGGCTCGGTGCAGCCCAGGGCCGGAGCCACCTGCATGGTGAGAACGTCCTTGACCGTGAACGGCATGGCTAGTTGCTCCTGGCCGTGCTCTTGGGACAGTTGTCGCTCAGATAGCAGACCTCGCACCCGCCCACATAGGGGTAGGGCGTGAGTACCGCGTATTTCCGGTTGACGGTGCCCTCCTGGTTCCAGGTCAGGCCCAGCTCGGCAAAGGCCCCGAGCACACCCTCGCCCGGCCTGGGCAGCGGCGCGCAGTTGCCGTCGGAGAGTTCGGGCACGAAGCCCTGGGCCGCGCTCATGACCATGGTGATGGCCAGGGCGTGGAAGAGCAGGCCATGGGTGGGCGAGTCCTGCCAGATTCCCTCGATGGTGTCCTCGGCCTCCTGGTCGAGAAAGATGAGCAGAAAGCTGCCCTCGCCATCGGGGTTGGTGAGCTTGCAGGCCTTGAGGTTGTTGGCGGCCCATTTGTCCCAGAAGGGCTCGAATTCCTCCATCGCATCATGGTCAACGCGGGTTTCTCCTGCGATTTCCATGAAGTACATGATGTCGAATTCGGGCATGGGCGTAAGCGGGGTGATCTCGTATGCGGCCATGGATGGTCTCCTCGTGTGGTGTCTTGGAAGGAATCTGTGGATACCTGTTTTCGGCCCGGGGCTCAAGTCGTATGCGCGCCTTGGGCCGGTGGCAGGAAATGGCCGGAAATGGCCGGGAGATCGGGGCAGGGGCGTGGGGCAAGGGCATGGGGCAAGGGCATGGGGGTGATCCCCGGCGTTGTGCAGGGTGCGGGAATGTGCTACATGCCTGTCGGCGGTCGCCCGTGCGGCCAAAGGAGCCCAGGAACAAAGCCCATGAACGAGATCAGGATTTCCGTCACATTGTCCCTTGACGAGGCGCATCCCGAGGACGCTTACATCGACTTCAACCTGTCGGTGGACGGCCAGTTCCTGCACGAGCCCAACGTGTATGTGGACCCGGTGGACCTCGTCACCTCCTCGACCATGTCGGGCGAGTTCTTCATCTACACCTGCGACTGCGGCGATCCCTCCTGCCTGGGCATCGACGACGGTGTCGTGGTCTCCCACGCGGCCGACACGGTCAAGTGGCGGCTGCGCAACCCCATCTCCTGGCCCGCCGAGGAGTCCATGCCCGACTGGACCCACGACGCGGAGTTCGTCTTTCCCCGCGAGCAGTACGTGCAGCAGATAGCCCAGGCCCTGGACCACGCCAAGCGGCTGGCCCGCGGCTTTGCCGTGACCGGCACCCTCTGGGCCGGGCCGGATCTGTCCATTGAAGGGCTTATGGCCCTGGAGATGCCCAATCAGGGCGGCTTCTACGCCGCAGACCCGGACGAGCAGGTCGTCCACTGATCGTGGGCGGCGAATCCCGGCCGTCCGGCCCGTCTCCCCGCATCTGATTGATTTCGCATCGCCTGAAATCCGCCCCTCGCGGGCATTCCGGTTCCATCAGGCCCTCTGGCTTCATTCCACCGGAACCTTGACCACCACCTTGTGCACCTCGCCGCCCGAGAGCATGGGCATGTGCGCGTCCTCTGGAAAGTGGATGGCGATCATGCCGGGCGAAAGCGTGGTCCAGGCCACGGGTTTGTCGCTGTAGAAGGCCGCGTCCGAGCGCGGGTCCGGGTTCTCGGCGGCCGGGCCGAGATCGGGCCGCGCCTTCCAGCCGATGGTCTCGCAGCCGTCGAGGACGTAATGGACATCGATATGGCGGTCGTGGGTCTCCATGAGGGCGTCCATGGGCGCGCGGCCCGGGCCTTTGGCGACCATGGCGTGGAGCGGGCCGTCGATCTCCACCCGGCCCACGGGCAGGGCGGCAAGGTCGGCCCTGCGCAGGAAATCGAAGGCGGCCTGGAAACGGGAGTTGAGGGCGGCGTATTGTTCGGCGTGGGCCAGAATGTCCAGAATCATGGGAGCCTCGCTGGTTGCGGATGGGGTTTTGTCGATTCAATCACATCCGGCCCCGGAAGGGAAGCCGCCCGGGGAGCTTCCCGGGGGTCTGCCCGCGCGATACGGGCAGGCGGGGTGGACGGCCGGGGAGCGTCCGGGTATCCTCCGGGCAGGACAAACGAATCAAACACAGGAGCGAGGCACTGTTATGAAAAAACACGTCATGATCACCGGCGGCAACAAGGGCATCGGCCTTGAGGCCACCAGGCTGTTCATTGAGCGCGGCTGCCACGTCACGGTCGTGGCCCGCGATTTTTCCACCTTCCCCCTGGCCGGGGACGACTCCGTCACCGCCGTGGAGTATGACCTGAGCGATGTGGAGGGCATCCCCGCCCTGGTGGCCGGGCTCGATCCCGTGGACGTGCTGGTCAACAACGCGGGCGTCATGTACGCCCTGCCGTACGACCAGTATCCCGAGGACAAGGTGCGCACCATCCTGCGCCTCAATCTTGAGGCCCCGGCTGCCCTGATCCGCGAGACGGCCCGGCACATGACCGCCCAGGGGAGCGGGCGCATCGTCAACAACGCTTCCATCGCCGGGCAGATCGGCCACCCGGACATCTGGTACGGCGTGACCAAGGCCGGGCTGATCAACCTGACCAAGAGCTTTGCCAAGCTGCTCGGCCCAAGCGGGGTGGTGGTCAACGCCGTGGCCCCCGGCCCGGTGGAGACGGACATGCTCCATGTCATCCCCGAGGCCCGGAAGAAGGCGATACTCCAGGCGGTGTACACCGGCCGCTTCGCCAGGGCCGAGGAAGTGGCCCGGGCCATCCTCTGGCTGGCTACCGACTGCCCGGAATACATCAACGGCACCTGTCTGGACATCAACAACGGGTCGTTCCCCAGATAGCCGGACAGCGGAAATGATCGCGCATGAAAAAGGGGGAGGGCCGTATCGGCCTTCCCCCCTTGCATTGGTCGAATGTCGGGTGATGGCTATTCCACTGGAATGCGCTCGGCCTGAAGGGCGGCCAGCAGGGATTCATCCAGGGAGGGGTGGGGGAAGACGATGGAGTGCAGGTCGTGGGCCGTCCAGCCCTGGCGCACGATCATGGTGGCCGGGGTGGTCAGGCGCGACACGTCGTGGCCCACGGCCGTGACGCCCGCCACGCGCCCCTTGGCCCAGATCACCTTGACAAAGCCCTGGGTGGCGGCGTGGGCCTGGGCCATGGGGTTGGCCGCCAACTGGGCGAGGGAAACCTCGCATTCCTCGTCGGCCAGATGGACCTCGTTCTCCATGCGGCCCACGCGCATG
Source organism: Pseudodesulfovibrio pelocollis (assembly GCF_030282845.1). GTDB lineage: Bacteria > Desulfobacterota > Desulfovibrionia > Desulfovibrionales > Desulfovibrionaceae > Pseudodesulfovibrio > Pseudodesulfovibrio pelocollis. The sequence continues at coordinate 60,473 of NZ_JASTWE010000015.1, forward strand.
ACCTCGGGCGCGCCGTAGAGCACGCTGGGCACCGGGCCGGAGTCGTAGGGGGCGTCCGTCTTTCCGGCCACCAGGGCGGCCACGTAATGGCCCTGGTGGGAGGCGGCGTGGGCCAACTGGATGATGCCGTTGACATCGCCCACGGCGTGGATGCCGGGCGCGGCCCGGAGGTGTTCATCCACCTCGATGCGCCGCATGGGCGTCTTGATGCCCACGCTGTCCAGGCCAAGGCCGTCGGTCACCGGGCCGCGTCCCACGGCCACCAGGATGATGTCGGCCGTGTATTTCTCGCCGGTGTCCATGGTCAGCTCTCCCTGGTCGTCCACTGTTCGGACGCCGGACACGCGCTTTTCGAGCAGCACGTCCCATTTCCATCGCTTGAAGGTGGATTGGAGGGCCTTGGATATCTCGGGGTCTTCCAGCGGGGCCACCCGGTCCATGGCGTCGATGACCGTGACCCGGGCGCCGAAGCGGTGGGCCACCTGGGCCATCTCCAGACCGATGAAGCCCGCGCCCACCACGATGAGGGAGGCGGGCATGGTCTCCATGGCCAGGAACATGTCCGAGTCGAGCACGCACTTGCCATCCGGCTCAAGGCCCGGAAAGAAGATGGGCCTGGACCCGGTGGCGATGACGATATTGGCGCATTTCAGCGTCCTGACCCCGTCCGGCGTCTTGATCCCGTCGGTCGTCTCGACCTCCACCGCGCCCTCGCCCGCCAGCCTGCCGAAGCCCTCCACAAGCTCCACGCCGAGCTTGCCAAGCTGCATGGCCATGGCCTTGCGCGTGCCCGCCAAATGCTTGGCCACTCGGCCCTGGAGGGCGGGGAAGTCCACCTTCACCTCGCCCGAGGCGACCTTCATCCTGGCCTGGTTGTGCAGCTCGTCAATGGCCGAGGTGGCACCCAGCCACAGCTTGGTGGGAATGCAGCCCCGGTTGAGGCAGGTGCCGCCGAGGAAGCCCTTTTCCACCAGGGCGACCTTGAGGCCGTGTCCGGCCGCGGCCACGGCCGCGTCGAATCCCCCCGGGCCAGCGCCCAGGACCACGAGATCATAGGTCATCGGTCAGCTCCATGGCGCGGGCGGCGCGGGTTTCGTCCAGCCGCGAGACCGGCAGGGTGCGCGGCGCGGCCTGGACCGCCGCCGGATCGGTGATCGCCATCTCGGCGATCTCGATGAGGGCGTCGATGAACTGGTCCAGGGTTTCCTTGTTCTCGGTCTCGGTGGGCTCGATCATGATGGATTCCGGCACGATGAGCGGGAAGTAGACGGTTGGCGCGTGATAGCCCTTGTCGAGCAGGGCCTTGGCGATGTCCAGGGCGCGCACGCCGGTCTTGGCCTGCTCGGCCGCGCTGGCCACGAATTCGTGCATGCAGATGCGGTTGTAGGGAATCTCGAAGTGCTTTTCCAGCCGCTTGCGCATGTAGTTGGCGGAGAGCACTGCGTTTTCCGTGGCCCGGATCAGCCCGGCGCGGCCCAGGCGCAGGATGTAGGCATACGCCTTGAGCACCACGCCGAAGTTGCCGTAGAAGGGGGCCACGTAGCCGATGGATTTCGGGTAATCGTAGTCGAGGAAGAACTGGCCGTCCTCAAGCTTGACCACGCGCGAGATGGGCAGGAAGGGTTCGAGCTTCTCGCATACGCCCACCGGGCCGGAGCCGGGGCCGCCGCCGCCGTGGGGGGTGGCGAAGGTCTTGTGCAGGTTGAGGTGGACGATGTCGAAGCCCACGTCGCCCACGCGCATCTTGCCCATGACCGCGTTGAGATTGGCTCCGTCGTAGTAGAGCAGGGCGTCCACCTTGCGCAGCATGCGGACGATCTCGGGCAGGTTCCTCTCGAACAGGCCGAGCGTGTTGGGGCAGGTCATCATCATGCCCGCCACCTCGTCATCCAGCACCTCGGCCAGGGCGGCCGGGTCCACGATGCCGTCCACGGACTCCACCGAGACCACGGTATAGCCCGCGATGGCCGCAGAGGCCGGGTTGGTGCCGTGGGCCGAGTCTGGCACGATGATCTTGGTCTTCTTGTTGCCCCGGTCCTTGTGATAGGCGGCCATGAGCATGACGCCGGTCAACTCGCCGTGCGCCCCGGCCATGGGGTGCAGGGTGAAGGCGTGCATGCCGGTGATTTCCGAGAGCAGCTTCTCGGTCTCGTACATGACCTCAAGGGCGCCCTGGCACTGTCCGCCAGCACCCTGGAGCTGGGGCAGCACCGGATGCAGCCGGGTGAAGCCGGGCATGGCGGCCACCACCTCGGTGAATTTGGGGTTGTACTTCATGGTGCACGACCCCAGCGGGTAGAAGTTGCCGTCCACGCCGAAGTTGCGCTGGGAGAGCCGGGTGAAGTGGCGCACCACGTCAAGCTCGGACGCCGAAGGCAGCCCTATGTCGCCCTGGCGCAGCAGCTCGGAGGGGATGTACGCCTCCTCGGCCTTGCCCTCGCAGGGCCAGCATCCTTCGCGTCCGGCCACGGATGTGTCGAATATGGTCTTCATCTGAGCACCCCCCGGAGCATCTCGGCGAAGATGCCGATCTGCTCCTCGCTGGTCTTTTCGGTGCAGGCCACGAGCAGGCCGTTTTCCAGTCCTTCGTAATACCTGCCCAGCGGGAAGCCGGGCACGAAGCCGCGCGCCGTCAGCCGGGCGATGACCTCAAAGGCGTTGACCGGCAGGGTCACGGCGAACTCGTTGCCAAAGGCCCCCTTGGTGAGCATGTCCACGCCCGGGATGGCCGTGAGCCGCTCGGCGCAGAGATGGGCGCGCTCCACCGAGAGCCGGGCCGCGCGCCTAAGGCCCAGCTCGCCCAGGGCGCACATGTGGACCAGGGCGCGCAGGGCGCACAGGGACTGGTTGGAGCAGATGTTGGAGGTGGCCTTCTGGCGGCGGATGTGCTGCTCGCGGGCTTGCAGCGTCAGCACATAGCCGGTGCGGCCCTCGCCATCCACGGTGCGGCCCACGATGCGGCCGGGCATCTGGCGGATCATGTCCTTGGTGCAGGTCATGATGCCAAGGTACGGCCCGCCAAAGGAAAGGGGCAGCCCCAGAGACTGGCCCTCGGCCACGGCCACGTCCGCGCCCATGGCGCCCGGCGTCTTGAGCAGGGCCTGAAGTACCGGATAGGCCGAGATCACGGACACGGCCTTTTTCTCTCTGGCAGTGGCGAAGAGGTCGGTGAAGTCGTTGATGGACCCGAAGAAGTTGGGGTTTTGCACGAGCACGGCGGCGGTCTCGTCGTCGATGGCCGCCTTGAGCCCGGCCATGTCGGTCTGCCCGTCGAGGTGGGGCACGGTGACGAATTCGAGGTCCAGGTTCGAGGTGTAGGAGCCGAGCATGACCCGGTAGATGGGGTTGAGCCCCTCGGAGACGATGATCTTGCGCCGCCGGGTCTTGCGCACGGCCATCATCAGCGCCTCGTACAGCGCGGTGCCGCCGTCGTAGACCGAGGCGTTGGCGCACTCCATGCCCAGCAGCCGGGTCACGGCGGTCTGGTACTCGAAGATGGCCTGGAGCGTGCCCTGGGAGGCCTCGGGCTGGTAGGGCGTGTAGGCGGTGTAGAACTCGCCGCGCATGGTCAGGGCGTCCACTGCGGCCGGGATGTAGTGGTCGTAAAATCCGGCCCCGAGGAAGCTGGTGCGGTCGATGGCGTTCTTGCCCGCCAGGCCTTCGAGCCGGGCGAGCACTTCCATCTCGCTCAATCCCTCGGGGATGTCGAAGCTGGCCGGGCGCATTCCGGCCGAAATCTCGGCAAAGAGGTCGTCGATGGAGGCGACCCCGATGGTGGCGAGCATTTCCCGGACTTCGTCTTCGGTGTGGGGAACATACGGCATGGGTGATACCTGCTGGGTGGTGGTGAAAACAGCGCGGCCGGAGCGGGAGCGCCCCGGCCGCGAAACGTGGCGCTAGTGGCTCTCGGACTCGACCACTGCGGCGTAGCCCTTGGCGTCGAGCAGGCCTTCGGGCGCGGCCTTGATGCGGAACTTGAGCATCCAGCCGTCACCGTAGGGGGCCTCGTTGACCTTTTCCGGCGCGTCTTCCAGCGACTCGTTGACCTCGATGACCTCGCCCGACACCGGGGCGTATATCTCGCTGGCCGCCTTGACCGACTCGACAGAGCCCATCTCGGCTCCGGCCTCGAAGGTGTCGCCCACGCCGGGCAGCTCGACAAAGGTCAGGTCGCCCAACTGTTCCTGGGCGAAGTGGGTGATGCCCACCGTGGCGACATCGCCGTCGATGCTGCACCATTCATGCGATTTGGCGTAGAGAAGATTGTCGGGAATCATGGGGTTCGTCTCCTTATGGTGGCGGAAATATTCAGAGTGGCAAATGCTATCTGGAAAATATATCACGCTCCGATGCCGTTGAAAACAGTAAAAATTATGACGCTTTTTCGGTCTTTTTGTCCTTTGGCCGAATTCCATGCGTTAGACGCCAAAAAGATGACGCCGGGACATGCGCCACGCTGTCTTTCATGGCCTGGAGGTCAATGGTAATACGAACATCGTTGACCATGGCACGATGCGAGTGTACCATCCTTCATGCGTATGATTTCCAAGCGTCCTGTCCACGTCCATGAAGCCGTGCCCCACGGGGACGAGCCGCCTGGCTGCACTTCGCGTGTGAGCGTGGAGGTGGGCGGCCGGGTCTGGCTCCTTGATCGCGAGGCCGACATGGAGGCGCTCTGGGAGCGCATGGGCGAGGACGACCTGGGCGCGGACGAGCGGCTGCCCTACTGGGCCGAGGTCTGGCCCGCCAGCGTGCTGCTGGGCCGCCACATCCTGCGCAACGCCGAGGTGCTGTGCGGCAGGATGTGCCTTGACCTCGGCTGCGGCCTGGGCCTGACCGGCATCATCGCCAGCCATGTGGGGGCGCGGGTGGTGGCCTTTGACTACGAGTGGCCCGCCGTGCGCTTCGCCCGGCACAACGCGGCGCTGAACAACGTCCCCCAGCCGCTGTGGACGCTCATGGACTGGCGCGAGCCAGCTGTGCGCGCCCATGGTTTCGACTTTGTCTGGGGCGGCGACGTGCTCTACGAGAAGCGCTTCTTCGATCCGCTCATCCGCCTGTTTCGCCATGTGTTGGCACCCGGTGGCAAAATCTGGATCGGCGAGCCGGTGCGCACCGTGTCGCGGCCGGTGTGGGAGCTGGTGCGGCGGGAAGGTTTTACGGCCGAGCTGCTGACCGTGGAGAAAGTGGCCCTGTGCGGCCAGAACGCCACGGTGAACCTGTGGGAAGTTACCATATCCTGAATCAACCTGATCGGAGGGAAGCATGGGCAAGACCATTCGTTTCGGCGTGTCCCTGGACTCGGAACTGCTTGAGAAGTTCGACCAGCATTGCGATGAGCGCAGCTACCAGACCCGCTCCGAGGCCATCCGCGACCTGATTCGCAATACCCTGGTCCAGCGCGAGTGGGAGCAGGCCGAGGGCGATCTGGCCGGAACCCTGACTCTGGTCTACGACCATCACAAGTCAGGCCTCTCGCAGAAGCTGACCGAAATTCAGCACGACCACCACCACGTCATCCAGTCGTCCCTGCATGTCCACCTGGACCATCACAACTGCCTTGAGGTGATCATCCTCAAGGGCGACGCCGACGCCATCAAGACCCTGGGGCAGCAGCTCATCTCCACCAAGGGCGTCAAGCACGGCAACCTCGCCCTGACCACCACGGGCAAGGACCTGATCTAGCCCGGCCCCCTGGCACGACGCCTGGGCGGCCCCGCCTTCACCCCTCCCGACATGGGCGCGCCCTTCGTGCCCGTGCGCCGGGATACAACGGAATAATGACACATGGAAGACGTACAAAAGCATGTGGCGGACATCGCCATGCCCATCGACAGGGTGGGCGTCAAGGGGCTGCGGCTGCCCATCATCGTCCGCGACCGCGAGTCGGGCATCCAGCACACCGTGGCCCAGGTCTCCCTGTCCGTGGACCTGCCCGCCGAGTTCAAGGGCACCCACATGAGCCGGTTCGTGGAGGCCCTTGAGCATTGGTCCGGCGAACTGGACTACAACACCTTCCTGACCCTGCTCGACGACATCGTGGGGCGGCTCCAGGCCCGCAGCGCCCATGTGCGCTTCGTGTTCCCGTACTTCCTGCGGCGCAAGTCGCCCGTGAGCGGGGCCGACTGCCTCATGGACTACACCTGCCGGGTGGACGGCGAATACCGCGACGACACCCTGACCTTCACCCTGGGCGCGGACGTGCCGGTCATGACTGTGTGCCCCTGCTCCAAGGCCATCTCGGACGAGGGCGCGCACTCCCAGCGGGCCGAGGTCCGCATCCAGACCCGGTTCAAGGGCTTTCTCTGGCTTGAGGATCTCATCGAGATCGGCGAGCAGGCCGGGTCGTGCCAAGTCTATTCGTTGCTCAAACGCGAGGACGAGAAGTACGTCACCGAGCGCGCCTTCGCCAATCCGGCCTTTGTGGAGGACGTGGTCCGCGCCGCCGCCCAGGGCCTGGACAAGCACCCCCAGATCCGCTGGTACCGCGTTGAGGTGGAGAGCTTCGAGTCCATCCACAACCACTCGGCCTTCGCGGTCATTGAAAGCGGGGGGTGACGCTTGCGAAAATTAAATCTGTTTCATTTTTTGTCTGTGATCGCATTAAAGCCTTTGATAGTAAATGTATGAGTGTAGTGAGGAGATTTGTAGCGTGCGCCTACGGGTTTTGCAGACTTGATAAGATTTTCCACGGCATCTTTAAGACCTTTTTCTGAATATGCTATAGATTTTGATGGTGGATGCCCTTTGTCAACATTGAAAACTGTACATTCAATGAAAGGGTGTTTGATTTCTTTAAGGTACTTATAAAATGCTTCTTTTGCTAAGCCAATTCCAAAAACGCGCCATGCATATTTTTTCCCCCAATAATATCCTTTTGCGTTGTATTTAATCCTTGCATCGTTCTTCGCCTTTTCGGTATCGTAGAGTTCTTTTCCCGCCAGTTCCATGGCGGAAAATGCTGAGTCTGGTGTTGTCTTGCTTGAGTTTGAGATAGCAGTTACCTCGACCCAGTTTACGCCATTGTCTACCGAGTATCCAATGTTGTATCGATCTCCCTCGGTGATGATTGGAGTGCTGCTAGTTGTTCTAGCTTGATAGATGGTAGAAGTATTTTTTGGCGAAAATTTATGGATAAAATAATCACCATCTTTCGATATCGAGTAGCTACTGGCAATGAGATCGTATGTTGTTAATAAATCTCTTCTCTTCACCTTGCTCTCCTTGATTATTGGTTTTCGATAGAGTAATTACCGCGCGACCTTTTGTATAATATAA
>NZ_JASTWE010000016.1 GCF_030282845.1 Pseudodesulfovibrio pelocollis
TCGTAAAAGCGAAACCCTGTTTACCCACGACCCCTTGAGGTGTCAAGCCCATTTTTCCATTTCTCCCGCAAATATGGAGCACATGAACACCCTGGAATTTTTCGACTAATGGAAAGGCTTTACTTTTAGGTCGGTTTTGGTATACCTACGCGCTTTAATTCGTTGATTTCGGATCAATGAAACCCCTCAACCGACCCGTTGCCCAGTCAGGGGAGATGTATGGACGCGAAAGACCTTCAATACTTCAAGGATACCCTCAATGGCATGCTCGACGACATCCTGCGCAAGAGCGAGGCAACCCTCGAGGACATGACCGAGTCGGGCGAAGTCTACGCCGATCCGGCCGACCGCGCCACAGCAGAATCTGACAGGGCCTTCACCCTGCGCCTGCGCGACCGCGAGCGCAAATTGATCAAGAAGATCCAGAAAGCCATCACCCGCATCGAGGATGGCGACTTCGGCATCTGCGTCGATTGCGGCGATGACATCTCCATCGCCCGCCTCAAGGCCCGGCCCATGACCACGCTGTGCATCAACTGCAAGAGCAAACAGGAAGAGGACGAAGCCGTCCGGGGCGACTAACAGGCCTCTGGTCGCGCCCGCCAGAGTCCGCCAACACCCGGTGAAACCATGGAAGCCAATTTCTTCCGCTTCCTTGCAGCCGAACTTGGCCAGTTGCTCCATGGCCGCCGCATCGACAAGGTCTTTGCCCCGGCTCCGGGCGTCTGGACCCTGACCATCCAGAACACGGGCGAACCGCTCCATCTGCTTTTCAGACCGGCCAGATCGGCCGGTCTTCTTTTCCTTTCCCCCATCAAGCCGCCCAATCCGCAGGATGCCCCTGCCCAGGCCATGTGGTTTCGCAAGCGGCTGCGCAACCGCAAGATCATCGGCTGGACAGCGGACTGGCCCACCCTGCGGCTGGCCCTCACGCTGACCCCGCGCCATGATCCGCCCGGCGGCACCCATCTGGTCCTCGACCTGCGCGAGGGCATGCGCCTGGCAGACGAACTGGAGCCCGGCTTCGGTGCCGAACCCGAATGGCCCGCCATCAGCGATGTGCTCGACGATCCCGACATCTGGCGCGACGCGCCGCAGATATCGCCGCTCCTGCGCAGGGCGCTGGCCGACCTGCCGGGTGACGAGGCCCACCGGCTCTACCTGGATACGGCCTCGGGCGCGACGCCTTGCTTCCACCTTCCGGCCGGGCCGGACGCGCCGCCCCTTGTCTGGCCTTCCGGCCCGGACGACGAGCGCTTCGACTCGGCCCTGGAGGCGGCCAACGCCCATGGCCAGCGCACGCTTTTTCCGCTGCTGGAGATGGAGGCCGAGCGGCCGGAGCAGGTGCAGCTCAAGCGCGAACGCAAGAAGATCAAAAGGAATCTCGCCCGGCTGGACGAGGAAGAGACGCGCCTGCACGCCCTGGCCAGCGAAAAAATCCTGGCAGAGGCGCTCCAGGCCGAACTGTACCGGTTCAAGGACGCCCGGTCCCTGGACGAGGTCCCCACGACCCATCCCGAGCACGGGCCGATCACCGTCCCCCTCAACCCCCACCTCTCGCCCACGGAGAACATGGCCCTCTATTTCAAGCGGGCGGCCAAGGCCGAACGGGGGTTTCCCCATGTGCGCAGGCGGCGCGCCGAACTGCTGGACCAGCTCGACCGGCTGGAGCGCGGCGAACTGCGCCCCGCGCCCGGAAGCGACCACCCCGACATCCCTCTGCCCGGCGGCCCGGCTCCGCTGCCGAAGCGCTACCGGGGGCTGGCGGTATCGGTCTTCCGCTCAAGCGATGGCTTCACCCTGGTGCGCGGCAAGAACAAACGCGCCAACCACGACATGCTCGGCCGGGCGGCCAGCCCCTTTGACTACTGGTTTCATCTGGCGGACGGGCCCAGTTCCCATGTCATCCTCAAGCGCGACCACCCGGCCCAGGAGGTGCCCGAGCAGACCCTGATCGAGGCCGCACGGCTCTGCGCCATCAAGAGCCACAGCCGCAGCGACGGCAAGGCCGAGGTCATGTACGCCCTGATCAAGGACGTGCGCAAGGTCAAGGGACTGTCCCACGGCCAGGTGCTGGTGGACAAGCGGCTGGGCACCCTGCGCGTAGACCTCGACCCGGACATCGAGACAGCCCTTTCGCGATAAAAAAAGGCGCGGTTTCCCGCGCCTCAGGTTGCCGAGAAAGGCCCGAGTGACTCTGTCAATATCCCGCGGCGCCAGAAAATCGCCCTGCTTCCGACATTTCCCGATGCAACCTACACCATGCGGCTCAGCGGGGTATGGTCCAGCAGGTTCAGGGCCAGCTGCTTTTCCTCGTTGAGACGGCTGACCACGCTGCGGCGGACCCGGTCCGTGGACGAGCCGAACTGCCCCTTGCGGGTGTCGTACACGCCCTCGATGAGTTTCTCGTTGAATTCCCCTTCGCCAGCCGAGGTGACGAACCGGTCGATGACCTTGCCGAAAATCCTGGCCGCGCCGGTTGGCCCGTGCTGCACGGCCGTGCTCCACAGCACCTCGCGCAGGGCCGATGGCGCGTTGTCGAAATCGAGCCCGGTCTGGTCGAGAATCATGGCCCGGGCGGGCGCGTAACTCTGATGGGTGATGAAGTCGTGCTGCAAGCGGCCGAAGCGCTCCGGGTCCTCGGCCGCAATGGCCTTCCACGCCTCGGGCATGGCCCCCCGGGTGGACCCGGTATCCGCCTCGCCCGCCCCGCGCAGCCGCTCGGCCCAGGCCGGAGCGCGCTCGTCGAGATAGGTCAACAATCTGTCCATGGTCCCTGGCTTGGACGCAATCTGATAGATGCCGTAAGAGGTGCCGCCCACCCGGTCGTACCCGATGGCCGCCACCCCGGCCCCGCCGGACTCGAAACGGGCCGATAGCGCGCCCACCTCCCCGGTGTCCGCACCAGAACGGGCCACGGGCTGCTTGTCCGCCTGCCCGGTTTCACCGCCATCCTGCCCGGAAGGGCGAATCGCCCCCGACCTCGACGACAGTCCGGCCTCGTCGCGCATGAGCCGGTTGATGGTGGACAGGGCCTCGAACATCAGGGCGTCGTTGACAATGGAAACGTCCAGCCCGATGCCGCCGGGTTCCGATCCGTAGCTCCCCTTCTCGCCGAACAGGGTCCGCGCCATGCGCATCTGCGTCTCAAAGGCGGCCTGCATGGCTCCGTCGCGCCGACCGTTGCGGCCCGCGCCTTCGGCCATCGACTGGTTGGCCTGCCCACTGGTCAGCAAATGAGCGAGGGCGTCATACTCCGCACTGGTGCCCATGGTCATGGCAATTCTCCCGAGGTCAAAATTTTGGCATGAATCCACGCCTCCGCCAGGGACAAAGCAAGGAGTGTGCCTCTTCGGGCAATGAGCAGGAAAGAGGTGAAGATTCGGGATTTTGGATCGACAGAGAGGGGTCAAGGCAGACGGCGGTCACGCTCCAGAAACTCAATGAGCCGACGGTGCCCGGCCGGAAAGGCGTGGTCGTGCAGCCGGGCCGGGAGGACAAACCCGCCCTCCACCGCCTCGTTGAACACCGGGCGCGGCTCGCCAGGACCGACATACCGGCACAGGTAGCAGTGCATGGTCACGCGGTATCGGGTGTAGGCATAGGCCACCACAGTGAGCTTGTCCAAGGGCTCCACGGCCAGCTCCACCTCCTCGTGATACTCGCGCACCAGGGCCTGTCGCGGGGTCTCGCCCGCTTCGAGGCAGCCGCCCGGGAACTCCCACAGGCCGGGCCAGACATCGCCGGGCCGCCGCTTCTGGATGAGCACCCGCCCCTGGTGGACGAGGACGCCGGTGGCCATCTCGATGCGCATGACCGGCCTGGGCGGCCTGAGTACCGGACGCGCCTCGGCCACCCCGGCAGCCCGAGCCAGGCAGTGAGACGCCACCGGGCATAGCCTGCACCCCGGCCGCCTGGCGCAGATCAGGGCGCCAAGCTCCATGAGGGCCTGATTGAAATCGCCCGGACTGTCATCCGGGATGAGCGAGCGCACGGCCTGCTCCACGGTCCGGCGGACAGGGGCCTGACTCACCGGCGAATCCAGGTCGAGCAGCCGGGCAAAGACGCGCAGCACGTTGGCGTCCACGGCCGGTTCGGGCAGACCGAAGGCGATGCTGGCCACGGCCCCAGCAGTATACGCTCCTACCCCGGGCAAGGCGCGTATGGCGGCAGGATCGGACGGAAACACGCCCCCGTGCTCGCGGGCCAGTATCACGGCTCCATGCAGGATATTACGGGCGCGGGAGTAGTAGCCCAGGCCTTCCCAGGCCTTGAGCACGTCCTCTTCCCTGGCCTGGGCCAAGGTGACGAGATCGGGAAATCGGTCCATCCAGCGCTCGAAATAGCCCACCACACGGTCAATCTGCGTCTGCTGGGCCATGATCTCGGAGATCCAGACGGCATAGGGCGACGGATCACGCCGCCAGGGCAGGTCGCGGCCGTTGGCGTGGTACCAGTCGAGCAGGTGGGTTGTGAAGAGTTTCCCGTCCATGACGGGCAAGGTCTACCCGCCCCGGGCCTGATTGGCAACCGCTTCCGCGGCCCTGGCCGCCTCCTCGGGATCACCCAGATAGTAGCGATTGGTGGCCTTGAGATCGTCGTCCAGCTCGTAGACCAGGGGCAGGCCGGTGGGGATGTTCAGCTTGGTGATGGCCTCCTCGTCCATGCCGTCGAGGTATTTGACCAGCCCGCGCAGGGAGTTGCCATGGGCCACGATGAGCACCCGCCTGCCCGCCCGAATCTGCGGGGCCACGGTTTCGAACCAATAGGGCATGGTCCTGGCGATGGTTTCCTTGAGGCTCTCGCAGAGCGGCAGCTCGCCCGGCGCAAGGGAGGCGTAGCGCCGGTCACGGCCGGGATGGCGCTCGTCGTCCGGATCAAGGGGCGGCGGAGGGGTATCGAAGCTGCGCCGCCAGACAAAGACCTGCTCGTCGCCGTAACGGGCGGCGGTCTCGGCCTTGTTCAGCCCCTGGAGCGCGCCGTAATGCCGCTCGTTGAGCCGCCAGGTCTTGAACACTGGCAGCCACATCAGGTCCATTTCCTCCTGGAGCAGCCACAGGGTGCGGATGGCCCGGCGCAGCACCGAGGTATGTGCCAGATCGAAATCAAAGCCGCCCTCGCGCAGCAGGCGGGCACCCTCCACGGCCTCGCGCACCCCCTGGGCCGTGAGGTCCACGTCGGTCCAGCCGGTGAACCGGTTTTCGAGATTCCATTCGCTTTGCCCATGCCGGACCAGAACGAGTTTGTGCATGCCGCCTCCGCTTGCTGAAAAAACATGGCATGCTTTCATTGTTACCCGCAAATGGCGGCAAATGGAAGGAGTGTGGATGAAGAATCAGTAGCGACGCGGCGCACTCTGGCGCATTTCCTCGTCAAGTTGCTCGAAGAGTTCGCGCTTGCGTTTCTCGAAGGTGAAGGCGCTCTTGACGGCGGCCAGGGCCAGACACAGGATGCTCAGGATGATGACCAGCCCCTTGGTGAACTCCCACCGCTGGTTTCGGATCACTTCGAGAATCCAGTTGCCCTGCACATCGCGGGCAAAATAGAGCAGACTCGGAATGGCGATCAGGGCAAGCCCGAGTCCGACAAGCTCGAACCAGATGAAATTGCGGCCGAGCATGAGCACGAAGAGGGTGCCGTCCCGAATGATGCGCAGCGTCACCAGCCGCCCCTGCAGGGCGTCGATGCGCTCCTCTATCTCTTCGAGAAACCGGAGAGACTTGCGAAAATTGTCGGCATCCTTGAGGGGCTGGGTCTTGATCCAGTTGATCTTGTCCACACAGAAGTTGAAGTCCTTGTTGAACTCCAGCAGCAGCTTGGGAAAGGGGAACCAGGCTGCCTCCTTCTGGATGGTCCTGACGCGGTCGGCCTGGTATTCGATATTGGCAGTGATGCGCTTGACCTCGCGCCTGACCTCTTCGTCCAGGCTGGCCGAGAATTTTTCCGCGCCCCGGATCAGGAGCCGGTAGGCCACGAAGTTGGTGGTGGCACCGAGCTTGCGCAGCCGCTCCAGTTCCTCGTTGGCCGTCTCGAAATAGGCATGGCTCTCGTCGAACCGCTTGCCGATGTCCTCGGTCAGCCGGGTGACGATTTCGCGCGTCTCCAAGGCCTCCTTCTCCACCTCGCTCCACCACTCCCACAGGGAACTCATGAGCTGGACGCGGCCCCGGTCCAGTTCGGGGTCCACCAGAATGCGGTTGAATACAAACGGGTCGCGGCCGATCAGGTCCCAGAACATGTCCATGGCCTGACCGGTAAAGCCCATCTTGACCATGCACACGGCCTGCCGATAGACCGGATCTATCCAGGTGGGAGAAAAGGTATTGGCGTGTCGATAGCCGTTGATGGCATCCTTGAGGTTGCCCTGCACCTCCATCAACCGGGCCTGGAGGTATGCGAAATAGCCCTGCTGGAGCGGGGTATAGCTCATCCGCTCCGCCTCCTGCCAATGGAAGAGGGCCTGATCCAGGTCGCCCCCCTCCACGTTCCAGAACCCGAGCAGCGAATGCGGCTGGTAGCTGCGCGGATACTTGATCTGCGCCTGCTTGATCAACTCCTCGGTTTGGGCGCGTTCGTTGTCCACCAACCCCTGCATGGCGTCCCAGACAAACTCCCCCTCCTGGGGGGCCAGTTGCTTGAGGCCCTCGCCCCAATCCTTGCCCCGGGTGCGCCAGACCAGCTTGAGCGTCCTGATCTGCCCCGGGCAATTGATCTCGTACACGGCCCGGGCCAACAGGCTTTCCAGGGTGTTCTTGGCATGCACCACGTCGTGCATGGCCTGGACAAAATCCTTGCCCTGCACCATGGAATCAATCCCGGCGAATCCCTTGGAGAATTCCTTGACATCGGTCTTGGCAAGCAGGTGCCATACCTGGGGCTGGGGCGTGGCCAGATGTTTGGTCGGGCACAGGTCTGGCGTGTGGTTCTTCTGGCCGCAATAGAAGCATTCGCCTCCGTCGGCCCCGGTGAAGGCCACGGGCAGGGCCACCTGCATGGTGCCGTGCCCGAACTTCTCGCCACCCTCGCGCAGGGCGATGGTGCACCAGGAGTCAAGAGAGACCGCGTCGGTGCCGTAACGGGCCTCGTTCATGCGGAACCACTCGGAGAGCAGGAAGCCGTCCATGAAACGAACATGGGGAAAGTCGGGAGCCAGCCGGTTCCAGTCGAGCCCGATCTTCTTGGGCAGATCGCCGGTGAACTGAAGGGCGCCCTGGGACACGGCGGCCATGACCACGGGCCAGTACTGCTTGTCCGGGTCATCCTTGACCGACTTGATCAGGGTCAGGATCTCGCTGCAAAAGGAGCGCAGCAGCCGGAAATTGTCGAGGGGAAAGAAGATGAACCCATCCTTGACATCCAGAATGTAACGCAGCCCGAGCCGCTTGAGCAGCTCGACGATTTCGGTGGAAAAATCGCGCCAGCCGAGGATGCTGTCCTTGTCCGACATCCGTCCCAGCGGCTTGATGACAAAGAACCATTTGCGCACGGTCTCGTAGTCGAGCCCCTGGTCGGCGTGCAGACCGAGCCAGTCCACCGGGGCCAGCCCGTCGGCCATCCCGGCCACCGCGGTGGTCAGGCCGGGCACCGAGCTCACCCGCTCCTTGAGCTTGGGGTGAATGAGCACCTCCAGGTCGTCGGGCACGCGGCACTCCTGCCTGTCCAGCTCCACGGACAGGGACACGGAATACTCCATGTCGTAGCCCATCAGGAGCGTCAGCGGCACCACTTGCAGGAAGACCGGGACCGGATTGACCCTGGCCCAGATCTGGAGCCGGGCCAGGGCGCGGAAAATCTCGTTGGTATTGCAGAACCACAGGGCCTGGTCGCTCTCCCGGGCCACAACCAGCGCGCCGTACTCGCGGAAGGTGTTCTCCACCGCGTTGTGCAGCGTGCCCTTCCAGGCCACCCACACGCCAACCCCGGAGGCGACCAGACGCGACTGGCTGATCTCCGGCAGGTCATCTATGAGCTTGGCAATGGACGGCACTGTCTCCCTCTTTGTCCGCACCGTATTGGCCAGGGCCAGACGGACGGCCGGATCACGGGTTCAGGGGAACTTCTTTCCCTTCACGGACCATGCAAAACAGGGTCCAAACCCGCTCTGCCTCGTCTTTTCTTCCACGTTTTTCGCACCCTTGCACATAAATGGAGGCCTTGCGCCCCAACTCTGCCAGGGCTGCCTCGCGCTGGCGGGTGTCAAGTTTTCCGCCTTGCAGAATCTTGAATAGCGCCCGGATGCGATGCCAGTCGGCGCAGGGGACAGCGTTTGAGAGCTGGTCCGGCCTGCCGCCGTGCTTGATGGTCAATGGCTCGGCCACCAGCCCCACCGGATAGTGCAGGCAGGCGCGCAACCACATGTCGTAATCCTCGCAGGAAGGCATGGTTTCGTCAAAGGGGCCGATGTCCGCCCAGGCGCGCCGGGTGAACATGGTGCATGACGGGCTGATAAGACACATGTGCAGCGACTGCTCGAAGAACCACCCCTCGGGCTTGGCGTACTTGGCCTTCTGGTTGACCCGGCGTCCGTTGCGCATCCATATCTCGTCGGTCTGGCATATGTCGTAGCCGTGCCTGTCCATGTAGGCCAGTTGGCGCATAAGCTTGTGCGGCAGCCACTGGTCATCGGAATCAAGCAGCGCCAGCATCCGGCCCGAAGCGGCCTTGATGCCGGCGTTGCGCGCGGCCGAAACCCCCCGGTTCTCCTGGCGCAGCCGGACCACGCGCGGGTCGTCGTAGCGATCGAGCACGGCCCCGGTCTCGTCCGTGGAGCCGTCGTCGATGACCACCAGCTCCCAGCGCTGCCAACTCTGGGCGAAGACCGAATCCAGGGCCGCGCCGATAAACCCGGCCCTGTTGTAAGTGGGGAGGATGATGGAAACCAGCGTGTCCGTCATGGGGATTGACCCTTGCTTTCGCGGTCGCGACCTGTCATGGTTGCAATCGATAACTCTCGACCGGTGGAATCAATGAAAATATTTCAAGTCATCAACGTGCGCTGGCACAACGCCACCGCATGGTACGCCCTGATCTTAAGCCGCCTGCTGGCCGATGCCGGGCACGAGGTGACCGTGCTGACTCAGGGCAACACCAAGCCCGATGAAATGGCCAGAAGCATGGGCCTGAACACCGTGGCCGTGGACCTGAACACCAACAATCCCCTGCGCTTCGCCGCCGCCACACGACACATCATCCGCCTGCTCAGAACGCACCGCCCGGACATCGTCAACTGTCACCGGGGCGAAGGGTTCTTCCTGTGGGGCGCGCTCAAGCTGCTGGGTTTCGGGTTCAGGCTCGTACGCACCCGGGGCGACCAGCGGCCGCCGCGCAGCGATTTCCTCAACCGGTTCATTCACGCCGACGTGGCCGACGCCGTGGTGGTCACCAACCGACGCATGGCCGATTTCTTCCTGCACACCATGCGCACCCCGGCCCACGGGCTCTGGCTCATCCACGGTGGCGTGGATACCGCCCGCTTCGCCTTTGATGCGGCCGGGCGCGAGCGGGTCCGGGCCGAGTTCGGCTTTGCGCCCCACCATGTGGTCGTCGGCCTTGTGGGCCGCTTCGACCGGGTCAAGGGCCACAAAGAGATCATCGAGGCAGTATCGAGACTGCGCGACGCCGGACACGCCGATGTCCGCCTCTTCCTCGTCGGATTCGACACGGCCATGACCAGCGACCAGATCCGGGCCACCATCGATGCGCACAACCTGGGCGACATCACCCGCATCAGCGGCGAGCGCCAGGACGTGCCCGCCTGCATCTCGGCGCTGGACATCGGGGTGGTGGCCTCGCTGTGGTCCGAAACCATCGCCCGGGCAGGACTCGAAATCATGGCCGCCGAGCGGCCCCTGGTCTCCACCAACGTCGGTGTCATGCCGGACCTGACCGCCCCGGCCATGCTTGTGGAGCCGGGCGACCCCGTGGGCATGGCCGACACCCTGGCCAGCCTGATCAGAGACACGTCCCTGCGCGACGCGGTGCTTGAGGCGCAGAAAAGGACCATGTCACAACTCACCTTCGACGAATTCCTCAAACGCAGCCTGAACCTCTACAACAGCCTCATCGACGGCGACTAGTTGCCGAAGAACTCGGCGGTCTTCCGCAGCTTGTCGGCCACGGCCATGATGGTCAGGGCGTAGCTCTCGGAGTGGTTGTAGCGGTAGATGACCTTGAGCTCGGCCTCGCGATCGAGCCCCTCCCGCCAGCCGTGGCGCTGGATGAAGTAGGCCATGCTGTGCAGGGCGTCGGTCATGTCGAAGAGATCAACCCGGCCGTCGCCATTGCCGTCGCGTCCATAGGCCACGGCGCTGGACGGAATGAACTGGCACAGGCCGATGGCCCCGTACATGGAGCTTGGCATGGTCAGCGGGTCGAGTCCGTTGCGGTCGGCATAGGTGATGAGGGATTTCAGCTCCACATACGCCCAGTTGCCCTTCTGTTCCGTGCGCCCGGCCAGCCACGCCTCGTTCTCCGGCGAAAGATCGTCACGACCGATATGGGAGCGGATCAGTGCGAGGTCGCGGGCTAGGGCCATGTTGGCCAGGATGGTCATGGCCTTGTACTTGCCCACCTGCGTGCCCAGCCGGGTTTCCACGAGCATCAGCGCGGTCAGCACCTCTCCGGGCACGCCGTAGCGCGCCTCGATGGTCCTGTACAACTCGTCCTGCTCGCGGTGGAAGGCATAGGCCCCGGCCAGCAGGATGGGATTGAGATAGCGCTCCATGACCTGGGGCTTGGGGGCCGGGCCGGGCTTGCGTCCAGCCAGACGCGTCTCCAGCAGGGCGCTCATCTTCCTGGCCATGATCTCCGACGAAAACGTCAGATCGTCGCCCGCAAAGAGCGCCTCGACCCGGGCGCGGTCAAGGCCGTCGGCCACCAGCCGCTCCTTGAGGGGCTCCCAGGAGGGGTCGCCCGCCAGCAGCGGCCCGATCCAGAGCGCGCAAATGAAAACGGCGGCCAACGAAATGACGCTGGCCGCACGTTGCAGGCACCTTTTCAGGCTGAAATCAAATCCGGTCCATGGGGACAAATCCCATCTCCTCCTCAAAGTCGTCGTCCATCGCGGGCGCGTATTGATCGAGGGTGTACACCGCGCCGCAGGAGGGGCAGCGGAGGATCACCTCACGACAACCCCTGTGGGCCGCAAGCTCCAGTCCACACTTTTCGCAGACCATGCCCCGCGCCTGCCACGTTCTGGTGCGGCGGGCGAACATCACGGCTACCGCCCGGTGTCCAGGCCGGGATTCTTCTCGCCCATGGCGACATAGAGGGTTGAGATGGCCGTGCCGTAGTCGGCCAGGGCCTGTGAGAGCTGCGCCTCGCTGGTGGTCAGCCGGGCCTGGGCGTTGAGCACGTCGGTGTTGGTGCCCACCTGGGCCTGATACCGGGCCACGGCCATGCGGTAGGCCTCCTCGGCCGCCTCCACCGATTTCTGGGCCACGGAGATGCGGTCTGCCGCCTCATTGATGTTGAGCAGCGCCTGCTTGACCTCGAAGCCCGCGTTGAGCCGGGTATCCTCAAGCTGGGCCTGCACCTGCTTGATGGTCTCCTCGGACTGCTTGTAATCGTAGTAGTCGGCACCCCACTCGAAGATGGACATGGTGGCACCAACGCCCACGGTCCAATACTCCTTGGAGGTGTAGGGATAGGAATTGCCGCGGTTCAAGCCCGCGTCAACGCCCTTGTTGTAGTAGTTCCAGTCGGCCTCCACCTGGGGGTAGAAGCTGCTGGCCGCAATGGTGGAGTCCTTCTCGGCGATCTCGACGCTCTTCTGGCCGATGACCAGATCAGGCCGATTCTTGTAGGCACGGTTCAGGCTCTCCTGCAACGTCAGGTCAAAGGGAATGTGCTCAAGCTCGCCCACGTAATCCACATCCACCTCAAGGGGAATGTTCAGGAGGGTGTTGAGCTGCGCCTGCTGGGTGAGGACATTGTTGCGAGCGATCAGGAGGTCCTGCCGGGCGGTGGCCAGATCGACCTCGGCGTCGAGCACCTCGGACCTGGGCTTGAGGCCCACCTCGTAAAAGGCGTCGATGACCCTGAGCTGGGATTCGAGACGGGCCACGGAATCCTCGCCGCTCTTCACGTCCATGCGCGCCTTGAGCAGCGAAAGGAAGTTGGACTGGACGCTGGCTATGAGGGAAAGCTCCACATTGTCCAGCGACGCCGCATTGGACTCCTCGGTCAGTTTGGACTTCTGCCAGGTGGCAAGCAGGTTGAATCCCTTGAAGACCGGCTGGTTGACATTGACGTTGGCGACCCAGTCGTCATGCTTGCCCGAAGTGACCTGCCTGCGGTCGTAGTAGGTGTAACCGTAGCCAGCGCCGACCGAGGGCAGAAACTTGCCAAAGGACGAGCGGGTGCCAAACTGCGAGCCCTTGAGCTGCGCCCGGATGGCGGTCATGTTCGGGTTGAGGGCCAGGGCTCGCTTGACGGAGCGCTCAAGGTCGAAGGACCCGGAATAATTCTCGGCCGCGGCCTGGGATTCCGCCCCGGGTTCGGGGTCCGCATCCACAGCCATCGCCGGAGTGCCCAGGGCCGTCAGGGCCGCCAGGGCCAGGGTCATGATCAATGACCGGATAAGGAGCATAGTGACATTCCTGCTATGATTTGGTGTTTCTGTTGCACCAGCAACAATCCATTCCGACATAGTTATCAAGTCTTCCCGGGGTCTGCAACCACAAAAACAATGGATTTACTTGTGCAAAGCCGCGCAATCCGAGGGGTCGCCCTGGAGTTTTTCCAGGGCGTGACGCAGGGTCGGCAGGAGCGGCTCCAGGCACTCGGCCACGGCCTTGGGACTGCCGGGCATGTTGACGATGAGCGCCTGCCCCAGCGTCCCGGCCACGGCGCGCGAGATGGCCCCGTGCGGCGTCTTGGCCAGACTGGCCGAGGTCATGGCCCGCTCGAATCCGGGCAATCTTTTCTCGATCACGGCCATGGTGGCTTCGGGCGTGACATCGCGGGGGCCGACCCCGGTCCCTCCGGTGGTCAGGATCAGGTCGAACCCCTGGACCAGGGCCAGATCGGCCATGAGCCCCTTGAGCAGCCCTGCCTCGTCCGGGATGACAAACCCCTGGACCAGGGCCAGATCAAGCCGCTGCGCCACCATGGTCCCCACCAGCGGGCCGGACTCGTCGGTGCGCTTGCCCGCCGCGCCCTTGTCGCTCAGGGTGATCCAGGCCAGGGCGTAGCCGTCCCTTTCGACAGACAGGGACATCTCGCCCGCAGGCGCGTCGGCCTCGGCCCGCAGCAGAAGCAGCGGACGCGACGCGCCCGATACACCGACCGGCAGCCAGCCCACCGAAAGCACCCGCAAGACCGCATCGCCGCCCCGGAGCCGATCCCCGGCGCGCAGGCCGGTCAGCGGGGTCGAGGCGACAGCCCATCCTGTCGGCGCACCCTCCCCGGCCGGGCTGAGGTGGACGCACTCGCCCGCAGCGAGCGGGACCGCGAGACGCAGGGTGACGGATCGTTCGGACATGACGACTCCTTGCAGGATCAGGCCAGCAGAACGGCGAGCACCCCGGCCACCAACACGCCGCCAAAGGTGCCAGCCCCACCGATGGAAACCAGCGGCGTGGCGATGCGGTTTCGGATGCGCGGGGTGAGCAGGGGGGCCAGGTTGCCGCCCAGGATGGTGCCCATGGTTCCGGCCACGTAGGCGGCCAGCGGGCGGATGGGCTCGGGCACGAAGAAATAGACGGAGAGAAAGGTCATCAGCGCGGGCATGAAAAGGGGCACGCGCAGCCCGGTCAGGGGATGGGGCCGGGTAATGGCGTAGCAACCGGCCGCCACCACGACCAGGGCGAATCCGATCCAGCCCCAGCCCTCGGCGGCCGCGCCCTGGGCCGTGCCCAGCACAAAGGTCAGGCTGAGAAGCAGCGGCAGGACAAAGCCGCCCACATTGACGGCAAAGACCTGCTTCTTCAACTCGTTGGCGGGTTCCTCGTCCAGGCAGGAGGCGTGTCCGGCCCGGTCCATGGTGCAGGTCACTATTCTGGGTCGACGCACCATGACCAGCCGCTGGCTGGTGTAGACCGGGATATTCACGCTCCGGCCCACCACGATGGCCAGGAACATGAGCACCCCCTGAAAGGTGGTCAACCCGAGGCGCGAGAACGCCTCGGCCACGATGCTCATGGGCAGGAAGACCAGGAGGAAGAACAGCGCGGCCAGGAAGAGCAGGGCTCCAAGGATGCCGCCGGAAAACTGAAAATATGGCGTATTCATGATGATGATTGGTCCGGACGCTCGGGTCACGGGTTGATTTTTGAACTCTCCCGGACCTATAGTGCAGGCGTCCGTGCACTGGGGATTACCCCAACTCCCGCGCGAAGTAAATCAAAGGACCAGCGAGGCTCCCATGAAAGGCATCATCCTGGCCGGCGGCTCCGGCACCCGGCTGCACCCCCTGACCCGGGTGGTCAGTAAGCAGTTGCTCCCGGTCTACGACAAGCCCATGATCTATTATCCCCTGTCCACCCTCATGCTGGCCGGAATCAGGGAAATCCTCGTCATCTCCACCCCGCACGACCTGCCCAGCTTCCGCGAGCTGCTGGGCGACGGCTCCCAGCTCGGCATCACCCTCGAATACCGCGAGCAGCCGAGCCCGGACGGCCTGGCCCAGGCATTTCTCATCGGCGAGGATTTCATCGGCAACGACACCGTCTGCCTCGTGCTCGGCGACAACATCTTTTACGGCCACGGCCTGGGCTCGATCCTCAAGGAGGCTGGCGCCCTGACCCGGGGAGGCATCGTCTTCGCCTATCTGGTCAAGGACCCCGAGCGCTACGGCGTGGTGGAGTTCGACGCCGCCTACCGCGCCCTGTCCATCGAGGAAAAACCTGTCAAACCCAAGTCCAAGTACGCAGTCACCGGCCTCTACTTCTACGACAACGACGTCATCCCCATCGCCAGGGCGCTCAAACCCTCGGCGCGCGGCGAGCTGGAGATCACGGACGTCAACAAGGCCTACCTCGCGCGCGGCGACCTAGAGGTCCAGACCCTTGGCCGCGGCTACGCATGGCTCGACATGGGCACCCATGAATCGCTCCACGGCGCGGCCAGCTTCGTGCGCGCGGTGCAGGAGCGCCAAGGCTACATCATCTCAAGCCCGGAGGAAATCGCCTACCGCATGGGCTTCATCGACGCGGACCAACTGCAGCGGCTGGCCTGCGCCATGAGCAAAAACAGCTATGGCCAATACCTGCTCGACATGGTGCTCGAAGGCCGGGCCACCGCCTGCCAGACCTAGCCGCTGAGCCTTGAACACGCCAGAAAAGGGCCGCATCCCATCCGGGATGCGGCCCTTTTTCGAAAAACGCAGGCCGGCGCGAAGCCGCCCGATCATGCCTAGTGGTGGTGATCCTCGTCCATGGCTTCCTTGACGCGGATGACGCCAATGGCCAGAATCCATGCGAGATAGATAAAAATCAGGGACACACCGACAAAACCGGCACCCGTGCTGTGCGCCATCCCGGAAAGCAGCTCGCCAATCATGTTATTCCTCCTCGGTCAACCCGTCTGTGGCTTGAAATGCTGTCTTTTCTTTGTCTCTTCAGGCAAGAAATGTCAACCCCTTCCGGGGAAAAATACGCCTTGCCCGGCCGCCTGAATCTGACCCGGGCCTTGCCAAAGCCCCCTCTTTTGCATAGGGTCTGACGGCGATTGCGCTTCACGACAACACGACGGTGAACCATGGGTTTCTTCGACTTCTTCACCTCCCTCTTCTCCCGCCGGGCCAAGCCCAAGGCCAGGGGCGGGAAAAAGCCCGCGAGCAAGGCGAAACAATCGTCCAAACCGGCGGCGAAATCGACAGCCCCCAGAAAGGGCGGCGAGGAGGCCATTGGTTTCAATGTCGCCAAGACCGCTGAGAAGAAACGGAAAAAAGCGGAAAAGATCTCGGCGGCTCCCATCGACGAGAAGGCGCTGGGCTTCAGCATCTCCCTCAAGACCGAGGATGCCCAGTCCAAGAAACGCGAGGCCCTGCGCATCCGGGTGGACAACCTCTTTGTTCACGTCTCCCGTCTCAACAAACGATACCCTGTCACCGACATCAGCGCCACCGGCCTCGGCTTCGCCTTTGAGAAACCGCGCATCAAGGCCGGGGTCGATCTGGTCATGACCATCATCCTCGATGGCAAGGTGATGGCCAAGGACGTGCAGTGCAAGGTCAGACGCCACGACCGGGGCTCGGTGGGCTGCGCCTTCGTGGACCTCGACCGCGCCCAGGACGACGCTGTCCACGCCATCGTCCTGCGCGGCCAGAAGGAGCAGGCAGCCAGAAAGACCGCCCAGAGGGACCGCGATTTCAAGGTCCCGGCCTGAGAGCCGCCTTCCCGGCTATATCTTTCGCTTCAATCCCGCGATGAGCGCTTCGAGGTCGTTGAGCTCGCCCGGCTTGTGGTCCTCGGGATACAGCAGCGCGGTCATGAAAAAGACGCTGCCGATGCGCAGGGCCGTGCTCGCGCTGGTGGAGAACTGCTCCAGCCGCCGGGCCACCTCGGTGCCCTTGTCCCCGTCCAGCCGCTCGGTGTATTTCCAGGCGTCTGCGCTCAAGGCGGCGAGCAGTTCGGCCTTGGCCTCGGCCTTGGCCTGAAAGGCGCGCTGCCCCTCGGCGGCCAGGACGGCCTCGCCCTGGCGCTCCAGCTCCCGCACCCGGGCGGCCCTTTCCTCAAGAAAGGCTATCAGGTCCTCAACGGCTTGTTTTTGCATGATGTCTCCTGTTTGGACCAACTGTAGCCGTGTCGGCACGAGAAGACAAGAGGCCCCCGGCAAGTCGGGCGCGCCGACCCGAAATTCCCTTTACATCGACCCCGATTGATCATACCTCAAGGGCTCGGAAAAAACGGCCATCTCGGGAGGAAATATACGTGAGCATCCTATCCGCCAGCCTCGGGCTGACACGCTACCGGGTCATGGAGGACGTGCCCTCGGACCTGCTGCGGCAGGTGCCGGAGAAACTGCGCCAGTTCAGCTTCGTGGACATCGACGCCACGGCGGAGGAGCGCTCCTTCGGCTGGACCAGCATCGACGACATGCTGGACCTCAACTGGACCCAGTCGCCCCCGGAAAAGGCGGACTACTTCGCCTTTGCCCTGCGGCTCGACACCCGCCGCATTCCGCCCGCAGTGCTCAAAAAGCACACCACCATCGCCCTGAACAAGGAACTTGCGCAGAACAAGGAGCAGGGCAAGAATTTCGTCTCCCGCGACCGCAAGCGCGAGATCAAGGAGCAGGTCACCCTGCGCCTGCGCGCCCGCACCTTTCCCATCCCGGCGGTCTTCGACGCCATCTGGAACCCGACCGCAAACCGCATCCTGCTGGCCACGACCAACGCCAAGGTTCGCGCCCTGTTCGAGGACTACTTCACCCTCACCTTCGACCTGCACCTTGAGCCGCTGACCCCGTTCTTCATGGCCATGGACATCCTCGGCGAAGAAGCGGCCCCAAAACTTGAACACCTCGAACCCACCATCTTCGCATAAGGAAGCGCCATGGATCTCTCACTCGTCGAACGCGAAAACGTCCTGCTGGGCCAGGATTTCCTGACCTGGCTGTGGTTCAAGACCGACAACGACACGGTCCTCTTCTCCCTGGCCGACAAGCGCACCTTCACCGTGCACATGGAGCAGCGCGTCTCGGTCCAGGGCGGCGAGGGCGAGGGGATCGAGACGGCCACCGTCTCCAGCCCGCGCGGCGAACTGACCGAGGCCAAGACCGGGCTGCGCACCGGCAAGAAGGTGAACAAGGCCCAACTGCTCTTCACCATGGACCAGGACCAGTGGCTGGTCCAGGTCAGCGCCGCCGACTTCGGCCTCTCGGGCCTCAAACCGCCGAAAATATCCGCCAAGGACGACGAGGGCGACGACCCGGACGCCAAGTTTCTGGAGAAAATGTTCCTGCTTGAACGGTGCCTGGAGATGTTCGACGTGGTCTTCACCCAGTTCCTCGCCCTGCGCATGAGCCGCGACTGGGCCGAGGAGACGGCCAGGGTCGGCCGCTGGATCAACGGATAGGCTCCCCGTGGCAGGCCCGGTCCGCATTGCCTGCTTCGGCGACAGCCTGACCGAAGGCTACGGCCTGCATTCCGACGAGGCACTCCCGGCCGTGCTTGAACGACTGCTCGGCGAAGGTGGCGTGCCCGCCCGCTGCCTCAACTTCGGCGTGTCAGGCGACACCGCCGGGGACGGGCTTGCCCGCATCCGTCAGGTGCTCGCCGCCCGGCCCGACGCGGCCGTGGTGGCCTTCGGGGCCAACGATTGCTTCATGGGCGAGCCGGTGGAAACGGTGCGGGCGACCCTGGCCGCCATCATCGAGACCTTGCGCGCCCGGGCCATCCCGGTGCTGCTCGCGGGCATCTCCGCCACCCTGGCCCAGGACGACGAGTATCGGGACGCCTTCGAGACCATCTTTCCCTCCCTGGCCGAGCAATACGGGCTCGACCTGTTCCCGGACATCCTGGCCCCCTACTTCGGCAACTCCGACCTGACCCTGCTCGACGGGCTGCACCCCTCGGCCGCAGGCGTGGAGGCCATGGCCCGCGCCATGCTGCCCCGGGTGGAGCGGCTGGCCCGGTCTGTCGAAGGCTAATTTCTCTCCCCGACCTCGCGCACACGCCGGGAAACCCGGTGCGCCACCACCGCAAGGCCGACACCCGCCACCACCACGACCACCGCCGCCTCGGCCGAGGCCCGGCCGGTGATACCCGAGTGGATCAAGTGGCCGCCCGATGCCAGGAGCATGGTCTCGGGCAGCATGCACAGCCAGGTCAAAAAGACGTACGGCAGCGGCCGGACCCCGGTCATGCCCAGCAAATAGCTGGCCAGGGGGAACGGCACCACGGGAATCAGTCGGCTCAGGGCCACCACGCGCAGGGGATGGGTCCGGCTCAGCCGCTCCATGGCGAGAAACACCGGATGCTGGCCGTAGCGCGCGGCCACCACGCCCCGCAGGCCGTGACGAGCGGCCAGGAACGCGGCCGTGGCCCCCAGGGTCATGCCCAGGCTCGCCCAGAGGGTTCCGAATTTCCAGCCGAACAGGGCTCCGGCGGCCACGGTGAAGAGCGACTGGGGCACCAGCAACACGATGGCCAGGGCGTTGATCGTCAGGAAAACCAGCCCGGCGAACGCGCCCTGGTCCGAAACAAAGGCCAATACCCGGGTCATGGCCCCGCCGCCCCAGTGTTCCATGGCCCACGAGGCCGCCCCCAGCGCGGCCAGGGCAGCCCCGATCACGACCACGCGCCATGCGCCACCTTTGCGCCCGTCCATCACGCGATACCTCTTTTTGCGCTTTTGCGCCTTGAACTCGTCGCCTCAATACAATAGCCTACCACTCGGGATTTCTCTGTCCGGCCGCCGCTGCCTCCATGTACGGCGAATCGCCAGCAAATTGAAAGGGGAATCAACCGAAGGACCACCATGCGCTACAAACTGCAAATGATGAACACCGACTACGGGGTGGGAACCTTCGCCGCCCTGCCCGAACCGAACCTGAGCTTCAATGAAATGGTCGCCCATCTGCGCAAGTTCCCCTACGACGACTTCATGCACGAGTTCGTGCTCCAGGGATTCAAGGAATTCCGGCCCAAAAAGCTCGAAAAGCAGATCAGGGAGATCATGCGCGACAAGGGCGCGTCCGACCCGGTCATGACAGCCATCATGTTTGAAGCCTGCCTGTGTCACGACCGGCTGGCCCATCTGCTGCAACTGTTCGACGGGCTGGACCCGGCCGGGCTGCTGCCGCACACCCCGGCCATCCACATCCGCTCCGCCCTGCTTGAGGACCAGCCCCTGCACCGGCAGTGGATCGAGCTGTTCTGCGACAACATCTTCAACCTCGCACCCCTGCCCGCACCGGACGTGGCCGGGCTGCCTCTCCTCTATTCGCGGGCCGACCTCGACCGACCTGCGCCGGTCCCGGCCGCAGACGCCCGCCGCGCCCTGGCAGACCGACTGCCGCCGGAGAATCCCCGCTGCCCCCTGGCCCAGACCATCGAGCGCGCCC
Source organism: Pseudodesulfovibrio pelocollis (assembly GCF_030282845.1). Lineage (GTDB taxonomy): Bacteria > Desulfobacterota > Desulfovibrionia > Desulfovibrionales > Desulfovibrionaceae > Pseudodesulfovibrio > Pseudodesulfovibrio pelocollis. Next base: position 20,011 of record NZ_JASTWE010000016.1, read on the forward strand.
TGAATGCTCTGGAAAAGGCGGACGCCTTCCTCGGCCCGGCCATGCAGCACAAGGCGTCCCTCTCCCCCGTGGCCCGGCTGCGCCACTGGATGCCCAAGACCCGCTGCGTGAACGGCCGCATGAACAACAGCCTCGAAGGCATCCAGACCTGCTATGGCCGGGGCCTGACCCCGGAGCGGGCCGAGGCGTCCTATGCCATGGAAATGGCCGAGCGCTTTTCGTCCTACGCCAGCTTCGGCCCCAAGGGGGTTCTGGGCTATGCCACGGACTACCCCCTGGTCCACGCCGCGTTGGACGATCTTGAGGCCGAGACCCTGGACCTGCGCGCCATGCGCCTTGAAGTGCCCTATGCGGGCCAGAAGCTCCACTGGCTCACTGGCCACGCCCCGGACGGCCAGGGCGGCACGGCACCGCTGCTCGTGCCCGCCCAGTTGGTGTTCCTCTTCTGCAATCTTGACGAGCAGTCCCTGTTCTCGGCCCTCGGGTCCACGGGCCTGGCCTCGGGCAACACCCTGGCCGAGGCCAAGGTGGCCGCCCTGACCGAGGCCATGGAGCGCGACAGCGACGCCACCACGCTTTTCGACCCGGCCCGCTGCTTCCGCGTCACCAGCGACGACCCGGAGATCGCCCGGCTGCTGGCCGCCTACGAGGCGGACGGCATCCACCTCTGGTTCATGGACGTGACCACCAAGCTTGGCGTGCCCTGCTACAAGTCCGTGGTCCTCGGGCCCAGGGGCGATGTCAACAAGGGCTCGGGCTGTTCACTCAATGGCCGCGCCGCCCTGCTCTCGGCCATGACCGAAACGCCGTATCCCCACCCCGGCCCGGCCAGCGGCCCGGCCCCGGAGGGGCTGCACGTGCGACGACTCGAGGACCTGCCCGACCTTTCCACCGGCAGCGCCGAGGGCGACCTGATGGTTCTTGAGGCCACCCTGGCGGCCAACGGCCTGCGCCCGGCCTATGTGGACCTGACCCGCAAGGACCTCGGAATCCCGGTGGTCCGCGCCCTGATACCCGGCCTGGAGTTCATTTCGGATTTCGACCAGTACTCTCGCGTCAGCCCCCGGCTCTTCGCCAACTACCTGGCCCTGTTCAATTGATTGTCCGAATCCTGAATTTTTCATGAATCGGACAGCAATTGCGGTATGTTGATAGTCTCCGCGCACAACATGGCGTAGGATTGAATTGTCAGGTCAACGATGATTGTATACAGTCGAGAAAATAGGAATCTTATTTCACGACCATAGTTCAATGAGCACTGCGACCTCCGCGGACCACCATTCTCCTCAGGAGGCATCCATCCCCTGTGCTCATTGTTCCGAGGGCATTCCCACCTCCCCGGGGATGCCCTCTCTTTTTGCCTGATCACAGCGTCTTCCCGCCCTCTCCGCTCAGCCCTCGCCCCGCCCCATCGGGCAAAACCATTGACGCCGCTCCGCGTTGCGGGATAATGGGGAAACCCTCGCCGGACAGGGCACCGCAAGGCCAGCCCACCCGCGCGACCACGCCTGGGTGGTGGAATTGGTAGACACCCGAGACTTAAAATCTCGTAATCCTCGGATTGTGCGGGTTCGATTCCCGCCCCAGGTACCAGGGCATCACTCCTCCGGGCCGCCATGACGGACCGCCATGTCGGGCCGGAGGAGTTTCGACCCGCCTCAAGGCGCGCTGCAAAGCCGCAACTCTCTTTATCTCCATACGTTTCATCCCGCTTCACGGCTCATCGCAGGAGCCGACGGTACATCTTCAACCCCGACCAGGGGTTGTTTTATTTTGAACATATGCCCATTTTTGTGCTTGACAATCGGAAGCATGGTCGTATCATCACATGAACACACGCTCACACAAGGGGGAAGGTTTGGGCAGGCGGAAAAAAATGCGGATGGTCGAGGCGGAGCCCTGCGCGGTGTTCTACAAGCCGCAGGGGATTCCCATGCGCGAACTGGAGAGCCTGGTGCTCTCCGTGGAAGGGCTTGAAGCCCTCCGGCTCGTGGACGGCGAGCGGATGCAGCAGGTGGAGGCGGCGGGGCGGATGGGCGTATCGCGCCCGACCTTGAGCCGCATCCTGACCGAGGCCCGGACCACCGTGGCCATGGCCCTATCCGGGGGCAAGGCCATCCGCGTGGACGGCGGCGACTACCTGCTCGCTTCCGAAACCTGCTGCAAACGCAGGCGCAGACGCCGCTGCCAGATGCCATCCGCACCCGGCGAAACGCCAGACAAAGAAACCACGCCTTCACCAACTGAAGACGGCAACACGGGAGAATGATCATGCCACAGAACAAGGGACTGTCGGGCACCCCGAGGTGCGCAGGCGGCCGAGGCCGCGGAATGGGCGGCGGAGGTGGAGCAGGCGTCGGTGGAGCGGGAGGAGGTCGCGGCATGGGCGGCGGCGGTCGTGGAATGGGTGGCGGTAATCGCGGCATGACCGCGCAGCCTGACGCCGTTTCCGGAACTGCCCAGGCCGGTCAGGCGCGGCAACGCGCCGCAACCGATACCGGCATCCGCAAATTGGCCGTCACCAGCGAAGGCCCGGCCATGACCGACCGGGTCGATCCGCGCTTCGGGCGCGCAGCCGGATTCGTGGTGGTGGACCTTGAGACCATGGAAACCACCTATGTGGACAACGGCGCGTCACAGGTCCTGGCCCAGGGGGCGGGCATCCAGGCCGCCGAAACCCTGGCCAACGCGGGCGTCCAGGCCGTGCTCACCGGCTATGTCGGCCCCAAGGCCTTCACCGCCCTGACGGCTGCGGGCATCCGCATCGGGCAAGACGTGGAAAACGTCAGCGTGGCCGAGGCGGTCAGGCTTTACACCACCGGCGCGGTCTCCTTTGCCGATGCCCCCAACAAACCGGCAGGGGCCAACAAGTGATCTACGCCATTGCCAGCGGCAAGGGCGGCACGGGCAAGACCACCGTGGCCTCGTCGCTCGTCTCCCTGTGGGACGGCCCGGTCACGGCCGTGGACCTCGACGTGGAAGAGCCGAACCTGCATCTCTTCCTCAAGCCGGAAATCCACCGGACCGACCCCGCATACATCGAGATACCCGAGGCGGACGAGTCCAAATGCACCCTGTGCCGCGCCTGCTCGACCCTGTGCCAGTTCAAGGCCATCACGGTCATGGGCCAGACCCTGCTCATCTTCCCGGAGATGTGCCACGGGTGCGGCGGCTGCCTCACGGTCTGCCCGGAAGGCGCGCTGACGCCCGGCAGACGACAGCTCGGCGAGATCTGCCACGGCCGCGCGGGCAACGTCCGATTCATCATGGGCCGCCTGCGCGTGGGCGAGGCCATGAGCCCGCCGCTCATGCGCCAGGTCAAGGCCCTGTTCGCGGACATGGTTGCCGAAGACGACAAGGCCGACATCATAGTGGACGCCCCGCCCGGGGTCAGCTGCCCGGCCGTGAGCGCGGTGATCGATGCGGACTGCGTGGTCCTCGTCACCGAGCCCACGCCCTTTGGCCTGCACGATTTCAAGCTCGCCTGGGAGGCCTTCTCGCCCTTTGGCATCCCCATGGGCGCGGTCATCAACCGGGCCGGTATCGGCGACGACTCGGTCCAACGGTTCTGCGCGGACAAGGGCATCCCCATCTGGGCGGAGATCCCCTTTGACCGCGCCGTGGCCGAGGCCTATTCGCGCGGCGAGGTGGTGGCCCGGGCCGTGGCTCCCCTCAGGGGGACATTCCGCCAACTGCGCCGGAACATGCGCGAGGCCGCCATGGCCAGGGAGGCGGCATGCGCGAGATAGTGGTCATCAGCGGCAAAGGCGGCGCGGGCAAGACGTCCATCGCCGGGGCCTTTGCCCATCTGGCCGAGGACGCGATCTTCTGCGACCTGGACGTGGATGCCCCGGACCTGCACCTGCTCCTCACCCCGCGCCATCTGGCAGAGCACCAATTCATGTCCGGCCACGAGGCGGTCATTAATCCCGAGGCATGCACCGGCTGCGGCCAGTGCGCAGAATTGTGCCGGTTTCACGCCATCACCGGACCTGAAAACGAAACCGACACCGCCTATCGCGTCCTGCCCTTTCGTTGCGAGGGGTGCAAGGTCTGCGTGGAGCTGTGCCCGGCACAGGCCATCGCCTTTCCCGAACGGCACTGCGGCGAGTGGTATGTCTCGGACACCCGCTTCGGGACCATGGTCCACGCCCAGCTTTTTCCGGGCGAGGAGAACTCCGGGCGCCTTGTCACCCTGCTCAAGCGGCAGGCCAGGGCCATCGCCGAGGAACGCGGCCTTGAGCTGGTTCTCTCGGACGGCGCGCCCGGCATCGGCTGCCCGGTGATCAGCTCCCTGGCCGGGACCAATCTGGCCGTGCTCGTCACCGAGCCCACGCCATCGGGCATCCACGACCTGATGCGCGTGGCCGAGCTGTGCGACGGATTCAAGGTCAAGGTCGGGGTGATCATCAACAAGTGGGACATCAACCCGGAACAAACGAACGCCATCGAGTCGTACAGCACCGGCAAGGGATACACGGTGATCAGCCGCATTCCCCACGACCGGGCCGTGACCGACGCCATGGTCAACCGGCAGGTGGTGACCGAATACGAACATGGCGATCTTTCCGCCACACTCAAGGCAGCCTGGACAGACACCCTGGCCTTGCTCGACGCGGACAAGGCGACCTAACGACAATTTTTGGTCCCGGACGCGGCTCGTCCGGAACTTTTCTATTCAACACACAAAAAAACCTGCCAAGGAGACTCGAATATGAATACCCTCGTAGCCCTTCCCACCGTCGCCCCCGGCGGCATGGACGCCTCCATCGACGCCCACTTCGGCCACTGCGACCTGTACACGGTCGTGGAGATCGAGGACGGCAAGGTCAAGGATGTGCGCACCCTGCCCAATGTCCCGCACCAGCAGGGCGGCTGCATGGCTCCGGTCAACCATCTGGCCCAGAACAACGTCAAGGTGCTCATCGCGGGCGGCATGGGCATGCGCCCGCTCATGGGCTTCCACCAGGTGGGCATCGACGTCTACCATGGTAACGGCACGGCCACGGTCTCGGCAGCCATCCGGGCCTTCATCGATGGCTCGCTGCCCCGCTTCTCGCAGGAATACACCTGCGGCGGCGGCCAATAGCGGTTCACGCGCCCGGGACGGCCCGCCACAGGGCCGTCCCGGCGCCGACACCCCAGGGAGGAACGCCATGCCCATCTACGACGTCCGCTGCCCGGAGTGCGGCTATGACGGCGAGACCATCGTGCTGCACAGCGCGGCCCCGGTGCTGTGCCCCCAGTGCGGCAGCCAGAAAACCCAGAGAGCCATGTCCGCCACTAGTTCCCTGACCGGCAAGAGCGCCCCGTCCATGCCAGGCCATGGGCCCGGCCCGGGCGACACCGGCTGCTGCGGCTCAGCGCCCGGCCACTCGGGCTGCGCCGGACCCGGCTCCTGCTGCGGCCGGAACTCGGGATAAACGCCGTGCCGCCATACCCCTCATCACCCATCCGCCACACATCGGAGAAACAACCATGCTCATCGTCATAGCATCCCCGCGCGGCCAGGAACTGGGACCGTTCCTGGCTCCGCTCAAACAACTCAAGGGGTGCGAGCTTGTCTTCGCGCCCACCGGCTCGGCCGCCCTGGAGATCGTGCGGGCGGGCGCGCCCTCCTTTGTCATCATCGACCAGGGACTGCCCGACGCCGAGCCGCTCAAGCTGGTGACCGACATCATGATGGTCAATGCCATGGTCAACACGGCCGTGGTCAGCCCGCTCTCCGAAGAGGAATTCCACGAGGCCAGCGAGGGCCTCGGCATCCTGGCCGCCATCCCGCCCGCCCCGGGCGCGGACGACGGAAAGCGAATCGCCGGGATATTTTCGCGATTCATCTAGCCAGCGCGAAGCGGGGAGCCGGAAGCCTCCCCCGCCGGATCGCGCACGGAGGACACGATGGAGAAGATTCTGATCATCGGCTGTCGAAACACCATGGACGACGTGTGCATCGGCTGCTCGCGGTGCATGGTCGCCTTCAACCGCCGCGAGGGGTATTTCGATCGCTACAAGGGCATGGACGCCGAGATCATCGGCATCCTCAACTGCGGCGGCTGCCCTGGCACGAGCATCGTCCAGCGGCTGGTCCAGGTGAAACTGTGGAACCTGCCCCTGCACGAGCAGCCCACCAGGATTCATGTCGGCCCATGTCTGGTGGACCACTGTCCCTATTACGACGACCTGGTCACCAAGATTCACGCCAAGGCGGGCATCGAAGTCATCGAAGGCGCGCATCCCTACATGCCCGCCACGGTCTTCGCCTGACCGGTCCTGCCTCGGCACCGGAAGACAAGCCATTCCCGACGGCTGTTCACCCGGCCCGGCCACGCTTCCGGCGCGACCAGCCTCGTGAACAGCCGATTGGCTGTTGCGTCACGCCTCGCTTCCGACACCTCTGTCGCGCCGCGCCATACCTGCCGATCTGCCTTGCCGAGACCGCGCCGATATGATCATATGCGCGGACACGTCCACCTGATCGAGGCCCCATGATGACGCCGACCACGACGAGAAGAACACTGGGCACTTGCGCCCTGGTCCTGGCCGCCCTGACGCTGGCCAACCTGACGCTCTGCGCGGCCCACGCCCGGGCCGAGGTGGTGGTCACCACCGCCACCGAATTCTACCCGGTGGACGGCCTCACGCCCATGGAAATCGCGGAAAACCTCATGCTCCAGTCGCCCATCGAGCAGGACGGCCGCACCTTCCAGGCCCACACCCACTCCACCATCCGCTACGAATTCTCCTGGACGCGGCGCAACGACAGCTGCACCATGAACCAGGCCACCGTCTTCCTGCACATCGTCTACAAGTATCCCCGGCTGGCGGACTCGCCCGACGCCGAAACCCTGCGCTGGTGGCAGGACCACCTGGACCGGCTCACCGAACACGAACTGGTCCACGGCGAGATAGCCCTGCGGACAGCCCGCGAGCTGGACGAAACCCTCAACTCCCTGACCGATCTCCACTGCTCCACGGTCCGCGACGTGGTCAAGGCCCTGGGCGACGCCGCCCTCAAGACCCTGGAGGCGCGCCAGCGGGCCTATGACGCCCTGACCGACCACGGCCGGAATCAGCAGGCTTACACCGGACAGTAGCACGCAAAAAGGACGCCGGAAAAAGCTCCCGACGTCCTTGCTGGCATTTTGACCAATAGGCGGTCCCTCTATTCGAGGGGCGCGGCCTCCTTCATGTCCCAAACGCCGCAGGGGCAGCAGTTGGCGCAGAAACCGCAGGCAATGCACTTGTCCGGGTCCACCACGCGCTCGAAGCCGCCGCCCGCAAGCTCCACCCGCCGGATGGCCGACTGGGGGCAGACTGTCTCGCACAGGTAGCAGTCGCGGCAGGCGCCGCACGACGAGCACTCGGCCGCGCACTGTTTCATGTCGCTGAATTCCACCACGCGCGGGTCAAAATACTCAAGCGTCATGCGCGAGTAGTCGATCATCCGGCGGGTGTCGGAGCACGGGCGGCGGTTGTTCATGAGGTCGTCGAGGACCTCGGCGGCGCGACGGCCATGGCCGATGGCGTGGGTCAGCAGGCCGGGCCGCACCAGATCGCCGATGGCGAACACCCTGGAATCCGTGGTCTGGAAATCGTTGTTGACCACCACGTGGCCGCGATCAAGGGCGATGGACTCGGGCAGAAAGGCCACGTCCGGCTGATCGCCGATGGACATGATGACCGTATCCGCCTCCAGCAGCTCGCCGGACTGGAGCAGTACGCCCTGCTCGGTGATCTCCTTGGTGAAACAGGGCCACTTGAAGCGCGCGCCGACCTCCTCGGCCTCCTTGCGCTCCTTGCCAAAGGACGCGGGCTCCTGAATGTCGATGAGGGTGATGTCTTCGGCCCCGAGTCCGGCGGCCACGGTGGCCACATCGCAGCCCACGTTGCCCGCGCCGATGATGACCACCCGCCTGCCGGGCCGGGCCTCGCCCCGCTTGGCCTGCTTGAGGAAGGTCAGGGCGGGCACGATGCGCTCATGGCCCGGCACCGGGATGACGCGCGGCTTCTGCGCGCCCACGGCCAGGATCACGTAGTCGAACTCCTCGCGCAGCCGGGTGAAATCCTCGGCCTTGAGTTCCTGGCGCAGGTGGACATGGGGCAGCACCTCGGCGGCGCGTTTGATCTCCGCCTCCACCACCTCCTTGGGCACCCGGCTGTCCGGGATGGCAGAGGCGATCTTGCCGCCCAGGGTCTCGGCCATGTCGTAGACCACGGCCTCGTGCCCCTTCATGCGAATCTGCCACGCCACAGAGATGCCCGCCGGGCCGCCGCCGATGACGGCCACGCGCCCGCCGGACAGGGGGGGCAGCTTGGGAGCCGCGCTCTTGTATCCCTGGCGGCCGAGCTTGGTGATGTCCACCGAGGCCATGTCGCCGGTCTTGCGGGTGCACCCCTGCATGCACAGGTTGGGGCAGAGATAGCCGCAGACCGTGGCCGGAAACGGGGTATAGGCCAGGGCGAGGTCCATGGCCTCGTCCACCAACCCGTCGCGCACCAGCCGCCACCGCTCCTGCACGGGCATGCCCGTGGGGCAGCTGGACTGGCACGGGGCCAGATATTTGCGGTGCTCCCACACCGGCACCCTGCGCCGCAGGTCGCCATGAACGATGAGCGGGATGGGCGAGCGGTCGAGGCGGGTCAGGTCGCCGATGAGGCCGCCCCGGCCCAGTTCGGCGTCCCACACTCCGGCCCGGAACTCGGCCATGGAACGGCGCGCCTTGCCCTTTTTCTCAAAAGGTGTCCTGGCCCGGATGAGCTGCCACTCCTCGCGCCGGGTCAGCCGCTTGAGCAGCCGCGTCCGTTTGATCTTGCCCAGAAACTCGGCGAGGTTGGCGGTCAGCCATTCCCAGGAGGCATCGTCGATGGGCTCCATCACGGCATCGGCCTGGGAGAAACCGTCGATTGGGCCGCGCACGAAGATACGCCCGCCCACCATGCCCACGCAGGGGCGATAACCCAGGACGTTGGCCGGACTCTGGGGCTCGTGCCCACAGATGACCGCCGTGCCGCCCGCCATGAACTCGGCGAAATAGTCGCCCACCGAGCCGAGGACCCAGAGTTCGGGCGGATCGAAACGGGGGTTGGTCTTGGTCATGGTCATGCCGCGCGCGCCGAGGTTGCCCGCCACAAGCACCTTGCCCTGAGCCATGGCGTTGCACGCGCCGTTGCTGGCGTGGCCGTGGACAATGATCTCCGCGCCCGCGTTGAGCCAGCCCACGTCGTCAGAGATGGGCCCCATGACCTCGATGGTGGTGCCGGGAAAGCCCTTGGAGCCGATGCGCTGGCCCGCCGAGCCGGTGATGGTGACGTGGATGGGCTCCTCTCTGGATATCCAGAGCCTGCCGCCGATGCCGTGCTGGCCCACGGCCTCCACCTCCAGCCTGCGCGCGCCCTGGCGCACGGCGCGCTGGATGCGCTCCTCAAGGATGCGCGAATCGACGCGGACCCCGTGGTCGTGCCCACTGATGCGATGTATTCTCTGTGCCATTATTTGAACTCCCGTGCTCGCCGGAGCCTAGATCACGTATTTGATGTCGAGCCGCTCGGCCACGTCCCTGTCGCCGATGCCCAGGCCGTCGGACATGCCGATGGGCAGCGAGGTGGACCGGCCAAGGGGCGCAAAGACCTTGCGCAGCTCGGTGTCGAAGGCGAGGTAGAAATCCACCACCCGCTCGGCCACCTGCTCGGGGTCCAGGCGGCGGTAGATGCGCGGGTCCTGCGAGGTGATGCCCTTGGGGCAGACGCCGATGTTGCAGACGTTGCAGCGGTCCTTTTCGCTGCCCACGCAGCCAGCGCCCGCCTGCATGACGTACTTGCCGATCTGGACCATGCTCGCGCCCAGCATGATGAGCGCTGCGGCGTTGGCCGCCAGGTTGCCGTGCTTGCCGATGCCGCCGCCCGCGATGAGCGGTATCTCGTTTTGCGCGCCGGCAACGCACAGGGCCTTGTAGCAGTCACGCAGGTTGGAGGCGATGGGGTGGCCCATGTGGTTCATGGACACGTTGTAGGCCGCGCCCGTGCCGCCGTCCTCGCCGTCGATGGCCAGCCCGGCCGCGTAGGGGTTGCGCACCAGATTGTTGAGCACGGCCAGGGAGGTGGAAGAGGCGGATATCTTGGGATAGACCGGCACGCGAAAGCCCCAGGCCATGGACATGGACTGGATCATCTTGGCCACGGACTCCTCGATGGAGTACTGGGTCTGGTGGGTGGGCGGGCTGGGCAGGCTGACGCCCACGGGCACGCCGCGGATGGCCGCGATGAGCTTGTTGACCTTGTACCACATGAGCAGGCCGCCGTCGCCGGGCTTGGCCCCCTGGCCGTACTTGATCTCTATGGCGCAGGGGTCTTCCTTCATCTCCGGGATGGCGTGGATGATCTCGTCCCAGCCAAAGTAGCCGGACGCGATCTGGAGGATGACGTATTTCAGGAAGCGCGAGCGCAGCAGACGCGGCGGGCAGCCGCCCTCGCCCGTGCACATGCGCACCGGCATGCCCAGTTCCTCGTTGAGGTAGGCCACGCCCATCTGCAAGCCCTCCCACATGTTGGGCGAGAGCGCGCCAAAGGACATGCCGCCGATGACCAGGGGATAAATCTCGCGCACGGGCGGCTTCCATCCGTTCTCGCGCTGGCAGCGCAGCTCGTCCTCGGGGGAGAGCACGCGGCCGAGCAGGGTGCGCATGTCGAACTCGTGGCGGCCCGCGTCAAGGGCGGGGTCCGTGAGCATGGAGATGCGGATGAACTTGATCTGGTCGAGCAGGCTCTCGCCGCTGTTCCTGCGGCCGCCCCGGGTGCGCGGCTGGCCGCCCCGGTTGTTGTGGAACTCCAGGGTGGTGGAATCGTACTGGCGGACCGGCTCGATGGCGTTGTTGGGGCAGACCATGTTGCACATGGCGCAGCCGATGCAGGCATAGGCCGGGTCAGTGCGCTGGCGGATGCCGTGGTACACGGAAAAGGTGTTGGACGGCCTGGCCTGGAGCCCCATGGGCGCGATGATCTCCCGCTTGCGAAACACACCAAACTCGATGGCGCTTACCGGACAGACGGCGGTGCACCGGCCGCAGTTGGTGCAGGTGGCGATATCCCATTTGATCTGCCAGGGAAGATCCTTGACGCCTAGCGTTGCAGGGGTAACGGGTCGTTCTGTGAGCATTGGACAACCTCCCGGCAATCGGGTCCGACGATTGCGGTGTCGAGATGCATGGGTTGGAAATCTTTGCTTTTGTCGCGGTCCGGGATGGCGGCGTTGAGCCCGCATATCTCGGAGGAGAAGGCGAAGACGCCGCTTGCGGGGTCGCCGCCCACCACGCCGGGGCGCAGCTTCTTGCGGTCCTGGACCATGAACATGGTCCCGTCGGGCAGGCAGCCGATGACGCAGTTGGGACCGTCGATGATCAGCTTGCGGCACGAGCGCTTGAGGCTTTGCAGAAACTCCCTGTCAGGGTGCTGGCGCATCTCGTCGTCGCTCAAGGGGGTGATGACGTGCTTGTAGGCGCGGATGTCGAGCCCCAGCCTGCGGGTGGAGAAATGGGCGATGTGGGTGAAGACCTCGGAATCGGACTGATAGCCCGAGTAGCCCTCCACCCCGCGCGACATGAGGTACTCGCGGATGGGCACGAAGGCGGTGTTCTCGCCGTTGGTCATGGTGGCCACGCCCTCGATGAAGAAGGGATGGCAGGCATAGAGATTGATGGCGTAGTTGGTGTTCTGCCTGCCCTGGGCCAGGATGCGCCGGGCGTGCAGCTCCTCGCGGCCCAGTTCCAGGTAGGCGCCCATCTCAAGGGGATCGCCCACCTCCTTGATCATGATGGTGTCGGGCCAGAAGGAGAAGACCATCATGTCTCCGGTCTGCTCGCCCTCGGCGCGCAACGCGAGCCGGGTGCGCACCAGACGGCGGCCGCGCTCGTCATCGGCCAGTTCGTCCCACGCGGCCGGACACTCGTAGGCGATGGCCGCGTAGGTGCCGCGCCGGGGCGTCCCGGCAGGCGGATCGGACCTTGGCGCGAAACGCACGGCATGCCTGATTTCAAACCCCTGTCCCGCCATGTATTCGTCCAGGCGACGCAATCCGGCCTCGGTGAATATGCCTGACAGGATGGGGTGGTCCTTCAAATCCTCGAAGGGCCCGCCGAGTCCGCCAAGGTAGAGCCCCACGCCGGAGCCGTCGTGCCCCTCCTTCATCACGTTGAGGGCGTCGATGGCCCGCATGGGCGACACCGGATCGCGGCTCGTGAGCGCAAATAAACGGCACATGATCTCAAGTCACTCCGCAGTTAGAAATGTCTTCGAACACCCGACAGGAATCCGCCACGGCCGGTGAATCCGGGAAAGACTCGTCATGGCCTGAAAATCTGGAAATTCACATTTTTGCAACGCCTCGCATTGCGAAACACACCCCAGACCCGCGCCAGGCCCTCTGCCCCGGGAGCGGAACGTAGACCAAAACGAAAAAGCCTGCAACCCGGTCGCAAGGGGCAAAATTGACGTTTTTAGCAACAGGGAGACAGTTCCCCACTGTCTGGGGAACTCATATTGCCGTGGTACGACTTGGCCGGGATGAGCTATTCGGCCAGAATGTCGGCCCGCAGGGCGTGACGGGCGGCCACGGAGAGGAAATCGGCCGGAGAGATGCCGCTGTCCCGGCAATATTTCTCGATGCGGCCAAGCAGGTGGACGTGCATGACCACCTCAAGCTCTGCGAAATCGCCGCCCTCGGCCAGCACGGTGACATTGATGGCCTTCCTGCCCGCGCTTGCGGGAAGGGCCGCCACCGCCTTCTTGGTCATGGGCTCGGGCAGCGTGCCGCCCTGCTCCAGGAAAAATTCCACATACAGGGCCAGGGCCTCGTGGGCCTGATCCACGGCCTCGTCCATGTCCGCGCCAAAGGTCGTGCACTCGGAAAAATCGGGAAAGGTCACGGAATAGCCGCGTTTTTCCTGCTCAAGAAGGGCCACGTACTGCATGGATTCTCCGCTCAAGCCGGGCCTTGGCCCGGGCTGTGGGGCGCTGCCCGGGCGACGACGCGCCTTGACGGACATACCCGATTGTCTTACTCATGAATGAAGCCCGGGCGACGGTTCCGGCCGGGTCAACCCTTGCGACTGCCGCACCCCCGACACCGGGAACACACTGCATGAAACTCTCCGCACGATCACGCTACGCCGCAAGGCTCCTGCTCGAACTCGCTGTCCGCGAAGGCGACACGCCCGTGTGCACGGCCGATCTGGCCAAGGGCACCGGCATCACCGCGCCCTTCATTGAGCAGATCATCCGCCCGCTCAAGCAGGCGGGCATGGTCGCGTCGGTGCGCGGCGCGTCCGGCGGGCACATGCTGGACAGGCCGCCCTCCGACATCACTCTGGGCGAGATCGTGCGCACCATGGAAGGCTCGGCCAACATCGCCACCTGTCTCGACTGCGACACCGCCTGCGAGCGCTCGGACGACTGTCTGACCCGCACGGCCTGGGAGCGCGCCTCCAGGGCCATGGAACGCGAGCTGGACGCCATCACCCTGGCCGACCTGCTCTCCGGCGATCTGCCCGGCGGCATGGACTAGCCTCGGCGCTCCCCGGCGAAAATCCACCGCTCACCGACAGACCAGAACTCCCCTTTCCTCGGTCCACCGCTCACCGGCCCGGACCGGCCGTCGGCCAAATGCGCCTTTCGCCCGGCCGACCCCTATCGTATCAGGGGGCATGGACCGACAAGACGTCAGGTCCAGCCAACCACGGGAGGTCGCCATGTATCTGTACTACTGCAAGGACGCCAATTGCCAGGGGCACACCAAAAGCTGGGAGCGCTGCTGCGATCTGCGGGCCTTTGCGGGCCGCGCCCGGATGGAATCCTGGCGGCCCGAGGCCCAGCGCCGCCCCGCCGAGCCGGGACGCGCCCCTGCTCCCTACCGGACAGCCGGAGCCTGATCCGCGCCCGCGACCGCGCCGAGCACCCGGCGGCTGACGAGCATGTACACTTCGGAACGCTCCTGAAGATGCCCGGCCAGCATCTCGGCCTCGTCGCCCGAGCCACAGAAGAGGTCCATGCGAGTCCCCTGGATGGCTCCGCCCGTGTCCTGGGCCAGGACGATGCCCATGAACGGCTCGGCCACACCCCGGGCATGGTCCATGAGGGAGGTCTTGAGCGCCAGCACCGAGCCGAGCGGGGTCATGCTCCTGTCCACGGCCACGCTCACCCTGGGCATGAGGATAGAGTTCATGGCCCCGAAGGGCCCCTCGTCCGAGAGGTGGAAGAAGACGTAGCTCGGATTCTCGAACATGAGCGCGTCGGCCTTGTCCGGATTGGCCGCCAGGAACTCCCGGATGCGCTGCATGCTCATCTCCTCCCGGGGCACATGCCCCCGGTTGATGAGCACCCTGCCCAGCGAAACATACTCATGCCCGTTGCGCCCCCCGTAGAGCACATGCCTGACTGTGCCGTCGGGCAGCACCAGCCGCCCCGACCCCTGAATCTGCAAGAAGAAGATGTCCACCGGGTCCTTGACCCAGGCGATCTCATGCCCTTTACCCGTCAAGGCTCCCTTGCCGTCGATGGCCTTGCGGTCATGGTACGGCTTGATGCCGCCCTCGTCCACGCGATAGACCAATGACTGCCCCTGCCAACGCGGATGAAACACGCCCAGGTCAACGGTCCTCAGGTCGTCGGGCTTGGCATAGATGGGATGGCGAAAGTCGCCCTGACGGGTCAACGACGCCTCGATCCAGGGCTCGTAATAGCCGGTCAGCAGGGTGCCGGGCATGACCTTGAGCCAGACGAACCGGTCGGCCGCAAGGGTGGGGTCGATGTCCAGGGCCGAGAGCATCCCGATGAACTCGGCCACGCTATCGCCAAGCTGGGCCCAGGTCAGGGTCAGCCCTGGCCGACTCACGGCAACCGCCCCTTGCGGCCGCCGCAGGATATAGCGCAGGCTGTCCTCCAGGGGGGAACGAAGCTCGGTCCAGGAGCCGATGCGCTGATTCCCCTTGGACAGCGACGCGGCCAGCATGCGGGCCTCGTCGCGGCTCACCGCCGCATAGGCCGGGGTCGGGTCCGGCTCCGGGGCCGGTTCGGGGGCGGGAACAGGGGCGGGCTCAGGCAGCGGCGCATCCTTGGCACACCCCGCAAGGCAGACCGCCAGCACCACGAGAACGAGAATCGAACGGATCAGGGTCATTCGCAGCCATCCTTGAGATCCTCGGCATACTCCTCGACGTAGAGTTGCAGCATGACCATGACCAGACTCAGGATGAGGGGCCCGTAAAAAATGCCGAGCATCCCGAAGGTATAGATGCCGCCAAGAATGGCCAGGAGGATGTAGAAAGTAGACACGCGCGACGCCTCGCGCATGAAGATGGGCCGCAGGATGGTGTCGATGCCGACCACGACGATGCCGCACCAGAGGGCGAGCATGATGGCCGCCTTCCATTGGCCAGCCAACACGAGGAAGCCCACGGCGGGCACCCAGACCAGCCCGGTGCCGAGCACGGGAATGAGCGATGCCAGGGCCATCATGGCCCCCCAGAAAAAGGCCGGGATGCCCACCACGGCGAGCCCGATGCCACCGGCCACGCCCTGAAGCACGGCCACCAGCAGGCAGCCCATGAGCACCCCGCGGGCCACGCGCCGCAGGCTGTCGATGATGAAGTCCTCCTGCCGGGGCCGAAGCGGCGAAAGCAGCTTGAGATAGGCCACCATCTTGGCCCCGTCGCGCAGGAAATAGAAGAGGATGAAGACCATGAGCAGGAAATGGAGCACGCCCTTGGTCGCGTCCCGGACCAACGCGGTGCCCATTCCCAGCATGAACTGGGCGAATTCCCTTGAATACTTGACGATGCTTTCCTGAATATCCAGTTGCTCGATGCGCAGGTACGGCAACTCGCGCCGCAGCCACTCCAGGTATCCCTCAAGCCGCTCGCCGCTGGTCAGGGTGTCGAGCCCGCCGCCTGTCACCCAGGCGTTGAGGGCCACCAGGGACTCCACTCCCTGGCTGATGAGGGCCATCACCAGAAAGGTCATGGGCAGGAGCAGGCAGAAGACGATGATGCACACCGTGAGCAGCGAAGCCAGAGCGCGACGCCCCCGTACCACCTTGAGAACCCAGACGAAAACCGGGGAGAAAAGCACGGCCAACACCGTGGAGAAGATCAGGGTGTGCAGGAAGGGTTCGACGATGGAAAAACCCAGGTACAAGGCGAACAGCAGCAGCAGGATGAGAAACACCTTGTAGATGCCACCATCCAGCAGGGGCACTGATCCGTTCCGATCGCTCATGATACGCTCCGGGTTTTCGCCATTTTCTTCGTCCTGGTCCTGATCCTCAGAGTGGATTGTATGATTGCCGCCCCGGTGTCAACAGCAACCCGCGCAAGGACGCCCGGAACGGGGCGCTCCCCTCGTAGCGCTACGGCTGCCCCCCGCAGCGTGAAAACAAATCGCAACGGGCCGCAAGCGAATTTTTGTCGGAATCGACCCACTCACAGCCCTTGGTGGCCGCACATTGTTTGCAGGGTCGTTTTCCACAGCGCACAACCGCCGAAAACGCCCTGACACCCAGCCAACCGCTCCTGACACGCATCTTGTTTTTTCCGACATTTGCGGCTAAGGGGAAATGTCGCGCTGCGAACAAACCCGCGCAGGGCGACGATCGCGATGGAACCAAAGACCCCGTGCCGCCGTATCAACCCGGACGACGGCTCTGGGCCAAGGGATACCACTCAACTTTAGTTTCACTGGAGGAAAGGATGAAACGCGTACTCGGTCTCTTGGCGATGCTCGCCACCCTCGTTTTTCTCGTCGCCTGCGGCCAGCAGCCCGCCAACCAGGATGGATCGCCGGCCCCCAAGCAGGACATCAACGTCCGCCTGGAACTCAGCAAGGGCTCGACCCTTGAGCGCATCATGCAGCGCGGCACCCTGCGCGTTGGCCTCGAAGCGGGCTACATGCCCTTTGAGATGACCGACAAGAGGGGCAACATCGTCGGCTTCGACGTGGACATGGTCACCGAAATGGCCAAGGCCATGGGCGTGAAGCTGGAGCTGGTCAACACCGCCTGGGACGGCATCATCCCGGCCCTGCTCTCCGACAAGTTCGACATCATCGCCTCGGGCATGACCGTCAACCAGGAGCGCAACCTGAAGATCAACTTCGCCGACCCGTACATCATCGTCGGCCAGACCGTGCTGGTCAACGCCGCCGATGCCGACCGCATCAACTCCTGGAAAGACCTCAACGCCGAAGGAATCACCGTCACCTCCAAGCTCGGCACCACCGGCGAGCAGGCCGTTCGGCGCATGATGCCCAAGGCCACCTACAAGTCCTTCGAGACCGAATCCGAGGCCATGCTTGAGGTCCTCAACGGCAAGGCGACCGCCTCTGTCTATGACCTGCCCATGCTCGCCATCTTCTACGCCGAGCGCGGCAAGGCTGCGGGCATGAAGTTCCTTGACGAGCCCTTCACCTACGAGCCGCTGGGCTGGGCCATCAACAAGGGCGACCCGGACTTCCTGAACTGGCTCAACAACTTCCTGCGCCAGACCAAGAACGACGGCCGCTACGAAGCCATCTACACCAAGTGGTTCGGCAGCAACGACTGGCTCCAGGACGTTCAATAGCCTCATACATTCCCTGCCGGGGATCGTGTCAACGATCCCCGGCCTTTTTTTCTATGCACTCAACTCCATAGAGTTTTTTTCATGAACGACATCACACAAACCCTTGCCAGGGTCCTTCCGAGCCGGAACACCCTCTGGATGCTCGTGTTCTTCGCCGGACTGTTCGCCCTGGCCTACGGCTTCTACGTAGCCACCCAGCAGGCCAACTACATCTGGCACTGGAACCGGATTCCCCGATATTTCTACTACACCGACACCATCAAGGTCCGTACCGAGATAGCTGGCAAGGTCGCCAGCATAACCCACAAAAGCGGCGACGCGGTGGTCATCGTCGAAGGCGACGGCGCTTCCGAGTTCTACACCGTTCCGGGAGCCAACCTGAGAGTGGGAGAGAACGAAACCCTGTACATGGGCGACGTCATCGGCACGTATGACAAGGGCAGCCTCGGACTCATGGCCCAGGGCATGCTCATCACCATCGAGATCAGCATCATCGCCATTATTTTCGGCATTGTACTCGGTCTGTTCACGGGCCTTGCGCGAATATCGACCAACCCATGCTTCAAGTGGACGGCCATTACATACATAGAAATCATCAGGGGGTCGCCCCTGCTTGTCCAGATTCTCATCTGGTACTATGTCATCGGCACGCTGGTGAACAACCTGCTCGTCACCTCCGGCCTGCCGCAAATACCTGAGATGTGGTTCGGCATCGCCTCGCTTTCCATCTTTGCCGGGGCCTATGTGGCCGAGATCGTGCGAGCGGGCATCCAGTCCATCCACAAGGGACAGTCCGAGGCCGCCAGGTCCCTGGGCATGACCAAGTCCATGGCCATGCGCAAGATCATCCTGCCCCAGGCCTTCCGGCGCATCCTGCCGCCGCTGGCCGGCCAATTCATCAGCCTGATCAAGGACTCCTCGCTGCTGGGCGTCATCGCCATCCGCGAACTGACCAAGGCCACCCGCGAGGCCGTCACCACAAGCCTCATGCCTTATGAACTCTACTTCGTGTGCGGCCTGATGTATCTTGTGGTCACCTTCGCCCTGTCCATGTTCGTTCAGTATCTTGAAAAAAGGTCGGTGGAGTAAGATGATAGACGTCAAAAACGTATTCAAGACCTTTTTCGTCCCCCACGAGGTGCAGGCCCTGCACAACGTCTCGTATCATGTCAACTCGGGCGAAGTGGTCGTGGTCATCGGTCCCTCCGGATCGGGCAAATCCACCTTCCTGCGCTGTCTGAACAGGCTGGAGCGGGCCGAACGGGGGCAGATCATGATCGACGGCACCGATGTGCTCGACCCCAGGACCGACATCAACAAGGTGCGCATGGAAGTGGGCATGGTCTTCCAGTCCTTCAACCTCTTCCCGCACCTGACCGTGCTCGAGAACGTCACCGTGGGCCAGACCTCGGTGCGCAAGCGCGGCAAGCACGAGTCCATCGAGAACGCCATGACCCTGCTCAACAAGGTGGGCATCCACGAGAAGGCGGGCAATTATCCGTCCCAGCTCTCGGGCGGCCAGCAGCAGCGCGTGGCCATCGCCCGCGCCCTGGCCATGGACCCCAAGGTCATGCTCTTTGACGAGCCCACCAGCGCCCTGGACCCCGAGATGGTCGGCGAGGTGCTCGAAGTCATGAAGACCCTGGCCCGCGAAGGCATGACCATGGTCGTCGTCACCCACGAGATGGGATTCGCCCGCGAGGTGGCTGACCACGTCGTCTTCATGGACGAAGGCAAGATCGTCGAGGTCGGCCCCCCCGAGCATTTCTTCACCAACCCGACCCACGACCGGACCAAGCTGTTCTTGAGTCAGATATTGTAGGCCTGCCCGACCGGTTGAGACAGTGGACGATCAACGGCCCCGGGCTGCTGATCGTCTTTTCTTCGGACCAATGTGCCGCGCCCGGATTGCGGGTGTTGCCGCGCCAGGGCGTGTATGTTAGGAGGTGCGCACCACGGCGCGCGAGAATCTGCCCGGCCTCCGGAAGCAGCGACCACCGCGTGGAGCGAAACGGCAATCCCGCCACCAAACCCGTCACCACAGGCAGCCACATTCCCGCCATGAACGACGTCACCTTCCCCCGCCCGGTCCGGTTCAGCGTTGTCGTCCCCTGCTACAACGAGAAGGAGACCCTGCGCGAAAGCGTCGGGCGGCTGCTCGCCATCCAGGACGACATGCTCACCCTCGAAGTGATCGTGGTGGACGACTGCTCGCGCGACAACAGCCTTGAGATCGCCAGGGAAATGGCGAAGGAACACCCCGAGATCGTGGTCCTGGCCCATGAGGTGAACCAGGGCAAGGGCGGTGCTCTCCAGACCGGTTTCGCCAGGGCCACGGGCGAGTTTGTCGGCGTCCACGACGCGGACCTGGAGTACGACCCCATGGACCTGCGCCACCTCCTGGTGCCCCTGGTGGACGGCCGGGCCGACGCCGTGCTCGGCTCGCGTTATCTCAACGCCACCGGAACCCGCCGCGTCCTGTATTTCTACCATACCATGATCAACAAGGGGCTGACCCTGCTCTCCAACCTCTTCACCGATCTCGACCTGACGGACATGGAGACCTGCTACAAGCTCTACCGGCGCGAATTGATCCAGTCCTTCGACCTCAAGGAGAAGCGGTTCGGCATCGAGCCCGAGATGGTCTCGCACCTGGCCCACTCGGGCGCCCGCGTCTATGAACGCGGCATCTCCTACTCGGGCCGCACCTACGAGGAAGGCAAGAAGATCGGCTGGCGCGACGGCGTGCGCGCCCTGTACTGCCTCTTTCACTACAATGCCCACCGCGCCCCGCTGCCCCTGCAACTGCTCATCTATTTCTTCATCGGCGTGGCGGCCGCCCTGGTCAACACCGTCTTTTTCCTCGCCCTGCTGCCGATCATGTCCACCGGCCTCTCGGCCGCCCTGGCCTATATCGTGGCGGCCGGGGCCAACTACTGGCTGTGCATCAAGATTCTCTTCCGCCACAAAAGCCGCTGGAGCGCCCCCGGGGAGTTGGCCGTGTACGGTGCCTCCGTGGCCGCGCTCTGCGCCCTGGACGTGGGCATCACCCTGGCCCTGGTGGGCCTCGGGCTTTCGCCCCTTGCGGCCAAGCTCACAGCCACCCTCATCGGGTTCGTCCTGAACTTCCTGGCGCGCAGGACCCTTGTCTTTCCGGAGAAATCCAGGCTCAACCTCTAGGCGAACCGAACGGAATCCCCCATGCTCACCCGGCACGCCGACGACCGCCGCAAGACGCTGCTGATCATCCTGGGTATCTTCCTGCTCAGCGTGGTCGTGCGCATACTCACCGCCGAATACATCGACATCGGCGGCGACAACTCCGAGAAATGGCGACAAGCGCACCGGCTCATCGAGGGGCTGGGCTATTCCGTCTGGTATCAGCAGACCGTGCGCTGGGCGATCATGCTTCCCCTGGCGGGGATCATGAAGGTCTTCGGACTGAATCCGATCCTGGCCTACATCCAGCCCATCGTTTTCGCATCGGCGGCAGCGGTGTTCATCTTCCTCATCGGGCAACGGCTGCACAGCAGCGCCCTCGGCCTGACCGCAGCCCTGGCCACCATCGTCTTCCCGCAGATGGCCCAGACCGGCAGCCAGCTCTGGCCGGGCGTCTTCGAACTGGGGTTCCTTTCGGCGTGCGTCTGGCTCATCCTCGTCTGGCTCGACACGCGCTCCAGGACGGTGCTGGCCCTGGCCGCACTGGTCTTCGTCCTCGGCTGGGGAAGCCGGGTGACCATGATCTACGCCGCCCCGGGGCTGGCCCTGCTCATCTGGCTGCCCGGCAGGAACTCCAAGGCCCTGTTCGGCTTCGCGGCCGTGGCGGGCGCGCTCCTGGCCCTCGAATGGGTGGTTTTCTGGCTCATGACGGGCAACCCCTTGGGCCGCATCGGCATCATCACCGGCACCCATCTCCAGACGGCCGGGCTCGATATCAGCCTCAGGGAATACCTGCTGAACATCCTGAACCTGTCCAAGCTCAAGGGGCTGCTCGGCGTCTGGATCGCCTGCCTGGGCGGCGCGGCCTGGGTCATCGTCCGGGGCGACAGCCGCTGGCGCGCCCTGGCCCTGCTCTATGTCATCCACTGCTTCCTGCTGCTCTACATGATCTCCGGGGTCTCGCCGCTGAAGCTGGCCATGCCCGTGGGTACCCGGTTCTGGGGCACCGTCGCCCCCTTTGGGCTGCTGCTCCTGTTTCGCGCCCTCTTCGACCTCAAGAGCATTCGTCCAAAGACGGCCACGACGCTCATTGCCGTCGTCTTCGCGGCCTTCCTGGGCTTCACGGCCAAGAAGATTCCGCCCACCAACTCCCTTATCCAGATCAACCGCGACTACGCCCTGCTGGCTCCCATCCTGGCCGAACGCAAGCCGGTGCTCATGCGCTACGAGCACTGGCAGCCGGACTTCATCGAGGAGCGGGTCATCGCGGCCGTCACCGGCAAGCGCGACACCCGCCCCCCGCGCGAAGACCATGTTCTGGCCGCCATCCACCGCAACCACGCGCGCATGATCGCCCTGTTCCTGCCGAACGTCTCGCAAGCCGATGCCTACCGCGACCCCGGCAACCTCAGGATCGTGGACTACACCACCTATCTTTTCATCCCGCCCGGAGCGAATCCGGATCAGCCCCCGGCAGCGGAAATCGTGTACGGCCGCAAGCTGCACCGGGCCGAGGCCCTGCCGCAATAGGATGACAACCAGGGCATCCGTCACCAGCAATTGCCAATGAAAGCACCATGCGGCACATATCAAACGCCCTGTCAGCCCGTGCGGCTTGACACTGCCCTGACATCGAATACAATCACCCCATTCGTCTGAACATCCCATCCACGCGGCTTTGACCGGCCGCCGATTTATCCCATAACATTTTTACATCACAGGAAATTCAATGCTCGACGGGAAAACCATTCTGATCACCGGAGGCACCGGCTCCTTCGGAAAGCGCTTCGTGCAAATCGTCCTGGAACGGTACAAGCCAAAGAAACTCATCGTCTTCAGCCGTGATGAGTTGAAGCAGTTCGAAATGGCCCAGGACTACCCGCCCGACAAGTTCGACGCGCTGCGCTTCTTCATCGGCGATGTGCGGGACAAGGAGCGCCTCTACCGCGCCTGCCGCGGGGTTGACGTCATTGTCCACGCCGCAGCCATGAAGCATGTTCCGGCCTCGGAGTACAACCCCACCGAGGCCATCAAGACCAACATCAACGGGGCGCAGAACCTCATCAACGTGGCCGCCGACCTCGGCGTGGAAAAGGTCGTGGCCCTTTCCACGGACAAGGCCGTGGCCCCGTGCAATCTCTACGGCGCCACCAAGCTCGCCTCGGACAAGCTCTTCGTGGCCGCCAACGGCTTTGCCGTGGGGCCGACATACTCGGTGGTCCGCTACGGCAACGTCCTGGGCAGCCGGGGCAGCGTCGTTCCCTTCTTTCTGAAAAAGCGCGAGGAAGGCGTCCTGCCCATCACCGATCCGCGCATGACCCGGTTCTGGATCACCCTGGACGAGGGCATCCAGATGGTGCTCAACGCCATTGAGCATGCGGCGGGCGGCGAAATCTTCGTCCCGCGCATCCCGAGCATGAAGATCACCGACCTGGCCGAGGCCATTGCCCCGGGCTGCAGGACCGAGATCGTGGGCATCCGCCCGGGCGAAAAACTGCACGAGTGCATGATCCCGGCCGAGGACTCCCGCAACGTGGTCATCACCGAGACCGGCTACATCATCCTGCCGGAGACCGGGGTGTTCAACTACAAGGGAGACGCATCCGTCCTGCGGCGTGTGCCCGAAGGTTTCGCATACAGTTCCGATACCAACGACAAGTGGATAAGCGTCGAGGAACTGCGGACCATACTCGCTCAACAAGGCTTCACGCTTTAGGCCGCCATGCGCAAGATTCCATACGGCAGGCAGCACATCAGCGAGGACGACATCCGCGCCGTGGCCGAGGCCCTCAAGTCCGACTACCTGACGACAGGCCCCCAGGTGGCCGAATTCGAGTCGAGCGTGGCCGCATGCTGCGGCGCGGGGCACGGTGTTGCCGTGGCCAACGGCACGGCCGCCCTGCACGCCGCCATGTTCGCCCTGAACATCGGCCCCGGCGACGAAGTCATCGTCCCGCCCATGACCTTCGCGGCCACGGCCAACTGTGTCCTCTACATGGGAGCCACGCCGGTCTTTGCCGACGTCTGCCCGGACACCCTGCTCATTGATCCCGACAAGGTCCGGAAACGGGTCACGGACAGGACCAGGGCGATCATCGCCGTGGACTATGCGGGGCAGCCCTGCGACTGGAACACCCTGCGCGCATTGGCGGACAAACACGGGCTCTCCCTGGTGGCGGACGGCTGCCACGCCCTTGGCGGCACCTACCGGGGTGCCGGAGTCGGAACCCTGGCCGACATGACCGTTTTCTCCTTTCACCCGGTCAAGCATGTGGCCACCGGCGAGGGCGGCATGATCATGACCGACCGTGACGACCTCGACCAGCGCCTGCGGCTCTTCCGAAACCACGGCATCACCACCGACGCCCGCTCCCGCGAGGAGACGGGCCAGTGGTTCTATGAAATGACCGAGCTTGGCTACAACTACCGCCTGACCGACATCCAGGCGGCGCTAGGCACCAGCCAGATGCGAAGGCTGCCAGACTTCCTCAAGCGCAGGCGCGAGATCGCGGCCTTCTACGACGAGCGCTTCGCCGGAACCCCGGTCCGCCCCCTGGCCGTGCGCGAGGACGTGGAACACGCCTACCATCTCTATGTCGTCCGCGTGCCTGATCGCGACCGGGTCTTCAACGAGCTTCGCGCGGCGGGCATCGGCGCGCAGGTGCACTACATCCCGGTCCATCTGCACCCCTACTACCGGAACACCCTGGGCACGGGCGAAGGGCTGTGCCCGGTGGCGGAAGAGGCGTACCGGCACATTCTCTCGATTCCCATGTTCCCCTCCCTGGAGCGGGACGACATGCGATACGTGGTCTCGACCCTGCTGGAGACAGTCCATGGCTGACGCGCGCCTGATCCTCGGCACGGCCCAGCTGGGCATGCGATACGGCGTTGCCAACGATGGCGGGCAGCCCGACCATGCCGCGGCCATGGACATCGTCCGCACCGCCTGGGAAGGCGGCGTCCGCGAATTCGACACCGCCAGCAGCTACGGCGAGAGCGAGGCCGTTCTCGGCCGCATCCTGCACGATCTCGGCATAGCCGACCGCGCACTGGTCAACAGCAAGCCGGACGCGCACTGGGACGGCACGGACATGGGCGCCCTGGACCGCGATCTGGACACGAGCCTGTCGCGCCTGGGCGTTGACCGGCTGCACACGCTCATCCTGCACAGGGAGTCGCTGCTTGGCGCATGGCCGCGCATGGCCCCTGGCCTCGCCCGCCTTGTGGACAGCGGCCGGGTCCAACGCATCGGCGTGTCCGTCTACACCCCCGGGGCCGCCCGGGACGCCCTGCTTCTGGACGGGCTTGACGTCGTTCAGATTCCCTCGAACCTCCTGGACAGGCGCTTCGAGATCGCGGGCATCCGCGAACTGGCCGATGAGCAGGGTAAGCACCTCCAGATTCGCAGCATCTATCTGCAAGGGCTGATTTTCATGACACCGCAGACACTGCCTGCGGACATGGACTTCGCGCAATCGGTGGTCCGCGATGTCCAGGCACTTTCATCCCGGATGGGGCTCGCCCCCCTTGAGGCGGCCTTGGGCTATGTCCGCAAGGCGTGGCCCGACAGCACCGTCCTTTTCGGGGCCGAAAAGGCTGCGCAGGTCCACGACAATCTCAAGGCATGGCGCAGAGACGTTCCGGATATGCTGATCGACGAGGCCCGGAAGGTGTTCGCCGATCTTCCAGAAAAAATTCTCAACCCGTCACTGTGGGGAAGATGATGAACCGTTCGCTGACGATGCAACAGCGCGCAGAAAAACGCATTCCAGGAATGACCCAGCTGCTGTCCAAGCATCCTGACCGCTTCACCCTTGGCGTGTGGCCGGGGTATTTCAGCAAGGCCAGCGGCGCGCATGTATGGGACCTGGATGGCAACAAGTTTCTCGACATGTCCATCGGCGGCATCGGCGCCACCGTGCTGGGTTACGCCGACCCCGACGTGGATCAGGCCGTCAGGCGGGCCATCGACGCGGGCGTGGCCTCCTCCCTCAACTGCGCCGAGGAAGTGGAACTGGCCGACCAGCTCTGCGAGCTGCATCCCTGGGCGGATCAGGTCCGCTTCGGCCGGGGCGGGGGCGAGACCATGGCCATGGCCGTGCGCATCGCCCGGGCCGCCACGGGCCGCGACAAGGTGGCATTCTGCGGCTATCACGGCTGGCACGACTGGTATCTCGCCGCCAACATCGGCACGGAAAACGCCCTGGGCGAACACCTCATCGCGGGCCTCAAGCCCACAGGCGTGCCCAAGGGGCTGGCCGGGACGGCCTTCCCCTTCCGCTACAACCGCATCGACGAGCTTGAGGCGATCATCGCGGCCCACGGCTCGGAGCTGGCCGCCATTGTCATGGAACCGATCCGCAACGAGGAACCGGCGCCGGGCTTCTTCACCTCGGTCAGGGCTCTGGCCGATTCGACAGGGGCCGTGCTCATCGTGGACGAAATCTCTGCTGGCCTGCGCTTCAACACCGGAGGGGCGCACATGGTCCTTTTCGATCAGCGCCCAGACATGGCCGTCTTTGCCAAGGCGCTTGGCAACGGCTACCCCGTCTCCGCTGTCATCGGCCGTCGATCCGTCATGGAGGCGGCCCGCTCCACCTTCATCAGTTCCACCAACTGGACCGACCGCATCGGCCCAGTGGCCGCCCTGGCCACCCTGGAAAAACACCAGCGGACCGAAGCGGGCAAGCATCTGGTCAGAATCGGCACCCTGGTGCAGCAAGGCTGGGCCGAACTTGCCGCACGGCACGGGCTGGACATCCATGTGGGCGGCATCAAGCCCATGAGCCATTTCGCCTTTGACGGCGAGCATCCGCAGGAAAAGAAAGCCTATTTCATCCAATTGATGCTTGGGCAGGGCATCCTGGCCAGCAACCTCATGTACGCCATGCTGGCCCACACGGACGAGCACGTGGCCACCTACCTCGCCGCCTGCGACAAGGCGTTCTCCGTCATCGCCGCAGAGCGGGACGTTCCCTCGAAGCTCAAGGGCGCGCCCAGCGCCACGGGGTTTGGTCGGCTGGCATGAGCGAGCAGGTCACGGCCATCGTGCAGGCGCGCATGGGCTCGTCGCGGCTGCCGGGCAAGATCCTCAAGCCCGTGCTGGGCCGCCCGCTGCTCGCCCACGAGATCGAGCGGCTCAAACGGTGCACGAGCCTGAGGGAAATCGTGCTCGCCACTTCCGACCAGCCCGGGGACGATTCCGTGGCCGCCCTCGGGGCCGAACTCGGCGTCCATATATTCCGGGGCAGCGAGTCGGACGTGCTGGACCGCTACACGCAGGCGGCCAGGGCCTTTGATGCCCGGAACGTCATGCGCGTCACCGGCGACTGCCCCCTCATCGAACCGGCCATCTGCGACCGCACCGTCGCCAGCTTCTTCGACGCGGAAGCGGATTACATCACCACCCCGCCCCGGGTGGCCGAGGGGCTGGACTGCGAAGTCTTCACCCGCGCCGCCCTGGAAACCGCGTGGACCGAAGCCCGACGCCCCTCGGAGCGCGAGCATGTGACCCTCTTCATCCGCAACCGCCCGGATCGCTTCAGATGCCTTGAAACGCCGCATGATTCCGATGACAGCGGCTACCGCGTCACCGTGGACGAGCCCGAAGACCTGACCGTGGTCACGGCGATCCTCGAAGCCCTTGTCCCGCTGCACGGGCTGGCGTTCACCTTTTCCCACGTCCGGGACTTTCTCGACGCGCACCCGGAGATCCGCGCCCTCAACAGCGACATCGTCCGCAACGAGGGGCTGATCAAGTCCCTGCGCCAGGAGGACGCCACCTCATGAGCATCGGGCTGCTGACCATCCGCGCCGACAGCTCGCCGACCATGGGCACCGGCCACGTCATGCGCATGATCGCCCTGGGGCAGGCGTGGCAGGATCGCGGCGGCCGGGTCCGCCTCATGGGCTCTGTCGGCGCACTTGAGGACCGCATCCGCGCCGAGGGATTCGACTTCATCGCCCTGAACGCCCCCCATCCCGACTCCGAAGACCTCGCCCTGGTCACTGCCCACATGCGAAAAGGCGACTGGCTGGCCATCGACGGCTACCACTTCGACTCCGCCTACCAGAAGGCGCTCCTTGACGCCGGGTTCCGCACCCTGGTCATGGACGACATCTGCGAGCGAAATCAATACTTTGCAACCGTCTTGCTCAACCAGAACCACGGGGCGGACGCATACCAATATCAAATCAACGAGGACGCCGCCCTGCTCCTGGGCACGCGCTTCACGCTCCTGCGGCGGGAGTTCCGCACCGCCGAACCCCGCAAGGACTCCACCCCGGCAAAGGCCGGAAACATCCTCGTCACCCTGGGCGGGGCCGACCCGGACAACGTCACCAGCGCCGTGCTTGCCGCCATCGCCTCCCTCAAAGACGATTCGCTCCGGGTGAAGGTCGTGGCCGGTGCCGCAAACCCGCACCTGGACCGGCTCCGAGATGACATGACCGACCTCCCCTGCCCGGCGGAACTGCTGACCGATGTCCGGGACATGCCAGGCCTGATGGCCTGGGCCGACCTGGCCGTGACCGCCGCAGGCTCCACCTGCTGGGAACTCTGCCGCATGGGGGTGCCCATGCTCGCCCTGCAGACGGCCGCCAACCAAATGGATGTGGGAGCTAGATTAAATGAATCCGGCGTGGCAATCTCATTAGACGCCATCAACAAAATCCATCAAAACAACCTTGAAATAACTCTCCATAGATTGATACACGACAAAACCGTCCGCAATTACTCGTCAAATGTGGCGCAAACCTTAGTTGACAGCAATGGTCCGGAAAGAGTAGTTAATTTTCTTTTAAATAATGAGGATTTCGAATGAAACCGGATAATATTCAACAATTTTGGGAGCAGAGAGGCAGTCTTGGCGACAGTGCAGGCAGTCAAGATGTATTGGCAAAAAAAATTGAGATGAAAGCCATATCTCAATATATTAATGATGGCATGACTATTCTTGAGACTGGCTGTGGCAACGGCCTTACGGCAATCGAATTGGCCACGAAGTTTAAAGTAACTATTCATGCATTTGACTATGCATCAAGCATGATCACAGATGCAGTCAAACGACAAAATGAATGCTCTGACAGATTATTGGGCAAGATTATTTTCCAAAAAAAAGACATCACGACCGAGCTTTTTGACGATACGCTTTATGACATTGCTATAACGGAACGAATGTTGATCAACTTATCCAGTTGGGAAGACCAGGAAAAGATAATCCGGGTCATAACGGCAAAGCTTAAACCCGGTGGACGTTATTTGATGTGCGAGGCGAGCACAAAGGGATTACAAGAAATTAACGCAATGCGAATAGGTTTGGGTCTCTCTGAGATCAATCCCCCGTGGCACAATCTCTATATTGACGACGCCAAGGTCGAACAACTGGTAATCCCAGGAGTCATATTAAAACAAGTCGATCATTTTTCTGCAACCTATTACTTCCTAAGCAGAGTTGTAAACGCTTGGCTTGCAAAAAATGATGGGATACCACCTGATTACAACGCCCCCATAAACCAACTGGCTGCACAACTCCCTCCCATGGGAACTTGTGCTCAGAACAAAATATGGGTCTGGGAAAAACAACAATAGAAGGCAATACGATGTTTTTCCATTCACTTGGGATTAATCCCAATCTATGTTTTATTGTTGCGGAGTTGTCTGGCAACCACAACCAAGATTTAAATAGTGCCATACGGTTAATCCACGCGGCCCACGCCGCCGGGGCAGACGCGGTCAAGCTCCAGACCTACACGCCGGACACCATCACTCTGGACTGCGACAACGAATATTTCCGCATCAAGGGCACAATCTGGGATGGGCGTACCCTGCATGACCTCTACGGCGAGGCCCACACCCCGTGGGAGTGGCAACCGAAGCTCAAGGCCGTGGCCGACTCGCTGGGGATCATGCTCTTCTCCACCCCCTTTGACTTCACGGCCGTGGACTTTCTGGAAACCATGGATGTGCCCTGCCACAAGATCGCTTCCTTCGAGATCGTGGACCTGCCCCTCATAAGAAAGGTGGCGGCCACGGGCAAACCGGTGATCATGTCCACGGGCATGGCCAGCGAGGCGGAGATCGAGGAGGCGGTGACCGCCTTCAGGGGCGCGGGCGGTTCCGAACTGGTTCTGCTCAAATGCACCTCGGCCTACCCCGCCCCGCCCGAGGAAATGAACCTGAGGACCATCCCCTATCTGGCCGAGCGCTTTGGCGTGGTGGCCGGGCTGTCCGATCACACCCTGGGCATCGACATGCCCATCGCCGCCGTGGCCCTGGGCGCCCGGGTAATCGAAAAGCACCTGTGCCTCTCCCGCGATCTCGGCGGGCCGGACGCCGCTTTTTCCCTTGAGCCCGAAGAGTTCGCGGCCATGGTCCGCAGCGTGCGCAACGTGGAAAAAGGACTTGGCACCGTCTGCTTCGAACTGACCGAAAAGCAGAAGGCGAGTGCCGTGTTCCGCCGCTCCCTCTTTGCGGCGCAGGACATCAAGGCAGGCGAGACGCTGACCCCGGACAACGTCCGGTCCGTCCGCCCCGGCCACGGCCTGCACCCCAAACATTTCGACGACATCATCGGCCAAACGGCCAAAGCGGCCATCAGGAAGGGCACGCCCCTGTCCTGGGAACTCATCAACTGACCAGCACACCGGAATCAAGACCATGAGCGACAACAAGAAATTCCCCGAAGTGGAGCGATGCTGCCGATGCGTCCTGCCCATCACCTGGGAGACCGTCCATTTCGACGACCAGGGCGTGTGCAACATCTGCCGCAACTGGGAAGAGAAATACCACGACGTGGACTGGACGCAGCGGCGCAGGGATCTTGACCTCGTCTGCCGGGAGGCCCGGGACGAGGCCAAGGCCAGGGGCAACAAGTATGACTGCATCCTCCCCTTCTCCGGCGGCAAGGACTCGACCTACACCCTGTATTACGTCGTCAAGGAACTTGGGCTGCGGCCGCTGGTGGTCTCCTTTGACCACGGTTTCTACCGCCCCCGGACCCTGGAGAACAGGCAGCGCACCTTTCGGACCCTCGGCGTCGATGTCCTAAGCTTCACGCCCAACTGGCATGTGACCAAGAAACTGATGCTCGAATCCCTGATCCGCAAGGGGGATTTCTGCTGGCACTGCCACGCCGGGGTGTTCGTCTACCCCATGCAGGAGGCGGTGCGTCAGAACGTGCCCCTGGTCATCTGGGGCGAAGGCGGCGGGGAATACGAGGCGTATTTCCGCTTCCAGCAGCTTGAGGAGACGGACGAATGGAAATACAACCGCCGCATCATCATGGGCATGCGGGCGGAAGACATGGCTGGGTTCATCGGCGTTGACCTGGAAGAACTCGGCCCCTTCATCTACCCGGAAAAATCCGAGCTGGAGCGGGTGGGCGTGAAAAGCCTCCCCCTGGGAAATTTCACCCCTTGGAACGTCCAGGAGAACGTGGCCATCATCGAAAAGGAACTGGGCTGGAAAAAGGACTTCATGGAGTCCGCCTTCCACGAGCCGACCTATGAGAAGATCGAATGCCAGTTCGAGGGAATGCGCGATTACGTCAAGTTCCTCAAGCGCGGTTTCTCGCGCATGACGCACCTGATGACGCTGGACATCCGCCACGGTCGCGTGGGCAGGGACGAGGCCATGAAGCACATCCGTGAACACGAATGGCGCAAGCCGAGAAGCCTGGAAGTTTTCCTGGAATACCTCGACCTCAGCGAGCCGGAATTTCACGAGATCGTGGCCAGACACCTGATAAAGCCCGCCCCGGTCATCGATCCCGCCGACATTCCCTACGGCGAAAAGCTCTGGGACCAGGACCAGTGGTTCAGGGAGAAGAAATGAAAATCGGCGTTGTGAACATATCCATAGGCAACGTGGGGTCCGTGCTGGAGGCGTTCCGATTTCTCCGCCACGATGCGGTAGCCGTGAGCGACCCGACCATGCTTGAGGGTTGCGACCTGCTGGCCCTGGCCGGGGTCGGCAACTACAGCACGGCCATGGGCAAGCTGACGACCCTCGGCTTTGCCGCCGAGCTTGACAGGCTGGTGAAGGCGGGCACCCCCCTGCTCGGCATCTGCCTTGGCATGCAGCTCTTTGCCGACCAGGGCTTCGAGGACGGCGTCACCAAGGGATTCGGCTGGCTGCCGGGCACGGTGGAAAAGATCAGCTCGACCCGGGCCAAGATTCCGCACATGGGCTGGAACACGGTCAACCCCGTGCGGCCCGAGCTTTTCGAGGGCATTGAGAACAGCACCTTCTACTTCATGCACAGCTATCACTTCCTGGCCGCCAACCCGGAAGATGTCATCGCCACCGTGACCTACGACGACACAAAGCTCGTGGCCGCAGTCAAAAGGGACAATGTCTACGGCGTCCAGTTCCACCCGGAAAAGAGTCAGGGGGACGGTCTGCGCTTCCTCAAAAACCTCCTGGAGAGCATCGCATGATCGCCAAAAGGATCATTCCCCTCTTCCTGCTCAAGGGCGGGCGGCTGGTCAAGGGCACCCAGTTCTCCGGCCCCTTCGTGGATGTGGGCGACCCCCTGTCCCAGGCCATGATCTACGACGCCCAGGGTGCCGAGGAAATCGCCATGGTGGACATCGAGGCCACCAGCCAGGGGCGCTGCATCGACGCTGGCGTCATCAACGCCATGATCCGCAAGTGCAGGCTGCCCATCAGCGCGGGCGGCGGCATCTCCACCCTGGCCCAGGCCAACGCCTGCTTCGCAGCGGGTGCCGACAA
This sequence comes from Pseudodesulfovibrio pelocollis, assembly GCF_030282845.1. Taxonomy (GTDB): domain Bacteria; phylum Desulfobacterota; class Desulfovibrionia; order Desulfovibrionales; family Desulfovibrionaceae; genus Pseudodesulfovibrio; species Pseudodesulfovibrio pelocollis. Next base: position 52,510 of record NZ_JASTWE010000016.1, read on the forward strand.
GATAATCGTCAACACCGGCGCAGTCGCCAACCCGGAATTTGTCCGCCAACTCGCCCGCGAATTCGGCGCGCAATCCATCGTGGCCTCGGTCGATTTCAGGCGCCACGGCGAGGCCCTGGTCCCCTACACCAACTCGGGCACGACGCGGCTCGACCGCGACCTCGCCCCCCTGCTCCAGGAACTCGTCGAGGCCGGGGCGGGCGAGATCATCCTGACCTCCATAGACCGCGAAGGCACCCTTTCCGGCCCGGATCTCGAGGTGTACGCATCCCTGACCGCCAAGCTCCCGGTGCCGCTCATCGCCTCGGGCGGCATCGGCTCCTACGACGACATGGTGGATCTGTTCCGCCAGTCCGACTGCTCGGCCTGCGCCCTGGGCAAGATGCTCGTGCTGCGCGACTACGACATCGTCAGAATCAAGGCCTACCTGACCGGCCGAAAAATCCCCGTGCGGGATGCCTGATTCCGGGAAAGTGCAGATGCTCCAAGGCAAACGTCTCATACTCAGGCCCCTGACCGAGGCCGATGTCACGGACCAGTACATCGCGTGGCTCAACGATCCGGAAGTGAACCGCTTTCTCGAAACCCGCTTCGAAAGGCACGATGCGGCAACTGTCGCCAGGTTCGTGCGGGACAAGATGGACAGCCCGACAGACCATCTCTTCGGCATGTTCCTTGATCACGGCCAAAGGCACATCGGCAACATCAAGCTCGGCCCGGTCAATGTTCACCACGCCACAGCCCCCATAAGCCTCTTCATCGGCAACAAGACCGCCTGGGGGAAGGGGTATGCCCAGGAGGCCATCGCCCTTGTCACGCGCTTCGGGTTCATGGACAAGGGACTCCACAAACTGGAAGCGGGCTGCTATGAACACAATCAAGGGTCACGGCGGGCCTTCGAAAAATGCGGATTCCTCGTGGAAGGAACCCTGAAGAGCCACCGCGTCTCCGAAGGCGAACGCACCGACGTCATTCTCCTCGGACTGACCCGAGATCGATGGGTTTCCACTCACGCAACAGATAGCTAGGATTTTCATGCAGGACAGCCACGACATCCCGCGACGCATGGACGAACTCGCCACGCGGCTTTTTCCGATATGCCGGAGCCTCACTGGCGACGGCGTGCGAAAAACGCTCGGCATTCTTGGTGAACTCGTCCCCCTTGACGTACACGAGGTGCCCACCGGCACCCCGGCCTTCGACTGGACAGTGCCCAGGGAATGGAACATCCGCGACGCCTATGTCGAAACGGAAACAGGGAAACGCATCTTAAGCTTCAAGGACAACAATCTTCATGTCATGGGATACTCGTGCCCGATTGACGAAGTGGTTTCTTACGACACGCTGATGGAGCATCTCCACACCCTGGAGGAGATGCCCGACGCCATCCCCTACGTCACCTCCTATTATGCGGAGCGCTGGGGATTTTGCTTGGAATACTCCAAGGTCCAGGCCCTCGACCCCGCTGCAACATACAGGGTCTACATCGACAGTTCGCTGACCGAAGGTTCACTCACCTACGCCGATCTCGTCATTCCCGGCAACAGCGCCGAGGAGGTGCTTTTCTCCACCTATGTCTGCCATCCGTCCATGGGCAACAACGAGCTCTCCGGCCCCATCGTCAACACCTTCCTCGCCCAGTGGATAGCCGCCCTGCCCGAGCGGGAAAAGACCTACCGCTTCGTCTTCATCCCGGAGACCATCGGCTCGCTGGTCTACCTCTCGCGCCACCTCGACCACCTGAAAGCTCATACCGTGGCAGGCTTCAACGTCTCCTGCGTGGGTGATAGACGCGACTACTCGTTCATACCCAGTCCGGCCGGGACCACCTATGCTGACCGCGTCATCAGCCACGTTCTCAAGGGCCTGAAACTCGATCACACCAAATACTCATTCCTTGACCGGGGCAGCGACGAAAGGCAATACTGCTCGCCCAAGGTGAATCTGCCCCTGGTCACCTTCTGCCGAAGCCGTTTCGGAACCTATCCCGAATACCACACGTCACTGGACAACCTGGACGTCATCAGCGGCGAGGAGATGGCCAACAGCCTGAACGTGCTGAAACACTGCGTCAGAACCGTCGAAGGCAACGCCGTCGTGGACAATGTCTTCTGCGGAGAACCCCAGCTGGGCAAGCGCGGTCTGTATCCCTCGACAAGCAAGCTCGGCTCTTACGAAGCGGTACGCGCCATGAACGACCTCATCGCCTACGCCGATGGCAACCGCGACCTACTCACCATCGGAGAGATCATCGGCGTCCCGGCCTGGGAGTTGGCCCCTGTCGCCCGACAGCTTGTTGATGCCGGGGTTCTTTGCAGGGCGAGCGACTAGTAATTTGACAATTGCAATGAGCAGAATACAACAATCAAAGCACTCCAAATCTTAACAGGAATTTCCACAAATGAATTACCTAGACAACCCCATTTTCATCTGCGGACATAGAAAGTCAGGCACGACAATGCTGATCAATCTATTGGACGGAAATGACGAGTTTGTCACATACCCTGATGACAGCGGCTTCTTCTACATGTATTATCCACGCTATGTGTCTGATGTTTTTAATAGTAAAGAAAAGACGGACAGAATATGCAACCGGATTATTAACGACAACTTAAAATATGTTCTCAAAAAGATACGCTGCACGCCCCACGAGCTACTTAAACTTGAGTCCAAGGCGGATGCTTTTTGCCAGCACGTACGTAATGCAGACCTCTCCAAAGCCAGCTTGGCAGATGTGCTTAAAATTTTTATCGACGCTTTCAGGAACTCTTTCTACCCAAAGATAACACACCCCCGGGGATGGATCGAAAAAACAACAAGCACTGAAATATATGCGCTTGACATCGTAGATGAATTTCCAAATGCAAAGTTTGTCCATGTAATCCGTGACCCACGCGACAATTGGGCGTCACTCTGCTCAGGATGGCAAAAAAGATACTGCCAATTCAATGACGAGCCTAACCGCCTCAAGCAAAGCATGATCGAACGTGGCCGCCTTGGCATGGAGATGGCCATTGAAAACATGGAAGCTCTAGGCAAAAACCATTACAAAATTGTGCTCTTTGAAGATTTGGTTTCGGACCCAGTTTCAACGATGAAAGATGTTGCTGGTTTTATCGGCATGTCATTTTGCGACAAGCTTCTTCAGACTTCAACGCTTGGATACACATGGACAGGAAACAATTTCGACGGGCTCAAATTCACAAAGCCTTCCAATGTCAATGTCAGCCGATGGAAAGAACGTATACCTGCCACAGATGCCATGCTTATGGAATTCCACTTCAAAAATGTGATGAAGCACTTTGGATATGATTTCTGCTTCACAGCAAAAGAATCTGCCAAGGCAGCATCTGACCACTACAAATGGTTTAACTTTTCCACGCCGTTCTCGGACAAATAGGGATGCGATATCTACCCCCTCCTCGCAATAGACGAAAAATCACTGCCTAGACGAAAAAGAACAAACATGCTCTGCGCAATCCCCATGGAAATCGCCAGCCGCGAACTCGACGGTGTGCTGTATCTCGCCTTGCATCTGGCCAAGCGGGGCCTGCCCACCCTCTTTGGCGAGAGGATGGTGCATGAATATTTATTCCGGCTCTGCGACGGTAGGCCCGTGGTCTATTTCGACCAGGACCAGAACGCCTCGGTCAATCAGCGGGTTCTCGATACCGGCGGCCTGGTCATGAACCTGAACGCCGAAGGGCAGAATATCGACATCATTCCGCAACTCGTCGATATGTTCGCAAAGGTCGCGCCGACCTTCACGGCCATGTTCGTCCGTGGCGATAGACAGCGGGAAAGCCTTGCCCGGGCCTTTCCCGAGGACAGGAAACACTGCGTGATCCCCTCGGGCCATCCATCCTTCGACATGCTGGACAGCCGCTTCAACGCCTATCATGAGTCGCCTGAAATCGTCGCCAGACATGGTCGGGACTACATCCAGATCAACACCCAGTTTGTCTCCTTCAACCACAAGATGGGCTTTGACCACTACCTGAAGCTGCTGGCGACCCTGGATGAGTGGAAGGACCTGTACACCAACGAAGAATTCCTGGCGACCACCAGAAGGCAACGCGATTACGAGGAAAAAGTCGCGAATGAATTCGTTGACATGGCGCGACAGGTGGCCAGGGCGTTTCCCGGGCGGCACGTCATCGTCCGGCCTCATCCCATGGAAGGGCGGGAATTCTATGCGAGCCGCCTATCCGGCATCAGCAACCTCTTCATCGAGCCGGGCGGGCCTGTCCGGCCATGGCTCGCCTCGGCCGGGGCATTGATCCACCACAGCTGCACCACCGGCGTCGAGGCCCTGCTCATGGGCAAGCACGTCATCAGGTTTGAGCCCGTCGGCGAGACGGTCGAGAAGAACATGCAGTCAAACGCGGGCATCCCAGCCAAAACGACCGAAGAACTTATTGCGCTGATCGACTCCGAAACCATGGACGAGAATGAACGCCGATCACAGCTGGAGCTTATGCGGCCGCACATGGCGAACATAGGCGGTGTGCTGGCCGCGCCGGTCATCGCCGGCCATGTGGCGAGGCTGGCCAAGGGCGGCAGAACCTGGTTGCCGGAAAAGCTCGGACCGTGGGAGAGCGCCAAATGCTGGCGCAAGTACTACAGCAAGGTGCTGCGCTCCCGCCAGCCCGGCCGGGTCGGCAAAAAGGTCCGGTACGCCCTGGAGAAATTCCCCAGGCTCCCCTTCTCGCACGTGCAGCACCTCGTTGACCGACTCAAGGCGGCAGACCCAGGCCTCCCGGCCGTGGAGCTTCGCCATCTGGGGCTGAACACCTTTTTGATGAAGCCGAGATAGTCCCTGATCCTAAGACCTGGGGCGCTCCATGGATATTACAACGACCCCATGATTTTCTTGAGAATGCTGCACACCCTGTCCTGATCCTCGTTGCTCAACGACGGAAACATGGGAAGCGAGAATATCTCCTGGGCCGCTTTTTCCGTATGCGGCAGATCGCCCTCTTTTCCACCGAGCCATGCGTAGCCGGCCATGGTGTGGATTGGCCACGGGTAGCTGATGTTCACGAAAACATCATTTTCCTTGAGCTCGGCCATGATCGCATCGCGAGCGGGGTGCCTGACCACATACAGGTAGTATGCATGATAATTGCCTTCAGCGCATACGGGCAACCCCAGCCCGGTATCCGCAAGCAGCCGGTCATATCGCCCGGCCAGTTCCCTGCGTCGGGCGAGATAGGCGTCGAGGTGCTTGAGTTTTTTCCGAAGAATGGCTGCATGCAGTTCGTCAAGTCGTGAATTGTATCCATGTTCATTGGCGTAATATGTCGATTCCATGCCGTAGAATCGCAATCGTCTCAACTTGTCCTCAACCTGCTCATCCGAAGTCAACACCATGCCACCGTCGCCATAAGTACCTAGAATTTTTGTCGGATAGAATGAAAATGCCGAGGCGTGGCCCATAGAGCCCGCCACACGCTCCTTGTATCGGGCGCCGTGGGCCTGGGCGCAGTCTTCCACTATCCGGATAGCATGTTTTGAGGCCACGTCGCGAACTGCGTCCATGTCCACGCATTGGCCGTACAGATGGACCGGAACAATGCACTTGGTCTTTGAGGTGACGGCACCTTCAAGCAAGTCGGTATCCATCAGGCACGTGTCGGGCCTTATATCCACGAACCTGGGTACCGCTCCTGCTGACACTATGGCGGACACTGTGGGAACGGCGGTATTGGCGACAGTGATCACCTCGTCTCCCGGTTCGACTCCGACTGCCTTCAGAGCAAGAAAAATCGCGTTCGTGCCGTTGTCCACGCCAACACCATGCCGTGCGCCGCACCACGCTGCAAACTCGGACTCAAACTCCCGAACGTTTGGTCCCAGGATCAGTTGCCCCGATTCAAGCACTCCCTCAATGGCCTCAAGTGTCTCCTTGCGTTCAAGCGCGTACTCCTTGAGGTACCCCCAGACGTATATCGACATGCCCCCTCGCTTTATGATTGCGCAGCCCGCCGCAGAAGATCGACCGACATGGCGTCCTCCAGCATGGTCTCTGCGTGGTGCTGGAAATTTCCGGCCCTGATGTCCCGAACAATGGTTTCAAAATAAATCAGGAAACTGTCTGCACTCTGCGCTATTTCGGTTTTGGCCTCGTTTTTGTGGATGACATGGATTGCATTCTCCAGATCCGGAGTGGTGGTGAACGCTCGATCAAAACGCACACACAAGTCCGGTCCCACCAGTTCGATCCAGTTTCTGTACTCGGTATCAAAACCGAAATGACCGACCAACGACCGACCGCCGCCAAAGTCCATGAGAAGACTGTAGCCGGTTTCCACATCATCGGCTCGCGCAGTGACACAGGCTTGCACCGTGACCGGCGCGTCGCCAAAAAACAACCGCCCGGGAGCCACCGCGTACACGCCGGTATCGGCTATCGCTCCGCCGCCCGACCCTCTTCGATAGCGAAAGTTGTCCGCACTAAAGGGGGGAACCGAAAACATCGTCGAAATCCGTGTTGGCCGAGTGCCGTGTTCGACGAAGATTTCCCGGGCACGACCAATCTGCGGATGCACGGAAAACACCGCTGCCTCAGCAAGACAGAGTCCGCTCCTGGTGGCCTGCTCCGCCAGCTCGACGGCGTCGGGCAGGTTCAAGACGGCGGGCTTGTCCACGATGATGTGCATGCCTTTGCGCAACGCCAGGCGGGCCAAGGGGACATGCAGATCATTGGTGGTGGTGATGTAGACGATATCCGCGCCCGACTCCTGCATGGCGTGCCCGTAATCCCGGTACACGTCCCCCACCAGGGCGGAGTCTTCGGGAATCGGCCTGCCGCTTGCCGTTGCGATGTCGATACTGCGTATTCCGCAGGCCGCCGCAACAGGGAACACGCGGCGCTGAAAAATATTGGAATACCCGAGGACCAGCATCCTCATGGTTCGGTCTCCATATTCAGGTCAAGACAAGCCAGCAGATTCCTGGCTTCCACGTTGAACAGGCTGAACTTGATCAGTCGCGATATCTGCGCCAGGGTCATCCACATGTAATTCCCCGGGACGGCAATTTCGCAATCGGCGTCGAGTTCGACAATCATGTACCGGTTCTGAAAATGATAAAACCGGCCGCCTTCTTCCGAGTGTATCGTATCGAAAACAATGCTCGCCCCCTCGCTACCAGAAAAAAACTCCGCAAAAGGGGCAGGAGTCATGGTCTGCCCCTCAGGTACTCCGGAACGGGCAACGGTTGGCCCGAACTCGACGATGTCCCTGTTGCCGGGTTCGACACGTGCGCTGACGAGAAACTGCAAGACCCCATCCCGCTCCTGGGTCAGGAATCCGCATAAGCCAACGCCGAAGTGTTCAAGCAACGGTTGCGACCAGCCGACAACCTCTCGATTTGCCGCTCTCACCTCCACGCCGATCACCGAGAAATACCGGCCGCTCTTGTGCGCCAGCGAGTCGCCGGTCAGCCTCCAACCCGTCAGCCTGTCCACGGGCTTGCGCCTGACGGACATCTCCACGGAGCACTTCAGAGCCGTCAACCACGAGATGATCCGGTCGAAATCGGTCAGATCGGGCAGAAGACTCATGGAAGCAATGAGTTTCCTAGAAAATCCACTGATCTCGCCCAAGGAATGGCGCTTGATGAAATCGCAGGAGGATATGTCCTTGTCAGTGAAATACGGCACACAGGACAAAACGGTCCGGGCGTCCATGTTTATTATGTTGTCATGGGCAAGTATCTTCTTGATCTGCCCGAGGGTGAGCCAGAAAAAATCAGGATGCGGCCTGACGTCCTCCCCAGTCTCGACAATGACATTGCGGTTTCTCTTGGCCAGGAAGCGCGCCCCCTGCTCGGACTGTAGCTGGTCCACTAGAACTCGCGTAGCGCCATGCCCCACGAAATATTCGAGAAAAGCAGGCGTGTTGCCTTGATGAACCTGGGTGTAGTTGCTTTTGGTGGCTTGCACGGTGGGCGAAATTTGCAGGGTGTTGATGTTGCCCGGCTCCATCTTGGCCTGCATGAGAAAATGCAGAACTCCATCGAATTTCTTGGCCAGAATCCCGAGAATGCCAATTTCCGGCTGGTTGATGATCGGCTGCTCCCAATTCAGCGTCGCGCCGCAATTCGTCGTCACCTCAAGCCCCTCAACGGAAAAGAACTTACCCGAATCGTGGGCAAGCCGCAGTGGTTCGCCCCTGAAATTCCACTTGTCCAGAGCGGAAAACGGAATCCGACGAACACAAAAGACTCCCGACTCAAGCCGGTCCTGATACCAATCGAAGAACTCCCCAAGCGTGTGCCTGCCTTCAAGAGTCAGTTCCGACTTGAGAAACGACATTTCAGTGGACTCGCCATGGACTCTCATTGCCTGCCCACCACTTCAAGGTATGCTTCCTTCGACCGGATGGACCGTGCCATGTCGTAATGGGTATCGGCCAATACCAAGCACACTGCATCGCTTGAAAAATCATAATGACGGACAAACACCATCGGCGGCATGAATATGCCTTTCGTGGGGTCGCTCATCTGATATGTTCGAGTTTTCTCACCATCAAAAAGCTCCAAGGTAAAGCTTCCGGCCACGGCCATGAGGACCTGGCTCGTGTCACGATGCGCGTGTCCTCCACGCTCACTGGTGATATGGTGCATGAAGAAGACCCTGCGAATCTCAAAAGGGATATCCACGCCGCTCTCAATTGCCGTGAGAACTCCCCGTTCGTCTTTGATCGAGGGCAGATCAACCCAGGCGACCCTGTCAAGTAATCCCATAGAAATTGCCTTTCCTCCAATTATCTACTATGACGGCAGTCGAAAAAGAAGGAGCCATCGGTCGATGCAGAAAATCTCAAAAATAAGCATTTCAATTCCAATATATAACTCAGAAAAAACCATTGGGCAACTCGTAAATCGACTCGTGGAAATTCTGCCCGCCCCCCTGGAGATCGTCCTTGTCAACGACGGAAGCCGGGATGACAGCCACAGCGTCTGTCTCAGCCTTCAGAAAAAACACCCGGAAATTGTCACGTATGTGGAATTGTCAAAGAATTTTGGTGAGCACTGTGCGGTGATGGCGGGCCTCTCTTTGACCACCGGAGACTACGTGGTCATCATGGACGACGACTTCCAGAACCCCCCCGAGGAAGTGCTGAAACTCGTCGACGAGGCCAGGACGAAGGGGCACGACGTGGTGTACTCATCCTATCCCGTGAAAAATGACAACTGGTTCAGAAACCTTGCAAGCGACATCAACGGGTTCATGGCCACCATCCTGCTCAAAAAACCCAGAAATCTCTACCTCTCCAGCTTCAAATGCCTCAACAGGTTTCTCGTTGATGAAATACTCAAATACACAGGTCCCTACCCCTACATCGACGGCCTGGTTTTCAGGACGACAAACCGGTACGGCGTTGTGGAGGTTCAGCACGACAAGCGCCTGGACGGGAGATCGGGCTACACCTTGCGAAAGCTTCTGAGCCTCTACCTGAACATGTTCGTAAACTTCTCGCTGTTGCCGCTCAGATGCACAACATTTATGGGGTTCATCGTCACTTTTTTTGCTCTGCTCTTCACAGTCTATACTTTTATCAGTAAGCTCATCGACCCAGACATGCCTGCAGGGTGGGCGACAACAACAATTCTCATAGCATTCTTTGCAGGTCTGCAACTGGTGGTTCTTGGATTGACAGGCGAATATGTAGGCAGAATTTTTCTCAGTCAAAACAAAACACCACAATTTTGCATCAGAAAAGTTTACAAAGGCGAATGATGACCGTCCCCTGCAGCAAGTTACAGAAGTATTTCACCTCGGACGGTCTCGCTGGCCAGATATGGCGGTTTCTGACTTCTGGCTCTTTGAACGTCGTGATAAGCCTGACAGTCTATGAACTTATGGTCATCAAATTCTCTCCTACAGTGTCCTACTTGACCGCCTGGACAATCGGCGTGCTCATCGTAAGCGTTCTCTATCCGCTGTTTGTTTTCAAGAACAAGACACTGCGGTTCAGCAAATCGCTCTTTACCACTCTGTACTATGTCGCATATGCTGCTGTTTCCGTTTTTCTGCTGAATTGGGTCATATCTCTCGGAGTGCACAAGGCATTTGCGCCTGTTGTCGTTCTGTGCATTGTAACGCCTGTCACGTTCATCTTCTCGCGCTTCATCTACAAAGAACCCGTGAAATAGTCACGCTTCGGCCAGCCAATGACACGCTATACTGACGCCCAGTATGAAGACGCCTACCCGGATGGCATCGAAAGCCATTACTGGCACTCTGCCAGAAACCGGATACTACTCGACCAGCTTGACACCATCCGTTTCTCGGGAGTCGGGCTGGATGTCGGCTGCGGCCGTGGCATGGACGTCATGAAATTCCGAGAGGCCGGGTACGACTATCATGGCGTGGAGGTTGGCAATCCAGCCCCATACCTCCCTGCCGGAGGCCAGTATCTGCATTTGAATCGAAGCTCGTTCGACCTGCCGCAGGATTTTCGCGAACAGGTCACCCTGCTTTCATTTCTCGATGTTCTTCCCTGCATCAAGGATATGTCCGTTTTTTTGCAGGCACACTACGCACACTTTCCCAATGTGCGATACGTCCTGGCATGGATGGTTGCACGACAGGAGATATTTTCCAATTACGACGTGCATGTCGGGACCCTCAAGCGATACACTCTGAATGAAGTCAGAGCACTTTTCCCCATAGGAACCATTCTCAATGCGCAATACTGCTTTCGGCTTCTCTACCCTCCTGCAAGAATGTTGAGCCTCTTGGGTATCCCCCGGAATACAAAGATTCATCCCCCTGCGAATGATTCCCTGGCGACACGGACGGCTCACGCCTTGCTCTCCAGATACTTCGTTCTGGAGTCCGAAATTCTTCCGAAAAACCTCTGGGGCACATCAATTGTGTGCCTTGTGGAACTTTGAGCGCCAGGTTGACTGCTGAAATTGAAAGAGGACGGACCATGTCATCGCCTATAAGCTCTGCCGGAAAACGGCCATATTACTGGCTGACTTTGGCCGTCAGCGTCATCTCCCTGCTCCCACTGCTGCTCGTCAGAATGGAGACATGGGATTTCGTGCGCATCGAGATGGGCTTTATCAGGCAGGACCCATTCCAGTTCCAGGTGTTCAAGGACCACCACTATCTCCGCTACCTGTTGCTGGTCGCAACGAATGAATTCTCTCTCTTCACCGGACTCCCGACCAAACTCATCACCAATGTTCTCGCGGTGCTGTCCGTACTCGGCATCGCTCGGGAAAGCTTTGTTCTGTTGCGCAACAAATTCGACTTCAGCTTTCTTCCAGCCATGGCGGGTGCATGGGTTGTTCTCGCCTTTCCGACGTGGCACACTCTTGTGTCGGGCGCAGTGCTCAGCTACGCTTTGTTCCTGTGGATTTTCCTGGCTTCCATCAACTTGTGGGACAAGAAACGACGGATCATCGCCACCGGCCTTTTCCTCATCTCATTGGCCTATTATTCAATATTTGCCATGGTTGTAGGCTTTGCCTGCTGTCAAACAATCCTTACCATCAACACCTCCAATGCCAGGGACAAGCTCATCAGGACATTCCTGTTCTGTCTGGGCATGTTCTTGTGGTTCATTGTCGTGTATGCCTTCGGAGACATCCGAACCCATGACGAGGAAAACGCCTTCTCCCTTCACCGCCTACACTCATTCATCAATTTCGGAGCGATGGCCGCCATTGTCGGCGCAGGTTCATTTCTGCTCTCCAGGACGGTAACCAATGCCGAAGAAAGGGCTGTCTTCACCCGAAGGATTCTCTGTCTCCTGACCCTTGCCTTCTTCGCGGGCCTTGCGTACTGGGCTGTTGGAAAACCTCTGCGATTCTTCGCTTTCGGAAGCTATACGGCACGGCACACCTTCCTCACATGCATTCCCCTTGGCCTTGGCATGGCCATAGCCGTGGATTTGGCTCTGCGCAAACTCAATGGCAGAATCGTTGCTTACGCCATCACCTTCGTTCTTGCAGTCATGCTTGTTCTGCAACACCAGGGCTTGAGTCACAAGGCGGCCGAACTCATCTATCGCGAGATCATCACACAGGAGTTCAAAAAGATCCCCCCCCCGCCGTCGGGATATGTGGCCATATTTCCTGTCGGATTCACCCAGCCGCGCCATGTACACAAACTTGGGTTGGCCATGTCCTTATATCGGGCATACGGAAAAACTGCTTGGATGTTGAACGACCCGTTCATGAGAGACCTCACCCCTACCAAGGAGAACATGATTGCCATGTACAAGGATTACTCAAGGGATGAAATGAAAAAAAACCTGGCAGACGAAGTGACTGGTGACGCGTACACAAAATTCGAGCTCCACCTGGAAAATTATTACCAAGAAGGTCGATTCTGGTATTGGTGGTATTACGCTATCGGGGACTATACAGCCTTCAATCCACGCCTGGTAAAGGCGTAAACCCTGACACACCGGCGTCCCATGCACAACATAGATATTTCTAAACTCAACCCCAGGCGCATTCTCGTCTGCCAGCTCAGGCAGATCGGAGATGTGCTGCTCGCCACGCCGTCCATACGGCTGCTCGGCGAGCGTTTCCCCGAGGCGGAGATTCATGTCCTCACCGAGAAGAAGTGTGTCCCCGTGCTGGAGAACAACCCCAGGATACGCAGAATCTGGCCCATCGACCGCAAGGCGCTGGCCAACCCGTTCAGGGCGCTGGCCTTCTACGCCTCGGTGGGTCGCCACGGCTTTGACCTGATTGTCGATTTCCAGCAACTGCCCCGCTGCAAGTGGGTGATGTTTTTTTCCAACGCCCCGGTCAGACTTTCCTTCACGCCCAAGTGGTATAATAGAACGCTCTACACGCAAACAAGCCCGATGGTGTATGGCTATGCCGCCAAATGCAAGGCCAGCGTGCTGGCCCCGCTGGGCATCGAGTGGAACGGGGAAAGGCCGGAAATTTGGCTGACCGGGGAAGAGCGGCAGTTCGCCGAGATGTTCATGGACGCGCACGGCCTGACGGGACAGTCCTTCATCACCGTTGATCCAAGCCATCGCCGGGAGACGCGCCGCTGGCCAGCCCGCCATTTCGCCGGGCTGATCAGGCTGCTCAGGGAGTCGCATCCCGAACTTCGGGCGGTGATTCTTTATGGCCCCGGAGAGCACGAACTGGCCGACGAGGTGGCCTCCCTGGCCGGGGACGGTGCGCTGGTCCCAGAAAACATGCTTTCGCTACGGGAGATGGCCGCAGTGCAGGAGCGGGCCGTCCTTCATCTGGGCAACTGCTCGGCCCCCAGACACTTCGCGGTGGCCGTGGACACGCCCTCGCTCACCATCCAGGGCGCCACCGGCACGGGCTGGGGTTTTCCGTCCGAGGAGCATATCAGCGCCACCAAGCGCCTGCCCTGCTACCCATGCAACAAGAACACATGCAAGACAATGGAATGCCTGGAAAATTTTCTTCCTGACGACATTCTTGACGAGGCGCTCCGGCTCATCGCCATCGGAAACGAAAAACGGAAGACGGCGACCACCTAGTCTCTTCCGCCCTTCGCGCCCTTCTTCGTCTTCTTCCGGCCCTTGCCGCCGCCCTTGCCGCCGCCCTTGCCAAGGTCGGAGGACGTGTCGGCATCGACGGCCTTGTCGGCGTCTTTGGCCTTGTTCTTGCCGCGCATGTCGTCGCGGGCGTTCTTGTAGGTGATGGAGGCGAGGCAGCCCGCCAGACCGCCGAGGACCACGGCCTTGGCCGGTGGAATAAGGCCGGTGAGGCTGAAAAGATAGCCCAGGGCGCATCCGGCGATGATGCCCTTGGCCAGGGCGTCGATCCACCCCATGAATTCCCTGGAATCGTCGCTCATCCGGTCATCCTCCTTGTTGCTTGCGTGCTAGAGATACGAGTGCAGCTGCACATACTGGTGCGCGGTCATGGATTCGAAGGTCGCCCCGATGCCGGGCAGGGCCATGGCCCTGCCCCAGCCGCGCCTCCAGCGCACGCGCAGCTCGATGGGCGTCTTGTCCTCGAACTCGCCGACAACGAGCCAGACCGGGGCATCGACCACCCACCGCCCGGCCGTGAACACGAAGCACCCGTGCTCGGACACGTTGATGGTCACGGTGCGCTCGGCCTCGACATCCATGCG
>NZ_JASTWE010000017.1 GCF_030282845.1 Pseudodesulfovibrio pelocollis
GCCTACCCCCTGTTGCCAAGGACCGGCTGCCGGACGCGCCGATTTTGCGTGGCGCGGCGTAGCGCATTCTGCTATGCAGACAGTCGCGATGTTCGCCGCGCCCCATCAGGTGCGCCCGGATCGAGACTCTGTTTCAAGGAAAAATGATGTCCGAGAGTTACATGGAAAAGGCGCTGGTCAAGCTCGCCAGACAGCTCAACGCCTACGACGAGGCATCCCTCATGAGCCTGTGGGAGAAATATGCCGAGAAGGTGCGTCACTTTGAACCCACCAAGCGGTGGGAGGAGGCGGTGCTCATCTTCAACCTGATCCAGTCCACGCGCCTGAAGAACCAGTTGTTCAATTTCAACTGGGCCCAGTCCCGCATGCCCGGCGACCCGCATCCCGAGGTGGATCTGGCCGCCCTGACCGCGCCCGGCCCCTCCGTGCGCGAGGTGAAGAAATCCCCCAGGAACGCGGCTCCCGAGCCGAACGACGCGGCCGCCGCAAACTGGGCCGACCGCAAGGGCAAGCTGCTCATCCTCCAGCCGAAAAAAAAGAAATAGTCGCCCGACCCGCACGGTGGCCCACCTCTGCGGTTGCCCGCCTGTGAGGTTGACATACGCGCGCGTTTATCCTTACGGAAGATAACCGTTTGTGCGCGCAATTCACGCCGGGGCGTGATCCCGGTTTTCAAGGAGCAACACATGGCCAATATAGTCGTTTTCGGCTCCCAGTGGGGGGACGAGGGCAAGGGTAAGATCGTTGATATTCTCGCCGAGCAGGCGAGCGCCATCGTCCGTTTCCAGGGCGGCAACAACGCGGGCCACACCCTGGTGGTGGACGGCGAGCAGTGCATCCTGCACCTCATTCCCTCGGGCGTGCTGCATCCGGGCAAGCTCTGTCTCATCGGCAACGGCGTGGTCCTCGACCCGGCCGTCTTCTGTCATGAGATCGACAAGCTGGCGGCCAAGGGGCTTGACGTTTCCCCCACCCGGATGATGATCAGCAAGAAGACCCACGTCATCATGCCCTATCACCGGCTCATGGACGGCGCGCGCGAGACGGTCAAGTCCGACGCCGGGAAGATCGGCACCACCGGGCGCGGCATCGGCCCCTGCTATGAGGACAAGATGCATCGCTGCGGCATCCGCGCCGGTGATTTCGCCGACCCGGAACTGCTGCGCGGGAAGATCGCCCTGGCCCTGGAGGAGAAGAACGTCCTCTTCAAGCATCACTACGGCCTTGAGCCCCTGGACGCCGAAGCGGTCTTTGCCGAGGTGCAGCCCTTTGCCGAGCGGCTGGTGCCCTATCTGGGCGACGTGTCCACGGCCATTCAGGAGGCCCAGGCAGACGGCATGGTCCTCTTCGAGGGCGCCCAGGGCACGCACCTGGACATCGACCACGGCACCTATCCATTTGTCACGTCGAGCAACACGGTCACGGCCAACGCCGCCTCGGGCTCTGGCTGCTCCCCGCGCGACCTGCACCGCATCGTGGCCATAGTCAAGGCGTACACCACCCGGGTGGGCGGCGGCCCCTTCCCCACAGAACTGCAGGACGCTGACGGCGAATATCTCCAGACCAAGGGCCACGAGTTCGGGGCCACCACCGGGCGCAGGCGCCGTTGCGGCTGGCTCGATCTGGTGGTGCTCAGGGAGTCCACGCGGCTCAACGGCCCCACCGAACTGGCCATCACCAAGCTCGACGTGCTCTCCGGCCTCAAGGAACTCAAGCTCTGCGTGGCCTACGAGTATCGCGGCCAGACCGTGGCCTATCCCCCGCAGGAACAGAACGGCATGGCTCACGTCACGCCGGTCTACGAGTCCATGCCCGGCTGGGACGAAGACATCTCGGCCGCGCGCTCCTGGGACGAGCTTCCGGCCAACGCGGTCAGCTACCTGCGGCGGATCGAGGTAATCACCGGCGTGCCCATCGGCATAGTCTCGGTGGGTCCTGACCGGGCGCAAACCTTCTGAGGGCGGAGAACGCGATGATTTCCAACGCCGACCCGCTGGCCGCCCTCGCCGGGCAGGAGCACGCAGTCCGGCGGCTGAACGCCATCGCGGCCGATCCCCCGCAATCCATCGTCATCGAGGGCGGCGACGCGGACAGCCGCGTCGCCCTCGCCCTGTACTGGGCCATGCGCCTCAACTGCGCGTCCGGCTCGGTGCCCTGCGGCCAGTGCCCGGCGTGTCGCCAGATCGCGGACCTCGCCTTCAACGACCTGCTCTTCTTCGACGGCCGCGAGGGGCTGATCAAGGTGGAGTCCGTGCGCGAGCGCCGCTCCACCTGGGGGCAGCCGCCCCATGGCGACGGCCGACGCGTGACCATCTTCGCCGAGGCCCAGATGTTCATGACCGAGGCGGCCAACGCGCTGCTCAAGTCGCTGGAGGAGCCGAGGCCGGGCAATGTCTTTGTCCTGGCCGCGCCCCAGCGCGAGCGGCTGCTCGAAACCCTGGTCTCGCGGTCGTGGGTGATCACCCTGTCCTGGCCCGACAAGCGCGAGAACGATCCCGAGATCGCGGAGTGGGTCGCCGCCATGGTGGGTTTCTGGCAATCGGGCCGGGGGTGGTTCGAGCGCACCTCGACCAAGGGCGTGGTGGACAGGCATCTGGCCATGCAGGTGGTGCTGGGCATGCAGCGCGAGCTGCGCGAAGCCCTCTCCGGCTCCTGCGCCACGCCGCTGTCCGCCAGCCTCGCCCGCACCCATGACTCACGCGGTCTGCGCCGCATCGGGCTGGCTCTTGATCAGGCCCAGGACGCCCTGAACACCCAGGTGCCGGTCAACCCGGCCATGGTCCTCGACTGGGTGGCCACGCGCATGGTGTAGGGGTATATCCCTCCATGCGGCATGGGCGTAAGAGGGCAATGGAACTGGTGGAGCCGACCTTGGCGGCCGGGCAAGCCCTGCGGCAAGGGCGGATTCCCAGGCTGTGCAGCCAGGCTTGGCGAGCGCGTTATTTGCTTGTCAGAAAAGGAGCATCCCTTGAATTATCTCGTCATTAAAGCCCATCGAAGCGAGTTTCCCAATCCCATCAGTTTCAAAAAGGGAGCCTTGATCATCGTCGGGGAAAAATATGACGGGCCAGAAGACTGGGAGGACTGGTATTATTGCACCATTCCCGGGCACGAAAGTGGCTGGGTGCCTCGGCAGATCATTGAACGCACCGAAGGCGATGCCGGTCAGGCCCTGGAAGACTATACCGCCATGGAACTGGACGTGGACGAGGGCGACGTGCTGACCGGGGCGCGAATACTGAACGGATGGGTTTGGTGTCGGCATGCTGCCGCAAGCATTGAAGGATGGGTGCCCTTGGAAAATTTGCAACCCGTCAGCGAATGACAGCTTTTCCAACGGGCCAGTTCGGGAGCAAAGAGAAAGGCGCTTCGTGGGAAGCGCCTTTGGTTTTTTTCGTATTGCGGACAGCCTGTCAGGCCACTTCGATGAGCAGGGGGATGACGTGCAGGGTGGCCGAGACCTCGCGGGTCGAGCCGAGCTTCCAGGAGGCGTTGCCCTTGCCCGTGGCCCGGGCCACGGCCTCGGCGATGCCGGGCACGTTGATCACCGGGTGGCGCGAAAAGACCTGGGGCAGGCCGTAGGTCAGGTTGCAGGCCAGACACTTGCCCGGGCGCTGGGTGAGCCGCAGTTCGAACTGCAACCGGGTGTCGCAGCCCCCGGAGTACCCGAGTTCGATGTTGTAGCTCCCTTCCTCGGCATCGCCGAACAGGGCCTCGAAGAACTGCTCGGTGCGGTCGGACGGAAAAAGCTCCGCGAGTCTGTCCCGGGTGAAGATGTCCTGATAGTGACCCATGGCCGATTCTCCAATGGCTTGTGTGAGCAGGTGTGCAGGAACGTGTTCACTACAAAAGAACAGCGTATCTTTCAAGAGATATCGCGCTAGCCGAGGGCCCAGAGCCAGAACCGGAACAGGCCGACCCCGGAGAGCAGGAAGATCAGCGACGGCCAGGCCACCTTGCGCCAGGTGCGGGCCAGTTCGCAGTTGAAATATTGGCAGGTGAGTACGAAGCAGATGTGGATGGGCGAGACCATGACCCCGGTGAAGCCGCAGAAGGTGGCCAGCACCAGATAGGGGATGGTCTGGTCCTGCATGCCCAGCGTGTTCAGCACGCCAAGCAGCAGGGGGAATGTCGCGCCCACGAAGGCCACGTTGATGCCCGCCACCATGCCCACAAGAAAGGGCAGGAAGGTGGCCGAGGCGATGAGGGCGGCCCCGCCGCCCGCCGCCCGCGACATATCCTCCACCACGCCGCTGGCCTGCATGATGTCCTTGAAGACGAAGATGGCCACGATGACGAAGAGCATGGACCACAGCGATTTCTTGGTCAGCACCTGGCGCAGGAAGGGCAGGCCCAGCTGGGTGTTCTGGATCATGACGCAGGCCACGGCCGCGGCCAGGGCGGCCAGCACCCCCCACTCGAAGGCGATGGACGGGGCCAGGGTGGCGATGGCGCTCTCCAGCCCGATGGCCCCGCAGATGGCGATGAGCAGGGGCAGTCCCTGGCGCAGGGCGGCCCGCTTGCCCGGCCCGACCGGCGGGGGAGCCACCGCGATGTCTCCGGCTCCGAGCACTCCGGGTCTCAGGAAGAAGAACCAGCCCGTCAGGAGCATGATGGGCGTGCCCGGCCAGGTCTTGGAGATCAGCTCGATGATGGTGATGTCGGCCAGGGCCACGGTCAGGATGATGCCGGGATACAGCGGCCAGCATAGCTCCCAGATGTGGCGGAACCAGTAGTTGAGCACGGCCCGGTCGCTGTTCTTGATGGTCATTTTTTCAGAAACGGTCTTGATCATGGGCGCGGAGAAGACCGCGCCGCCGGGCATGGGCAAAAGCCCGATCAGGGCGGGAAAGAAGATCAGCCTGAGCCGGGGGCTGGTCAGGTAGCCCGAGAGCGCCTCCATGAGCCGGACCGACTGGCCTGACCGCTCCATGGCGTCGGAGAGGATCAGGATCAGCCCGACGATGGCCGCGAGGAAGAGGAAGCTCTTCTGGCCCAGAGCGGCCACGCCTGTCAGGGCGATGGGCAGGGGGCCCATGCCGAAGAGTAGGCCGAGGATGACCCCGCCGGTCAGGATGGACAGGCCAAGGCCGACCTTGAAGCGCATGCCCGCAAGCATGAGGGTGAAGGCGAAGAGAATCTTGAGAAAGGGCGCGAGCTTGAAGAAAAGGGCTTCCATGCGGGGGCCTCCGAAGCGTTGAGCGTGTACCCAAGGCATGGTGGTACCCCCATTCGCTCGGAAAGAAAACGGACAATTATCGGCCCAGCCCGGAGCGGGCCGGTTCTAGGGGAAAAATGGTACCAGCCCTTGCCCGGAGGCGCGTGTTGGGCTAGAGTCGAGTGCGCCAGTCTGGCGCGATTGCACGGCAAACCCTCGGGAGACGACGTTTCATGGCCATGACCCCCAAGCAGCTTCGGACACACATTTTTTCGGTGATCATCAGCAAGGTCGAGGAACAGGACGAGACCCGGCGCGCCGAGGCCCTGGCCGAGTTCATGGCCGTCACCGGCACGGCGGGCAACGCGGCCGAGAGCGTGGCCGACCTGATCCCGCCCATTATGCACGACCTGTATGTGAAGTGGATCACCCTGTTCGTGGACCGGCTCCTCGAAACCGTGGACGCCCGCAACATCGAGCTGCTCTGCGACGGGAGCGCTGACAACAACGCGGCCCTGGTCCTGGCCTATGTCATGTTCCTTGAATCCGCGCGCATGGAGCGACAGATAGACGCCGATCTGCGCGAGCACGGGCTCAAGGCGTCCGGTTCGGACCTTGGCGATGTGGCCGCCAACTACATCCGCGCCCAGATGGCCCGGGTGGCCCGGGCCGCCAAGAGCGGGGACGACGAAACGCCCAAGGGCAACGCCTGACCGGGCATCCGGCGCAGCACCACAAGACAGCCGGGGCCGACGAGTTTCACGCTCGTCGGCCCCGGCTGTCTTGTGGTGCGTGGTCTGTCGGCTACAGGGCGTCCACCCGCAGGGGTTCGCCCTTTTCCGGGGCCAGCCGCAGGGTTATGGCGCTCTTGGCGCAGGCCTGCTCGCACACGCCGCAGCCCATGCACCGTTTGGCCCGGATGAAAGCCTTGCCGCCGCGAAACCCGACGGCCTTGAACTGACATTGCTTGGCGCAGGTGCCGCAGCCCGAGCACAGGTCGGCGTCCACCTCGGCCAGGTAGCCCGAGGAGCAGAGCATCTGCACCCCGGCG
Organism: Pseudodesulfovibrio pelocollis; assembly: GCF_030282845.1. Taxonomy (GTDB): domain Bacteria; phylum Desulfobacterota; class Desulfovibrionia; order Desulfovibrionales; family Desulfovibrionaceae; genus Pseudodesulfovibrio; species Pseudodesulfovibrio pelocollis. The sequence continues at coordinate 6,210 of NZ_JASTWE010000017.1, forward strand.
CGCTGGGCCTTCATGGCTCCGCAGCAGCAGGCGCAGCAGTTGCAGATGGCGTAGAATCGGCCGAGCATGACATCCTTGAAAAAGGCGTGGGCCACGTGGCCGCGCGCGTTTTCGGCCTTGAGGATGCGTACGGCCTCGTCGGCGTCGATCTCGCGGGTCCGGTCCGGGTGTTGTTCGAGCATGAAGGAGCAGAAGGGGTCGCCCACCAGCAGGCAGACGTCGATGGGTGTGCAGGGGTTCTTCATGCCCGAGCGGCAGGGACAGTCCAGGAGGACGATTTTTTCCGGGTTGTTCAGCACGATGTCGCGGGCGCGGGTGTATGGCAGCACCTGTTCGGACACGCTGGTGTTCACCGGCCGGTCGAGCCTGATCAGCTTGGTGGCCTCGGCCAGGGGCATGGCCTTGCCGTGGTAGGTGTCGGCAAAGGTGGGTTTTTCCTGGGCCGGGTCGCCGGTGCGGCTGCGCTCGGTGGGCATGAAGGGCGAGTGGCGGTCGAGCAGCATGACCAGCGGGGCCAGCAGGTATCGCCACCAGGGTTTTTTGTCCCCTGCCATGCCGATATAGTGGTAGGCAAAGCGGCCGTAGAGGTAGCCGTGGAGCCGGTCACTGAGCGGCAGGCCCTCGTGGCGGGCCATGCGGAAGTAGTTGCGGGTGGATGGCTTGATGAAGGGTATTCGCATGACTGCCAGTTGTGTTTTTGGGGTAAGAGGGTCCATGTGGAGTGTACCCGCGCTCCGGGCAAAGTCAACGACTCCGGCCAGGGTGATCCATGCAATGAAAAAAGGGGAAGCCCGTGGTTCGGGCTTCCCCTTGCGGGATTCGCGGCAAGGCCGGGTTAGTTGTCGGCCTTCTTCTTTTTGCCGTCCTCGCGGTGGCGGACCAGGGCCGAGAGTTGCAGCTTGCGCAGCCTGATGGATTTGGGCGTGACCTCCACCAGTTCGTCGTCCTTGATGAAGTTCAGGGCGAACTCCAGGGTCATGGGCTTGACCGGGGTGAGGATGACCGCTTCGTCCTTGCCCGAGGCGCGCATGTTGGTCAGCTTCTTTTCCTTGGCCGGGTTGACGTTGATGTCGTTGTCCCGGTTGTGCTCGCCGATGATCATGCCCTCGTAGATGGCGTCGCCGGGCACCACGAAGATGCGGCCGCGCGGCTCCAGGTTGAACAGGCCGTAGGCCACGGCCTTGCCCGCGCGGTCGGCCACCAGGGAGCCGGTGTAGCGCGAGGCGAATTCGCCTCTGTGCTCGCCGTAGCCTTCGAGGTAGGAGTTCATCAGGCCGGTGCCCTTGGTGTCGGTCAGGAATTCGTCGCGGTAGCCGATGAGGGAGCGCGAGGGCACCGAGAATTCGAGGCGCACGCGGCCTGTGCCGTTGTTGACCATGTTGGTCATGCGAGCCTTGCGGGACGAGAGCTTCTCGGTGACGATACCCATGAAGGCCTCGTCGCAGTCCACATAGAGGTGCTCGATGGGTTCGAGCCTGACGCCGTTCTCGTGCTTGTAGATGACCTCGGGGCGGCCCACGGAGAGCTCGAAACCCTCGCGGCGCATCTGCTCCACGAGGATGGCCATCTGGAATTCGCCGCGTCCCTTGACGATGAAGGATTCACGCGTCTCGCTCTCCTCCACCTGGATGGCCACGTTGAGCAGGGTCTCCTTGAACAGCCGGTCGCGGATCTTGCCCGCCTGGACCAGCTTGCCCTCGGTGCCCGCCAGGGGCGAGGTGTTGATGCCGAATTTCATGGACACTGTGGGCTCGTCCACTGTGATGCGCGGCAGGGCCTTGGGGCTTTCCTTGGTGCAGATGGTATCCCCGATGTGCACATCCTCGATGCCCGCGATGACCACGATGTCGCCGGGTTCGCAGGTCTCGGTGGGGGTCACCTTGAGGCCGTCGTAGGTCTGGATCTTGGTCAGCTTGAGGGGGATGGGCTTGCCGCTCGCGGGCAGGCAGACCAGGGCGTCGTTGGAGCGCACTTTGCCGTGGTGGACCCTGCCGATGGCCAGCCGGCCCAGGTAGTCGGAGTAGGAGAGGTCGGAGACAAGCATCTGGAAGGGCTCGCCCGGGTCGTGGACCGGGCCGGGAATCTTGTCGAGGATCATGTCCAGCAGGATGTGCAGGTTCTCCCCGCGCTCCTCGGCGGTCTTCATGGCGATGCCGTCGCGGCCCACTGCGTAGAGCAGGGGAAAGTCGAGCTGGTCCTCGCGGGCGTCGAGGTCGATGAACAGGTCGTAGACCTCGTCCAGCACCTCGGCGGGCCGGGCGTCCTGCCGGTCCACCTTGTTGACCACCACAATGATGGCCAGCCGCTGCTCCAGCGCCTTCTTGAGCACGAAGCGGGTCTGGGGCAGCGGGCCTTCGGAGGCGTCCACCAGCAGGATGGCGCCGTCGGCCATGGACAGGGAGCGCTCCACCTCGCCGCCGAAATCGGCGTGGCCCGGGGTGTCGATGATGTTGATCTTCACGCCCTTCCAGGCGACCGAGCAGTTCTTTGCGGCGATGGTGATGCCGCGTTCGCGCTCAAGATCCATGGAGTCCATGATGCGATCGTCCACGCTCTGGCCTTCCCGAAACAGGCCCGATTGCTTGAACATGGCGTCCACCAGGGTGGTCTTGCCGTGGTCAACGTGGGCGATGATGGCGATATTGCGAATTTTTCCGTTGTTGATCCTGGTGCTCATGGCGACTCCGGTATCCGGTATATAGTAATGGGCGCACGCGCGCAGGCAAGCGGTTAGCCGAAAGCGTGGGGGCTGGCAAGAGGAGAATGCGTGTCGCGCAAGAAATCCGTTTGAATCCGGCCTGAAATTCGATAGCGTGGGCGCGACCCGAATCCGCCACCTCTTCAGGAGCATCGCATGAGTAACGGCTCTCCCTCCACCGGCAAGGTCGTCACCACCTCGCTCATCGTCACGGGCAACATGCTCGGCGCGGGTATCCTGGCCCTGCCCATAGACCTCGGTCCGGCAGGGCTCCTGACGTCGGTGCTGGGCCTGCTCGGTGTGTGGGCGCTGATGACCTGCAACGCATTGATCATAGCCCGCCAGCCCTTCCTTGCGCAGAACAGGGATGCGGACCTGCCCACCTTCTTCGAGGTGGTCCTCGGCCCGGTAGGCAAGTGGGTCAGCGTGGCCGCCAACCTGGTCATCTTCTACGGGCTGCTCACCGCCTATCTGGCTGGCGCGGCCTCGGTGCTGGTGGGGTCGCTGGGGCTGGCCGTGCCCGGCTGGGCCGCCCTGGTCGGCTACTTCTGCATCGCCACGCTCTTCGCCTCCTTTGGCGATGTGGTGCTGCGCAAGGGGGCCACCGTGTTCATGACCGTCATGTGGCTGCTCTTCGCGGCCATGGTGGTCATGGTGGTGCCGCACTTCGAGGGCCACGGCGCGCGCGGGGTCGATCTCGTCTTCTTCACTTCGGCCCTGCCCATCCTGGTGGTGGCCTTCAACTTCCACAACGTCATCCCCACCGTGTGCCGGGTTCTCGATCACGACCGCCGGTCCATCACCAGGGCCATCTGGCTCGGCTCGAGCCTGGGCATGGTCATGACCTTCATCTGGACCCTGGCCGTGCTCATGACCCTGCCCATGGAGTCCGCCAATTCCGTGGACATCATCTCGGCCTTCAGCCACAACGAACCGGCCACCGTGCCCCTTGGCCGGTTGATCGCCACCAGGGTTTTTCTCGACGTGTCCGTGGCCTTTGCCGTGGTGGCCATGACCACGGCCTACATGGCCACCGGCGTGGCCATGCTCAGCTTCCTGCGCGACGTGGGCGGCCGACTGGGAAAGAACCGGCTGGTGGTCTGGCTCGTGGCCTTTGTGCCGCCCCTGGTCGTGGGCGCGCTCTACCCGGACATCTTCATCGACGCCCTCAACGTGGTCGGCGGCCTGGGCGTGGGCAGCCTCTTCGGCATCCTGCCGGGGTTGCTGCTCATCCGGCAGGGCGCGCCCGGGTCGCGCAGGCGGCTGGCCGGGTGGGGCATCGTCTGCTTCTTCTCCGTGGTCCTGCTGGTGGAGCTGGCGCAGATGACTGGCCTGGTCCACATCACCCCCGACATCGAATACTGGAACGCCCGACAGGGGCAATAGGAGAATCATGAGCGAGTACAGAATCGAGCGCGACAGCCTCGGCGAGATGCGGGTTCCGGCCGAGGCATATTACGGCATCCAGACCTTGCGGGCCATGGAGAACTTCCACATCACGGGCATCACCATGGCCCACTACCCCCGGTTCATCACAGCCCTGGCCCATGTCAAGCACGCCGCGGCCAAGGCCAACGCCTCCCTGGGGCTGCTTGACGAAACCAAGGCCAGGGCCATTGCCCGGGCCTGCGAGGAGGTGGCCTCGGGCCTGCTGCACGACCAGTTCATGGTGGACGTGGTGCAGGGCGGGGCAGGCACCTCGGCCAACATGAACGCCAACGAGGTCATCTGCAACCGCGCCCTGGAGATGCTGGGCCATCAGCGCGGCCAGTACGAGTTTCTCCACCCCCTCAACGACGTGAACATGTCCCAGTCCACCAACGACGTGTACCCGTCGGCCCTGAACATCGCCCTGATCCTCGACCTGCGCGAGCTGATCGACGCCATGGAGCATCTGCGCAAGGCCTTCTGGCGCAAGGGACAGGAATTCGCGGACGTGATCAAGATGGGGCGCACCCAGTTGCAGGACGCGGTGCCCATGACCCTTGGCCAGGAGTTCACGGCCTGGTCGGTGATGATCGGCGAGGACGTGCAGCGGGTGGACGAGGCCGAGGACCTGATCTTCGAGATCAACATGGGGGCCACGGCCATCGGCACGGGCCTCAACTCCCACCCGGACTACACGCGCACCGTGACCGAAAAGCTGGTGGAGATCACCACCCTCAAGCTCGTCTCCTCGCCCGATCTGGTGGAGGCCACCCAGGATACCGGAGCCTATGTCCAGCTCTCGGGCGTGCTCAAGCGGGTGGCGGTCAAGCTCTCCAAGATCTGCAACGACCTGCGTCTGCTCTCCAGCGGCCCCCGCTGCGGCCTGAACGAGATTAACCTGCCGCCCATGCAGCCCGGGTCGTCCATCATGCCGGGCAAGGTCAACCCGGTCATCCCCGAGGTGGTCAACCAGGTGGCCTTTGCGGTCATCGGCCTTGATGTGACGGTGTCCATGGCCAGCGAGGCCGGGCAGCTGGAGCTCAACGTCATGGAGCCGGTCATCGCGTTTTCGCTCTTTCAGACCGTCAACATGCTCCGACGCGCCAGCTTGACCCTGGCCGACAAGTGCGTCTCCGGCATCACGGCCAATCGCGAGCGCTGCCGGGAGCTGGTGGAGAATTCCATCGGTCTGGTCACGGCCCTCAATCCCCATATAGGCTACGAGAAATCGGCCGAGATCGCCAAGGAGGCGCTGCGCACCGGCGGCTCGGTCTACGACATCGTGCTGGAGAAGGGGGTCCTGAGCCGCGAGGAGCTTGAGGACATCCTCAAGCCCGAGAACATGGTCAGGCCGCGCTACGTCCTTGGGCGGTAGCCGCGTTAGCGGTATTCGTCGAGGATGGTGTCTCGCTTGCTTTCACCGGGGGTTTGCGCTATCTTTCTAGACATTGTCCAGAATGTTTCGGGTGCCCGGCGGGTCGGGCAGTGATCAAGGCCGACCGGGCAAGGAGGAATCATGCGTCGCATCATTGCACTGACCCTGGGGCTGGCACTGCTGGCCATGGCCGGGTGCGCCTCTTTGAGTCCTTTTCCAAAGAGTATCCATTCCACGCCGCCGAGCCAGCGCGACACGCCGGTGGTCCAGCCGACCACCGACCCCAAGACCAGACCCTACACTGTGCTGGGCCGCACCTATTATCCGCTCATCTCGGCCCACGGCTATGACGAGGTGGGGCATGCCTCCTGGTATGGCAAGGATTTTCACGGCAAGCCCACGGCCAACGGCCAGATCTACGACATGTACGGCATCTCGGCCGCCCACAAGCTGCTGCCGTTGGGTACCCGGGTGCGCGTGACCAACCTTGAGAACGGCCGCGTCCTGACCCTGATCATCAACGACCGGGGGCCCTTTGTGGACGGCCGGATCATCGACCTCTCCTATGGCGCGGCGCGGCATCTGGGCACAGTGGAGCGCGGGGTGGTCCGGGTGCGCGTGGAGGCCATCGACACCGTGCCGTCCACGGCAACGCAGTTGGCCGGGTCGGCCATCAAATACTATCATGTCCGGGTGGGTGCCTTTGCCGTGCGCGCCAATGCCGACCGTGTCCACCGCCAACTGGTGGAGAGCGGATATCCCGAGGCGCGGGTGAGCATGGAGGAGCGCAACGGCACGGTGCTGCATGTGGTCCAGGCAGGCAGCTTTGTCAGCCGCGACAAGGCCGAGGCAGTGCTGGCGCAGCTCAAGCGCTCCTTCCCCACCAGCTATATCGTCAGTTGAGCCGGGAGGCCGGATGGTCGCCGGACACGAAAGAACCCGCGCACGAAGATTCGCGCGCGGGTTCGTGTCCATGCCGGGTGATCACCGGCCCCGGGGGAGCCGGGAGCGGTTACTGCTTGAGGTGCCAGACGCCCTTGTCGTCGCGCCAGGCCTTGGCCATGATGGACTCGCCGGACTTTTCATCCTTGATGACCACATCGCGGTAGATGCGGTTCTCGGCCATGTAAGGCTCCTTGGGCGTGGCCGTGTAGGAGTTGCCCGTGTCCGGGTTGGTCCAGTTGGAGGCCTGGCCGCTGCGGTTGCTTTCCAGGGTGCGCTGGACCTGGGCCTCGTCATGTTTGTCCCACTCGTTGCCGACGATGTAGCCCATCAGGACGCCGACGCCAGCGCCAACGGCCGCGCCGAGCAGTTTGTCCTTGAAGGTCAGGGCGCCGATGGTGGCACCGGCCAGGCCGCCGACCGTGGCTCCCTGCTGGGCCTTGTTGGCGCAGCCGAATCCGGCGGTCAGGAAGCAGACGAGAAGGACGATGATTGCGGTATGTTTCATTGGGTACCTTCCTTTGTTTTCAGGTTGCCTTGATGATAGCCTCACTTTGCCATCCTTGTACAGGAGTGAACGACTCCTTTTTCCCGAGGCTATCACAGATTCGCGGAGGTTTCCATGTTCTGGCGAACTTTTCAGGCCCGCCTCTTGCAGTTGTTCACGGTCTGCCTTCAGGCCCGTGCCTGGGCATTCCTCCTGAACTTCGGACCCGAAGGTGAACGATGCGACGCGCTCCATTATTGATGTTCCTCCTTGTCCTCGTCCTGGCCGCCGCCTGCCTGGCCCCGTCGCCGGGGCTGGCCGAGATGGCCAAGAAGAACGTCCTCTATCTCAACTCCTACCATCGGGGCTACAAGTGGTCCGACGACATCTTCGACGGTATCCGCTCGGTGCTGGAGGCCGGGCCGTACAAGGTCGATCTCCAGATCGAGTACATGGACGCCAAGAAGTACAATTACGAGGACGTCACCGGCATGCTCCTGCGCCTCTACAAGGAGAAGTTCCGGGGCGAGCGGTTCGACGTGGTGCTGGTCTCGGACAACGACGCCTTCAATTTCGCCCGGCATTACCGCGAGCAGCTTTTTCCCGGGGTGCCGATCGTTTTTTGCGGAGTCAACGCCCTTGAACCCGAAGAACTGGCCGTGGGCAACATCACCGGCGTGGAGGAGAATTTCGACCTCTCGATGACTCTGGACGTGGCCCGCAGGCTCCACCCGGACAAGCGCCACATGGTGGTGGTGGGCGACGCCTCCACGGCCGGGCTGGCCATCAAGCGCCAGGTGGAGATGGCCGTGCCCGCCTACGGGCCGGATCTCACGGTGGATTACTGGACCAACCTTTCGCTGCCCGATGTCCTTGACCGGGTGACCATGCTCCCGCCGGACACCTTCCTCTTCTTCATTCCCTACTACCAGCCCATGGGCGACAACTTCTACACCGCCGAGGAGGTGGTTTCCTCCATCTATGCCCACTCAAGCGTGCCCATCTACACGGCCTGGGAGTTCCTCATCGGCCACGGCGCGGTGGGCGGCCATGTGCTCTCCGGCTTCCTTCACGGCCAGACCGCCGCGGCCATGGCCCTGGATATTCTGGCGGGCAGATCGGCTGACGACATCACGGTGCTCTACGACGCCGGGGGCGAGTTCGTCTTCGACCACATCGTCATGACCCGGCTGGGCCTGACCGACGAGATGCTGCCCCGGGGCAGCCGCATCATCAACGCGCCCAAGGCGTTCTACGAGATGCCCAAGGAATTGTTCTGGACCATCATGGTCAGCTTCGCCCTGCTGCTGCTGGTCACGGTGTTCCTGGTCTTCGCCATGATCGAGCGGCGCAAGGTGGAGCGCAAGATCAAGGACCAGCTCGCCTTTCAGGAAACGCTCATGGACACCGTGCCCCAGCTTCTCTCGTGGAAGGACATGAACGGACGCTATCTCGGTGCCAACCGCGCCTTTGCCGAGTTCTTCGGTCACGCGGACTCCTCGTCCATTGTCTCCAGGACCACCAGCGAGATCATCGGCGATGCCGAGTATGTGCGCTGGGCCATGAACGGGGACCAGCAGGCCATGCGCGACCCGGACGCGGTGCGCAAGGTGCGGCGCAAGCTGGTGGACGGCTCCGGGGCGCGGGCCTGGCTTGAGGTGAACAAGGTGCCCATCCGCGACCAGTCGGGCCGGGTGGTGGGCGTGCTGAGCACGGCCGAGAACATCACCAAGGAGCACAACCTCGAAAAGCAGCTTCTCCAGTCGCAGAAGATGGAGGCCATCGGCACATTGGCCGGTGGTATTGCCCATGATTTCAACAACATACTCACATCGATCATCAACTCCACAGAGCTGGCCCTGGGCGATGTGGAGCCCGATTCGGTGACGCGCCGCGATCTGGAGCGGGTGCTCAAGGCCGCCCGGCGCGGCGGGCGCGTGGTCAAGCAGATCCTCGCCTTTAGCCGACCGTCCACCGAGGGGTTCCGGCCCACGGACCCGGGCGCGGTGGTGGCCGAGGCCCTCGGCCTGCTGGAGGCGTCCATGCCGAGCAATATCGAGGTCCGCTCCCATGTGGACCCGACCCTGCCCTGCGTATTGGCCGACCCCACCCAGCTGCATCAGGTGGCCATGAACCTGTTTACCAACGCCTTTCACGCCTTGCGCGAGGCGGGCGGAGTGATCGAGGCGTGGGTGGAGCCGGTCTTTCTGGCCGAGGACGAGGCCACCGCCATGGGCCTTGAGCCGGGCGAGCACGTGCGCCTGCGCATCGAGGACAACGGCCCGGGCATCCCGCCCGAGATCGTGGACAAGATATTCGACCCGTTTTTTTCCACCAAGGACAAGACCGAGGGCACCGGGCTGGGGCTGGCCGTGGTCCACGGCATCGTTCGGAGCCATCGGGGCGGATTGCGCGTCCTTCCCAGGCCGGGCGGGGGCATTGTCTTCGACGTTTGCCTGCCCCGGGCCGAGGGCATTGATTCCGAGTGCCCGGCCCGGCCGACCGGTCCGGTCCTGCCCGGCGGGCGCATCCTCTTCGTTGAGGACGACCATGACCAACTGGAGGCCACCCCGCGCCTGCTTGAGGTCATGGGCTACCGGGTCACCCCGGCCCAGGCCCCGGAACAGGCGCTGGCCCTGGCTGGTGCCACGCCGTGTCCCTTTGACCTGCTCATCACCGACTACGACATGCCGGGCATGAGCGGCACCCAGCTGGCCCGGCGGGTGGGCGAGATCGCCCCGTCCCTGCCCGTGGTCCTGGTTTCCGGACGCGAGGACGCGGCCGCGGCCGCCGTCCACTTGCCCAATATCCGTCAGGTGGTTATCAAGCCTTACGACAAGGACGATCTCGCGGCCGCCATAGCGGGCGCGCTCAAGGCAACGCAGTGACCGGACAGACCGGGGAGGGGACGTGGCCGACATTCTGGTGATAGACGACGACATCGAGGTCTGCGAAACCATGGAGAGCCTCATAGGAAGGCTCTCGCACGACTGCGACACGGCCCAGACCCTGAGCCGCGGGCTGTCCATGGCCCAGGGCAAGCCCTATGACGTGGTCTTTCTCGACGTGCGGCTGCCCGACGGGAACGGGCTGGATATCCTGCCCAGGCTCATGGCGCTCCCCAATCCGCCGGAGGTGATCATCCTCACCGGCCGGGGAGATCCTGACGGTGCGGAAATGGCCATCGAGGGCGGCGTGTGGGACTACCTGCTCAAACCGTCGAGCGTGCGCGAGATATCGCTCACCCTGGGCCGCGCCCTGAAGTATCGCGAAGAGAAGGCGGGCAAGTCCGAGATCGAGTCCCTCGACCTCTCGGACGTGGTGGGCAAGAGCCCGCTGATCAGGGCGAACTTCGAGCTGCTGGCCCAGGCCGCCCGCTCGGACACCAACGTGCTCATCACAGGCGAGACCGGCACGGGCAAGGAGCTTTTCGCCTCCACCATCCATGAGAACTCGCGCCGCCGGGGCGGCAAGTTCGTGGTGGTGGACTGCGCCGGACTGACCGAGACCCTGGTGGAATCCACTCTGTTCGGCCACCGCAAGGGCGCCTTCACCGGTGCCCAGGCGGACCGCATCGGGCTGGTCAAGCTGGCCGACAAGGGCACGCTCTTCCTCGACGAGGTGGGCGAGATGCCCCTGTCCATCCAGAAGGCGTTTTTGCGCGTGCTCCAGGAGCGCACCTTCCGCCCGGTGGGCGACACCAGGGAGCAGACAAGCGACTTCCGGCTGGTGGCGGCCACCAACCGCGACCTCGACGTCATGGTGGAAAAGGACCAGTTCCGCCCCGACCTGCTCTTTCGCATCAAGACCATGCGCATCCACCTGCCGCCGCTCTTCCAGCGGCCCGAGGACATCCGCGCCCTGGCCCTGTTCCAGGTGGAGCGCCTGTGCCGCCAGTACGGCATGGAGCGCAAGAGCTTCGGCTCCAACTTCTTTACCGTGCTCGAAAGCTACAGTTGGCCGGGCAACGTGCGCGAACTCTTCAACATCCTGGAGCGGGCCGTGATCGCTGCGGGCAACGAGAAGACCATCTACGCCATGCATCTGCCGCGCGCCCTGCGCATCGAGGTGGCCAAGGCGCAGATCAAGCGCATGACCGGCTCGGAGGTGGTGGCAGAGAAAAGCACGGGGCTGGTGGACGGCATGGCTGTCCGAAAAATCGGACAGGAGATTTTCGAGGACATCTTCGATCAGGCGCTGCCCTCCCTGCGCGAGTTCAAGAGCGCGGCGGAAAAGGTCTACCTGGGCGAATTGATTCGCCAGTGCGGCGGCGATCTGGCACAGATTCTGGATGTGTCCGGGCTGTCGCGGTCCCATTTCTATTCCCTGCTCAAGAAATACGGGCTGTCCCTCTGATGGGCTGGGGAAAAAGCGGGCGAATTTTGCGTCATGTGCCGGAAGGAAGTCGGCTGAAGGCCGGTTGGCCCCAATTATTTTAGTGGGCGGGGCTATTTTGGGCTTCCTTTCATTTCGTCATGTGTGTATGGAGGGCTAATACTTTTGTGTTCCGTGCACGGAAACCATTTTCTTAAACATAGGAGAGACAGATGACCAAAGCAGAACTTGTTGCCAAAATCGCTGAGAAGAACGGCACCTCCAAGGCTCAGGCCGAGGCGTCCATGAATGCCATTCTCGAAGTCATCCAGGCTGAGCTTGCCGCAGGAAACAAGCTGACCCTGACCGGGTTCGGCACCTTCAGCGTCAGTGAGCGCAAGGCCCGCACCGGCCGCAACCCCCGCACCGGCGCGGACATCAAGATCCCCGCCTGCAAGGTTGCCCAGTTCAAGCCCGGCAAGGTTCTGAAGGAAGCTGTTAAGTAGTTCGCGTTCGCGCTGTTGTTGAGGGAGCCCCCCCGGTCGCCGGGGGGGCTCCCTTTTTTCCTGCCCGATCTGGACTGCTAGCGGACACTTGGTTTTCAAAAGCCGGGTCACTTGGTTTTCAAATCTGGTTAACAAAAACAAGGCCCCAACTCGTGAGGCCCATGTTGTGGCTACCTGCGGACGATCTCCTCGGCTTCTTGGCGCGGCGGGGGTGAAGCCGGTGGCTTGGCCAAGCTCCTCTCGGCCTTGATAATCCTATAAATTGTCTGCCTTGACAGGTTGTATTTGTGGGACAGTTCTTGGGTGTTTTCCCCATTGAACTCCATGGCGATCTGCCTGTTTCTGGCCTCAATACGACCAAGCTTGTTCATCGGTATGTAGAGAATCTGACCACCCCAGTCTTCGGCCAGATAGTTGGCGATAGTGGTACCCAGTTCTTCAGCCTCATCCTCATCCAGGCCAAAATTTTGAGCAGCGACATATGACACCTTGTCAGCGAGATCGTGGAGCAGTTCGGTAGCGATGTGCCTTTCATCTTTCATGGAGGTCTGTCCTTATAGTCGTAATTCTGTCCGCCTCCCTGAACCACCTTGGCTTACTGTCCAAACCTCTGATCACTCGCTGGCGTATTGCCCAGTCTTCCAAAGATTCGAGCTCCGGGTCATAGCTTTCGAAATCCAAGGCAAAATGGAACTCTCGATCGATGGCATCATTGATCATGGCTTGTGTGCACTCCTCCTTCGTTTCACAGAAATCCATGGGGCAACCTGTCTGTCCTTTTTGAGGCGTAAAGCCGGTTTAAAATCCGTTTAACAGACCCTTCAAAAGCCAAACACGGGCAGATTATTCCGCCTGCTGTGAGGCCTCTGTGATGTCCGTCTGCAAAAGGATCATGACCTTCTGGAGTTCAAAGACGGTCGCGCTTTCGAGTCTGTTGAGGCCAGTCAACCGCTCCAGCTTCATTGCCGCATAGTCCCATGACACAGGCTCTCCCCACGCCGCTCCCAGTTCCTTCAGGAGCAACTCCATGCGTTTCAGGACCGGAACGGCTGGGTGGTTCGCGTCCTTCAGAGTGGCAGGCCTGCCATGCCTGTCTTTCCGAGCAGGCTTCTGCGGAGCACGCTGGCCGGGAACCACTTGGCTCAAGCGAGGAAAAGGAATGACAAGGCAGTTGTGTCCCTGCCTTGTCGATTCGCCTTTGCGGCAATGTTCTATGGGAAAGCGCAGAACGGTTTCCATGGCGTGGCTCCTAGAGTGTGCCGCCCAGGTCGGCCCAAGCCGTCTGAATGTGATCGAAGGTCATGCTCTGGCCGTCCTCGGTCATCATGCTGCTCATTTTCAGAACCTTGGTCAGGCCGCGCAGGGCTCCGGCCTGCTGGGCGATGGCCTTGCACAGCTCGTGGCTTTTGCGGCCCTTGATCTGCCATGCGGCCAGAAGCGCATCCACGTCACCGGCTGTGGGGCTGCCGAGCTTGACCCGATACCCCACGCGGCTGAAAAGCTGCGCGAAGTGAGCCTGACGGCTGCCGCCGGTGATCCGGGTGTACACGCTCTCGTTCCCCATGAGCGCCACGCCAACGCCGGTGGCGTCATACACGCTGCGGATGGCCTCAAGGCTGCTCACAGGCAGGTGCTGCGCTTCGTCCACGATCAGGAGCCCGCTGGTCTGGGCGATGCGCCCGACAATGGCGTTCTCCGTCTTGATGGCGCTGGGCTGCGCCTCGGAAATTCCCACGGCAAAGGCGACACGTTCAAGGCATGCCGCCACGGTGTTCATGGCCGGACTCATCGTCGCCAGCCATACATTGGGATAGCTGTCCTGATAGTAGCGGGCCGTGCACGTCTTGCCGACACCTGCACCGCCGTAGACCAGGGCCATGTCGCCTGCCCGCTGGGCGTATTTGAGGACGTTGACAATGTTCTTGGCCGTGGGCGTCGGCTCCCAATCCGGGACCGCGCACAACGCCCGTGTGTCGTTGCTTTCTTCCTGCACCGACATCAGCCACCGTTGCAACTCATCGGCAACGGCCTGATTGTCACCGGAGTACCTGCCGGAAAACCAAAGCGACAGCCGAGTGCTGCCTACCCCGGATTCCTTGGAAAGCTTGCTCTGGCTCATGTTCCGCCGCTTCATTTCTTCGCGCAGGGCCTCTTTCAGGCTGACATCGTCGCGCTGCTGTCTTTCCGCATCATTCATAGTGTTCCTCCAAGCTATGATTACGCTTCCTGGGCAAAGGGAAAGAATTCCTCTTCACCCATTTCATCAATTCTCTTCTGCCAGTTGCTTCTGAAGGCGCTGGCCTTGGAGGGATCGACCTTGTGGGAAAGGCGTTCCTCCACTTCCACCTGGGAAAGCACCGTGGTGCTTGTATGCGCGGTCGGATGAGGGGCGGCGGCATGCGAAATGTTGAACTGCCTATATTCCAGGTCGGTCATGCGCGTGGCGACCTTGGAGGCCTGCTTGATCATCTTGTGGCGCTGACGCTTCAGGCGGCTATGCTCTCTCGCCTCGTCCTTGTCGTTGAACGCGACCACAGGCATCCAGTCGGCGGTGCCAAGGCGTTCGCCGTCGAGATTGTAAATCTCGACCTGCTCGGAAAGGTTCTTGGGATTGAAGACCACCGCGACCTTCTCCCCATGCTCAACGGTGTCGAAATTCAAGGAGTAGCGGTGCTTGGCATCGCCCTTGCCGGCATTGATACGAACCGAGCCCTTGGAGACCGTGGCCACTTCCTGATCGCACAGCAGCATGCGGAGCAGTTGCTTCGAAGGCTTGCGGGCAGGCGATTTCTCGAAGCTCTCTGCGTAGATTTCGTTGTAGCTTCTGCCTTCGCAGCCTCGGCCAGTGCGCCCCTTCATGCCGTTGAACTCGGCTACCACGTGCTCCAGAATCTCCTTGAATTCGTCGTAGGGAATAGCCGTGGCCTTGGAGTGACCGCGATTCTTCAAGGTCGGCCATGTGCGCATGAGGCCGTGCAGACCGCTCTTGCCCTGGAACGCCCGCTCAATGGGCTTGACGCCGGGATTGCTCATTTCCTGGTCGGGATTGGTGAAGTGGACCATGACACCGGCATGCTGCAAAAGCCCAACCGGGTCGAAGGGGCTGACCTTGAACCGGTGGCGATGACGTGCCTTGCCGGTCAGAGCCTTGTTCGCAGCCGCCATGGTGTTGTCAATCCACAGGTCTGTCGGCAGCGTGTGCTTCAGCAGGTTGTACATGGCAAGCCGGAACATGTCGGCGTTCTCGGTCTTGGCCACTTCCCAGCTCAAAATCTTGCTTGAATACAAGTCCTGCATGAACCAGACGCTTGTCTGGTTCGATATCTCGCCGTCCCCGTAGTCCACATAGATGGAGTCAAATTTCAGGGCGTCACCATTGACTTCCCGGCCCGCAACGAAATGTTCGCGCGAACGTTCCTGATCCGGGTGGAGGCCGCGCAGGTCGCCGGTGCGCAGATAATAGATCACGGCCCAGCCGACCTCGCGCTTCATGCGGCGGCTCAATGTCTTTTGAGACGGGATTTCCCAGGAAAATTCTTCCGCCAAGCGGCTTAACCTGCGGTAGGAAAGGGCGAAGGATGGCTGTTCCTTGCGAAGGTAGTCCTTCTTCAGCCACTCCCAGGCGGTTTCATCGCATGGGGCATACGTCACGCGGCCCCTGTAGTTGTCAACCAAGAAAGGCAGCCAGTCCTTGTTGTCTATGTCTTTCACTCCGCGCTTCCCGTCGCGCCCATAGTACCAATTGATCAAGTTGTGGATATTCTCGCCGCTTTCCTCGGCCACAACCTTGAACGCATTGGTTATGTTCATGCCAGCGCAATGCAGCTTCCAAACCTTCTGAAGCAGGTCGCACTTATAGCCAGCTTTTTCTTTTGCCTTGGTAGACTTGCGGGCAAATTCATCCCACGCGGCATCAATGAGGGCCTGCTCATGGACTGGCGTATTGCCGCCCGCAGGCCGGGGGGAGTGTCCAGCCTCCTCGCACAGAGCCACGGCGACTTCATTCCGGGAGCGTTCGTCCATGGAGGAATACCGCCACTCCTTGCCCCCGCCGCGACCTCCGGCGGCTTGGCCTGCCCAGGCCCCCTTGTCTGCACGCTTCAAGACCGCTGTGCGGGAAATGCCCAGCAGTCTCGCTATTTCAGCGGTCTTGAAGCTTTGGTTGTGCAGACGGGTCAGGTCCATGGATCACCTAATGCGAAACGGTGTCGGCAGGGTTGATGGCGTGGTCGGCTTCAGGAAGAAGCCGTTCGGGATAAACGCTGAAATGGTGCAGGAGGATGGCGAAACGGACATCCTGCCCCTGCCTGATGAACAGGTCCAGCCGGTCAGAGCAGACAACCGTGAGCAGGTCGAAAAGTTCCGCGACAGGAATCTGGTATGCGCTGGATATCGCGACAATCCCAGAGTTCAGATCAAGAGACAGGGACTGAACAACGTCCTCGACCATGGCAAACTGCCGGGTGCGGTACAACGCCTTGAAATGCTTTTCGTAATCTATGCCGAAGGCATGTCCGTTGATGGTGAGGATCGCGGCCCGGACCTCTTCGGCCAGCGGGTATTCTTCCTCTTCCTGCCGGTAGTGTTCGGCGGCGATCTCCATGAGCCTCTTGGCCGGGATGGTCATGCCGTCCCAAAACGGCTCCGGGAATACGTTGCCCTCGTGGTCCGCGTAGTCGCGCTCCACCTCTGTCCACCCTTCCAGCCTCGCCAGCTTGCGGATGCCCTTGACCGACACGCCAAGCGTTTCGGCAAGCCATTCCGTGGTGAAGTAGGGATACGGAACCCGCTCCTCATCCGATAACAAAGTCAAACGGCTGCTCATGATCAACGTCTCCTTTTATGAGTGTCCACAAGCTCGCTCTCCAGCTTCCGCAACTGGCGCGTGCGCTCTTTGCTCTCAAACTTGGCTTTGCCGTATTCATAAAGCAGGGCTTCTTCAGGAGTGAGCAGCTTGCAGCCGTGAAACTCGGCAAGCAGCCCCAGGGGCGCGAAGTTGCCAATGGCCAGCATGAAGACCTCGACCGCCATGAGCGGCGGGATATCGTCCGTGTCGTTGGGGGCAAGCCACTTGTCCAATATATTGGCGGTCAGAAGGCGGGTGCGGCCCGAGGTGATCTTGACGCCGCTTTGCCGGGCGATCTCGTTCATGCGGTCAACTAGCTGGGCGCGGGAAAGATGGGGGGCGGCGGAAGCCAATGCCGATTGCATGCAGGCCTTCAGCGCGGCGGTCAGGCCGCCAACATGCATCAGCGCAGAGGAACAGGTCTTTTGGCTTCCGCCGCCTGATTCGGAAAAAAGTGAGAGCTGGTAGCTGCTCATGCCCACGCCCCCGCGTTGAGAGCGTGCGCGGCCTGGGCAAAGGCATGGCGGTGGGAGCCGGAGAGGCCTGACGCGGACAACTTCGAGGCGGACGGAATCGAAGCTGTAAGGCTCGGCCTAGCGGCTCCCACCGCCAAATTCAATGAAATGTGTCCAGCGCTCTCGTGCATGGCCGTCCGCCCCTACAACTCCTGCTTCCCACGCGGGGCAAGCCGCTGCTCAAGCCAGAGGAGGAAGGACTCCTTCTCGTAGCCGACCTTGCGTCCCATCTTGAAGGACTGGGGGCCAAGGCCCTCCTTGTCCAACTTGATCAGGTTGCAGACGGTGAGCAGCCCGCCGGTAAGTTCCTCCACCCGCCTGCGGCAAAACAGCGGAGGCAGCTTTTCCTTGAGGGCAGCAAGCACACGGTCTTTGCAATAATCCTGGCTCATGAAGTCCGCCGTGGATCAGGTTTTGCCCAGTCAGCCTAGCCCGGATGCCCGTTGCGCCCGAACTAGGCCGTTGACTGGGCGGGGAGAGGCGGATAGGGTTTGTTCCAAGAATACAGTGGATCAGCCTCTTTTGGTTAGCTTTGAACCGATTTTGGGAAATTGTCAACCGATTATGATTATTTTCTCAAATATGGATATGTCATGTTCGAGACAATCGACTTGGTTTCTCTTGGAAAACGAATAAAGAAGCTCCGAGGCAAAGAGTCTCGAAGTAGCTTTGCCGAAAGTTTTTTTGTCGCGCCGAGTTCGTTAGCCCGCTGGGAGGCCGGAGAGAGCCAGCCTGATATTAGCTTCTTGATTCGTTTGGTGGGCTTTTACAACATTACGCTCGAATGGCTAATGACAGGAAAAGATGGGTTGCTAGAGGACGAGGCCAAGGGCAAGAGAGTTCCTGGCGAAGCACAATTTCGCTACTTAGATGACGAACAAAGAAAAACCAAAAACGAGAAACTTCCTAGCCAAGACAACTGTGTCTCTTTTGCTGCATATCGCGAGATAGAATGTGAATTGCGCGACCTCTACAAGGAAAACGCACGGCTTCTTAGGGAGAACTCTGACCTGAAGGTAGAAAACGAGCGACTATCTCATCAAGTTGCACAGGCATCAGATAAATCCTAGTAGATATGATTAGGTCTGTACATTAACTTTGACACTACAGTATGTTGCTGTACTATCTTTTGCTGGTTGCGACACGGTGATGAATCTCCCGGCCGTAACACGGCGCTTGCGCCGGAGTGCTATGCGGGGTTTCCGGACTCAGTCCGGGCAGGGAGGCCCCGTCAACCAACTCCTCATGAGCCCCGCTTCGGCGGGGCTCATCCCTTTCGGCCATGGCATAAGGTAATGGTTGCCAGCCCTGGTGGAGCCCTCCAAAACTGGTTAACAGTTCAAGGGCAGACATTCACCGGCCAGCCGCCCCGGCACCCACAACCCCCAAAGCCCGGCCCGACCAAAAGCCACGGCTAATCAACCTTTAAACGCCCCGTAACGGCTCCATCAATGATCATTCACAGGTTGACAAAGATTTGCAAACCAAGTGACCCAACGCCCAATTCCGATGTGGTTTACAAAACTTTTGAAGACTCATTGTCCTGCCCCTCAACCCAAAACGCCACCACCCCGAAAACCATGCGCCACAACGGTTCCCATCCCACTATGTCTCGGATAGATTCGCTTCATCCCGGTTCACAGTTCATTAGTAAACCTTGTGTCCCTTAGCATCTGGACGGCGTAGCGTTACGGAGGCATGGCCTCGGACCATTTCCCGCAAAACAGGGAAATCCGTTTTTTCGGATGGATGCTGTTGTTGTATTTTTTCCGCAAATGGCTATTGTATGAGAGTAGAGCCACCTTCAGGCGCGGCCATCTCCGGTTTCGACCCTGGCAGGAGAGTCCGTTTTTTCGGACCAGTTGGAGACCTCCCCGTGCACACCCGCCTTCCGCTCCGTGCTCAACATCCTGTCATGGCAAGACAAATGGTCAATCAGCTTTCTTGGCATGGAAGTTGATTAAGGTGATCCGGATTGTCCGGTCCCAATGAGACCGCACCCGCGGCATATTTCTGACAACAAAGCCTCAGAGGAGAACGACCCCATGTCCAAGATGAAAACCATGGACGGCAACACGGCTGCGGCCTGGGTTGCCTACGCCATGAGCGAGACGGCGGCCATTTATCCCATCACTCCCTCGTCCACCATGGGCGAGATCGCGGACGAGTGGGCCGCGCAGGGCCGCGAGAACATTTTCGGCCAGAAGGTGCGCATCCGCCAACTGCAATCCGAGGCGGGCGCGGCGGGCGCGGTGCACGGCGCACTGGCCGGCGGTGCCCTGACCTGCACCTTCACCGCGTCCCAGGGCCTCTTGCTCATGATCCCGAACATGTACAAGATTTCCGGCGAGCTGCTGCCCGGCGTCTTCCATGTTTCGGCCCGGGCCATCGCGGCCCACGCCCTGTCCATTTTCGGCGATCACCAGGATGTCATGGCCTGTCGCCAGACCGGGTTTGCCATGCTTGCCTCGGCCAGCGTCCAGGAGGTCATGGACCTCTCCCTGGTGGCCCATCTGGCCACGGTCGAAGCCAGCGTACCCTTCCTCAGCTTCTTTGACGGCTTCCGCACCTCCCACGAGGTCCAGAAGGTCGAGGTCATCGACTACGCGGACATGAGGCCGCTGCTGAACATGGACAAGGTGGCCGCCTTCCGCGCCCGGTCCATGAACCCCGAGCACCCGGACATCCGCGGCACGGCCCAGAACCCTGACATCTACTTCCAGGGCCGCGAGGCGGCCAATGCCTTCTACGACGCCATCCCGGGCATCGTGGAGGAGTACATGAACAAGGTCTCGGCCCTGACCGGCCGCAGCTACAAGCCCTTTGACTATGTGGGTGCGCCCGATGCCGAGCGCGTCATCATCGCCATGGGCTCCTCCTGCGAGGCCATCGAGGAAGTGGTCAACGCCCTGTGTGCGCGCGGCGAGAAGGTCGGCCTGATCAAGGTCCGGCTGTACCGCCCGTTCTCTGCCGAGCATTTCCTGTCCGTGCTGCCCGCCTCGGCCAAGACCGTGGCCGTGCTCGACCGCACCAAGGAGCCCGGTGCCCTGGGCGATCCGCTCTACCAGGACGTGCGCACCGTGTTCGGCGAGCAGGGCATGAACCTGACCGTGCTGGCCGGCCGCTACGGCCTCGGCTCCAAGGAATTCACCCCGGCCATGGTCCAGGCCGTGTACGCCAACATGGCCGCCGCCGAGCCCAGGCGCCACTTCATCGTGGGCATCGAGGACGACGTGACCAAGGCCTCCCTGGCCGTGCCCGCCGTGGCCGACACCACGCCCGAGGGCACCGTGCAGTGCAAGTTCTGGGGCCTTGGCGCGGACGGCACGGTTGGCGCCAACAAGCAGGCCATCAAGATCATCGGCGACAACACCGACCTCTACGCCCAGGGCTACTTTGCCTACGACTCCAAGAAGTCCGGCGGCATCACCATCTCCCACCTGCGCTTTGGCGAGAAGCCCATCCAGTCCACCTACCTGGTTTCGGCGGCCGACTACATCGCCTGCCACAACCCGAGCTACGTGCATCTGTACGACGTGCTCGACGGCATCAAGGACGGCGGCACCTTTGTCCTCAACTGCCCCTGGACCGCCGAGCAGATGGACGCCGAACTGCCTGCGGCCATGCGCCGGACCATCGCGCAGAAGGGGCTGAAGTTCTACACCGTGGACGCGGTGAAGATCGCGCAGCAGGTGGGCCTTGGCGGGCGCATCAACATGATCATGCAGACCGCCTTCTTCAAGCTGGCGGACGTCATTCCCTTTGAACAGGCCGTGGCCCTGCTGAAAGACGGCATCAAGAAGGCCTACGGCAAGAAGGGCGACAAGATCGTCAACATGAACAACGCCGCCGTGGACAGCGCTGTGGACGCCATCGTCGAGATCAGCGTGCCCGAGGCCTGGAAGACCCTGGCCGACGACGCCCAGGCCCCTCGCAACGAGCCGGAATACGTGAGCAAGGTCATGCGCCCGGTGCTGGCCCAGAAGGGCGACGGGCTGCCTGTCTCGGCCTTCAGCGTGGACGGCACCATGCCGGTGGCCACCTCGAAGTTCGAGAAGCGCGGCGTGGCCATCAACGTGCCTGAGTGGATCGCGGACAACTGCATCCAGTGCAACCAGTGCGCCTTTGTCTGTCCGCATTCGGCCCTGCGCTCGGTGCTGGCCACCGACGAGGAGCTTAAGGGCGCTCCGGCCACCTTCACCGTCCTCGAGGCCAAGGGCAAGGACGTCAAGGGGCTCCACTTCCGCCTTCAGGTCAGCACCCTCGACTGCCTGGGCTGCGGCAACTGCGTGGACATCTGCCCGTCCAAGGAAAAGGCCCTGGTCATGAAGCCCATCGCCACCCAGACGGGCGAGCAGGTGCCCAACTTCGACTTCTCCGAGACCATCACCTACAAGGACGCCTTCAAGCGCGACACGGTCAAGGGCAGCCAGTTCCGCCAGTCGCTCATGGAGTTCTCGGGCGCGTGCTCGGGCTGCGGCGAGACCCCTTACGTCAAGGTGCTGACCCAGCTCTTCGGCGAGCGCATGGTCATCGCCAACGCCACGGGCTGCACCTCCATCTGGGGTGCCAGCGCGCCCACCACGCCCTACTGCGTCAACGCCGACGGCCATGGCCCGGCCTGGGGTAACTCCCTGTTCGAGGACGCGGCCGAGTTCGGCTACGGCATCGACATGGCCGTGTCCCACCGCCGCGAGCATCTGGCCCGGCTGGCCGAAAAGGCCCTTGAGTCCGCTTCGGGCGAACTGAAGGAAGCGCTCTCCGGCTGGCTGGCCAACCGCGACGACGCCGAAGGTTCGAGCGAGTGGGGCGGCAGGCTCAAGGCCGCGCTCAAGAACGCGAGCGACCCGGTCCTGGCCGAAATCGCCTCCATGGCCGATCTGTTCACCAAGAAATCGGTCTGGATCTTCGGCGGCGACGGCTGGGCCTACGACATCGGCTACGGCGGCGTGGACCATGTCCTGGCGTCGGGCGAGGATGTCAACATCCTGGTCATGGACACCGAGGTGTACTCCAACACCGGCGGCCAGTCCTCCAAGGCCACGCCCCTTGGCTCCATCGCCAAGTTCGCGGCTGCGGGCAAGACCACGGGCAAGAAGGACCTGGGCCGCATGGCCATGACCTACGGCTACGTGTATGTGGCCCAGGTGGCCATGGGCGCGGACAAGCAGCAGATGCTCAAGGCCTTCCGCGAGGCCGAGGCCTACAAGGGCCCCTCGCTGATCATCGCCTACGCGCCGTGCATCAACCAGGGCATCAAGAAGGGCATGGGCAAGACCCAGTACGAGCAGAAGCTGGCCGTCGATTCCGGCTACTGGCCGCTCTACCGCTACAACCCCACCCTGGCGGACGAGGGCAAGAACCCGTTCGTCCTCGAATCCAAGGCCCCTGACGGAACGTTGCAGGAGTTCCTTTCCGGCGAAAACCGCTACGCCATGCTGGAGAAGTTCCATCCCGAGGTCTCCAAGGCGTTCCGGGCAAAAATAGAGAAGGACTACGCCACGCGTTACGCGATCCTGAGCCACATGGCCGAAGCCGACTTCAGCGCCGCCGCCGACGGGGCCCAGGCTGAGGTGAAGGCGTGCGACGCGGGTGTGTCGGCCGAAAGCCCCGGCTCCGGTGAGCCGTGCGACGACGGCAGATAGCGTTTGAGGTTTGCGCGGGGTGCGGGTTTTTGCGGAGGCTCTGCCTGATCCGCATCCCGCGCGCATTGAAAACACGGCAGCGTGGTTGCGCCGGTTTTTCACCACTTAATGAGGAGTAGGGTACGATGTACACGTTAATGGCACTGGCACCGATTCTTACGGTGTTCTTCTTCCTGGTAATTCTTCGCTGGCCTGCCAAAAAGGCCATGCCCCTGGCCCTGATCGTGGCCGCAGGCCTGGCCTACTTTGTCTGGCAGGTCTCCGGTGCGGTCATCGGCGCTTCCATCATCCAGGGTCTCGCGATCACTATCGCCATCCTCTGGATCGTCTTTGGCGCCCTCCTGATGCTCAACACCCTGACCAACAGCGGAGCCATTGCGGCCATCCGCGCCGGGTTCATGGACATCACCCCGGACCGTCGAATCCAGGCCATGATCATCGCCTGGTGCTTCGGCGCCTTCATCGAGGGCGCGGCCGGTTTCGGCACCCCGGCGGCGGTCTGCGCGCCGCTGCTCATGGCCCTGGGCTTCCCGGCCATGGCCTCGGTCACCGTGGCCCTGATCATCCAGTCCACCCCGGTCACCTTCGGCGCGGTGGGCACCCCGGTGCTGCTGGGCGTGCGCACCGGCCTGGACAACCCCATCGTCCACGACCTGCTGGGCAAAAACGGCATCGCCTTCATGGACTACATCTACGAGATCGGTGCCACCGCCGCCATCATGCACGGCATCATCGGCATCCTGATCCCGGTCTTCCTGTCGGTCATGCTGACCCGCTTCTTCTGCAAGGAGAAGTCCATCGCCCGGGGTCTTGAGGCCCTGCCGTTCGGCATCTTCGCCGGTCTGGCCTTCACCGTTCCCTACATGCTGGTGGCCTGGTTCCTCGGCCCCGAGTTCCCGTCCCTGATCGGCGGTCTCGTCGGTCTGGCCCTGGTTGTCACCGCTGCCAAGAACAACTTCCTGACCCCCAAGAACACCTGGGACTTCGACGATCGTTCCGAGTGGCCCTCCACCTGGATGGGCACCTGGGAGCCCAAGTTCGCCAAGGCCCCCGAGCACATGACCCTGGTCAAGGCCTGGGCTCCCTACGTCCTGGTCGGCCTGTTCCTGGTCATGTCCCGCAAGATCGACTGGATCAAGGGCGCCCTGACCTCGGTCAAGATTCCCATCAACAACATCTTCGACACCGGTATCGGCTACGTCATCGACCCCCTGTACATTCCCGGCTTCATCTTCGTCTGCGCCGTCATCTGCGCCTTCTTCATCCAGCAGATGAAGGTCAAGGACCTCACGGACGCGGCCAAGCAGTCCCTGAAGACCACGGTGCAGGCATCCTTCGCCCTTGGATTCGCCATCCCCATGGTGCGCGTGTTCATCAACTCCGGCGAGAAGTTCAACGCCTCGGGCCTGACCTCCATGCCCCTTGAGCTGGCCAACGGCGTGGCCGCACTGGCGGGCGGCGCCTGGACCAGCTTTGCCTCGGTCATCGGCGCGCTGGGCGCCTTCATCGCAGGGTCCAACACCGTGTCCAACATGATGTTCTCCCTGTTCCAGTTCGGCGTCGCCTCCCAGATCGACGTGCCCCAGTCCGTCATCGTGGCCCTGCAGGCCGTGGGCGGCGCTGCCGGCAACATGATCACCGTCCACAACGTCGTGGCCGCGGCCGCCGTGGTGGGTCTGATGGACCGCGAGGGCGAGATCATCCGCAAGACTCTCATCCCCCTGACCTACTATCTGGTCTTTGCCGCCATTATCGGCACGGTCATGATCGCCTCTGGTTGGGGCACGGTCCTCAAGTAACCGTGTCTCTTCGACGCACGACGACACACCGGGAGGGGAGGCCATCCTCCCCTCCCGCCACCACCAAGATTTTTCAAGGAGATACGGAAATGGGTACCGACAAGCTCATCAAGGATTTCGAGGCCGCCGTCGGCGCGGACAACGTCATGACCAGCGAGACCGACCGTCACGCCTATTCCTATGATGCGGCGGTGCTCGATTCCGTCATGCCCGCCCTGGTCGTCAGGCCCACCACCAGCGAGGCGCTGGGCAAGGCCACCAAATTGTGCAACGACAACGGCCTGCCGCTGACCGTGCGCGGTGCCGGAACCAATCTTTCGGGCGGCACCATCCCCCACCCGGGCGGGGTGGTGGTCCTGACCAACGGCCTGAGTCGAATCCTCGAAATCAACGAGGAGGACATGTACGCCGTGGTCGAGCCGGGCGTGATCACGGCCAAGTTCGCGGCCGAGGCGGCCAAGCGCGGCCTGTTCTATCCGCCGGACCCGGGCAGCCAGACCGTCTCCACCCTGGGCGGCAACGTGGCCGAGAACGCGGGCGGCCTGCGCGGCCTGAAGTACGGCGTGACCAAGGACTACGTCATGGGCGTGGACTTCTGGGACGTCAACGGCGAGCTGGTCAAGTCCGGCTCGCGCACGGTCAAGTGTGTCACCGGCTACAACCTGACCGGGCTCATGATCGCCTCCGAGGGCACGCTGGGCGTCTTTGACAGGATCATCCTCAAGCTCATTCCCCCGGCCCAGGCGGCCAAGTCCATGATGGCCATCTTCCCGTCCATGAAGGCCGCCTCCGAGACCGTGGCCGCCATCATCGCCAACAAGATCGTGCCCGCCACCCTTGAGATGATGGACAACTTCACCATCCGCACCGTGGAGAACTTCCGGGGCGCGGGCCTGCCCGTGGATGCGGCGGCCCTGCTGCTCATCGAGGTGGACGGCCATCCCGGACAGGTGGCCGACGAGGCCGCCAAGGTGGAGGAGATATGCAGGAAGAACGGCGCCACCGAACTGAAGGTGGCCAAGGACGCGGCCGAGCGCGACGCGGTCTGGCAGGCGAGGCGCGACGCGCTGCCCGCCCTGGCCAAGCTCAGGCCCACTTGCGTGCTTGAGGACGCCACGGTGCCGCGCTCCAAGATTCCGGCCATGATCGAGGCCCTGGGCGAGATCAGCAAAAAGTACGACCTGACCATCGGCACCTTCGGCCATGCGGGCGACGGCAACCTGCACCCGACCATCCTCACCGACAAGCGCGACAAGAAGGAGTGGGAGCGGGTGGAGCACGCCATCGACGAGATATTCGAGCGCGCCCTGGCCCTGGGCGGCACCCTGTCCGGCGAGCACGGCATCGGCATGGCCAAATCCAAGTACCTGGAGCAGGAGACATCTCGCGCCACCATCGAATATTCCCGCCGCATGAAGTCCGTGCTCGATCCCAAGGGCATCCTCAATCCCGGCAAGATCATCGGCCTGAAGTCCGAAGGGTAGGGGGAGTCATGGCAGACATTCACAAGCTTGCCAAAATGTTCAAGGAGCTGGACGACCAGCTGGTCAGCTGCATGCGTTGCGGCATGTGCCAGGCGGTCTGTCCCATCTTCGCCCAGACCGGGCGCGAGGCGGACGTCACCCGGGGCAAGCTCGCCCTGCTCGACGGCCTGGCCAACGAGATGCTCACCGATGCCGAGGGCGTCAACGAGAAGCTCAACCGCTGCCTGATGTGCGGCACCTGCCAGTCCAACTGTCCCAGCGGCGTGAAGGTCATGGACATCTTCCTCAAGGCCCGGGCCATCATGACCGGCTACTTCGGCCTCTCGGCCGCCAAGCGCGCCATCTTCCGGGGCATGCTCAAGAACCCGAGGCTGTTCAACGCGCTGACCGACATGGGCTCGAAGTTCCAGGGGCTGTTTACCAAGAAGGTGGACGACATGCTCGGCTCGTCCTGCGCCCGGTTCAACGCGCCCATCGTCGGCGACCGCCACTTCCGCACCCTGGCCGAGAAGCCGCTGCACAAGGTGGTGCCCGAGCTGAACACCCCGGCGGGCAAGAGCGGCATCCGGGTCGCCCTGTATGTGGGCTGCGTCATCGACAAGATGTTCCCCAGCGTGGGGCTGTCCATCCTCAAGGTGCTGGAGCGCCACGGCGTGGGCGTGTTCATGCCGAGCGGGCAGGCCTGCTGCGGCATCCCGGCCCTCTCCAGCGGCGACACCGATACCTTTGACTCCCTGGTGGGCATCAACATGGAGCGGTTCGGCGAGGGCGAGTTCGACTACCTCGTCACCGGCTGCGCCACCTGCACCTCCACCATCAAGGAGCTGTGGCCGCGCATGTACCAGGGGCCCTCGGCCCTCAAGTACGACATCGCCGCTCTGGAACGGAAAACCATGGACATCAGCCAGTTCCTGGTGGATATATTGAAACTTGAGCCCAAGGATTCGGCTGGCGGCCGTACCGTGACCTATCACGATCCCTGCCACCTCAAGAACTCCCTTGGCATCACCGCCCAGCCGCGCACCATGATCAAGGCCGCGGGCTGCTCCTTCAAGGAGATGAATGAGGCGGGCGTGTGCTGCGGCTGCGGCGGCAGCTTCAACATCGCCCACTACGAGATGTCCAGGCAGATCGGCGGACGCAAGGCGGAGAACATCGTCGCCTCGGGCGCGGACACGGTGGCCACCAGCTGCCCGGCCTGCATGCTCCAGATCACGGACATGCTCTCGCGCAAGAAGGCCGGAGTGAACGTCAAGCACGTCATCGAGCTTTATGCCGACGGCTGCTGATCAGTCGGTGGCGGAGGGCGGTGGCGCAGGCCGACGGGGCCTGCCGCCCGATCATCCATGAACCGTCCGCCGGGCGAGTAACCGGCGGAACGAAAAGGAATCAATCATGTCCAAGAACCTGTACGTGACCGCGACGGAATCACGAAGCGGCAAGTCCGCCATCGTCCTCGGCGTCATGCAGATGATCATGCGGGAGTTGCACAACGTCGCCATCTTCCGCCCCATCATCAATGACCCGGGGCCGGGACGAAAGGATCACGACATCGAATTGCTGGTGGAGCACTTCAAGCTTTCCATCGCCTACGAAGACACCTACGCCTATACTCTCAAGCAGGCGCGCGAGCTGATCAACTCCGGTCAGCATGCCTTGCTGCTGGAGAACATCCTGAAGAAATACAAAGACCTTGAGGCTCGGTACGACTTCGTTCTCTGCGAGGGGACCGACTTCAAGGGCAAGGACCCGGCCTTTGAGTTCGACATCAACGCGGACATCGCGGCCAACATCGGCGCGCCCGTGCTGGTGGTCTGCTCGGGCCTGGACAAGACGGCCGAGGAAGTCATCGCCGTCTCCCAGACCACCATCGACACGCTGGAGGAAAAGGGCGTTGACCTCGTGGGCTGCATCGTCAACCGCGCCCCCGAGGGCGTCACCCGCGAGATGGCCAGCCTCATCGAGTGCAAGGTGCGCTGCAAGGAGCCCATGCCGGTCTACGTCATCCCGGAGAACGAGGCCCTGGGCAAGCCCACCATCGGCGATGTCAAGCGCTGGCTCGATGCCGACGTGCTCTACGGCCACAGCGGCATGCACGCCCTGGTGGACAACTACGTGGTCGCGGCCATGCAGATAGGCAACTTCCTCGGCTACATCCGCAACGGCAGCCTGATCATCACCCCGGGCGACCGCTCGGACATCATCCTCTCAAGCCTCGCCTCGCGGCTTTCAAGCTCGTACCCGGACATCTCCGGCATCGTGCTCACCGGCGGGCTCAACGTGTCCACCAACGTGCACAAGCTCATCGAGGGCTGGACCGGCGTGCCCGTGCCCGTGCTCTCGGTCAAGGGCCACACCTACCAGACCGTGCAGGAGCTGACCCGCCTCTACGGCCGCATCGAGACCCACGACGACCAGCGCATCGCCACGGCCCTCGGCGGCTTTTCCCAGCATGTGGATGTGCAGGAGTTGCGCGAGCGGGTCATCGAGCAGCGCTCCACCCGGGTCACGCCCAAGATGTTCGAGTTCTCCCTGGTGGAGAAGGCCTCGGGCGACAGGCAGCGCATCGTCATGCCCGAGGGCTCGGGCGAGCGCATCCTGCGCGCCACCGACATCCTGCTGCGGCGCGGCGTGGCCGACATGATCCTGCTCGGCAATGCCGACGAGATCAGGAACAAGGCGTCCGCCCTGGGGGTGGATGTGTCCGGGGCGCGGATCATCGACCCCACCGAATCGGAATTGCTCGACGCCTTTGCCGAGGAATACCTCGAACTGCGCAAGCACAAGGGCGTCATTGCCGAGATGGCCTGGGACCGCATGAGCGACCCCACCTACTTTGCCACCATGATGGTCCACAAGGGCTTTGCCGACGGCATGGTCTCCGGCTCGGTGACCACCACGGCCCAGACCATCCGCCCGGCCTTCGAGTTCGTCAAGACCAAGCCGGGCTGCTCCATCGTCTCCTCGGTCTTCCTCATGTGCCTCAAGGACCGCGTGCTGGTCTACGGCGACTGCGCCGTGAACCCCAACCCCGACGCCCAGCAGCTGGCCGAGATCGCCATCGCCTCGGCCGAGACCGCGCGCATCTTCGGCATCGAACCCAAGGTGGCCATGCTCAGCTACTCCACCGGCGCGTCGGGCAAGGGCGAGGACGTGGAAAAGGTCATCGAGGCCGCCAAGATCGCCAAGGCGCTGGTCCAGGAGCGCGGCCTGGGCTTCCCCATCGAAGGGCCGCTCCAGTACGACGCCGCCGTGGACCCGGAGGTGGCCGCGGTCAAGATGCCCGACTCTGAGGTGGCGGGGCAGGCCACAGTCTTCATCTTCCCGGACCTGAACACCGGCAACAACACCTACAAGGCCGTGCAGCGCGCCGCCAACGCCGTGGCCATCGGCCCGGTCCTCCAGGGGCTGAACAAGCCCGTCAACGACCTCTCGCGCGGCTGCACCGTGCCGGACATCGTCAACACCGTGGCCATCACCGCCATCCAGGCGCAGGCTGAAAAGGGCAACTAGCATGAAAGTTCTCGTCATCAACTCGGGCAGTTCCTCCATTAAGTACCAGCTTCTCGACATGCAGACCGAGGCGGTGCTCGTCTCCGGTCTGGTGGAGCGCATCGGCGAGGCCAAGGGAGAACTGACCAACAAGGCCTTCCCCGGCACGGACCGGCAAGAGGTGACCAAGATCGAGCAGCCCATCCCGGACCACAACACCGGCATGCGGCTGGCCATCGACCTGATCACCGACCCGGAAAAGGGCGTCATCAGGGACCGCGCCGAGATCGACGCCGTGGGCCATCGCGTGGTGCATGGCGGCGAGGCGTTCCACCAGCCCACGGTGATCACCGATGCGGTCATCCGGGCCATCGAGGAGACCGTGCCCCTGGCCCCCCTGCACAATCCGGCCAACCTGGACGGCATCCGCGTGGCCGTGGAGCTGTTTCCGGGCGTGCCCCAGGTGGCCGTGTTCGACACCGCCTTTCACCAGACCATCCCGGCCCATGCCTACATGTACGCGCTGCCCTACGCCCTGTACGAGTCCGACCGTGTGCGCCGCTACGGCTTCCATGGCACCTCGCACAAGTTCGTGGCCGGGGAGTGCGCCAGGCTGCTGGGCAAGCCCCTTGAGCAGTGCAACCTGATCACCGTGCACCTTGGCAACGGCTGCTCCATGACCGCTGTGGAGCAGGGCAGGAGCGTGGACACCTCGCTGGGTCTGACCCCCCTCGAGGGACTGGTCATGGGCACCCGCTGCGGCGACGTGGACCCGGCCGTGCATGCCTTCCTGGCCCGCAACAAGGGCATGGACATCGAGGCCATCGACGCCATGCTCAACAAGGAGTCCGGCCTCAAGGGGCTGTGCGGCATGAACGACATGCGCGACATCCACGCCGCCATCGGCAAGGGTGACGCCAGGGCGAAGCTCGCCCTGGACGTGCAGACCTACCGCAACCGCAAATACATCGGCGCATACATGGCCGTGCTCGGCCGGGTGGACGCCATCGTCTTCACCGCAGGCATCGGCGAGAACGACGACGTGGTCCGGCGCGAGTCCCTCAGGGGCCTGGAGTGCTTCGGCGTGACGATCGACGCCAAGGCCAACGCGCAACGCGCCAAGGAGCCGCTCAAGATCAGCGCGGCCGACAGCACCATCGAGGTCTGGGTCATTCCCACCAACGAGGAACTGGCCATCGCCAGAGAGACGAAAAGCGTCCTGAACTAGCAATTCGACGTGGACCCGGCCGCCGGGCCGGACCACAGGGGAGGGAGAAAACATGACTACCGGCACTGATTACTGCCAGACGTTCGTGGACAAGGCCAAGGCCGTCTCCGCCATCGTCACCGAAGTGAAAAGCGATGACGAGGCGCTCAAGTACGTCATCGACCTGTGTGACAGGAAGGAAGTGTGCCAGCTGCTCGTTTCAGGCTGCGAGCGCGACCTGTCCGACAAGGCCGAAAAACTCTGCGACCTCAAGCAGAAGAAGGTCATCGCCGCACCGGGCCTCAAGAAACCGCTCTACGACAAGCTTGCGGAAATGAGCGCCAAGGCGGGCTTCGAGTGCATCGACTCCGGCATGCGCGACCATCTGGCCGGGGTGGACATCGGCTTCACCTATGCCGAATACGGTCTGGCCGAGACCGGCACATTGATGCTTGACTGTCCGGGCGAGGACATGCGTCTGGCCACCATGGTCAGCGAGTTCCACGTCTGCGTGCTGCCCAAGTCCAAGATCCGCAAGGACAGCTACGCGGTGGAGAAGATGATGCTCACCCGCATGGGCAAGACCCCGGACTATCTGGCCTTCATCACCGGGCCAAGCCGCACCGCCGACATCGAGCGCGTCCTCGCGCTGGGCGTGCACGGTCCCCTTGAACTGCACATCCTGCTCATGGAGGACTAGCCATGCAAAAAGCCGATAATCTCAAGGAATACCGCGACGAACTGCGCGAGTCGCTGGACAACGATTTCCTGCGCACCACCCTGGACAACTTTGCCGTGGCCTACCGCGCCGGTCGGGCCAATGCCTTCAAGGACATGGACGTGCGCGGGCTTATCGACGAGATCGCCTGCTCCAAGGACGAGGCCACCGCCAATCTGGACGCCCTGTACAGGGAATTCAAGGAAAAGGCCGAGGCCGCAGGCGTTCACGTTCATCTGGCCAAGGACGCCCAGGCGGCCAACGACATCATCGCCGCCATCGCCAGGAAGTCCAATTGCCAGAAGATCGTCAAATCCAAGTCCATGACCGCCGAGGAGACGCTCCTCAACCACGCCCTGGAGGACGAGGGGCTTGAAGTGACCGAGACCGACCTTGGCGAGTGGATCATCCAGCTTCGCCACGAGGGACCGTCGCACATGGTCATGCCCGCCATCCATCTGTCGCGTTATCAGGTGGGCGATCTCTTCACCGAGGTCACGGGCAAGAAGCAGGACAGCGAGATCGAGAAATTGGTCAAGGTGGCCCGCCGCGAGCTGCGCCAGAAGTATGTCGAGGCCGACATGGGCATCACCGGCGCCAACTTTGCCGTGGCCGAGACCGGCTCCATCGGGCTGGTCACCAACGAGGGCAACGCCCGGCTGGTGACCACGCTGCCCCGCGTCCACGTGGCGCTCATGGGGCTGGACAAGCTCCTGCCCACCCTGCACGACGCCCTACGCATCCTCAAGGCCCTGCCGCGCAACGCCACGGGACAGGCCATCACCTCCTACGTCACCTGGATCACAGGGGCCAACGAGTGTGCCTCCGCGCCCGACGGCAAGAAGGAAATCCACTTCGTCATGCTCGACAACGGGCGCAGCGAACTGGCCAAGGACCCGCTCTTCTCCCAGGTGCTGCGCTGCGTGCGCTGCGGCGCGTGCGCCAACGTCTGTCCGGTCTACCGGCTGGTGGGCGGCCACAAGATGGGCCATATCTACATCGGGGCCATCGGCCTGATCCTGACCTACTTCTTCCACGGCAAGCATGCGGCCAAGAACCTGATCCAGAACTGCATCAACTGCGAGGCGTGCAAGGACATCTGCGCGGGTGGTATCGACCTGCCGCGCCTGATCAAGGAGATCCACGCCCGCATCCAGGACGAGGACGGCCACCCGCTGCCGAGCATCCTGCTGGGCAAGGTGCTCAAGAACCGCAAGCTCTTCCACACCCTGCTGCGCACGGCCAAGTGGGCGCAAAAGCCCGTGGCCGAGAAGGACGGGTTCATTCGCCACCTGCCCATGGTTTTTGCCAAGGAGCACGGGTTCCGCGCCCTGCCGACCATTGCCGAAACCCCCTTCAGGGACAGGTGGGAAGAGATCCGGCCTGTTGTTGATAACCCGAAGTACCGCGTGGCCCTGTTCTCGGGCTGCGTGCAGGACTTCGTGTACCCGGAGCAGATGGAGGCTGCGGTGAAGCTGTTCGGGGCCGAGTCCGTGGAGATGAGCTATCCCATGAACCAGTCCTGCTGCGGCCTGCCCGTGCAGATGATGGGCGAGATGAAGGCCTCGCGCGAGGTCTGCGTGCAGAACCTGCGCGCCTTTGAGGCGGGCGGCTATGACTACGTCATCACCCTGTGCGCCTCCTGCGCCGCCCATCTCAAGCATAACTACCCCAAGCTGGTCATGGACACGCCGAGCCTGGCCCTCAAGGCCCAGGAGTTCGCGGACAAGATCATCGACTACAGCTCCTTTGTCCACGATGTGCTCAAGGTCAAGGCCGAGGACTTTGTCCAGACCGGCGGCAAGGCCACCTACCACGCGCCCTGCCACCTGTGTCGGGGGCTTGATGTCCACGCCGCGCCGCGCGAGTTGATTTCCACCGGCGGCCTTGAGTATGTGGAGTGCAACGAGGAGGAGGTCTGCTGCGGCTTCGGCGGAACCTTCTCCATGAAATTCCCCGAGTTGTCGGCCGAGCTGCTCAAGAAGAAGCTCGCCAATGTCGAGGCCACCGGGGCCGAGGTGCTCCTGACCGATTGCCCGGGCTGCATCATGCAGCTGCGCGGCGGGCTCAAGACCCGGGGGTCGTCGGTCAAGGTGCGCCACGTCTCCGAGGTGCTGGCCGACAACCGGAGGAAATGAGACGGCAGATGAACGCCACCGGGCGGGCCGTGATCACCGGAACCACCGGGATCACCGGCCCCACCGGCGGCGACCGGGCAGGGGAGATGCCCGCCGAGGCTCCCCGTCCGCGTCACATATCGCATGAGGCTCCCCAGGTTGGACCGCAATCCCTTGAAGCAATGCCACGCTTCCTCCTGAGAACCAGCCTTCATGCAGGTTCCCCGCCCCGGGCAGGGCGGGGAACCGATTTTTCCCGGTGATTCCGAATCCCGGGGAGCGCGCGACAGGCCAAAACCGCCACCCCGCGCACGCGCCCCATGGCTCGACAGGGCCGACCCGGAATCGCCGCCCGTCCCCCAAGAGGTGTCCGATGCTCCAGACTTCGCCTCCGTATCTGCGTCGCTTTGTCGCGCTCTATTTCGGCACATTCGTTCTGGTGTCGGCCGTGTCCATCTGGGTTTCCTCGGCCTACGCCGCCGAGCCGTGGGCAGCCTCGGCCGTGGTGCTCGGCGTATTGGCCGCCTTCGGCCTGCTCGGAATCATTCTGGTGATCCTGCTCGGCCGGATGCTTGTCGGCCCGGTGGGGCAGGTGGCCCGCTACACGGCCCACGTGCTCGACGGCAACTACGCCGAGGCCGACGACGCAGCCCTGGCCGAGGCCATGCCCGGCCTGGGCGAACTGGTGGGCGAGCTGGCCGGTCGCTTCAAGGAGCGTCTTGGGTTCTCCCAAAGCATCCTCGCCGGCCTGCCCGTGCCCTGCTGCCTTGTGGACACCGAGCAGAACATCACCTTTCTCAATCAGGAATGTCTGGACATGATCGGGTCCAAGGATTCGCCGGAGTCCTTTTATGGCCGCAAGATTTCCCAGATATTCTATCGCGACGACCGCAAGTCGGTCATCGGCACCTGCATGGACGAGAACACCCGGATGATGAACCGGGAAGCCGTGTTCAAGCATGTGAACGGCAGTGACATCAACGTGCTGGCCAACCTGTTTCCCCTGACCGACGTGACCGGCAAGGTCATCGGCGGCTGCTGCCTGTACCTGGACACCACGGAACTCAAGCGCCGCGAGGCCGAGATCGTCAGCCAGAACGAGCGCATCGCCAAGGCCGCCGACGAGGCCACCGCTGTTTCCGACGAACTGGCCGCCGCCGCCACCCAGCTTGACGGACTGGTGGAGAACGCCCGGGCCGGGGCCTGTGTGCAGACCGACCGCACCGGCGAGACCGCCTCGGCCATGGAGGAGATGAACGCCACGGTCCTCGAGGTGGCCCGCCATGCCCAGGACGCGGCCCTGGACGCCGACGAGGCGCGGGGCAAGGCCGAGGAGGGCGCGGCCGTGGTCGCCCAGGTGGTGGACGCCATTCACGAGGTGGCCGAGCGCGCCCGGGAGCTCAAGGCGTCCATGGAGGAGCTTGACACCCGGGCAGAGTCCATCGGCAAGGTGCTCGGCGTCATCGAGGACATTGCGGACCAGACCAATCTTCTGGCGCTCAACGCGGCCATCGAGGCGGCGCGGGCAGGGGAGGCTGGCCGGGGATTCGCCGTGGTGGCCGACGAGGTGCGCAAGCTGGCCGAGAAGACCATGCTCGCCACCAACGAGGTGCACCAGGCCGTCACCGGCATCCAGGACGGGGCCAGGCGGAATGTCCGGGCCACCGAGGCGGCCGTGGGCGCGGTGGAAAAGAGCACCGAGATGGCCAGCCGCTCGGGCGAGGCGCTCAAGACCATCGTGGTGGTGGCCGAGTCCACGGCAGACCGGGTGCGCTCCATTGCCACCGCCGCCGAGCAGCAGTCGGCCGCCAGCGACGAGATCAGCCGAGCCACCATGGACGTCAACCGCATCTGTGGGGAAACGGACCGGGCCATGGCCGAATCCGCCGAGGCCATCAAGCGGCTCGCCCGCTTGGCCGAATCGCTGGCGGGCATCATTCGTGAGATGCGTTAGCTGACGTTATAAATCGCGTCTACTCCGTGACAACGGGCGTTTTAGTGCTTAATTGTTGTAATGAAGGAAAGGATTCTGGTATCGGGGTCCACCGCAACATCTTTAAATTGTTGAACATAGTACCGCAAGGGGTTGAAGAGTGATCAGGCACATCGTCATGTGGACATTGAAGGAAGAGGCCGAGGGCAATCCGGCTGCGGCCAATGCGGCCGCCATGAAGAAAATGCTTGAAGGGCTGGCCGGACGCATCGAGGGATTGCGCCATATCGAGGTCAGCCACACGATCGTGGGTGCCGATCCCGAATGTCATGTCGTGCTGTGCTCCGAGCACGATGATGTGGACGCCCTGAATCACTATCAGGGCCACCCCGAGCACCAGGCCTGCGTTGCCTTTGTCAGAAAGGTCGCCGCCAGCCGCAGCGCCGTGGACTACGAGGTCTAGCCGGGCCGGGTCTTCCGGCCAGGGACGTCGTGGTCGCGGTTTTCGCGACAGACCAAACGTCGCGAAGAGGAGAACGCCATGTCACTGCGTTACGATCAGGACCGCAAGCGGATCATCTGCCGATGGGAGGAGCCCATCAAGGTGGTGATGAACAAGAAGGAAGGGGTCATCAGCCGGTCGCGCATGATCACCGTCAAGGTCAACGACAACGGGAAGCTCAACAGCAAGGATATCCGGCGTCACGCCGAGCATCCCATGTTTCCCTACATCAACCGTTTCAACCAGATGCTCAACACCATCGACCGTTTTCCCGAAGGCAACGGGCACAGGTGCGCTGTCTGCGGCCTGGAGCAGGGCGTGAGCCCGCATTTCGATGTGGAGCGGCAGTCCATCGTCTGGCTGTGCCGCGAACATCTGACCGAGTCGCCCAAGGTCGATGCCTGATGGCTGGACCGTCCAGGCGCAAGTCCCCCCCCGGAATCCCGGCGGGGGATTTTTGCTGGGGCAGGAGGAGGTTCCCGTGCCGGGACGAATCCGGTTGGTATTGTCCGGGTTTTTGGAGTAGGGTGGCGGCATGCTGGTGAAGTCCGTCGTGTTTGTCGCCCTGCTGGTCCTTTTTCCGGGATTCACCTGGCACGCCGTGGCGGCCGAGCGGGTCGTCCTGGCCACTCTGGAGTGGCCGCCCTACACGGGCGAATCCCTGCCGGATGGTGGGGCCGCCTCGGCAGTGGTCCGTGAGGCGTTCCGGGCCATGGGCTACGAGCTTGAGCTGCGTTTTTATCCCTGGAACCGCGTGCTTCACGAGGCCAGGGAGAACCCGGAGATCGCGGGCTATTTCCCCGAGTATCCCGAGAATTGGCGGCGCGAGGGGTTTCTCAAATCCCGCAGTATCGGCACCAGTCCGCTGGGGCTGGCCAGTCGGGCGGAGGTGGCGATCAACTGGCGCTCCCTTGACGACCTTGCCCGCTACACCTTGGGCACGGTGGCCGGGTATGCCAACACCCTGGAGTTCGACGCCATGGCGGCCAGGGGACGACTGACAACGGATGCGTCCAACTCCGACACGCTCAACCTGCGCAAGGTCCTGGCCGGACGGGTGGATGCCGCAGTGGTGGACGCCAATGTCTTCGACCACCTGCGCAAGGTCGACCCCGTGCTCCGGGCGGCCAGGGACGAGCTGGCGTTCAATGACCGCCTGCTTGGCATCAACGAACTGGTGGTCTGTTTCCCGGACACCGAGGTGGGCGCGAGGATGCTGCGCATTTTGGATCAGGGTTTGCCCGCAGTCGATCAGGCGGCGATCTACCGACGCCACTTCAGCCAGTGA
Organism: Pseudodesulfovibrio pelocollis; assembly: GCF_030282845.1. GTDB lineage: Bacteria > Desulfobacterota > Desulfovibrionia > Desulfovibrionales > Desulfovibrionaceae > Pseudodesulfovibrio > Pseudodesulfovibrio pelocollis. Next base: position 43,506 of record NZ_JASTWE010000017.1, read on the forward strand.
CACGGCGGGCATGCGGGGTTTTCTGAAGAGAAATTCAGAAAAATGCATTGGACACCCGGTGCCTGAAATGGCTAAAAATATCGGCGTCGCAAGCGCGAAGCCCGCTCGGCCGCAAGCGCGAAGCCCACTGGCCGCAAGAGTGGGTCGGAATTTTCAAGTGATTGGATGATGATGGCGGGGCGTTTGGACACGACGCCCCGGATTGGTTCCGTATCCATGTGTCGCCCTTGTTTGCCCGGAGAGTATTATGGAGCAAATGACCGATACCGTCCGCGTGGTCCGAACCGGCGAGCCCGTCAAGGTCAAGCCGCGCCGCTATGACGCGCTGATCAGCTTTGTGCTGCGTTTTCTGATGCTGTTTGTCACCTGGCTGATCCTCTCGGGCATGTTCGACGCCTTTCACGTGAGCCTTGGCGTGGCGTGCAGCGCCTTTGTCACCTGGCTGTCGGCCGACATCTTTCCGCCCGAGGTCCGCCGTTTTCGCAAGCTGCGCTCCCTGTGGCTGCTGACCCTCTATGTGCCCTGGCTGGTCTGGGAGATCGCCAAGTGCAACATTCGCATGCTCTTCCTTGCCTTTGACCCGAAGCTCAACGACAAGATCGCCCCTCGCATCGTCACCTTCAAGACCGGGCTGCGCAACGAGTTGGCCCTGACCTTCCTGGCCAACTCCATCACCATGACGCCGGGCACCATCACCGTATCCATTGACGAGCGGGGCTACGTCTCGGTCCATGCCTTTGACGAGGTGTCTGCGGCCGGTCTGCCGGGCGACATGGAGAAAAAGATCAAGGCCATCTTCGAGGAGGCGTAATGGAATCCTTCATCCTGTATCTCGGCATCGTCCTGATGGGCATCATGGTTTTGCCCCTGTACCGGGCCGTGGTAGGCCCCACCACCCTTGACCGGCTGATGGGCATGAACGCCATCGGCTCCAAGACCGTGGCGCTCATCGTCATCATCGGGCTGGTCTTCGATAGGGTGGACATGTTCGTGGACATCGCGCTGGCCTATGCCATGCTCAACTTCATCGCCGTGCTCGCGGCTTCCAGATACCTGCACAAACGGGGACGCCGGGACACGGCTTCCTAAACGTCGGAGGACACTACTCCATGATCGAGACTCTGGTCATCTTTCTGTGCTGCGCCGGGATGCTGCTGTTTCTTGGCGGCATGATCGGTATCCTGCGGCTGCCCGACGCCTACACCCGGCTGCACATGGCGGGCATGCTCGACACCCTGGGCCTGCTCATCCTGCTGCTCGGCCTGGTGCTCTACGGTTTTCTCCACGCACCCATGAGCCTCCTGGTGCAGTTCAAGATACTTCTGCTCTGGGGCTTCGTGCTGGTCACCAGCCCCACGGCCACCCACGCCATGGTGGATGCAGGCGTGCGCGCCGGACTCACCCCCTGGGTGCAGCCCGATGCCAAAAGGAGACGCAAATGATCTGGGAAATCAAACTGCTGGCGCTCATCCTCGTGATCGTCTGCGCCATCGCAGCCATCAACGCCAAGGATCTGCTCAGCGCGGCCGTCATCTTCGGCATCTACAGCTTCATGATGTGCGTGCAGTGGCTGGCCATGGGCGCGGTTGACGTGGCCTTCACCGAGGCGGCCATCGGGGCGGGCATCAGCACCGCGCTGATGCTGGCGGCCATCTTCCGGACCAGCAGGAGGACCAAGGATTGAAAAAGACAGCGCTTCTGGCCGTGATCCTCACCGGCGCACTGCTCATCCTCTCCATGGAGAACTTTCCCTCCTGGGGCGATGTCCAGTCTCCGGCGAGCCTGCACCTGTCGCGGCACTTCATCGAAAAGAGTTACGAGCAGACCCTGACCCCCAACCTGGTCACCGCCGTGCTGGGCGACTACCGGGGGTTTGACACCATGCTTGAGACCGTGGTGGTCTTCACTGCGGCCCTGGCCTGCTTCCTGGTCATCCGCCTGCCGCGCGACGTCTGCACGCCCGGGCTTTTCTACTACCGGCACACGCGCACCGGGCTTGTGGTGCGCAAGCACGATGCCTGCGAACTGCCGGGCGAGAACCCCACCTTCGAGCGGGTGGATTCCGACTGGCCGCCCCATGACGTGGTGGTGGTCTCCACCTGCCGCATGGTCATCCCCTTCATCCAGCTCTTCGGCCTCTATGTGGTGGCCCACGGCCACTACAGCCCGGGCGGCGGCTTTCAGGGCGGCGTTATCTTCGCGGCCAGTTATGTGCTGCTGGCCGTGTCCCACGACCTGCGCACCCTGGTCCATCGGCTCAACGAGCGGGTGACCCATCTGCTCTCGGCTGCGGGCGTCCTGCTCTTTTTCGGGGTCGGGCTCTTCGGGATGGCCATGGGGCTCAACTTCCTGGACTACGGCGCGCTTGAAGGCGTGCTGGGCATGTCCCTGGCCAGCGGGCACTCCCTTGGCATCCTGCTCGTGGAAATCGGCGTGGGCATGACCGTGACCGCCGCGCTGGTGATCATCTTCAAGCTCCTGTCCTCGCGCGGGACGGTCACGGAAGGATTGTAGGCCTATGGAAGACTTCCTGACGCAACTGACGTCCAAATACAACTTCTGGGCCTACATCGTGCTCATGATGGTCGGCCTGTACGCGATGATCGCCAAGGGCAACCTGATCAAGAAGCTGATCGGACTGAGCATATTCCAGACCGCCATCATGCTCTTCTATGTCGCCATCGGCTCCAAGGCAGGGGCCACCATCCCCATCCTGCGGGACCACACCCTCAAGGGAGTCATCGACTTCGTGGAGTACATCAATCCCCTGCCCCATGTGTTGATGCTCACCGCCATCGTCGTCTCGGTGGCGACCCTTGGCGTGGCTCTGGCCCTCGTCCTGCGCGTCTATGATGTGCACCAGACGCTCGAAGAAGACGAAATACTGGAAAAAATCAAGAATCCATAGCCATGCATGACGTAGTCCTGACCATACTCCCTCTGCTGTTCGGGTCGTTCCTCGCCATCCTCGCGGGCTGGACCCGCAGCGCCCTCGTCTACCCCCTGGGTGTCGTGGCGCTGGCCCTGTCCACCGGCTTCTGCGTCAAGCTGCTCCTTGGCGTGCTGTCAACCGGCACGGCCACCTATCTGCTTGGCGGCTGGTCTCCCCCGTGGGGCATAGTCTTTGTCATCGACACCTTCAGCGCCGGGATGATGCTGCTCATCTCGGGTTCGGCGCTCTTGACCTATCTCGCCTTCCGGGCCGAGATCATTGAAGGCTTTGCCGAAAAAACGGCCGCCTTCGTGGCCCTGCTGCTGCTCACGGTGGCCGGCCACATGGGCATCGTGGCCACGGGCGACCTCTTCAACCTCTATGTACTCATCGAGGTGGCGGCCTTAAGCGGCTACGCGCTGCTCGGCTACGGGTCGGGGCGCGCACCCCTGGCCAGCCTCAACTACCTGTGCGTGGGCTCGGTGGGTGCCTCCCTCTATCTGCTGGGTGTCGGCTACCTCTACATCCTGACCGGCACGCTGAACATGGCGGACCTGGCCCAGATCATGCTGGCCGCCCCGGTGACGGCCTCGCTGCACGGGGCCGTGGCCGTGATCCTGTTTGGCCTGTGGGTCAAGATGGCCCTGTTCCCGTTCCACGGATGGCTGCCCGGGGCCTATGCCATGTCCTCCCCGGTGGCGGCCGCGCTGCTGGCCCCGCTGACCACCAAGGTCATGGTCTACGTGGTCATCCGCCTGCTCATCGGCGTGATTCCGGGCGCGGCCATTCCCGAAGCCCTGCCGGACGTGGCCATGCTCCTGGGCACGGCGGCCATCTTCGCCGGGTCGCTGATGGCCTATCGCCAGATCGACCAGCGGCGCATGATTGCCTACATCCTGGTGGCCGAGGTGGGCTACATGGTGGGCGGCATGTTCATCGGCAACCGCACGGCCATGACCGGGGCCATGCTCCACATCTTTGCCGACGCGCTCATGACCCTGACCCTCTTCCTGGCCCTGGGCAGCATCGCCCGGCAGCGCGGGGAGATGGTGCTGGCGAACATGCGCGGCCTGTTCCGGACCATGCCCTTCACCATGGCCGCCTTTGTCCTCGGGGCCATGTCCATGATCGGGGTGCCGCCGCTGTTTGGCTTCTTCAGCAAGTGGTACCTGCTCTCCGGGGCGTTGGAATCGGGCCAGTACCTGTTCATGGTCGGTCTGCTGGTGTCGAGTCTGGTCAACGTCGTCCTCTTCTTCCGCATCTTCGAGACGGCCTTCTTCGACGAACCGGGCGAGTCGGTGCGCGACATCGAGCACTGGAGCCGGGTGACGCCGCTGGCCGTGGCGGCCGTGCTGCTCATCGTGGCCGGGCTTTCGAGCGGTCTGATCGTGGACCGGCTCATTGCCGGAATCATCCCAGCAAGCCTCATCTAGCCGGAGACGTCACATGTACTCGATATATTCGATCCAGCCCTTCCTGGCCGTGGCCGCTCCCCTGGCCGCGGTGCCCGGCATTCTCTCCTCGCGCTCGCCAAACATCCGCGAGGCGTGGTCCTTTGCGGCGGCGCTGCTGCTGCTCGGTCTGGTGGCCTGCATGGTTCCGGCCGTGGTGGCGGGCCACACCTATACCTGGGTGGTGGCCAACGTGCTGCCCGGCGCGCCCATCGCCTTCCGAGTCGATGCCTTCGGCATGCTCTTCGCCCTGGTGGCGTCGAGCCTGTGGGTGGTCACCACCCTGTATTCCATCGGCTACATGCGCTCCAAGAACGAGCACGCCCAGACGCGGTTCTTCGGCTATTTCGCGGTGTCCATCTTCTGCGCGGTGGGCGTGGCTTTTTCGGCCAACCTGCTGACCATGTACCTGTTCTACGAGCTGCTCTCCTTCTCCACCTATCCCCTGGTGGCCCATCACCAGAACGAGGAGAGCCGCAAGGCAGGCCGCAAGTATCTCGGCTTCATCGTGGGCACCTCCATAGGACTGGTGCTCCCGGCCATGGTGGCCGTGCACCACTTCATGGGCACTCTGGATTTCGCGGCGGGCGGCATTCCGCTTGGGGCCATCGACCCCACCACCATGACGGTCCTGCTCTGCCTGCTGCTCTTCGGCTTTGCCAAGGCAGCGCTCATGCCGGTCCACGTCTGGCTCCCGGCGGCCATGGTCGCGCCCACGCCGGTCAGTTCGCTGCTCCATGCCGTGGCCGTGGTCAAGGTCGGCGCCTTCTGCATCATGCGCGTGGTCACAGACGTGTTCGGGGTGGAGACGCTTTCGGCCCTGCACCTCAACGATGTGGTCACCGGCGCGGCCGCCGTGACCATGCTGGCGGCCTCGCTCATCGCCTTGTCCCAGGACGGTCTGAAGCGGCGGCTGGCCTTTTCCACCATCGGCCAGCTCTCGTACATCGTGCTGGGCGCGGGGCTGGTGACCGCCGCGGGCCTGACCGGCGGCATGCTGCACATCGCCATGCACGCCTTTGGCAAGATCACGCTCTTCTTCTGCGCCGGAGCCATCTACGTGGCCACTGGCGAGAAATACATCAGCCGCCTCAACGGCATCGGCTACCGCATGCCCTGGACCATGACCGCGTTCCTCATCGGCTCGCTGTCCATCATCGGCATCCCGCCCACGGGCGGGTTCCTGAGCAAGTGGTACCTGCTCAACGGGTGCATCGACACGGGCCAGTGGCTGCTGGCCCTGACCCTGCTGGCCAGCTCCCTGCTCAACGCGGCCTATTTCCTGCCCATCGTCTATCGGGCATGGTTCTGCACGCCGGATCAGGCGCAGCACGCCGGTCCCATGCGCGAGGCCCCGCTGGCCTGCATCGTGCCGCCGCTGATCACGGCGACCATCACCGTGATCCTCTTCTTCTACCCGTACCCGTTCCTGAATCTGGCCCGACTGGCCGCCAACTAGGAGACGCCATGAGCAAGAACAACAAACCCGACTTCTTCGACCGGCCGAAAACCCGGCGCATGCTCTGGACGCTGCTGTGGGCCGCCTGCGGGCTGACCCTGGTGGCGCAGTTCTTCGCTTCGCCCGAGCCGCACTTCGGCTTCGACGACTTCCCCGGCTTCAACGCCCTGTTCGGCTTTGCCTGCGTCGTGGCGCTGGTGCTGGTGGGCAAAGGCCTCGGCTTCATCCTGAAGAGGGACACGGACTACTATGATGACTAGCATGCACCCGTTATTTGCCTATCTGGGCGCGGCCGCGCTGATCCCGCTTTTCACCGGGGCCTGGCGCAACAGGATGGTGCTGGCCGCCGGGGTCTTCGGCCTCTTTCTCGTCCACAGTCTGCCCGAAGGGCTGGCGGCCACCGCCAGCTTCCTCGGCCATGAGCTGACGGTCTTTCGCGTGGACGCCCTCAGCCGGATGTTCGGCTACATCTTCTGCCTCAACTCTGTCTTCGCCTTCCTCTTCGCCTACAAGCTGGTGGACGTGCGCCAGCAGCTGGCCGCCCTGTGCTACATCGGCTCGGCCGTGGGCGCGGTCTTTGCGGGCGACCTGATCACCCTGTACGTGTTCTGGGAGGTGATGGCCGTGGCCTCCACCTTCCTCATCCTGGCGCGCAAGACCACGCTCTCGTCCGGGGCCGGATTCCGCTACGTGCTTGTCCACCTGTTCGGCGGGCTGTGCATGCTGGCGGGCATCATCGTCCATGTCCAGGCCACGGGCTCCATCGCCCTGACATCCCTTGCGCCGAACCTTGGCGGCTGGCTCATCCTGGCGGGCGTGCTCATCAACGTCTCGGCCTTCCCCTTTGCCCGCTGGCTCTCGGAGTCCTATCCCGAGGCCACGGTCACCGGCGGCGTGATCCTCTCGGCCTACACCACCAAGACGGCGGTGTACGTCCTGCTTCGTGCCTTCCCCGGCTGGGAGGTGCTCATCGTGGTGGGCTGCGTCATGGCCGTGTACGGCATCATCTACGCCGTGCTCGAAAACGACATGCGGCGCATCCTGGCCTTTTCCATCACCAATCAGGCCGGGTTCATGGTCGTGGGCGCGGGCATAGGCACGGCCCTGTCCGTCAACGGCGCGGCGGCACACGCCTTTTGCAGCATCCTCTATACCTCGCTGCTGTGGATGTCGGCGGGTGCCGTGCTGGCGGCCACGGGCAAGAGCAAGTGCACCGAGCTTGGCGGCCTGCACAAGGCCATGCCCCTGACATTGCTGCTGGGATTCATCGGCGCCCTGACCATTTCGTCGTTCCCGGGCACGGCTGGCTTCACCAGCAAGACCATGATCATCCAGGCCGCGGCAACCGAGCATCTGGTCTGGGTACTGCTGGTCCTTGAGGTGGCCTCGGCGGGCGTGTTCCTCCACGCGGGCCTCAAGTATCCGTTCTTCGTTTTCTTCAGCAAGGACAGCGGCCTGCGGCCGCCCGAGGCCCCGAGGCACATGCTGCTGGCCATGGGCGGGCTCGCCTTCCTGTGCATCCTGATCGGCGTGTACCCGCAGCCGCTGTATGCGCTGCTGCCCTTTGACGTGGCCGGATTCGACGCCTACAAGGCGGGCAAGCTGGTGGGGCACATGCAGTTGCTCCTGTTCTCGGCGGCTGCCTTCTTCGTCATGCTGCCCCTGCTCAGGAACACCGACACCATCGCCCTTGACACCGACTGGTTCTATCGGCGCGGTGGCAGCCTGTTCTACCGGGCCGTGTCCGCCACCTTCAACGGTCTCAACGACGTGTCGGCCAAGGCGGCCGGGCGCATGGTCCACGGCTTTTCCGAGTTCTGCCGCAAGGTGCCGGAGTGGGTGCTGCTGGCCGTCACCAGCCTCAGCCCGGACTCCTTTGGCACGGGCAAGGCAAACGCCGCCCTGCGGCTGAAGCAGATCAGGGACTCCCTTGACGCGGCGGCCCTGCCCGTGGGCGGGTCCCTTGTCGCCGTCACCCTCGGACTGGCTGTGCTGTTGGGTCTGGTCCTGTAATCATTCTGGAGGATTGATAATGAAAGCGTTGAATAGCAGCCAGTTCCATATTCTCGAAAACGTTCCCGACGAGGTGGTCGAGCGCCTGCGTCGGGAGGTGCAGCCCAGGGATCTCGCCAAGGGCGAGGTGGTCTACCAGAAGGGCGACCTCTCGGACGACTTCTATTTCCTGATCAGCGGCAAGGCGCAGCTCCAGGTGGAGAACGAGGAGGGCGTGACCGTGATCCTCGGCATCCTCAAGGTGGGCTACTGCTTCGGCATGACGGGCCTGTTCCCGGATACGCCGCGCCAGCACACCGTGGTCTGCGACGGGCCGTGCCGGGTGGCGGTCATCTCGGGCCACGACCTGCGGGCTATCCTGGAGTATGAGGGAGGCCTGGGCCTGCCGCTGCTGTGGAACCTGTTCAAGCTGGTCAAGGACAGGCTGGATCTGCGCACGGACCAGCTGGTGCGCGTGCTTGCCACGCACCCGGATTTGAGCAAGCTGCGCGTATAGGCTGCGGTCCCGGGCCCATCGGGCGCGCTTCCCTCGCTGAGACCCCATGAAAGCGCTGATCATAGAAAACGAACAGAGCCTGACCCGCACCCTTGGCCGTCTCCTTGAGGGCGAGGGGTACGAGGTCGTCATCGCGCATTCCGGGGAGGAGGGGTTCTTTCTCGCCAACGAGGCGGCGTTCGACGTGGTCCTGCTGGATGTCTCGCTGCCGGGGCGCGGCGGGCTGGCCGTGCTGCGCATGTTGCGTCGGCGGGGCATCGGCTCGCCGGTCATCCTCATGTCCGACAGCGACGCGGTGGAGGACAAGGTGGCCGGGCTGGACACCGGGGCTGACGACTATCTGGTCAAGCCCTTTGCCCCGGCAGAGCTGCTTGCCCGCATACGTGCGGTCACGCGGCGCGGCTGGTCGGACCAGGCGCTGCTGCTGACCTGCGGCAACCTGACCATGGACGTGATCACCCGCATCGTGACCCGGGGGGGGCGGACCATCAGCCTCACGGCCCGCGAGTTCGAGCTGCTCGAATACCTGATGCGGCACAAGGGGCGCGCCGTGTCGCGCGACATGCTGGTGCGCGACATCTGGCAGGAGGACGCCCGGGCCAACAACCTGGACAACGTCATCGACGTGCACGTGGCCCGCATCAGGAAGAAGATCGACCACGGACACACCATCAAGCTGCTCCACACCCTGCGCGGGGTGGGCTTTCAACTCAGGAATCCCTGATCGCGCCTATTCGCCGATGGTCATGGGGGGGTACATGCCCCGCTCCGGCCCGGACTGGAAGGGCTGGAGGATGTTGTAGCAGGCGTCCTGAATCTGCTGCGCGTGGCCGCGCGTTCCCTTTGTCCCGTCATAGTAGGCCCCGTTGGCTTCGAGGATGTGCTCGATGCGCACCTTGAAGGCGTCCACAAAGGCCTTGCCATTGCCCGTGAAGGTCATGTTGCCCATGGCCAGATTGTCGGCCCTGGCCATGTCGTCGAGGTCGATGCACTGGGTCGAAAGGTCCGCCTGCCGGGTGATCAGGCCCCAGACCAGGGAGTTGTCCGGGATGGCGATGGGCTCGTCGGAGTCGATGATGGTGTGGGGCATGACGATGGAGTTGCGGCCCACGGTGATGTGCTCGGGCTTTCTGCCGTGCAGGAAGGCGTTGAAGCCCACGAAGACGTTCTTGGCGAGGTGGGTGTTGATGACCTTGGCGCCGTGGGCGGTGATGTCGAAGCCATCGTAGATCGAGTTGGAGATGTGGCAGTTCTCCTGGGCGTTGGAGCCCTTGCCCATGACCGAGTTCTCGATGTGGACGCGCTGTGCCACCAGGGCGTTGTCGCCGATGACACAGTCGCCCTTGATGACGGAGTAGGGGCTGACGTAGGAGTCGCGCCCCTTGGCCTCGAAGGGCTCGGGCCACACGGCCGAGTAGAGGGGCACGAAGTCCTCCTCGCGCTTGGACGTGTGCTGGAAGAATTCGCCGGAGAGGGTGCCGTTTTCGTCCATGGACACATACTTGCGCAGCACCTCGCGGGGGAAGACGTAGTTGAACTCGAAGACACCCTTGTGGCGGACCCAGACGCGGCCCGGCTCGATGACCTGGCGCGAGACGCCGTCGGCCTGGACATAGGCGAACTCACCCACCACGCAGTTCTTGATGTAGGCGAAGTCCACGGTGGCGAAGGGACCGAGGAACACGCTCTCAGTGGTAGTGCCGTGGATGTTGGAGTAGTGCATGGCCACGGTGTTGAGAATCTTGAAGACCTCGGGGATTTCCGGGTTCTTGGAGTGGTTGTGGACCAGGGTCTTGACCAGGTAGCTGTTGAGGATGCGGATGACCTCGTCGCTGAAGAGCCGGGTCTTGATGCCGCCGAACTCCACCACATCGCCCTTGCGCTTGAGTTCGTCGCCCCGGATGTCGCTCTTGTAGAGCACCGAGTTCTCCACCAGGGTCCGGCCCAGGAAATAGGTTCCGCCCAGGCTTGAGTTGATGAAGCGGAAACTCACCGGGTGGTCGTTGGTCAGGGCGTAGAAGGCGTAGAAGAGCAGGTGCCTTTCGCGGGGGATGGCGTTTTTCAGGATGGGCACCACGTCGATGCCCATGTGCGCGAGGTTGACGTTGACCCGCGTGGCGATGTGTTCAAGCAACTCTTCGAGTCTTTCCATCCGTATCTTCCTTGTCTTTCACTCTTGTATTGATGGGGTGCGCGCTGACAGGTCGTCACCGGGCGAGGGGCCAGTCCGGGCGAGGGATCGTCGCTGGCGCGTCAGCACAGGCAGAAATGCCATATTTGACTCGCAGGGTCGAGATATTTCGATGCCCGGCGGTGGGCACCCCGGCGGCCTATCCGTCACATGTCGTCGCAGGCTTCCTCGCCCTTGGGCAGGGCGGCCATGCGCGCCTCGTGTGCGCCCACCAGCCAGTAGCTCGCGCCAAGAGCGAGGATGACCGCGCCAAGGGCGAAGATTTCGGTGTGCCCGTAGACGCTGAAGTCGAGGACGATGACCTTTCGGGCCGCGGCCATGAGGGCTGTGGAGATGACCAGCTTGAGGTGGATCATCCTGTATTCGAGGTAGATGACGATGTTGGCGAATATCTCGATGGCGATGAGCACGGCCATGAAGGCCCCGAAGGTGGCCAGGATGTCGTTGATGTTGAGCAGGAACACGGGCGGCGACATCAGCCGCTGGTAGAGCACCCAGATCACGTCGAGAATGCCCCAGAAGATGACCAGGGTCATGAGCACCGCAAGCACTCTGACCGACAGGCGGATGAGCTTCCACAGCCGGTTGACCATGGGATCGTTGAGGGAGTCCTTGCATTGCCTGCTGTCGAAGAAGAACATGCTGCACCTGCCTTGCTGTCCCGGGTTTGTGGATATTTGCGCGGGGTCTGTCATTGTGAAAGTTGCAGGTCGCCTGTGCTTTGTCAACAGCCGTTGCAAGCGCCGCGTGATCAGGCCGGGGCGTGACCGCACCGTCGCCAGGTCCCCATGCGCCGGTCACGGGTTTGTGACTTGACGGGGGCGGGGGTATCTGTACACTACAATGGTCCGAGCCCTGTGCATGGTGACAGGGCGCTACAGAGACGGAGGAAGCATGATACAATTCGACAAGCACTGGCATCATCTGGGAGGCGACGAGGTCGCCGGATTTCTGTCCGTAGACCCCAAGGCCGGGCTCGACCAGTTCGAGACCGAGCAGCGGGCCAAGCGGTATGGAGAGAACGTCATCACCGGCAAGCGGGTCAAGACACCGTTTGAGCGGTTCATGCTCCAATTCCATCAACCGCTGGTCTACATCCTGGTGGTGGCGGGAGTGGTCACGGCCATTCTTGGCGAATGGGTGGATTCTTCGGTGATCATGGCCGTGGTGCTGGTCAACGCCCTGGTGGGATATTTCCAGGAAGCCAAGGCCCTCAAGGCGTTGCAGGCGCTCTCGGCCAGCATGCGGGTCGAGGCGCTGGTTCTGCGCGCTGGCGAGCAGGTGCGCCTGCCCGCTTCCGCACTGGTGCCGGGCGACGTGGTCCTGCTGCGCTCCGGGGACAAGGTGCCCGCGGACATGCGCGTCATTTCCGAGCGGGAGCTGCGCATCGACGAATCCACCCTGACCGGCGAGTCCGTGCCCGTGGAAAAGAACATCGCACCGAGTGCCAAGGACGCGGTGCTGGGCGACCGCCATTGCATGGCCTACGCGGGCACCCTGGTCAGCTATGGCCAGGGGCGCGGCGTGGTGGTGGCCACCGGCAATTATACAGAGATCGGGCGCATCTCCGGCCTCATCGACTCGGCCGACGAGCTTGAGACGCCCTTGACCCGCAAGATTACCAAGTTCAGCCATGTGCTGCTCATCGCCATTCTGGCCCTGGCCGGGTTGACCATGGTCCTCGGCCTGATCCGCTCAGAGCCCCTGGACGAGATGTTCATGGCGGCCGTGGCCCTGGCCGTGGGCGCCATCCCCGAGGGACTGCCCGCGGCGGTGACCATCATCCTGGCCATGGGCGTGTCGCGCATGGCCCAGCGCAAGGCGGTCATCCGCAAGCTGCCCGCAGTGGAGACCCTGGGTGGGACCACGGTCATCTGCTCGGACAAGACCGGCACCCTCACCGAGAACCAGATGACCGTGCAGAGCGTCTACAGCGGCGGCGTGCTCTTCGACGTCTCGGGCATCGGCTACGGCAGCGAGGGCGAGGTGATCGACCTCGGCGACGGCGATGTCCGGGCGAACCAGGCGCTCGCGGAGTGCCTGCGCGCCGGGCTGCTGTGCAACGATGCACGCATACGCTCGCGAGACGGGCAGCTCTATGTGGAGGGCGACCCCACCGAGGGGGCGCTGGTGGTGGCGGCCGCCAAGCTCGGCATGACCCTGGAAACCGAGGCGCCGCAACGGCCCCGCATCGACGAGTTGGCCTTCGAGTCCGAGTGGCGGTACATGGCCACCATGCACGACACGGGCGACAGCGCGGTGGTCTACATGAAGGGGGCCGTGGAAAAGATTCTCGAATGCTGCTCCGGGGCCATGATGGCCGACGGCACCAACGGCCCCCTTGATGCGGACGGCATCATCGAGGTCCAGCGCACCCTGGCGTCCAAGGGGCTGCGGGTGCTGGCCCTGTCCCGCAACATCCTGCCCGGCAAGGAGGGGCTCAAGCGCGAGCAGGCCTGCATGGGCATGGAATTTCTCGGTCTTCAGGGGATGATCGACCCCCCGAGGGAAGAGGCGGTCGCGGCCGTGGCCGCCTGCCAGAAGGCCGGGGTGGCCGTGAAGATGATCACCGGCGACCACGCCCTCACGGCCGAGGCCATCGGCAAGATGCTCGGCCTGGGCGGCTCAAGCTGCACCCTGGGCCAGGACTGCCCTGTGCTCACCGGTAGCGACATCGCCCAGTTGAGCGACAAGCAGCTCATCGAGCGGGTGGGCGACGTGCCGGTCTTTGCCCGGGTGTCGCCCGAGCAGAAGCTGCGGCTGGTCATGGCCCTGCAGGCGCGCGGCGAAATCTGCGCCATGACCGGCGACGGGGTCAACGACGCCCCGGCGCTGAAGCAGGCGGACATCGGCATCGCCATGGGCATCAACGGCACCGAGGTGGCCAAGGAGGCGTCGGACATGATCCTCACCGACGACAATTTCGCCACCATCACCTCGGCCGTGGAGGAAGGGCGCGGCGTGTACGCGAACCTGATCAAGTTCATCGCCTGGACCTTGCCCACCAACGCGGGCGAGGGGCTGGTCATCCTCACGGCCATCCTCTTCCAGACCGCACTGCCCATCCTGCCGGTGCAGATATTGTGGATCAACATGACCACGGCGGGCTGCCTGGGCATGACCCTGGCCTTTGAGCCCAAGGAACCCGGGATCATGGAGCGGCCGCCCCACAGGCCGGACAGGCCCATACTCGACAAGGTGGTGCTGCGCCGCATCGGGCTGGTCAGCCTGATGCTGCTCCTCTTCGCCTTCGGGCTCTTCAAGTGGGAGATCCTGAGCGGGGCCAGCCCGGAAAAGGCTCGGACCATCGCGGTCAACGTCTTTGTGGTCATCGAGGGCTTCTACCTCTTCAACTCCCGCTCATTCAGGCGCTCGCCCTTTGAGCTGGGGCTTGGAACAAACCTCTGGGTGGTGGGCGGCTTCATCCTCATGCTGCTGCTGCAACTGCTCTTCACCTACGCCCCGTTCATGAACTCGCTGTTTTCGAGCACGCCCATCGGCCTGTTCGACTGGTTCAAGATCACCCTGTGTGGCGTGGTCGTCTTCCTGCTTGTGGAATACGACAAGCGCCGCGTCGGCTCCGACGTGTGATGCCAAGCGGCCGCCCTCCCTGGGGCGGCCGCTTCTCTATTCAGGCAACCGCCGCATTCAATAGGAGAATATCAATGGAAAAGGTGCTTTTCATCTGTGTGCACAACAGCGCCCGCAGCCAGATGGCCGAGGCATATCTGAACATGTTCGGCCAGGGCGGGTTCCAGGCCGAGAGCGCGGGCTTCGAGCCCACGACCATCAACCCGCTGGTGGTGGAGGTGATGAAGGAGGAGGGCGTGGACTTGAGCGGCAAGGGAACCCGGTCGGCCTTTGACCTGTTCCGGCAGGGGCGGATGTACTCCCACGTCATCACCGTGTGCAGTGATGGCGACGAGGCCCAGTGCCCGATCTATCCCGGTGTGGTCAACCGCATCCACATCCCTTTTGCCGACCCGGCAAAGGTCCAGGGAACCCACGACGAGAAGCTGGCCCAAATCCGCAAAATCCGTGACGAGATCAAGGCGGCCGTGAAGGAGTTCGTGGCCTGGGTCAATGAAGGCGCGCAGGGAGACTTTGCCAAGCGCATCGGCAGGTAGCCTGTCTTTGTGCGGTTTTTCGGCCCGTCGTCCTGTTGTCTGGTGCAGGGCGGCGGGCCGCGTGGCCTTCCGCAGTGAAGCAACAGCGTATTGACACGGGAGGCGGGGTGCAATAGTGTCCGCGCAAAGACTTATTCAAACGGAGCGACACATGGTGCAGACGGACAGGGCCGCGCGGATATTCAAGGTGCTCTCGGTGGAGACGCGGCTTCGGCTTCTTGTGCTGCTCAGGCAGCGTTCCCTGTGCGTCAATGCCCTGGCCCGGCGGCTTGGCGTGACCCCGGCGGCGGTGTCGCAGCATCTGCGGGTGCTGCGCGATGCGGATGTGGTCATTGCCGACAAGCAGGGCTACCATGTCCACTACCGGATCAATCCGGATACCCTGGCCCAGTGGGCCGGAGTGGCCCGGGATATGCTGGAGGGGAGCGGGCCAAATGCCCCCGTGCTGGACTCGCCCGGTCTTGTTTTGAAACCTTTTGGTGGACAGGAGTGACGAGAAGTTTTCTCCCTCTCTTTTTTTCCCATGGAGATAGTCTATGCGCAGACACTTGATCAACCGGCCCGTAGTGTCCGGCTTTGGCCGGGCGGAGCGGGGAATCCTGCCGGGAGAACGGCCATGACCGTGACAGCGGGAGCAGCATCGGCGACAGGGGCGGCCCTGGCCGACGGGACGCTTGGCAATGGGCTTGTCCTGGGCGGCGGAGCCGCCGTGGAGGTGCGCGGACTGGCCAAGCGGTTCGGCGAGGTCCAGGCGGTTCGGCAGGTGGATTTCTCAGTGACGTCCGGCGAGCTGTTCGGCTTTCTCGGCCCCAACGGCGCGGGCAAGACCACGACCATCAACATGCTCACCGGGCTGGCCCGACCCGACGCCGGGTCCATCGTCATAGACGGCATCGACTGCGTCAGGCATCCTCGGGCGGCCCAGCATCTCATCGGCGTGGTCCCGGACGAGAGCAACCTGTACCCGGAGATGACTGGCTACGATAATCTCTGCTTTTGCGCCGCCCTCTACGGCATGCGCAAGGCCGAGCGGTGCGAACGGGCGCGTGAACTGCTTGACGTCTTTGGGCTGGCCAAGGCGGCTGATCGCAAGTTCGCGGGTTATTCCAAGGGCATGAAGCGCAAGCTGACCATCGCGGCCGGGATGATCCACCGGCCCAGGATTCTCTTTCTCGACGAACCGACCACGGGCATCGACGTGGCCAGCGCCCGCCAGTTGCGCCAGCTCATCGCCGACCTGCACGCCGGAGGCACCACCGTGTTCCTGACCACCCACTACATCGAGGAGGCGGAGCGGCTGTGCGACCGCATCGCCTTCATCGTGGCGGGCCGCATCGTGCGGGTTGATACCGTGGCCGAACTGGTGCAGCCGGTGATGGACAAGCACGTGGTCCGCATCGCCTGCGATAACGGCATGGCCTGCGGCCTGGGCGACGGGCAGGGCGACGAAGAGGGCGGCATAGGGACCCGGCTGGTGGCCGCCTTTCCCCATCTGCGCTTCACGCTCCCGGCAGGCGGCGGCATCCGGGTGGAGGGCGACGGACCGGTGCGGGTGGGTCCGTTGGTGCGTTTTCTGGAGGATCAGGGTGTCGAGGTGGCCGAGGCGCGACGCATCAGGCCGAGCCTGGAGGACGTGTTTGTCACCATCACCGGCATCGAGGCCGACGCCATGCACGGCGACAGGGAAAAGACGGGAGGTCCGCGATGAACCGTTGGATCGCGTTCTGGAACATTCTGCTCAAGGACATGCGTACCTATTACATGAAGCCGCCCAACATCAGCTGGGGGCTGCTCTTTCCCCTGGCCTGGACCGGCATGTTCTTCATCCGCTCGGGCAGCGGGCTGGAGAGCGTGCCCGCGGTCCTGCCCGGGGTGGTGGCCGTGTCCATTCTCTTCGGCACCACCTCCATGCTGGCTGTGACAGTGACCTTCGAGAAGAAGAACCGCTCCTTCGAGCGGCTGCTGCTCGCGCCCATGCCCTTTGAGCTGCTCATGCTGGCCAAGACGAGCGGGGCCATTCTCTTTGGCACGGCCAACGCCTTTGTGCCGGTGATCATGGCCGCCTTTCTCATGGACCTCTCGGCCGTGAACTGGCTTGTGTTCGTGCCCGCCGTGGTGCTCATCGCCGTGGCCTCGGCCTTTCTCGGCCTGTTCATCGCCGTGGCCGTGAGCGAGGTGTTCGAGGCCCAGACCTTTTCAAACTTCTTCCGGTTTCCCATGATCTTCCTGTGCGGGCTGTTCTTTCCGATCAGTGGGCTGCCCGTGTTCCTCAAGCCGCTGGCCTACGCCCTGCCCCTGACCTACGGGGCCGACGCCCTCCATGGCGCGGTGCATGGGGGGCACATGCTGCCCTACATCGTGGATCTGCTCGTGCTGGGCGCGTTTTGCGCCGTGCTCTTCATGCTCAGTCTGCGCAACATCCGGCGGCGCTGGATAGCCTGAGGCCCGACCCACGCCGCTTTTCCATCCGGCCCACACGCAAGAAGGCCGGACGCCCCGTGGCGTCCGGCCCCATGCATGGCGTCAGAAGGGGAGAGGCCCCCCCATCAGAAGCGTTCGAACTCGTCCCCATCGTCCGGCTTGCCGCCCTTGCGCCCGGACCCACCAGCCGTTGGCAGCGCCTTTGGCCGGACGGCGTCACCCGCCTGCCCGCAGGCTCGGATGGCGCTTTCGAGCCTGAAGAAGCTGATGCTCGTCTCCAGGTCCTGGGAGCGCGAGAAGAGGTGCGTCGCGGTGGAGGCCATCTGCTCCGAGGTCGTGGCGTTCTGCTGGACCTGGGAATCGGAGTCCTGTAGGGCCTTGGTCACCTGGGCGACCCCGGCGTTCTGCTCGCTGGTGGCGGCCGATATTTCATGGATAAGCTCGGCCGTGCTCTGGATGTCGGGCACCATATTCTTGAGCAGCTTGGCCGCCTCCTCGGCCACGGTCACGCTGGAGGAGGAAAGCTCGCTGATGCCCGAGGCCGCGCCGCCGCTACGCTCGGCCAACTTGCGCACCTCTGCGGCCACCACGGCGAAGCCCTTGCCCGCCTCTCCGGCCCGGGCGGCCTCGATGGCGGCGTTGAGGGCCAGCAGATTGGTCTGCCTCGCTATTTCCTCAATGATGCCGATCTCCTCGGCGATCTTTCGCATCGCCTCCAGGGTGCGGGCCACGGCCTTGCCGCCGGTCTCGGCGTTGCGCGCGGCCGTGGTGGCCACGTTCTCGGTCTTGTGGGCGATCTCTGCCGTTTGCTGGATGCTGGAGGATATTTGCTCCATGCTGGCGGAGATCTCCTCGATGCCAGCCGCTTGCTCGGTGGCCCCTTGGGAAACGGTTTCGCTCGCCGCCGCGAACTGGCGGCAGCCGTTGGCCACGTCGGTGGTGATCTCCTGGATGTCGCGGATGGTGTCGGTCAGTTTTTCGCGCATCTCCTTCATGGCCGAGAGGATGATGCCCATTTCGTCGCGCCGGTCCCGGCAGTCTATCTCGCCAAGGTCGCCCTGGGAAATCCGGGAGGCTATGGCCGCGCACTCCCGGATGGGTTCCATGACCGACTTCTGCAAGACCCACAGGATGATGAGGATGGGCGAAACGATCACCACGAGCAGGATGGCTCCGATGACCCACATGACCGTGGAAACCATGGCCTGCTGGTCGGCGATGTCCATGGCCAGGACGATGGTGCCGATCAAATCGCCCCGGTAGTCTTGCACGGGGAACGCGCCCAGCGCCTTGTCGCCCTCTATCATGACGACGGTCGCGGACGACCCCCTGGCGAGCAGATCGCTGGTCACCAGATTCAGGGTTTCGGTGTTTTCTTGGCCGTAGATGAGCACGAATCGGTTGTCGCGGACGGGATTCTTGGTCGGGTCGCGCAGCATGGTGGTGATGGGCAGCAGGTGGGATTCCATGAACAGCAGGGTGCGCATGTTGCCCGAGGACTCCATGCCCTGGAGGATGCCGTCGAATTCGATGAGCACCTCCACGGATCCCAGGTGCGCGTCGCCCGGCCCGGTGACCGGGGCCAGACCTCGGATGGTGAAGCCTCCACTGCCCGGCTCGATGCCCTGCACGGCCTTGTGGTTGCGGTTCACGTCGATGACCGTGCTGCGAAAGCTCGACAGGTCGTCGGAAATGTCCACCCACTGGCCGTCGCGTCTGATCTGCTTCTCGCGCCACATGCGGGCGAGGCTGCGATTGGAGGGCAGATGGAAGTGAAGCTGGAACTTGCTGCCCATGATGGCCTCGTATCCGGCCATGGTCGAGGCAAGGGATTGGCGCAGCATCTCCCGGGCCTCCTGGCCCATGGGGTCGTTCTCATCGCGCATGTCGCCCTGATTGGCCACGGTGAAGGCGTCAACCACCGCCTGCATGCGGCTGAACAGGGCCGCCTGCTCCAGGGCGCTGCCCGACATCAGTCGAACCGACTGCCGGGTCTCCTCCACCTTGGCCTGGATGATCAGCGAGACAAAGGACTCCTCCAGCCTGGCGAACTGGGAATTGAGGGTCAGAAATCCGCCGATGACCATGATCAGTGCGACCACGAGCAGTGGGGCCAGGATTTTTGATCGGATACCCATAGGATACTCCTTGTTTTTCCTCCCCTGTAACGCCGGTGGCTTCTATCGGTCCATTAGAAATGACTCCGCATCACTGCGGATGATCAGGGGGGCCGGAAATCAGCCCCTGTTCTTGGTTCTGGTGGGTATTCCGGCCAGGCAGAGATGGCGGTAGACGCTCGGCACGCTCAGGCCGGAAAGCTGGCTGGCCCTGGTCACGTCGTGATCGCAGACCTCCATCAGGTGCCGGAAATAGGCCTGTTCGCGCAGGGACTTGTATGTCGCATAGGCGAGAACGGGACCGGCCTCTCTGGGGGCGGGCGATGTCTTGGCGGCGGGCTTGCGTCTGCCCTGGTCCAGGGAAGACATGCGGACATGGCTCGGCAGGTGTTTGGGGTACAGTGTGGAGTCCTGCCCGGCCTCGATCACCGCCGCCTCCATGACATTGCCGAGTTCGCGCACGTTTCCCGGCCAGGGGTAGGCGGACAGCGTGGCGGTCAGTTGCTTGGAGAGCTTCCTGCGCGGCAGGGCTTATCTGTCGCAGGACGTGTCGGCGAAACGGGCCGCGAGGCGGATCAGATCGTTGCCGCGCTCGCGAAGGGGGGCAGGGAGATTTCCACGGCGCTTACCCGGTTCGTTGTGCCGCCCGTTCCATCTCCCCTCGCACATAGTCGGACAGCGCGTGGGCGAAATCGGAATAAAGTCGCAGATGCCCCAGATCAAAGGGCGCGGCAAGCCGTGTCAGGCGCAGCATGTCGCCGTCCTCGGCTGCATGCGGCCAGATCCCGGCGAAAAAGAACCCCGCCTCCTCGGCGCGTCCGCACAGGTCAGGCGTGGCTGCCTGGGCCAGAGGCAGGTCGATGTCCACCTTCTCGGCCCCTGCGATTTCCACCAGGTCAATGGCCGCCCGTTGGACTTCCGGCCACTGCCGAGGGTCGGCGCGTCTGACGCGGATCACCCCCTTTTTGAGCCCCATGTCAAAGGAAACCGAATAGTCGCCCGGCATGTCGCCCGGCTGTGGGGAGGCAAGAGGCAGGATTTCGAACGGTCTCCCGATGTTGGCGTAGATGCGCTCCACCATCTCTCGGTGCCGGACCGGCACATGGACCCGGGCCAGAGGCGGCGAGGTCAGATACATGAAGCAATGCAGGTAGGATTCCCGTTGTTCGGGTTTCTCGTCCAGTCCCAGTCCCTTGAACTGCCGGGGCGGGCAGGCTGCCAGGTCCAGGCCGCAGGGCCTGCCGCCCGCCTCCATTGATTGCCGCTGGCTGATGGGGTGGCTGGTCACCGGGTTCAGGGCCAGGCCGAAGAGGCCCATCTCCCGCGCCTTGCCCAAAAGGGATTCGAACAGGGACTCCATGATCTTTCTGCCCCGGTGGGCCGGGGAGACCACCAGGAGCGCCAGCTCCGCCATGGGCACTGGCTCCGGACGCAACAGTCCGGCATGCCCGGCCACTTCGCCGTCCTCGCCCACGGCCACAAAGCTGATGAGCTTGCCGGTGCCGACCAGGTGCAGCATCCCTTCCGGCCTGTAGAAGGCCTCATTCTTGTAGGAATATCCGTAGGCCAGCCAGAATATCCGGGCCACCTGCATGGCCTCGCCGGGCTGGATCGCGCGCGTCTTGTATCGTTGCATCGGGGCCTGCGCAACTTCCTCCCTGACCATGGACCGCGCCTGGGTCATCCCTGACGCTGCCAACGCGTCCACGCCCGGCAGGCGCTTCACCAGGCGCAATGACTTGCCCTGCCGACCGTGATTGATCCAGGACACCTCGTCCACTACATGCCGGATGAGCTTCAACCCCAGCCCTCCCGTCCAGCCCGGATCCACGGCGGGTTCCGGCTCCGTTGTTTTGAGAATCGACGGGTCGAACGGCAGCCCTTCGTCCTGGAAATCCAGGACCAGTTCGGATTCTCGAATTTCGCCGCCGATGAGCACGTCGCCTCGCGTGCCGTCCGGATAGGCGTGGTCGCAGATGTTGAGGAATGCCTCTTCCGTTGCCAGCTCCAGGGCCGCGATCTCCCGCCCGGCCAGCCCGACGGTTTCGGCCAGTTGCCTGACATGCCCCTGCACCAGGGCCAGGAGCCGCCCCTGCGCCGGAACCCGCAACTGCGTCTGTAGAGAGTTGGACATGACCTTCCGGTCCTCCCGCTTCAGTAAGAGTGTTCACACCAGACAAACGCCGCTTGGTCGGAACGAAGCGCAGAACAGAGGATCGCCCTGCGAAATCAATGGTTTCCGATGGATGAGACTGCCTCACCGTACCGGCCACCGCCACGGACCATACGCCGGAATATGGTGGATTTCCAGGAGCAATGAGTCAGTCCGCTGGGGTATCGTGATGGATTCGGGAATCGTCCAACCTGCCCTGCGGGCTGACCGAGATTGGTGACCCTCTTTGACCCAGAGGGGTCAAACCACGCCGAAAACAGACGATCGTGCAACTTGCCGGATAAAAAAGAAA
>NZ_JASTWE010000018.1 GCF_030282845.1 Pseudodesulfovibrio pelocollis
TTCTAGATTTTTCTACAGCCAGCTCAGCCACAGCCTGAAACGAAGAAAGGCCGGGAAGCGACGCTTCCCGGCCTTTTTCAATGCAATGACCCGCAGGCTACTTGCCGCCGGGCAGGGCCGAGGCCGGGGTCTCCTTGCGCCCGAGCTGGGTCGAGAGGCTGTATATCTCGTGCGGATCAAGGATGAGGACCACTGAACCGTCGCCCATGATGGTCGCGCCAGAGAGGCCCTTGAGGTTGAAATTGTTGAGATACTGGCCAAGGGGCTTGATGACGATCTCCTGGCGTTCCAGCAGCCGGTCCACCACCAGCCCGAGGCGCCTGTCGTTGTCGTGGATGACCACCATGGGCAGCACGTCGCGCTCGGCCATGGATTGGGGCAGACCAAGCAGCTCGGCCAGCTCGATGACGCCGAGCACCTCGCCGCGCAGGGTGACGGCCTTGCGGCTGTTGACGTCCGAGAGCTTCTCGGTCTCGATCTTGGTGGTCTCGGAAACCGCGTCCAGGGGAATGGCGAAGGTCTCACCCGCCACCTGGACCATGAGGGCGTCGATGATGGCCAGGGTCAGGGGCAGGGTCAGGGTCAGCTTGGTGCCCTTGCCCACCTCGGACTGAGTGTTGACGCTGCCCTTGAGGTTCTTGATGTTGGTCTTGACCACGTCCATGCCCACGCCGCGGCCGGAGATGTCCGTGACCTTCTCGGCCGAAGAGAATCCTGGGGCGAAGATGAGGTCCAGGGCCTCGCGGTCGTCCATGGCGTTGGCCTCCTCGGGCGTGATCACGCCCTTGCGGATGGCCACCTGCTTGAGCTTCTCGGGGTCGATGCCGCGCCCGTCGTCCTCCACCTCGATGGCCACGGAATTGCCCTTGTGGTAGGCGCGCAGCCAGACATGCCCCTTGGGCTTCTTGCCCGCCTGGATGCGCTCCTGCTCGTCCTCCAGGCCGTGGTCCACGGCGTTGCGCACCAGATGCACCAGCGGATCGCCGATCTCCTCGACCACGCTCTTGTCGAATTCCGTCTCCTCGCCTTCCATGATCAGTTCCACCTGCTTGCCGCTCTTGCGGCTCAGGTCGCGCACCAGTCGCGGAAAGCGCGAGAACACGGTCTGCACCGGGACCATGCGGACCTTCATGATGGTGTCCTGTAGATCGTCCGAGATACGGGCCATGGCGTAGGTGGTCTCGGTCAATTGCTGAGCGACCACATGCACGTCCTCGTGACCATCCTCCAGAGCGCGGGCGAGCATGGAATAGCGGTTGCGGTTGATGATCAGTTCGCCGATGACGTTCATCAGGTGATCGAGCTTGTGGTGATCCACCCGGATGGTACTCGACGCCTTGGGCTTGGCCTGCTGGGCGGCCGCCGCGCCTGAGCCGGAAGCGACTGTGCTTGGAGTGTTTGACATGGGTGCCTTGGCCGCCGGACGGGCGGGCTTGGGTGCGGGTTTGGACGCCCCCTGTGCCGGGCGCGTCTGGGGCGCGGCTGCGACGTCGCCATCGTCGTCGGGCTCGTCCTCGAAATCGGGTTCCGCCCGGGCCGGGGGTGCGGGCTTTGGCGCAGGCGCGGCCTTGGGGGCGGCCGGTGCGGACCTGGGGGCAGGCTTGGAAGCGGGCTTGGCGGCAGCGACGACGAGATCGCGCGTCGGATCTGTCACGGCTTCGCCCGAGATGTCGGCCATGGCCTTGAGCAGCATGTCCTTGAGGATGGCGAACTCCTGGTCGAGAATGTCGAGCATCAGGCTGAAGTCGATGTTGCTCTTGCGCCCCTGGTCCACCAGCCCAACGGTACGGGCCGAGTATTCCTTGATCTCGGCCAGGCCCATGTAGCCCGCCGAGTTCTGGATGGTCTGGAAGGTACGGAACAGGCCATCAACGATGTCCGGCTGCCCAGCGTCCTCGCGCAGCATGGCCAGGGCCGTGGCCGCGCTCTCAAGCTGCTGCTTGATGGTCTGAAGGAACAGGGCCACATCCTCGGGATCGTAGTCCGAGGGTGAGGCAGTGGCACCCTTGGCCCCTGCGTCGGGTGACGGGGCCGCCGCGTGCGATGCCTCGGCCGCAGGCGCAGGAGGTGTCGCCGCCCTGCCCGGATCGTGGTGCTCGCCCTTGATGGCGGCCAGGGCCTCGGCCACCACCGCCACATCGCCCTCCTCGGTCACCTTCTGAAGCAGCTGCGCCATGACCGAGGTGTCCACCGGGGTGACGCGGTTGGTTTCCACATCCACCTTGCCCACCAACTCCTCGATCAGATCCACCGAGGAGAGGAGCAGGTCGATGAGCCCCTGGCCGCACTCAATGTCGCCCTTGCGGACCTTGTTGAGCAGGGTCTCGGCCTCGTGGGTCAGGGAGTTGAGTTCCTTGAACCCGATGATGCCGCTGTTGCCCTTGAGATTGTGAAAATAGCGGAAAGTGTCGTTGATCATCTCCTCGCTGTCGTCCGGATGGCCCTCCAGTGCGAGGAGGCAGCGGTTGAGGTTTTCAATGATCTCCGTGGCCTCCTCCAGGAAGTCAGCGAGGTGGCCTTCGCCCACGGTGCTCAGTCCGTAGGGGGCGTCGTCGAAATCGGGATCGGGCTGGGGGAGAAACGATACTGTCATGGCGACCCTTTCCGTGTTGACCGCCTGGGGCGCGGGTTGCGGTTCGGAAGCGACGTCCTCGGGCTGGAATTCTTCTGCGGCGACGTATTCGACGACCGGCTCCGTGATTTCGGACTCATCGCCCGAAGCCGGGTTGGGCATCGCCTTGGCCAGGGGCGCGTCGCCTTCGTCGAGGGTGCCGGCCAGGGCGGCCTCGATCCTGGCGATGATGGGGGCGGTGTCCACGTCGCCCTCGACGCCGCGGTTCTCAAGGTTGTCCACCATGGTGCGCAGGGCGTCGGTGGCCGAGAGGATCAGGTCCATGATCCCGCCGGTGACACGCATGGACCCCTGGCGCAGCTCGTCGAGGATGCTTTCCGCCTTGTGGGCCAGACCGTTTATCCTGTTGAGCCCGAGAAAGCCGGACGCGCCCTTGAGGGAGTGCATCGGGCGGAAAATCTCGTTGAGCAGCCCGAGGTTGTCGGGTGCCTTTTCCAGTTCGAGCAGATTGGGCTCGATGGTCTCCAAGTGCTCTTTCGCCTCAACAAAAAAATCGGCTAAGATTTCTGGATCGAGAAAATCCTGGCTCATCAAGTTCCCTTTGGCGGCGGCCGTCTGTCAGCGTTTCAGGCGCAGCTTTCCATTACAATGTCGTGCATTTCCCGGCTCGCGGGTCATCCAAGCAGCATCTTGACGTTGCGCACCAGCTTTTCGGGCTGGGCGGGCTTGACCATGTACAGGTTGGCCCCCACGGTCAGGCCGGTCTGGATATCCTTGTCCTGGCCCTCGGTGGAAAGGACCACGATGGGGATGTCCCTGTATGCCTCCTGCTCGCGGACGGTCTTGATGAAGGTCAGGCCGTCCATGCGGGGCATGTTGACATCGGAGACGATGAGATCGACCTCGGCGGCGCTATAGAGCTTTTCGAGGCCGTCCAGCCCGTCTTCGGCGGTGGTGACCTTGAACCCTTCCTTCTTCATGATGAAGGCGACCAGGTTGCGCACCGTCTTTGAGTCGTCCACTATCAGAATATGCTTCGCCATGATTCCCCCTTGGTCCAGTAACACGGAATCCGTCGTTTTATCAAATCCTCCGAAGGGCGCTGCTCTCCCGCCCCGCGGCCATGGTGCCTACCCCTCTTTCTTGTAGATGATGGCACCCGGAAAATGGATGGGCTTGAAGGCGCGAGTAATGTTGTGCAGCGACTCCGAATGCCCGATGATCAGGTATCCGCCGGGAAGCAGGTTGTCATAGAATGCACTGATGACCTGCTTCTTCATGGCGTCGTCGAAATAGATGATGACATTGCGGCAGAACACGATCTGGGAGCGCTCCACCCGCTTGAGCTGCGCCCTGTCGCGCAGGTTGATCTGGCCAAAGGAGACGAGCCGCTTCACCTCCGGCTTGACGGCGTACAGTCCGTTTTCCGGCTCGAAATAGCGCTGCACGATCTCCTTGGGCGTGGTGCGCAGGGTGTAGTCGTTGTACTCGCCCTTGCGCGCCGATTCGAGCACCCGGTCCGAGAGGTCGTTGGCCGTGATGCGGATGTCCCAGTTGGCGACATCGGCCCGGAGCAGCTCATGGATGATCATGGCGATGGTGTAAGGCTCCTCGCCAGTGGAGCAGCCTGCCGACCAGATGCGCAGCTTGCGCCCGCTTGCCCGGCAGCCCTCCAGCACATCGGTGAGCACCTTTTCCTGAAACACCTGCAACTGAGGCGGATTGCGGTAGAAGCTGGTCTCGTTGGTGGTGATGACCTCGAAGAGCTTCTTCATCTCCCCGACCTTGCCAGCGTCGAAACGAAGATAGTTGTAATACTCGTCGAAGTTCCTGAGATTGAGCTTCTTCAACCTGTTTCCCAGCCGGTTTTCCAGCAGGTACTTGCGGTTGTCGGCAATGTATATGCCGCACTGCTCGTAGATGAAATCCCGCAGGTTGGCGAACTCCTGATCGGTGATCTTGAGTTCCTTGCCAAGGGCGATGGTCTTGGAAAAAAGCGAGGACATCGGGTCCGCCTACTCCTGAGCTTCCTGCATTCTGGCGATGGCCTCCTCGGCGGCGTTGATCAGCTCGTACTCGTCGCCGTTGGCGATGTCCAGCAGGGCGCGGAAGGCGGTGGGACCTCCGATGCCGCCCAGGGCCTCGATGAGCTTCATGACCACGAACCGATTCGGATTGTCGAGCATGCCGATCAGGCGCGGCACGGCCTGGGCCGAACGGTGTTCGCCCAGGGCGTCGATGGCCCTGATCTTGACCCAGTCGTCCTCGTCATTCAGGGCGTCGATCAGGTAGGGGACGGAACTCTCAGAAAAACACTTGCCAAGGATTTCAATGACCGTGAGGCGGACATCCTTGCTTTCATCGCCCAGCCTGGAAAGGACCAGGGGCTGCCAGTCGTCATTCACGTCGCATTCCGAGGCCAGGGCCTCCAGGGCCACCTTGCGGATGTCGGGCACGGCGTCGTCAAGGGCCCGCTTGAGAATATCGAGGTTGGCCGAGACGCCGAGCTTGCCCAGGGCGTAGACAGCCATCAGCCGATGGATCGGCTCGGGGCTCTCGTACATGGCCGCGAAACGGTCGCGCACCCGGGGGCCGTTGATGGCGATGCACGCCTCCAGGGCGGCCTCCTTGACATCGTCGTACTGATGATCGAGCAACGGGAAGATGCGGTCTGCCACCTCGGCCAGCCGCAGCTTCTCGCCCAGCAGATAGACCGCGCTCTTGAGCACGGTGCCGTCGGGGTGCTCATCGAGAATCCTGATGAAGAAATCCTTGGAGTGCTCGTTGCCCCGCTCGGCGGCCACGCCCACGATCTGGCGCTGGATGGGCAGGGACACCTTCCAGAAGGCCTCCATGAGCACGCGGCAGACCGCGTCGTCGCAGCCGCAGGATTCGGGCGAGATCATGGAGAGCACCTGCACGGCCACATGGGCCATGCCCTCGTCCTCGCCGAGCATGCCGGCCTTGAGGGCGTCGGTCATCCCGATGACCGCCAGACCGCCGATGATGGTGGCCAGCCGCTCCTGGTCACGGTCCTGATCCAGCCGGGCCGCGATGCGCAGGATGCCCTCCGAGGCCTCCTCGCCGCCCACATGGGCCAGCCCCTGGATGGCGGCGTCCTGTATCTCCACATCCTCGTCGCGCAGGGCCACGAGCAGATACTCGCGAAACCGCTCGCGCTCGGTCACGCTGAGCAGGTTCAGGGACTTGCCGCCCAGAATCTTGACCACTGCCTTGACTATCTTGTTACGCAGGGCCGTGGGCGACTCGTCCATGCGCCGCAGCAGCATGGTCACGGCCTTGATGTCGCCCAGCTCGCCCAGAGAGTCGATGATCATGGAGGCGACCAGGTCCGAGGCGTGGTCCAATGCCTTGACCAGCGCCCCCACCGAGCTTGCGTGGCCGATCTTGGTCAGGGCCTCGATCACCGAATACTGTACCCACTCCTCGTCCTCGATGGCCTTGTTCAGGCAGGGCGCGGCCTCGGCCATGCCCAGTTCCCCCAAGCTCACGGCCGCCTGATAGCGGACATTGACCTCGGGATCCTTGAGCAGGGCATCGCACAGGGGCTCGACAGCCAGCGGGCTGGCCGTGGAGCCGAGGATGTCGGCCACGAAAATGCGGATGTCCGGGTCGTCGTCGTGGATGAGGGTGACGAGGGAGGGCATGTCCTGCCCGCCCACCTCGCGCAGGATGTCCATGGAAAGATTGCGTACCGGGGCCTCGTCGGAGCGCAGCAGCGGCAGCACCGCCTGCACGGTCTCGCGCCCGCCGATCTTGCGCAGCGAGCTGTCCGCCGCCTCCTGCACGCCCAGATGGTTGGTCAGCAGCAGTTCCGCCAGCAGCCCCACGGCCTCGACACAGTTGTCTTCGCCCGCGCGAAACGCGCCCTCGCGGACAATTTCCTTGTCATCGCTCTTCAGCAGCGAAAGATAATCGGTGCACCCCGCCATGTGGTCAACCCTCCCCAGAAAATGGATTCGCCGGTCAGACCGGCGTGCAATCACTTGTACAGATTCGCGATGATCGCCTCGGCCATGTCGTCGAGATCAACAACTTCGTCGGCCAGGTTTTCATCAACGATGGCCTTGGGCATGCCGTAGACCACGCAGGTGGAATCGCTCTGGGCCAAGGCACGCCCGCCGCGTCCCTTGAGCTCGCGCACGCCCTCGCAGCCGTCGTTGCCCATGCCCGTCAGGATCACCCCGAGCCCGCGCTTGCCCACGGCCTGGGCCACGGAACTGATGAGCACGTTGGCCGAGGGCTTGTAGAGGGCGTCGGCGGGCTGGTCCGTGACCACCACGTCCACCCGGCTCACCCGCTGATCGAGGACGATGTGCCTGCCGCCGGGAGCCACGAAGGCATACCCGGGCCGGAGCACGTCGCCGTTCTCCGCCTCCTTGACCGTGAGCTTGCTGACACCGTCGAGCCGCTTGGCAAAGGGGCCGGTGAAGGCCGCAGGCATGTGCTGGGCGATGACGATGGCGGCCGGAAAATCGGCCGGAAGGGACGAGAGGATCTTCTGGACCACGGGCGGCCCTCCGGTGGACACGCCGATGGCCACCACATCGCGCAGCGGCCTGCCAGCCGGGGTGACGGCCTGCCTGGGCGCGGCGGTCGCGGCGGACCTGGGTGCGGCCCCCCGGGCCGGCACATGGCGCATCTTGCGCGCGGCCACGGTCTTGACCCGGGCAATGAGGTCCTTTTCGATCTTGACGATGTCGAGGGAAACCTTGGAAAGCTGCTTGGGGATGAAGTCGACGGCACCCAGTTCCATGGCCTTGAGGGTGGCCTCTGCGCCCTCGGTGGTCAGCGAACTGACCATGAGCACGGGCCTCGGGGCCTCCATCATGATCTGCCTCAGAGCGGTCAGGCCGTCCATCTTGGGCATCTCGATGTCCATGGTCACCACATCGGGGTCGAGGCGGCGCACCATCTCCAGACCCTCCAGCCCGTCGCGCGCCGTTCCCACCACCTTGATTCCCGGGTCCTTGCCAAGCATCGTGCTGATGGCCTTCCTCATGAAGGCGGAATCATCCACGACAAGAACTTTTATCACCAATGCATCTCCTTAGGGTTCCCGGCCACGGCGCTCAAGGCGTTCCCGGCGGTGCGAAGCCGTCATGATCATACCCGATGCCGCCCGTGACGGCCACCGCGCAAACGTGACGTTTTCCGCTCAATCTTCCAAACGGGAATGATAGGCGTATTTACCTGTTTTGTCCATCGCCTTGCGCCCTTCTCATTTTTTGCCTTGCCTTTTCACACCCGCTGGGCTAAACACCCCTCTCACGCCAACGGGATGTGGCTCAGTCTGGTAGAGCGCTG
Source organism: Pseudodesulfovibrio pelocollis (assembly GCF_030282845.1). Lineage (GTDB taxonomy): Bacteria > Desulfobacterota > Desulfovibrionia > Desulfovibrionales > Desulfovibrionaceae > Pseudodesulfovibrio > Pseudodesulfovibrio pelocollis. The sequence goes on from NZ_JASTWE010000018.1 coordinate 7,901, forward strand.
CGTTCGGGACGCAGAGACCGGAGGTTCAAATCCTCTCATCCCGACCAAAGAAATACAGGCACTTGCGAATGGTTTTCGCGAGTGCCTTTTTCTTGGTCACATTGCCTGTCCTATTGTAATGAAATGCCCCGCTTTGGGCGGTTTTCGTGACAGACTTGTGACCGTCGGAACAAGGCAGGAAGCAAATCTCAATATTCCAACATATTACACCTAAACATTTCTATTGACTTATTCCCCACTTAGGAAGATTTAGCTGTCTACAGGATGCCCCTCCCGTGGTTGGGCTTTTTTTGTGTGTTTTGGTGGGGTCATCCGATCAGAGGAACAAACACGATGTTTATGAACAAGGTATCACCCGGCCAGGGGGGCGCGAGCGTCGGCCGCGCGGGGTATGCCATGGCTTCCGGCAACGCCGGGGGCTCCGTCTGGATGAAGGGATTTCTGGCCGTGAGCATCATGGTGCTCCTGGCCCTGCTCGTGTTCAACTGCCTGCTGTATGCGGGCAAGGTACACCTGTCGCTGTCCATGCCCCTGAGCGCAGTCTGGCGGGCCGGGGTCTATCTGTTGATCCTGACCAACCTCGGCGTGCTCGCGTGGCGGGTCTATCTGGTTCTGCGCTACCGCCCGGCGGCCCACTGCGCCGACGAGGCGCTGGTGTCCTGCACGGTCATCATCCCGGCCTACAACGAGGGCCGACAGGTGCTCGATACCCTGCGCAGCGTCATGGCCAGCGACTATCCGGCCGACAAGATGCAGGTCATCTGCGTGGACGACGGCAGCAAGGACGACACCTGGCTGTGGATGCTCAAGGGCGGCGAGGAGTTCGGCGACCGCGTCGAACTGATCCGCTCGCCCAGGAACCAGGGCAAGCGCCACGCCCTGAACGAAGGCTTCCTGCGCGCCACGGGCAGCGTCCTGGTCACCATTGATTCGGATTCCGAAATTGAGCCCACGACCCTGCGCTCCATGGTCAGCGTCTTCTGCCGCAATCCGCGCGTGGGCGCCGTGGCGGGCAACGTCCGGGTGCTCAACACCCGCCAGGGCGTCATCCCCAGGATGCTCGACGTGGCCTTCACCTACTCCTTCGACTTCATCCGTGCCTCCCAAAGCACCTTCAACACGGTCATGTGTACCCCGGGCGCCCTCTCGGCCTACGATGCCGCCCTGGTCATGAAGGTCCGCGAGGCATGGCTGCGCCAGACCTTTCTGGGCCAGCCCGCCAACATCGGCGAGGACAGGGCCATGACCAACCTCATCCTCAAGGAAGGGCGGCTGGTCCACTTCCAGAGCGATGCCGTGGTCTACACCAACGTACCCGTCAAATATCGCGGCCTGTGCAAGATGATGCTGCGCTGGGCGCGCTCCAACATCCGCGAGACCATCGCCCTGAGCCGATTCGGCTTCACCCGGTTCCGGCCCGAGCCGGTGCTGGGCGCCCAGGTGGACCTCTCACACCAGTGGCTGCGCCTCACCTGCAACGAGTTGCTCAAGCTCGGGCTTGTCTCGTCCCTGATCAACTGGCCGGGCGTGACACTCTACGGCCTGATGGTCGGCATGTTCTTCGCCTCCATCATGCCCGCCTTCCTCTATTTGCTTAAGTATCGCTCGCTGGCCTGCCTCTGGGCCTTTCCCTACACGGTGTTCATGCTCTTCGGGCTGACCTGGATCAGCCTCTACGCCCTGTTCACCCCGCACAAGAACGGCTGGCTCACCCGCGACCTCGCCACCGCGCCGGTCGGGGCGGACGCCGTGCAGGAGCGACAGTGGCAGGATGAAGCGGCCTGATTACTGCCCCGCGACCAGCCGAAACAACGTAACACAAAACCCCCGCCTGCCTCACGCATGCGGGGGTTTCTCGTGCCCGGCCCGGGCCGGAACACCGCCAGGGCTCGGACAGGCCGCGCCAGGACGCCTATTCGGTGCGATTCCTTGAAGGCTCTGCGCCATTCTCCGCGGTGGCATCATCTGTTTCGGCCTCACTGGCCCCGGCCTCGCCGGATTTGATGTGGCCAACCGAATCATCGCAGGTTCCCGCGCCATCGGCCCCGCTCCCCCCGCAACTGCTGCCGCAGCCGCAGCCGCAGCCCGACTTGCCGGAAAGCCTGCCCGTCATGCGCAGATAAAGATAGACAGCGGCCGCCGCCACGATGATGAGTACAATCACTGTATCCATGCACTGCTCTCCTTTGGTTCGCCCATGGCCCAACTGGTGGCAGGATCCTTTGCGCACGACCGTCCCGGCCCGTGCCGGGCTTTCACTCCGAGACCGTGTGTGCCCCTTCCCGCATGGGACGCGGCGGCCCGGACCATCCGGACCGCCGCGCCCGCCAGAGGGGGCTGCGCGGGTTGCGGGATGGTTACTTCATGTCCACGGCCTTGACCCAGATGACGGCGTCCTGGGACAGCTCCTTGCCGTTGTGCTCGGTGTCCGGGCCGATGCCCAGGGCGGCAAAGCCCCACCATCCGGCCTTGGGGATGCCGAAGGTGATGTAGCCGTTGTCGTCCGAGAAGATGGTCTGGGTGACGAAGGCGTCGTGGGGATATTCGACGGAAGAGGCCTCGGGCATGGAGTTGGTCTTGAGGTCGGGCATGTGGCTCATGAACTCCACCTCGACCTCGGCACCGGCCACGGGCTTGCCCTCGGAGAGTACCTGGCCCACGAAGACGTTGCCGGTCCACATGGCGTAGGGCTTGATCAGAGGCACGATCTCGCAGGGCAGGCCCACGGGATCGGCCCAGTTGCCGGGCACGCCGCCCACGTTCATGACCACCTTGGTGATCTGCTGCATGTAGATGTCTTCTTCCTTCTCGTAGTAGTAGCCGGGCTTCATGACGATGACGTAGTCACCCATGGAGCGCACTTCCTTCCTGGGGACCACGCCCGCGAAGGCCGGGGCCTTGGAGCCGGGATTGGACCACTCGATCTGCTTCAGGTAGCCCTTGAGGTCGATCTTCTTGGGCTCGGAATCACCGCGCTGGAACATGGCGTAGAATTCTTCCACACCACCCATGTCCATCATGTGTCCGGCTTCGGCGGGATGGGTGAACAGGATGCGCACATCCATGTCTTCGGCCTGCTCCACCGCGATCTCCGGGGTGTAGACCACCATGAAGTGGGCAAAGGCCGAGCTGACGACGGCAAGCACGCAGACAGCGGTCAGAAGCATGATGAACCGTTTTTTCATGAAACCTCTCCTTGGGATGAAATCGAATGTTATTATCAGTCAAGCCATATGAAAATGGCGCGTGACGGCACGGCCGCCGCGCGCCGTACTTCCCTACTCCACGATATTGGCGCCGTCGATGACCACGCCGTGCCCCTCGCCCGCGTCGAAGACCACGGTGTACGCACCCTCGGGCTTGTCAAAGGTGTACTCGCTGTCCTGGTTCATCTTGCCTTCCATGAGCGCATTGCCGTCAGGACCTTTGACGATCATGGACACACCGGCTGCGGACGAGCCGTCGGAAAACCCGCCCTCGCAGGTCACGGTGCCGTCGCCGTTGTCAAAGCAGCTCATGAGCGGGCTGTGGGCGTACGCCTGGACAGACAGGACCAGCAGGCCTGACAACAGGCCGAGAACCAACAGTTTCTTCATTTTCTTACTCCTCCTTAAGAGCAATTTTCTTTGCAAGGTTCCTTCCCGTCCTCTGATGCGGCCCGGGCTTCTTCTCGTGACGGTATCATGGCCATGACCACGGTGACGGCCACGCACAGGGCGTAGAAGGCCCACATGGCCTGGAATCCACTCAAGGCGAGCATGCTCCCGCCGGTGAAGACAAGGGTGGCCACCAGCAGGCCCAGCAGCGACTGGTACCCGATGGAGAACATCATCCACTTGGTGGAGTTGGACTGGTGGCGCACCATGATCGAGGTGGGGATGCACGGCGGATACAGGGCCATGAAGAGCATCAGGGCCAGGGCGTGCAGCGGGGTGAACCCGGCCTCTTCCTGCTTCATGCTCTCCTCCACGGACTGGCCGGAACCGTCGATGCCGTAGATGGCACCCAGGGTGGCCGCGCTGTTTTCCTTGGCCGCGAAGGCGGACAGGAGCGCGATGTTGATACGCCAGTTGAATCCGGCGTACTGGGTGACGGGCTCGATGGCGCGGCCGACCACGCCGAGGAAGCTGCCCTCGAACCGCTCGGTGCGCATCTCGCGCCGCAGCTGCTTGCGAACAGAGACGACTTTGCGAAGCTCCCGGTTCAGGGTGCGCCCGGAGTCGCCCTGCCGCCTGACCACGGCCGAATAGACCGGATTGGCGGTATCGAAGCGCTCGTTGATGGTGTCGGACACGGCCTGATCGGTCACGCCCACCTTGGCCTGCCTGAGGGCCTCGTCAAAGAGGATGATGCCCAGCACGTCGTCGTGGGTGATCACGCCCTTGTATTCGGTCTTGTCCACCTCGACCATGAAGGCGTCGATGGCGGCCTTCTCCTCGGCGGCGTAGTGGGCCCTGCGCGTGTCGCTCAGGCCCGGGAAGTTGATGAGCACGAAGATGACCACGGCCACGGCCGCCACCACGGTGATGATCTTCTTCACGAAAAGCCAGGTGCGCTCGATGGAGCGACGCGCCACCCCGCCCATGGTCGGCACATGGTAGGGCGGCATCTCCATGATGAAGGGTGCCTGTTCCTTCTTGCGCAGGATGGTCAGGGAGAGCGCCTTGGCCACGGGCAGGGCCATGAACAGGGTCACCGTGGCGATGAAGAACATGGCCAGCCCGCCCATCTGCGGGAAATAGGCGTCGATCAGGATCAGATACAGCGGCACCTTGGCCAGGCAGTTCATCATGGGCACGATGAGGATGGTGGCCAGCCGGGCGCGCTCGTCGGGGATGGCCTTGGTGGCCATGACCCCGGGGATCGCGCAGCCGCCCACATACACTCCGCCTAGGATCATGGGCAGCGTGGACTGGCCGTGCAGGCCGAAGCGCCGGAAGAGCCGGTCGAGGATGAAGGCCATGCGCGGCATGTATCCGCTGTCCTCCATCGCGGCGATGAAGGCGAAGAGCAGCAGGAAGATGGGCAGGTAGTTGAGAATGGCGGTCATGGACTTGACCACCCACTCGCCCAGGGAGCGGACAAGCGGGTCCTCGGCAAAACCGGCCGCAGGCAGCATATCCGAGACAAAGGTCTCGATGCCGCCCCAGAGGGGCCACACCTCGGCCGCCAGCCAGCCGCCAAAAACGATGGAGACCTGATACAGGGCCAGCAGGATGAGCACGAGAATGACCGGGCCGAGGAAGCGATGGCAGATGAACCGGTCCGCCCTGTCCGACAGGGAGCGCCCCCTGCCCTCCTCGACCGCCACCACCTCGCGCGCGATGCGCCCTGCGGCGGCGTGCCGGGCATAGGCAATATGGCGCTCGATATCGCGCCCCTCGCCTTCGAGGAACCCGGCCCGCGCCAGGACCACTGCGTCGAGCACGCCCTGCGGGGCCGAATGGACGCGGCGCAGCAGGACCTCGGCCTCATGATCGTTCTCAAGCAGCTTCACTGCCAGCCAGCGCACGGGATACTGGGCACCCAGGGTCGGGTCTCCGGCCAGCATGGCTGAAATTTCATCAATGCGGGATTCGAGGGGGCCGTAATCCACCACGAACGGGGCCACGGTCTTCTCGGCGTGGGCATGCTCCACGGCGATGCGGACGGCCTCCTTGCCCTCCCCCTTCTTGGCCACGGTCGGCACCACCGGGACGCTGAGCAGTTGCTCCAGCTTGGCAATGTCCACGCTCTGGCCGCGCCGGGTGGCCACGTCCATCATGTTCAGCGCCACCACTGTGGGCACTTCCATCTCAAGGAGCTGGATGGTGAGATAGAGGTTGCGCTTGAGATTGGAGGCGTCGGCCACATCGATGACCACGCCGGGGTTGTCGTTGAGCAGGAAATCCCGGGCCACCCGCTCTTCCAGGGAATAGGACGTCAGGCTGTACGTTCCGGGCAGATCCACCAGTTCGACGCGCATGTCGCCCAGGGAGAAAAAGCCCGTCTTCTTCTCGACGGTCACGCCCGGATAGTTGGCCACATGCTGCCGGGCTCCGGTGAGCATGTTGAATACGGTCGATTTGCCGCAGTTTGGCTGTCCCGCCAAGGCGACCAGAAGACTCGAACTCATTGGCGTTCCACCTCGACATACCTGGCCTCGTCGTGCCGGATGCTTACATTGTACCCGTCAAGGTGCAGCACCACGGGATCGACCAGCGGCGCGTTGCGCACCACTTCAATGTTCGCGCCCGGGCAGAAGCCCAGGTCCATGAGCCGCTGCCCGAGTGGTCCGGCGGTGTGCAGATCCACCATGACGCACAGCGTGCCGGGCTTCATCTCATCCAGTGTCATTCCCTGTTCCCCCTTGATCCGGCCAGACCGGATCCGTTGCAAGTGATATTCGCGCCGCGGATCGCCATTTTGCACCATACTGCGGTTTTGCGATCATCCGCGGCCTGTCAAGCAACCAGCACCCGGGCGGCCACGCCACGCTCGACCATGATCCGTCCCTCACCCACCGAGACGATCAGCGGCCCGCTGCCGTTGTTGAGCACATCCACCTCAATGCCGGGGATGATGCCCATGGATTCGAGCCTGGCCCTGGCCTTGGCCCCGGCATCCACGGCCAGCACAAGGGCCGCCCCCCCGTCCGGCACTCCGGCCAGCGTTCTTCGCGAAGACATAGTCACCCCCATCACGATCCCAGATTGCGGTTGCAATTGATAATGAATTTCGGTATCAGGAATAGGCTTTGGGGCGCAAGAGGTCAACAAAAAGTTGCAATTGAGACGCAGTGTCACCAAAACCTCTGAACGACAAGCCCGGAAGCAGGCGAGATGACACTGCCATCGCCATGATGCCCTAGGATACCTATTGGGAGACACTGGAGAGGACGTGAAAGAGGCACTCAAGACATTCAAGAACTATCTGGCCACCAACAGGCTCAAGCTGACACAGCAGCGGCTGCTCATCTTCAAGGTGTTCCTGAGCCAGGATTCGATGCTGACCTCGGAGGGATTGCTTCGGAAGGTCGCCGAGATGGACGACACCATCAGCCGGTCAACAGTCTACAGGACGGTCAGACACCTGCACCAATCCGGCGTAGCCCGCTGCATCCGGCTGGCCGACGGCACCACCCACTATGAGCCCATGGGCGACCACCACAGCCGCATGGTCTGCGAGCGGTGCGGCCGCCAGTTTCCGCTGATCAACCCCTACCTCGACTGCCTCCAGCGCGAGTCGGCCCGGCAGCAGGGGTTCACCCTCTTCCACTTCCAGACAGTGCTGCACGGCCTTTGCCACGACTGTACCAATCAAACCAGTGGCGTCGCGGACCGCGCATGGGACGCAGTTCACGACGCGACACGGGAGAAACAATGACCACACGCAGCTCCATTGCCAGCAACAGGGACGCTCGCGCCTTCCTCGGGCGTGGTATCCGCTCCATGTTCGCGATCAGGAAGGACGAAAGCGCCACCCCGCCGGTGGACACGGAATCGGAACGCAGGAAAGACCAGGAAAATCCTCCTGCCCGGAAGTGATCTCCGCCCCCGGAAACAGGGCCGGGCCCTTGCGGGCCCGGCCGGGCTCCATCCGCCTGCGGGGGGAGGATGCGGCGGATAACCCGAAAGACGATGCGGCGCGCCCTACGCCGCAGCCCCAGAGCAGGCTGGGCAGATGCCGAAAAGAACCATGCGGTGCCGGGTCAGGGTGAAGCCGTTCTCTTCGGCAAGGGCCGCCTGTCGGCGCTCGATGGTCTCGTCCACGATCTCCACCTTGCGGCCGCACTGGGCGCAGACCAGATGGTCGTGGTGGGCGTGGCCGTAATGGTGCTCATAGAGGGTCACCCCCTCGCCCAGGTCAAAGGCGTCGGCCAGGCCGGATTCAACAAGCAGCTTGAGGGTCCGGTAGACCGTGGCCTGACCGATGTCAGGCGCCTGTTTCGACACGCGGGAGTAAAGCTGCTCCGCCGTGAAGTGCCCCTCGTTCTCAAGGAAGCTCTCCACGATCACCCTGCGCTGGTGGGTCAGGCTCATCCCGTTGTCGCCCAGAAACTCAATGAACACCTGTCTTGCCGATTTCATCGTCCTCTCCTGTTTCAAAACTCTCAAAACCCGGCCGCAGCCAGAAAGCGCGCCGTGACCACGCCGCTGGCGATGTGCTTCCTGGTGGCATCTGTCAGCTCAAGCTCGCAGACGATGTCCAGCGGCACGCTGTCGTAGGCGGCGGTCAAGACCATCTCGAAGTCGCGACGCAGCCGGGAAAAAGCCTCTTCCACGTCGCCGAAGGTGGCCCCGGGGCCCCGCCAGGGCAGGGTCAGGGTCTCCCCATGGCTCTTCATCACATGGCTTGGCGTCATCAGCCGATGCCAGCCTGGCAACGCCCCGGCCCGCTCGTCCTGGCCGGGATGACAGAAGGAGCGCCAGGCCGATGGCGGCCGGACCACGGCCTTGTCCAGCACCACCTGGGGCACCGCCAATTCGATCTCGAAGGGCTCCAGTTCGATGGAGTAACTGAGCACGGGCCGATGATAGCCGCGCCGTTTCCTGATTTCCCATTGCATCTTCATGCGCCATCCTCCCTGTCCGCCACCTCGACCATGTCGCCGAAGGGGGGGACGGTCCCGCCGCCGCCCACGCGCGCCCAAAGTACCGGATACTCCGGCTCGCGCTCGGGAAAACGGGGGCACTCCATGTCCGTGAGATACACGAGGCATGCCGGGACCATGCCCTCGGCCTCCACCCAATCAAAAACCGGTCGATAGTCGGTTCCGCCGCCGCCCACAGGCTCGATCTCCAGGGGGAGATCAGCCCGGCTGAAGATGCGGACCGAGGTCAGCCCCGCGTCGCAGCAGAGCACATGGACCGTGGTGTCGTAGGTTTCAAGCAAGCCGGAAAGCTCGGCCACGAACTGTTCCAGCTCCCGATCGTCCACGCTGCCCGAGGTGTCCAGGGCCAGGACCACCTCCGGGAGCCTGCGATGCGAGAGGGACGGCAGGATCACGTTCATGTGCAGAAAACGCCTGTTGGGCGGGGTCCAGCTGTAGTCGTCCCTGGCCCGCTCGCTGATGTACCGGGAGAGCAGCTCGCGCCAGTCGAGCCGGGGCGTGAGCAGCTCGCGCACCAGCCGCTCCAGGCCGCCGGGCAGCTCGCCGGACTCACGCGCCTGGCGCACGGCATTGGCCAGGGCGATCTCCCATTCCTGGTCTGTTTCGTCGCCCGATGGCCCGCCTCCGGCGTCAAGGTCGCGGGAGTCGCGCACCTCGCCGCTGCCGCCCGGATCACCGGACATCTCGGATTGCATCTGCGCCTCCTGATCGCCATCATCGTCGCCCCCTTCGCCGCCCCCGTCGCCATCGTCGCCAGCCTTTCCCGCACCATCGCCACTGTCGGCGGGCTCGCCGGGCTCGCCTTGCTCGTCAGTGTCGCCGGGGCTGGGCAGGACTTCGTGCTGCTCTTTCTCACCCGTTTCGCGGCCATCGCCGGTGCCCTCCGAGGGCATGCCGTCGCTGCCGCGCACGGCGGCCAGCTCGGCATAGATGGCGTCCGCGCTCATGCCCCGGTAGACGGAATCGTCCAGATGGCCCGGCGGCAGGGTGAACCCCGCGTCCAGAAGCACCCAGTTGATGGCGTGGTCGCAGGCCGCATTCCACAGCCCGGCATCGCGCCCGTTGCGCCGAACATGGTGCTGGCAGGCTGGATGCATGACCGTGTGGGCGAGCATGCCCAGCACCTGGGCCTCGCTCAGGCCCTCGACAAAGGCCGGGTTGTAGGCAAGGACGCGGCCATCGGTCCAGGCCGTACGGCAGGAACGATCCTCCCGTGGCTCCATGCGCATGCACAGGGAACCGAAAAAGGGATGGTCCAGCAGCAGCGAAGTCCGCGCCCGGACCACTTTCTTGCGGGCCGCGTCCATGGTTAAAAGAGCACATCCGAGTTGGCCGTGGCCCAGTCGGAAAAGGCCGGGCACTCCACCACGCAGGGGGCAGTCCTGACCGAATCACGCACCAGGAGCACAGCGAACTCGGCGGGCAGCCGCGAGGCATAGGTGATGATGCTCCCGGCGGTGTCGGCTCCGGCCTTCCTGGCCAGGGCGCCGCACAGGGCATACAGGGTGGCCGGTTCCTCGGGGATCTCGGCCACATCGGGGCGGTCGATGACCGCGTCGGGGTCGGGCAGTTGGCGATGGATGCGGGCGAATCCGATGAACTCGGCCGCCGCGCCAGGCCCGACCGCGCCGCGCAGCAGATCCGCCTCCACCTCCGGGGCCGGTCCGGCCGCGAGCATCCGGGCAGCGAACTCCCAGGACCGGGGCGAAGGAAACGCCTTGTCGTCGCGCTTGGGGTCAAAGCTGTGCAGCAGATTGGGCCGGTAGCGGACAAAGGCGCGAACTTCGTCGGGCAGCCCCTGCGCCGCGGCCCAGTCGAGCCACTGGTCCACGTCTACCTCGAAGTCGAGATGCACGAACCGGTTGGAAAGGGCCGAAGGCATCCTATGGGTCACGGCCCGGTCGCCCTCGCGGTTGCCCGCCGCGATCACGGTCCACCCCTCGGGCAGCTCGTATTCGCCCACGCGCCGGTCCAGGATGAGCTGGTAGCAGGCGGCCTGCACCAGCGGCGGCGCGGCGTTGAGCTCGTCGAGGAAGAGCACGCCCCGGCCCGAGACGGGCAGGAAGGCGGGCGGGCACCAGCGGGCCGTGCCGTCGGCCGAGACCGAGGGAATGCCGCGCAGGTCCACGGGATCGAGCAGCACGGCCCGCAGGTCGGTCAGCTCGCATTCAAGCTCGGCGGCCACCTGGGCCACCACCTGACTCTTGCCCACCCCGGGCGGGCCCCAGATGAACACGGGCTGGCGGATGGGAATGAGCGTCCGCAGGGACGCCTTGATCTGGCTTGGGGTCACTGTTCGCCTCTCATTTGCTGACGGGTCAATCCACGTATTCCACGAGGTTGAACCGAATGTTTTGCACGTCTTCCATGAACTCCTCGCCGCACTCCATGGCGGTCTCGTTCTCCTCGTGGTAGCGCCAGTTGACCACGATGGTGCGGCCCTTGGCGGCCTCGGAGTCGAGCATGTCGAAGAGGTCCATGAAGGTCTTGGAGGAGGAGCTGTTGAAGTAGAGTATCTCCATGTTCAGCTCCACCCGATCGTTGCGGGCATCGGACAGGAACCGCTCAAGCCAGTCAAAGACCGGGCCATAGAAGCCTGAGCAGTTTTCCGGGTAGGACTCGCCCCGAATCTCCAGGATGCGGGTCTCGGGGTCGAAATCTATGTGCGGGGACGACTTGGTCGCCTGAACGCTGAAACGGGTCATGGCAAACTCCTACTGGGCCACTACTTTCATGGAAAAAAACGAGGTCTCGCAATCCAGAGGAACAAAGTCGTAATCCATGGGCCGCGACGACTGGCGGGCCATTTCGATGAAGCCGAGGCCAGCGCCCTTGGAATCCGTGTCAGGCAGGCTGCGGCGGCGTTCGCGATAGTAGGCCTTGAGATCCTGCCTGCCCATGGCGCGCAACGCCTCAAGCTGGCTGGCCAGCCTGTCCACATCCTCGGCGCGCACCTTGTTGCCGCAGGCCACGAAGAAGCTGCCGTCGCTCTCGCGACCGACAACAACCTGGCCATGGGCCATCTCGCCCAGTCCCTCGCAAGCGTGAAGGGAGCGCTCGGACGAATAACGCACGATGTTCTGCATCTGTTCCACCAGGATGGAGAAGACACGCTGCACGCTGGCCATGCCCGCGTCCTCGGCGCGCATCTTCTCGCGCATGAGTCCAGCCAGCCCCTCGACCATGGTCTGGGACACCGGCCCGTTGAAATAGAGGATTGTGCCCTTGGCCCTCATTTCTTCGTAATATTTGTACAAATTAGATGCCATATCATCCTCCGTCACTGTACCTCGAAGCCGAGTACGGTCATGTCGTCGCGGCGGGGCTCGTCGCCCTGATAGGCCTTGACCAGGTCCAGCAGATCCTGGCCGATCCCGCCCACGGGCCGATCCGCCCGTTCTTCCAGAAACCGCATCAGCCGACTTTTGCCAAAGGGCAGCCGCCGGGGGCCGCCCACCTGATCCACGATGCCGTCGGTGGCCATGCAAACCCGGATTCCGGGCGACAGCGCCAGCTCGACATCGGTAAACAAGAAATCCCGCGGCGAGCGGACATGGCCGAGGCCGCAACGGTCGCCCCGGATGCGACGGGCCCTGCCCGCTTCAACCACATACAGGGGCGTGTTGGCCCCGGCGAAGACAAGGCGATGCGCCCCGGGCGAAATATGGCACAGGGCGCAGTCCATGCCGTCGTCGGAACGGGCCTCGCCCCCCTTCTGACCCAGGGCGTCCTTGATCAGGGTGTTGGCCCTGGCCAGCATTCCCGCCGGAGAAGTATCCCCCTCGACCAGCGCTTTTTCCAGAAGCGACTGCACGATAAGGGTCATGAACGCGCCGGGCACGCCATGGCCCGTGCAGTCGATCACCCCGACAAAGAAGCCGTCGCCCCAAGGCTTGACCCAGTAGGCATCGCCGCCCACCACGTCTCGTTGGCACCAGAGCAGAAAATGGTCGGGCAGCACGGCCGCAAGCTCTGCCTCGTCGGGCAGGAAGGCGGCCTGGATGTGCGAAGCGTAGTCGATGCTTTCAAGGATCTGGTTGCGCGCCTCGGCCAGGGCCTGCATGGCCGTGGCAAGCCTGTGCTGGCGGCTGGCGATGGCATGGCCCATCCAGTGCATGTTGCGCTTGAGGTTTGCGAAGTCATGCCGGTCCTCTTCATCGGGCGGCGGCTCGGTCATGACGTACTCACCGCGCTTGAGCAGCTGGCACTGGACGTTGAGTTCGCGGATATTGCGCAGGGCGATGACATGGCTCAGCCACTTGGCCAACGGCACCACCAGGATGATGCCGACCACCAGAAACCCGACCATGAAGTTGATGACCCCCTCCTGCGCGCCGGAATGCCAGAGCACCAGGGCGGTCAGGGGAAAGGCCACCATGGACGCGCAGAGCACGGCCGTCATCTTGGCCTCGACACTCATGGACGAGGCGGCCCGGAGCAGACCCGAGGCGGCGCGCATGGTCAGCCCTCCCCGCCGTCCGGGCAGGCCGGACCGTGTTCCGCGCTCCTGCGCGGGCAGACCGACCGGCGATAGACCTCCACCCGGTCCCGGCCGTTCTTCTTGGCTGCGTACAGGGCGATGTCCGAATACTTGAGCAGCGAATCGATGCTGTCCTGCGGCCCCTCAAGCGAAGCCAGACCGATGGACACGGTCATGCGCAGCGGCCCGGCCAGGGACTCGACCACGGCCGCTCGCACGGCCCGGGCCACCCGGGCGGCCACGGCGCAGGCGTCCTCCACCGAGGCATCGGGCAGCAGCACGGCGAATTCCTCGCCGCCAAGCCTGGCGACCACATCCACCTCGCGAACCGACTCGTCGAACAGGCGGGCCAGCTCCACGAGAGCGATGTCACCCGCATCGTGGCCGTGGGTATCGTTGATCGCCTTGAAGTGGTCCACGTCGATCATCAGCAGCGCAAGGTCGCACCCCTTGCGTCTGGCCCGGTTCAGTTCACGTCCGGCCAATTCCATGAAATATCCGCGGTTCCACATGCCGGTCAGGCTGTCAGTGCGTGCCAGACGGCACATTTCCTCGATCATTGCCTTGCGCTCCGTAACATCCACCAGCACGCCGACAACGCTCCCGGGGCCTGCTCCGTCCGCCGCCACCACACTGGCGCTTATCTCGACCCACAAGGCGTCCGAACCCGGGCCGCAAACGCGGGCCTCGTAGCGCCGGGCGTCTCCCGAGACGAGCAGGGCCTCGTAAATCCGAAAGTCGTCCGGGTCACTGAAGATGCGGTGCAGCACGCCCACCTCGGCCACGAACGCCTCCGGACCCCCGCAGCCGAACATGGCCGCCATGGCCGGGTTGACCTCCACCAGACGCCCGGCCGAATCGCACCGATAGATGCCCTCGGTCACATTCTCGAAGATGCTCCGGTATTTGCCTTCGCTGGCGGCAAGATCGCGGTTGAGGTTGCTCAGGGTCTGCTGCATGCGATCACCCATGGTGACCAGTCTGCGGCTTTGGCGATAGAGCTTCTCGTACTCGGCCACCAGCACGGCAAAGGCGCTGGCGTCGCACTGCCCGGCCTCTCCGCCCAGAGCCTCACGGGCTATGGCCAGCACCCGTTCTTCCCTTCTGAACACTTCCTTCTGCATGGTTCCCCCTGGCGGCGTGTCGCCCGGAAAAGTGATATTGAAATTCATTTTCATTGTCAACGCAAAATGCGGGCAAGAAATCCGGTGCGACGAGGCGGGAAGCAAGTGGCGCGAGGCGCCGTGCCGGGCCGGAGTGCCAAGGCGAATCTCCGATGCCGCCCGCGGCCAGCTACTGGAGCAACTCCCAGGCGGGCGGCCAGCGCATCAGGAACCATGCGCGCGAGTGTCGAGGTGGCGTGTCATGCCGAAAGAGCTATGAAGGGGCCGTGGCGGTTTCGGCACTGCGGGAATGAATATTTTTTGGAAACAGCTGACGTAGAGCGAAGAAAATTGACCACTTGCCGCATCGCACCGTCAAATACCCCTTCACTTGACCGGGATTATGGCATATGATGTCAGTTATGATTCTCACAGAATTTCCCCCCTGCCCGACGGCATCGTCCCGCACGGGTTTTCCATGGACCCTGGCCGCGCTCCTGATATTGACGGCAACCTTGGGCCTGGGCCTGACACTCGTCCTGCGGACGCCTGCTGCGGCGCAACCCGCGCCCATCGCCGAGGTGGTCTCGGCCGGGAAGTCCTGGGACACCTTCACCAATACCGACGGCACTGGACTCTACCACGAAATCCTGGACGCGGTCTTTGGCCTGCACAACATCCCGGTGCGCCACGAATACGCCGCCTCGGAGCGGGCCCAGGAGATGGTCAGCCTGGGGCAGGCCGACATGATGCTCTGCGCCGACAGGGCGGACCCGCCCCTGGTCATGGCCCGCATGCCCATGTACGAAAACGCCTTCCACGTCTTCTTCAACCGCGACCGCATCGGCCAGTGGCGGGGGCCAGAGAGCCTGCGCGACAAGATGGTCCTCAGCCAGCCCGGCTATTATTCGAGGGCCAACTTCCCGGTGCCGGTGCGCCTCAAATTCGTGACCAACGGTGCCCAGGCCCTGGGCATGATCCTGCTGGGCAGAGCCGATTTCTATGTGGACGACATGGCGCTCATTGGCGAATCGGTCCGGGACAACACCATTCCATTTGACATGGACGACTTCGACATCCGCCAGGCCGGGGTCCGCTCCTACCACCCTCTCGTCAGCATCTCCGAGCGCGGCGCGATGATCATGGAGCTATACGACCAGGGCATACGCACCCTGCACACCCGGGGCGTTCTCAAGGAAATATACGACAAATGGGGACACCCCTATCCGGATTTCGACAGCCGATGACGTGAATCTGGGGTGATACGGGCTTCTCCTTTTTCCCATTCTTGGCTATATTGCGACAAAATGGGCATTCTGCCCGAGACTTCATCTCATCGTGACAAGGAATAATCCCATGCCCGCCATATCCACCTCTGTCTTCGAACTGCTCAAGATCGGCCCAGGGCCGTCGAGTTCCCACACCATCGGCCCCATGCGGGCCGGATTCGATTTCATGGAGCGCGTCCGACAACTGCCCGAAGCTGACCGGCTCGGCGCGGACGGGATGGAAGTCCGACTGTTCGGCTCGCTTTCGGCCACCGGCGGCGGCCACGGAACCCCCAGGGCGATCATGGCCGGACTGCTCGGCCACCAGCCCGACACCTGCCTGCCAAACGTCCTGGAACAGTTCGACGACGAGGCACCCCCCTTTGCCCTCGACCTGGGGGGCAAGACCCTCCCCTATCGCACCGGTGACATCATCTTCGACGCCGTGCAGCACGACTACCCGCACAGCAACACCATGATCTTCCGGCTGCTCAGAGGGGGCGACACCGTGCTTGAGCGGGTCTACTTCTCCGTGGGCGGCGGCTTCCTGCGCTGGGAGGGATGGCAGGAGCCTGAGCGCGGCCAGCCCGCCTACCCCTACGAGACCATGGGCCAGGTCAAGGAGCATCTGCGCGCCAACTCCATGCGCCTGCACGAACTGCTGCTGGCCAACGAACAGGCCATCACCGGCATGACCGAGGAGCAGATATGGGCCGGGCTCGACCGGATCATCGAGATCATGGAAGGCGCGGTGGAGACCGGCATCGTCACCGAGGGCGTGCTGCCCGGCCCCATCGGGCTGCAGCGCAAGGCCCCGGTCATGTACCGCCGGGCCAAGAGCGAATATTTCCAGGGCTCTGGCTTTCTCAAGGCGGTCAACGCCTATGCCCTGGCCGCCTCCGAGGAGAACGCCGCCGGGCACTGCGTGGTCACGGCCCCCACCTGCGGCGGCGCGGGCGTGCTGCCCGCCATCCTCTACACCATCAAGCGCCACATGGGCGCCTCGCCGGATGAGGTCCGCCAGGGGCTGCTGGTGGCCGCCTGCTTCGGCTTCCTGGCCAAGCACAATGCGTCCATCTCCGGGGCCGAGGTGGGCTGCCAGGGCGAGGTGGGCGTGGCCTCGGCCATGGGTGCCGCCTTTCTGGCCTATGCGCGCGGCTATCGCTTCCAGGTCACGGAAAACGCCGCCGAGATCGCCATGGAACACCACCTGGGCCTGACCTGCGACCCGGTGGGCGGCTATGTCCAGATACCCTGCATCGAAAGAAACGCCATGGGCGCGGTCAAGGCCTTCAACGCCTACCTCATCGCCTCGACCCTGGACGAATCGTACCAGAAGGTGGACTTCGACAAGGTCATCAAGGCCATGGCCCAGACCGGGCAGGACATGTCGCGCAAGTACAAGGAGACCTCGCTGGCGGGTCTGGCCATGAGCATGACCGAGTGTTGACCCCAGCCAGGCACCGCGCCATGGCAAGCGCGACGACGCGCCCGGCTGAAACGCACCATGCGCCGAAATCGGCCCCGGCTCTGCCTGAATTGATTGCCCAGCGACGAGAATTCTGCTAGGAGTCCACTGGCCTTGAGGCAGATACCATTTCCGGGGAGAAAGCGTGATTTCCTTCAAAAATGTCAACAAATGGTTTGGGGATTTCCAGGTCCTCAACAATATCAACCTCGACATCAGAAAAGGCGAGGTGGTGGTCATCTGCGGTCCGTCAGGCTCGGGCAAGTCCACCCTCATCCGATGCATCAACCGGCTCGAACCCATCCAGGACGGCACCATCACCGTTGACGGCATGGTCGTCTCGGACCCGGCCACCAACATGACCCTGCTCCGGGCCGAAGTGGGCTTCGTCTTCCAGCAGTTCAATCTCTATCCGCACATGACCGTGCTGGAAAACATCACCCTCGCCCCGTCCATGGTCCGGCACATGAACAAGGGCCAGGCCACGGCCATCGCCATGGAACTGCTCAAGAAGGTGGACATCCCGGACAAGGCCGGGGCCTATCCCTCCCAACTTTCCGGCGGCCAGCAGCAGCGCGTGGCCATCGCCCGCGGACTGGCCATGCAGCCCAAGATCATGCTCTTTGACGAGCCCACCTCCGCGCTTGACCCCGAGATGATCAACGAAGTGCTCGATGTCATGAAATCCCTGGCCCGCGAGGGCATGACCATGATCTGCGTCACCCACGAGATGGGCTTTGCCCGCGAGGTGGCGGACCGGGTCATCTTCATGGACGGCGGCCTGCTCATCGAGGAGAACACCCCGGTGGAGTTCTTCAACAATCCAAAGAGCGACCGGACCAAGGATTTCCTCAGCAAGATCCTCAGCCACTAGGCTTACTGGATAGGCCCCGGCGGGCGCGGTGCGCGTCGCGGGCGCTTGGCACATTCAACCGTTGAAGGAGTGGTAAATGAGAGTCCTCAAAATCAGTGTTCTGGCCGCCCTGCT
Source organism: Pseudodesulfovibrio pelocollis (assembly GCF_030282845.1). Taxonomy (GTDB): domain Bacteria; phylum Desulfobacterota; class Desulfovibrionia; order Desulfovibrionales; family Desulfovibrionaceae; genus Pseudodesulfovibrio; species Pseudodesulfovibrio pelocollis. Next base: position 25,801 of record NZ_JASTWE010000018.1, read on the forward strand.
CGTCATGGCCGCCAGCGTGGCCTTCGCCGGCCCCACCTACGACCGGGTCATGGCCGACAAGGTCGTCCGCGCCGGCGTATCCAACCAGGGCATCCCCTTCGGGTTCATCAACGACAAGAACGAGTGGGTCGGCTTCGACGTGGACATGGCCACCGAGATCGCCAAGCGCCTGGGCGCCAAGCTCGAAATGGTCGTGGTCAACAACAACACCCGTATTTCCTTTGTCCAGACCGACCCGCCCAAGGTTGACATGGTCCTCTCCAACATGACCCACAAGCGCGAGCGCGACAAGAAGATCGACTTCTCCATCACCTACTTCTTCGACGGCCAGAAGTTCCTGGCCCTCAAGGGCGCGGTGAAGGACGTCAAGGACCTGGCCAACATGCGCGTCGGCTCCATGCAGGGCACCACCTCCATCATCAACGCCACCGAATACCTGAAGAAGCTCGGCAACCCCGATCCCAAGGTCACCGGCTATGACGGCGAGGTCGCCATGTTCGAGGCCCTGCGCTCCGGCCGCGTCCAGGCCATCACCACCGACTCCACCATCCTCCTGGGCTACGCTGCCAAGGAGCCCGGCAAGTACGAGCTGGTGGGCGACTTCATCTCCGACGAGCCCTACGGCATCGGCCTGCCCCAGGACGACTCCGCGTGGCGCGACACCATCAACTTCACCATCCAGGACATGTGGGCCGACGGCACCTACATGACCATCTACAACAAGTGGTTCGGTCCTGATTCCGACTACCCGTTCCCCATGACCGAAAAGATCGAGATGTGGCCGTAGGCCGCACGGCACAAGCCCAACCAGGTCCCGGAGCGTAACGCTCCGGGACCTTTGCTTCGGAAAAACAGATGTTCAAACGCCATTTCGACAAAATTTGGGTCCAGAACCTCGCCCTGCTGACACTCCTCGGCCTGGCGTTCTACTATTTCGCCTTCGTCTTCGAGTTCAAGTACGATTTCGACTGGACCATCTTCGTCAAGGAAGGCCAGTACGGCCACATGGGCAAGCTGCTGCTGGGCGGCCTGAACACGACCATCACCATCACCCTCTACTCCACGGTCATCGCCCTGGTCCTGGGCACCCTCTTCGGCTTGGCCCGGCTCTCAAAATTCAAGCCGGTCTACTATTTCGCCACCTGCTATGTGGAGTTCTTCCGCAACACGCCGCTGCTCATCCAGCTTTTCTTCTGGAATTTCGCCCTGCCCTACGCCTTTCCCGTGGAGCTGCGCATGCAGCTCTTTGAACTCAACTTCGAGTTCTGGATGGCCACCATCGGCACCGGCATCTTCACCGGCGCCTTTGTGGCCGAAATCGTGCGCGCGGGCGTCCAGTCCATCCCCAAGGGGCTCCTTGAGGCGTCCTATTCCTCCGGCCTCAACTTCAGCCAGACCCTGCGCAAGATCATCCTGCCCCTGGCCTTTCGCGAGATCATCCCGCCCCTTGGCAGCGAGATGCTCAACAACATGAAGAACACCTCACTGGCCATGACCATCGGCGTGACCGAGGTCTGCTGGGCCATGCAGGAAATCACCGCCCTGACCTATCACAGCTTCGAGGCCACGGTGGCCGCCACCATCATCTATCTCTCCCTCTCGCTGATCATCGCGGGCGTGCTCAACCTCGTGAACATCAAGCTGAAGATCATGCCAAGCGGACGCAAGCCGCTGATGCGAAAGGTGGCGGACACGATCTTCGCGCCGCTCGGGCTGCTGGCCCGAGGCGTGGAATACGTGCTGTGGCATCTGCGCCGCCCGGCCGACGCCTCAAAGACCGTATCGCCCCTGCGCCGCCTGCTGCGCAGATCGCGCAAGGGATTCGTGCTGGCGGCCAAGGCCGCCTTCGTCCTCCTGCTGGGCGTGGTCCTGCTCAAGGCCCTGGTGGCCGTGGCCGGGTTCAACTTCCAGGTCATCGCCGACAACTTCGTCACCCTCCTGATCTGGCGCTTCCCCGGCGGTTCGGAGACCGAATTCTTCATGGGCCTGGGCGGCCTCGCGGGCGCGCTGCTCATGGCCGCCATCGCCATCTCCGGCAGCTTTGTCATCGGCCTGTTCGTGGGCATGGGCCGCACCTCGCAAAACCGCGCCCTGCGCGTGCCCTGCACCATGTATATCGAACTGATCCGGGGCAACCCCCTGATCATAGTCATCTTCTGGATGTACTTCTTCATCCCCATCATCCTGAAAATCGACCCGCACGTGTTCTGGTCGGCCACCATCGCCCTGACCGTCTTCTTCGGCGCGTACATCGCCGAGATCGTGCGCGGCGGCATCGAAAACATCCCACCCGGGCAGGTGGAGGCGGCCAAGGCGTCCGGCCTGAGCTACTTCCAGACCATGCGCAAGATCATCCTGCCCCAGGCCCTCAAGCAGATGCTGCCCGCCCTGGTGGGCATGTTCATCGCCGCCTTCAAGGACACCTCGCTGGCCTACATCATCGGCGTCATGGAGCTGACCCGGGCGGCTTACGCCATCAACAACCGGATCATGATCCACCCCTTCGAGATATACACCACCGTGGCGCTCATGTACTTCGTGTTCAGCTACCTGATGAGCCTATACGCCAAGCGGCTTGAGCGCAAGCTCAGCCCCGAAACCGTCAGAATCGAGATGTAGCCCGCGCCGCAACAGCAGCAAGACAAAGGAGAAAATCCATGGGCAAGACCATCATGCAGCGCCTGAGAAAGGGCGAGGACCTCGTGACCGAACTGACCCGGGTCTGCCGAGAAAACGCCATCACCCGGGGATCGATCCAAGTCATCGGGGCCATGGAGCAGGCCAGCCTGGGCTACTATCACCAGGACACCCGCAAATACGAGACCCACGCCATCGACCAGCATGTCGAAATCCTGGCCGGCATCGGCAACGTCTCGCTCCTCGACGGCGAGACCTTCGTCCACCTCCACCTGACCCTGAGCGACGCCACCTGCCAGTGCATGGGCGGCCACGCCATGGAGGGCAACATCATCTTCGCGGCCGAGGCGATCATCACAGAAATCCCGGGCGAGGCGCTCAACCGCGTCTTTGACGAGCCCACCGGTCTCAAGCTCTGGGGCTGACCCCGGACCCGGCCAGGACCATCAGGCCCTCCCCCGCGGAGGGCTTTTTCTTGCCCTGCGCACCAAAGACACTTTTGTCGCTGGTGCGCAATTTTCGTACACCATCACTGACACCTCGTAGTTTTTCATGTTACAAATCAGCGTTTTGTGATCTGGCACACGGCTTGCGTTGACATGGGCAAACACCTGCAACCCGGAGGATTCCCATGTCCCGCATCATGCTCGCCACCACCGCCCTTGCCCTGGCCCTGACCACCACGCTGGTTCTGGCCGCGCCAGCCCTGGCCTCGCCGCCTGTTCCGGCGGACATGCTCCTGGCACCGCCGCCCTTCATCGAGGCCACCCGCGCCTCCGTGCCCTTCTCGCACGAATTGCACGACAAGGCGGGCGTGGCCTGCGTCACCTGCCACCACACCTGGGACGGCAAGGAAGAGATAGGCAGCTGTTCCGTGGCAGGCTGTCACGACCAGCCCGGCAGAAAGGGGGAAACGACCTTCTACTCCGCCTTCCACGCCCGGGACAATGACGCCAGCTGTCTGTCCTGCCACAGGTCCATTGTCCAGGAGGGGGGCCAGGCACCCATAGCCTGCAAGGACTGCCACATCAACTGACCGCACAAGCACGAAGGCCCGCTCACGCGGGCCTTCTCTTTCCTCGGAAATACGAGACGGCAACTCGGTCAGGACACGCGCAGGGCCTCCTGCACGGCCTTGAGGGCCTTGACCTTGGACAGGGCACTGTAAAGCTGGTCCAGATCCTTGACCTCCACCGTGAACTCCAGCACCGAGGTGCCGTCCACCTTGGACTCGAAGCTGCCCGAGTCGATGTTGACGTTCTGCTCGGCCAGCAGGGTGCATATCTTGCCGAGCATGCCGGTCTTGTTGAGACACTTGATCCGGATTCTGGCCGGATACGGCTTGTCCTCGACGCCCTCCCAGTTGACGCCGATGAGCCGCTCATCCTCGAAATTCTTGACGTTGTGACAGTCGATGCGGTGAACTGTCACCCCCCGGCCCCGGGTGATGTAACCGATGATGGGCTCACCGGGCAGCGGATTGCAACAGCTGGCGAAGCGGACCAGGACGTTGTCCACGCCGGAAATCTGCAACCCGTCCGTCTTGGGCTTCTTCTTCGCCTCGGGATGGCTGGCGGCGGCCTCTTCGCGCTCCCGGGCCTTGCGTATGTCCGCGCTCTCGCCGTGGATGACGGCATAGAGCTTCTTGACCACCTTGCGCGGCGTGAAGCGAGAGAAGCCCACCTGGGTCAGCAGATCGTCCACGCTTCCACAGTTGAAGCTTTCCACAAGCTTGTGGAACTCACCCTCCTTGATTGTCTTCTGGACATTGATGCCCACCCGGCGGCCTTCCTTTTCCAGCAGCTCCTTGCCCAGGGCGATGGCCCGCTCGCGCTCCACGGTGCGGATGTACTGCTTGATTCGGGTGCGCGCCTTGGCCGTCTTGACGAACTTGAGCCAGTCGCGGCTGGGCATCCGGTTCTTGTCGGTGATGATCTCCACCGAATCACCGTTCTTGAGGGCGGTGTGCAGCGGCACGATGCGGCCGTTGACCTTGGCCCCGGCGCACTTGTCGCCCACCTCGGAGTGGATGGCGTAGGCGAAGTCCACCGGGGTCGCGCCCTCGGGCAGCTCCTTGATGTCCCCATTGGGCGTGAAGACGTAGACCTCTTCCTGGAACATCTCGAGACGCAGCGAGGCCATGAACTCGCGCGGGTCCGAAAGCTCGCGCTGCCAGTCCATGATCTGCCGAAGCCAGGTGTAGCGTTCGGCGTCGCGGGTGTCGGCGCTCCTGGCCCGCTTGCTCCCCTTACCCACCTCCTTGTACTGCCAGTGGGCGGCCACGCCGTATTCGGCGATGCGGTTCATCTCCTCGGTACGAATCTGCACCTCGATGCGCTCCCCGTCCGGGCCGATGACGGTGGAGTGCAGGCTCTGGTACATGTTGGCCTTGGGGATGGAGATGTAATCCTTGAACCGGCCGGGAACGGGCCGCCAGATGGAATGGATGAGCCCCAGCACCGCGTAGCAATCCTTGATGGATTTCAAGATGATGCGAAAGGCGATGAGGTCGTATATCTCGTCGAAGGTCAGCCCCTGCTGCTCCATCTTGACGTGGATGGAGTGCAGGTGCTTGGTGCGGCCATAAACGCGCCCCTTGATCTCGTTTTTCCGAAGCATGTCCACGATCAGGTCGATGACCTTGTCGATGTAGGGCTCGCCCGCGGCGCGGTGCTCTGAAACGGCCTGACTGAGCTGATCGAAGACATCGGGCTTGAGATAGCGCAGGCAGAGGTCCTCAAGCTCGGTCTTGACCCGGTGCAGGCCCAGCCGGTTGGCCAGGGGCGCGTAGATATCCTGGGTCTCCTGGGCGATGAGCCGCCGCTTGACCGGTTTCATGAACTCCAGGGTGCGCATGTTGTGCAGCCGGTCGGCCAGCTTGACCATGAGCACGCGGATGTCCTCGGCCATGGCCAGGATGAGCTTGCGGATATTCTCGGCCTGCTGCACGGCCTTGGACTCGAAGTCCATCTGGCTGATCTTGGTCACCCCGTCCACGATGTCGGCCACGTCGGAACCGAAGAGTTCCTCGATCTCGTCCACTGAAGCCTGGGTGTCCTCCACGGTGTCGTGCAGCAGCCCGGCGGCCACGGTGGCCTCGTCGAGTTGCATCTCGGCCAGCAGATAGGCCACGTTCATGGGGTGGGAGATGTACGGCTCGCCCGAACGGCGGACCACGCCGTCGTGGGCCTGGGCGGAAAATATGTAGGCCCGCTGGATCAGGTCCAAGTCAGGATTCTCTATGTAAGACGCCACCTTGTCGGTGATCTGGTTGATACGAATCATGGGGCCTTCTTGATCCTAGGGCTGCATTTGCAGCGACTTCGGTATCCACCACTGGGGGAAGTTGTAGGTGATGCCCGCCGGAGCGGCCTCGATGTTCTGCACCCGGGCCTGGACGATGGGCAAGGATTTCGGCACATACAGGAAGCAGTAGGGCACGTCGTCGTGCAGAATGCGCTGCACCTCGTCGTAGATGGGCTTGCGCTCCTTCGGATCGACCAGCCTGCGGCCCCGCTCCAGCAGGTCGTCCAGCACGGGGTTGACATAGCGGGTGAAGTTGAGCCCCCGCTCCACGGCCTGGGACGAATGCCAGACGCTGTAGATATCCGGGTCCTGAAGGATGTTCCAGCTCAGGATAACCGCGTCGAACCGCCCCTTGTCCACGAATTCCTTGATGAAAGCCGCCCACTCCACAGTGCGCAGCTCCACCTTGATGCCCACGTCCGCAAGGCGCTGCTGGATGATCACCCCGGCCTTGATGCGCTGGGTGTTGCCCTGGTTGGTGATGATGGAGAAGGCAAAGGGAACGCCATCCTTGTCCAGCAGGCCGTCGCCGTCGGTGTCGGCCCAGCCCGCCTCGGCCAGCAGCGCCCTGGCCCGCTGCGTGTCGTATTCACGCGGAACGACGTCCTCGTTGTATTGCCAGGTGCCCGGCTTGTAGGGCCCGTTGGCCATCTCGCCCAGGCCGAAGAGCACGCCCATGACGATCTCGCGCCGGTCGATGGCGTGATCGATGGCCCGGCGCACCCTGACATCCTGAAAGAATGGATGCTTCATGTTGAAGCCGAGGAAGGCATAGCCGGACGCCAGGTATTCGAACTTGTGGAAGCTGCCGTCCCAGCCCGGCCCGGTGGTCTGGAAAAGGTATTGCAGCGGGGTCAGGTCCATGGTGTCGAGGTTGCCCGCCTTGAGTTCCAGGAACTGGGTGGAAAGGTCCGGGATCATGCGGTAGATCACCCTGTCGATATGGGGCCGCCCCTCGAAATAGTCCGGGTTGGCCTCCAGCACGATACGTGTTCCCGGCGTCCACTCCCTGAGCTTGTACGGCCCGGCCCCCAGGGGCTGGCGGCTGTACCGGGTGTCCAGCAGATTCTCGCCCTCCAGGGCGTGTTTGGGCAGGATGTCCATGGCCCAGGTGATGAGCGCCTTGGCAAAGGGCTGGTCGTACTCCACTTCGAAGGAGAACGGGCCGGTCAGCCGGAACGCCTTGACCGCCTTGAAATTCTCCGCATAGGCCGTGGGCGTCTCCGGGTCGATCATCAGCCGGTAGGTGAACTCCACGTCCTCGGCCGTGAGCGGTCGGCCGTCGAACCAGCGGATATCCTCGCGCAGGGTGAACCGGAGCAGTCGTCCTTGGTCGAGCACCTCAAAGGATTTGGCTGCGTGGGGCACAACCTCGATGTCCTTGTCGTACTTGATGAGACCGACATAGATGCGCGAGGCCACGGCGTGGGAGGCCGAGGTGGTGGAGAGCATGGAGATGAGGTTGTCCGGCTCGCCGAGCATGGCCTCGACCAGGGTGCCCCCGTCCTCGGGCTCGGCCGGGATGGTCGCCAAATCCACCGGCCGGACGGGCGTGGCCGGTCCGCCGCCCTCGCCGCAGGCGGCGACAAGGGACAGGACCAGTGCCATGAGCAGGAACGTGAGGACAGGCAGTCTCATTTTTTCTTGCAAAACTACAGGGCTTGGACCATATAATCGGGAGAGCGTCGGCCACTTCGGTCACTATGAACCATCGAAACCGAAAAGCCAAGTGAACGAAAGGCCGCGCAAAGGTTTTTATTCAACTTGCCCAATGCTGTGGATACGTGTATGCACACGTGTTCAGCGATACCGGCAAGCGACAGAGAGTGCCCGAATGAGCAGCGGCGAAGAACAAATAGTCAAGTCAATCCTCCAGAACTTCATCGGCGACAGCATCCCGGAGTACATTCTGGAGAGTGCGCGGGAAGTCGTCGCGGCCAATGGGGTCTCCAAGCTCGACCTCAAGAAACGCGACCAGTACTGGGACATTGACGGACAGGTGCAGGGAGACGACTTCCAGAATTACACCTCGGAGATCGGCGTCAACCTGAGCGACCGGAGCGTCAATTTCTATTGCAACTGCCCTGACTCCTTCTCCGGTGTCTGCCGCCATGTGGCGGCCACTGCGGTCAAGCTGCTCAAGTCCCTGAACTCGGAATCCGGGGAAAAGGCCCCGATCACGCGCACGGACTGGCGCCAGACCTTCCGCCCATTCTTCGCCACCGAGCTTGAGCCCGAGGCCGGACGGCACTATCTCATCTACCGCATATTCCCCGAACTGGGGCGGCTCCAGGTGGCCTTCTTCCGCGCCCGCCAGAACAAGTCGGGCATCTCCCAGGTGCAAAACGAAGTCACCCTGGCCCAGATCGTGGAAAACCCGGACTGGTGCGACACCTCCCCGGCCCTGCCCGGCGTGGCCGAGCAGATCGGCCACTACCTCGACTACTGGGGCCACCGGGTCGAGATTCCGGCGGGCCTGCACTCCTGGTTCTTCCGCGCCGTGAAGAACGAATATTACCTCTTCCTACGCGAGACCGACCAGCCGGTGAGCATCGAGTCCAAGACCATGCAGCTCAAGCTCTCGCCCACCTTGAGCGAGGACGGATTGATGTTCGACATCCTCCTTTCCCGGGAGGACAAGATGCCCTTCTCCATCACCAACGAGGAGGAAATCTATTTCTACGGGCGGCTGCCGCTGTGGGTCTATTACAAGAACGCGTTCTACCCGGTGCAAACCGGCCTGGACCCCAAGCTGGTGCAGGGCATGGTGGAGAAAAAACCCATCGTGCCCCACGCCGATGTGTCCGAGTTTCTCGACCGCGTCTGGACCCGCATCCCGGTCTCGGATCTCTACGGCCAGGAGGACTTCCTGGAGCGCGTGGGGCCGATATTCCAGGATGCGGAATACAACCCCAAGCTCTTCCTAGACGAGGAGGGGAGCCTGCTGGTGCTCAAGGTCCAGAACATCTACGAGAACGAGCAGGGCGAATTCATCATGCCCGGTCCCAACCCGGATTTGCAGACCGGCAGTTATCACGCGGAAGGCAAGAGCTACCTCATCCGCCGCGCCCAGGAGGAGGAGGCCAATCTGCTGGCCGAATTGCAGGACATGAATTTCCAGCCCAGGAGCAACCACATCTGGTTCATGGAGCAGGAGGAGGCCATCAATTTCCTGCTCGACCACTATCCGCAATTGGTGGAGGCGTACCGCGTCTACGGCGAGCAGAACCTGACCCGCTACAAGGTGCGCACCACCCAGCCCGTGGTGGTGGCCGAAGTGGAATCGGACGAGGAGGACAAGTGGTTCAACCTCGAACTCTCGGTGGAATACGACGACCAACGCGTGCCCATCGACGTGATCTGGGAGGCGTGGACCAAGGGCAAGCGCTACGTCCAGCTCAAGGACGGCTCCTACACCAGCCTGCCCGAATCCTGGCTCCAAAAGCTCGGCCACAAGCTCAAGGCTCTGGGCTTTGACCCGGAAAAGGCGCCCAAGAAGCAGTTCAACCAGTTCGAGGCCCCGGTTCTCGACAAGATACTCGAAGACCTGCCCCAGGCCCACACCGACGCCTATTTCGTCAAGCTGCGGGAAAAAATAAACAACTTCAGCGAAATCAGGACCGTTGAGCAGCCAAAGAAGCTTCAGGCGACCCTGCGACCCTACCAGCTCCAAGGCATGAGCTACCTCAACTTCCTGCGCGAGTACGGGTTCGGCGGCATCCTGGCCGACGAGATGGGCCTGGGCAAGACCATCCAGACCCTGTCCTACATCCAGTCTTTGGTGGACTCGGGGATCACCGGGCCGAACCTGATCATCGTCCCCACCTCGGTGCTGCCCAACTGGGAGCGCGAGGCCCAGAAGTTCGTGCCGGAACTCAAACGGCTGACCATCTACGGAGCCAAGCGCGACGACCTCTTCCAGCACATCAAGGACTCGCATCTGGTCATCACCACCTATGCGCTGCTGCGCCGCGACCTGGATGAACTGCTCAAGTACGAATACGCCAGCGTCATTCTCGACGAGGCGCAGAACATCAAGAACCCCAACACCATCACCGCCCGCTCGGTGCGCAGGCTCGAAGCGGGGCTGCGCGTCTGCCTCTCAGGCACGCCCATCGAAAACAACCTCTTCGAGCTGTGGTCGCTCTTTGAATTTCTCATGCCCGGCTTCCTCGGGTCCCAGCATTCCTTCCAGCGCGGCATCGTCAAGCCCATCAAGGACGGGGACGAGGAAACGCTCGATTACCTGCGCTCCCGCGTAAAGCCCTTCATCCTGCGCCGCACCAAATCCGAGGTGGCCAAGGACCTGCCGCCCAAGATCGAGACCACCCACTACTGCGATCTGGTGGATGAGCAGCGCGACCTCTACAACGCCCTGGCCAAGAAGCTCAAGGATCAGGTGCTGCGCGACGTGGAGGAAAAGGGCATGGCCAAGAGCCAGATGTCCATCCTCGACGCCCTGCTCAAGCTGCGCCAGATCTGCTGCCACCCGCGCCTGCTCAAGCTCGACATGCCCGGCGTGTCCACCAATCTGCCCTCGGGCAAGTTCGACGCCTTCAAGGATCTGGTGGTGGACATCATCGAGGGCGGGCACAAAGTGCTGGTCTTCTCCCAGTTCGTGCGCATGCTCCACATCATCCGCAACTGGCTGCAGATCCGCGAGATTCCCTTCGCCTACCTCGACGGCTCATCCAAGGACCGCTTCGAGCAGGTGGACCGGTTCAACGACAGCCCGGACATCCCCATCTTCCTCATCTCGCTCAAGGCGGGCGGCACGGGCCTCAACCTGACCAGCGCCGATTACGTCATCCACTATGACCCGTGGTGGAACCCGGCCGTGGAGAACCAGGCCACGGACCGCACCCACCGCATCGGCCAAAAAAGGCAGGTCTTCGCCTACAAGATGATCTGCCAGAACACGGTGGAGGAGCGCATCCTCAAGCTCCAGGAGCAGAAGAAGGACGTGGCCGAATCCATCATCCCGGGCCAGTCCGCCCTCAAGGGACTGACCCGCGACGACCTTGAAATGCTCTTCGAGATTTGACGCGCACCTCCAGCGGCAAAGCAGGAAAGATTCCCGTTTACCGTGCCGCCCTGCTCTGCTACCTCTGTGACCGGGGCGCGGCCCCGGGTCCGCAACGCCGGACACCCACATCGACAGGACACGACGCATGCACGCGATGGACAAGCTCTTCAACGGGGTCACCTACGTCTTCGACCCCCTGCACCACTTCTGGGAGAAGGACTCCACCCAGCGAGCCGTGGGCGGCGGGCTCATCGCCGTCTTCGTCCTCGCCCTGATCACCATCGAGCTGAACCGGCAGGGGCTGCTCACGGGCCGTCTGGCCGAGATGACCCCCACCAGCCACTACATGGCCATCAACCTGGCCTTCACCCTGGTCCTTGTCCTCGAGGTGGTCAGCCTGATCTTCACCCTGCCCTGCTCCATCTCGAAATCCGTGGGCAAGCAGTTCGAGATCCTGGCCCTGATCCTGCTGCGCAGCGCCTTCAAGGGGCTGGCCGATTTTCCCGAGCCTCTGACCATCGTGGGCTATGAGAAGGAATTGCTGGTCATCCTGGCCGACGGCGGCGGGGCCGTGGTCATCTTCGCCCTGCTCGGGGTCTACAGGATGCTGCGCCAGCGCATGCAGGAAACAGGCATGGCCGGGCCGACCCTGTTCCGGTTCGTGGCGGCCAAGAAGCTCGTGGCCCTGTTCATCCTGGCCATCTTCATCGGCATGGCCGTGGAAAACTGCCTGCTCCTGGCCTCGGGCCGGATGCCCCACGCCTTTTTCGAGAAATTCTACACGGTCCTGATCTTCAGCGACATCATGCTGGTGCTCATCGCCCAGCGCTTCCTGCCCGAGTTTCGCGCCGTCTTCCGTAACTCCGGCTTTGCCCTGGCCACCCTGCTCATCCGCGTGGCCCTGACCGCGCCGCCCTACAACAACGTGCTCATCGGCATCGGCGCGGCCGTGTTCGCCTGCGCCCTGACCCTGGTCTACAACACATTCTACTCCACCCCGGTCAAGCGCACCAAGGCCCCCCGCTAAGCATCCCCGCCAGCCACAAACAAAAAGGGTGGCCGAAACCACCCTCTTCGTCTCGCGATCCCGTGCCGCCGTGTCAGCAGCGCGGGGGCTTCCCGACACTCGCCGACACGCCCGGTCAGAAGGGCACGTCGTCCATGCCGCTGGCCTCGGAGGGGAAGGCCGGGCCCAGGTCCTCCTCGGGCTCCTGCTTGCGCGTCTGGGGCCGCTGGCCCTGGCCCGCGCCCTGCTGCTGATATCCGCCCTGCTGCCCCTGCTGGCTGTGCTGCTGGTATCCGCCCTGGCCCTGCTGGTCCTGCTGATAGCCGCCCTGCTGGCCTCCGGCGTGCTGGCCATCCGGAGCGCGATCAAGCCCCTGCACGTTGTCAGCCACGATCTCGGTCATGTAGCGGTCCTGACCGGTGGTCTGATCCTGCCACTTGCGGGTCTGCAACTTGCCCTCCACCAGCACCAGCCGCCCCTTGGCCAGATAGTTGCCGCAGAACTCCGCGGTCTGCCTCCAGGCCACGATATTGTGCCACTCGGTGCGCTCGACCTTCTGGCCGGTCTGCCGGTCCCGATACCCCTCGTCGGTGGCGATGGAGAATTTGGCCCGGGCCTGTCCGTTGGGCGTATAGGACAGCTCGGGATCGCGCCCCAGGCGGCCTATGAGGATCACTTTGTTCATACTTCCAGCCATATCAACTCCTTACATATAAACATTCGCTTTGGCCTTATCATCTATCAAAAATTGCGGGCAATGTCTTCCAGGGCGTCGAGGCATCCTTCGAGTTCATAGGAGAGGGTGTCCGCCTCTGCGGGCTGGCGGGCTGCCAGGGCATCCTGAACCTTGAAGCGCAGGGCCTCGGCCTCTTCCGCCCTCTCGCGCAGCGGCTCGCGCTGCTCCTTTGGAATGAGCCCGGCGCGCACGGCGTCGAACACGGCCTGGGCCAATTCCATCACCCCCTTGCGCGGGATGGCGTCGCCGCCCTCGCCCCAGACCAGTTTCCACAGGGCGGGCCAGGTCTTTGCCACCTCGTCCTCGCTGAAGGTCGATGCCGAAACGCGAATCTGCAGTAACTTGCCCATGGTCCCTCCCGGGTGCGCGGTTTATGGCCGCAGGCCACCTTGCGCGGGCCTGCGGCCAAAACGATCATTCCTCTTCCCACTCGCTCTGGATGCGGGCGACCACATCCTGGATGACCGACAGCTGGTCCTCGGGGCAGACGCCGATGAGGGGCTCGCCCTCGTCCACGTTGTCGCCCCGGCCGAAATACACGGAATAGATGATGCCTTCCGGGCCTGAGTACGAAAGCGGCGTCTCTCGCTTCATGCGGGAAACAATCATCAGCTCCATGCCCTCGCGCACCTTGACCGAGCGCTTGCCCGAGACCTTGAGCTTCTGGTCCACCTCGGGCACGAAATAGTATTTGGCCCTCTCCGGGGCGCGGAAGAGATACAGCGCCTTCTGCAGGACCAGTTCGATAACCTCCTGGCGGGTCAGGAAGTGCTTGATGGTCACCAGCGGCTCACCGGCCTCGACGAATTTCCCTTCAAGCTCGGTGCGGATCATCCCGACCTCGCCCTTCTCGGGCGCGTGGATCGGCTTTTTGTTCTTCTCGCGGGTCAGGTGTCCGAGCAGGGTTCCGGGCTTTTCCTTGTATTCGCCGAAGCGGCCGTGGACACGATCGCCCGCCTTGAGACCGGTGAACTCCACCACCCCGGTGTGGGGCGCATGGATGACGATTTCGCGATAGGGCGAAGCTTTGACGGTATCGAGTAATTCCTTGATATTCAGCACGTACTCTTCCTTGATTTCGATTTTGGTGGCAGGCGCGCCCCGGCGGGCGGGCTAGCGATAATAAAGGTTGCGGCCACCCATGGTCAAGAGGGCCTGGTGCAGGTTCTTCCGAACCTCGCGTCGGTCCCAGATGCCGTGAATATGCCCGCGCGACAGCGCGTGGTAGGCGCTGTGATAGTCCGGGGCCACGGCCATGCCCGTGGTCTCGGCAATGACGCCCGGCCCGGCAAAGCCGATGTTCGACGAGTGGACCGCGAACTGATAGGGCGAGCAGCCAAGGAAGCTGGCCACCGGCCCGGCATAGGAGTTGGTGTCGTAGAGCACGAGGTAGAGCCCGCCTCCGTCGATGTAGCGGCGCACCGCGATGGTACAGCGCGGCATCTGGATGACGCCGTTGACGCCCTCCTGGATGCGAATGCCCGCCGTGCCATGCACATAGGCGATGAAGGGCTGGCGCTTGCGTCCGGCCCGCTCGGCGGCGCGGATGAACTTCTCACCCTCGGCCGCGCCCACGCTGCCCCCGCGAAACGGCGCGCACAGCACGGCCACCACGGTCTCGACCCCGTTGATGGCCGTTTCAAAGGTGATGCAGGCGGACTTGAGGCCGGTGCGCTCCTTGGCCTGATCGAGTTTGGCGTCGAACTGCTCGTAGCCCAGCGGATTCATGGATTCCAGCCGCTGGTTGAACTCCCGGGAACGGTCGTAGTCGAAGACATTGTGGAGATACCACGGGTATTCCATGGGAAAATGGTGGCCGCAACTGGGGCAGACCCCGGCGAAATCGCCGTACAGATCGGGCACCCACAGATCCGGGCAGTGGTGGGTGCGCACCTGGGGACAGGACACGGTCCTGTCTTCCTGGCTGCGCGGGCTGATCCACGCCCACTCGCTGCCCACCAGACAGGCTCCGTCCTCGGGGCAGGAGAGCCGCGTCAGTCTGTCCCTGACCGCGTCGCCCTTTTTCTGCTGCTCCACATTGGTCACGGGCAGGATGCTGTCCATGATCCGCTTGAGCGGCATGAGCAGCTTTCGCCGCACGATGTGGGCCTCGGCCCCCAGGTCTTCAAGCATGGCGTCCAGCCGTTTCTTCTGCCGTCCCAGCAGATCGTAGCGCAAAAAGGAATTGGCCGCCCAGACGGTGCCTCTGGCCGAGGCGGCCATGCGCTTGATCAGCCCGGTGCCGTCCAGGCAGGCGTGGCGGCTCATGGCCCGGAACTTTCGCTGGCGCAGGTCTACCAGCCGGTTCGAGGCCGAGCTGGAGAGATTCCAGCGCATGAAGACGACCTCGGCATCGCCGACACTGGCACGCACGGCCATGGCCCGGAACAGCTTCATGGACCTGACCTCGCTGACAGCCTCGTTGGTGGCCTGGATCAGCTCGCGCCGCAGGTCGCGGAAAAAGTCATAGTGCGTGGGCCGCGCCCCCAGCGGCGGCTCCTGAAGCACCCGGTCCACATAGCCGTTTTCGAGATTGTCCAGGGCCGTGATGCGCAGCTGGCGGGCGCATTTCTCTATGAGTTCCGGCGTGGCCCGGCTGTCTGTCCGCAGGCCGCCCTCGATGGCCGCCGCCCCCTCGGGCGAGATGACCGAATAATAGCCATGGGAGAGCATGATCCGCCGGTCGGCAAGGCCCACTGCCTCGGCCCCGCCGGAGCCGCCTTCGGAAAAGACCGCAACCACCGGTGCCCTGAGGGCGGCCATCTCATAGAGATTCCTGGCGATTTGCTGAGCCGCGCCGGGCCAGTCCTCCACCGGGTAGGCCCCGGGGGTGAAGACAAAGGTGTGGATCGGGATGTTCTCCGTCTCGGCCACCTTCATGTAGTGCAGGGCCTTGGCGTTGCCCCAGGGCTTGACCGAGCCGCCGTTGCGATACGCCTCGCCGTGGCCCTTTTCCTGCCCGATGACCATGACCATCTGGTTGACGATCCGCTCCCCCACCCGCCTGGAGAAATAGGCCCGGGCGATGAGCATGCTCGGGTCGATGTTGAACTCGCCCCGCCCGCCGATTTCGGTATAGTTGTCGTAGACGTTTTCCAAGATGTCCTTAAGACAGATGCGCTGCGGGTGGCGCACGATGCGCACCCGGTCCATGGGGGTGAGTTGGGTGTCGAGCTTGCGCTCGGAAAAGGCGAAGAGGTCTTCGAGCCGGGACAGTTCCTCGGCCTGCACGCCGCCGGGGGTGGCGGCATCGCGATCAAGCACCTCGCCGAGCTTGGCCGTGAGCAGGCGGATGTGATCGTCCTCCTTGCCCCCGAAAATGTCGCGGATGTAGGCGAGGCGGTCCTTGATGTCCTGGATTCGTCTGTCTGTGTCCATGGTCAGAACTCCAGGATTTCACCGGTCATTCCGGCAAGATACCGGATATTTGTGTAAAACGCGCCCTCCCTGCCCGAGACCGTGCCCTCAAGAACCAGCTCGTCGAGAAAGCGCAGGCCGCGCGCCTTGGCCTCGTCAAGGTCGGTGCCCCAGACAATGGCCAGGGCGAGGTTGGGGTCGTACTCCATGGGAATGTCGTAAGGCGCGTCCGGCGGCACCTGGGTGAAGACCCGGAGCCAGTCGTGCTCCTGCCAGGAAAGACGGGTGACAGTCCCGGCGCAGGGGGTGAAGCGGTTGTCGGTGTTCTCGGCCACGATGCGGTACTCGATGCCGACCCCCTCAAAGGCGATGTCTTCCTGGGAATAGCCCAGGGACTGGCCAAGGGCGAGGCGTATCTGCTCGGTGATGATGTCCACGGGCTGGCCCTTCACACGCGAGATCACGGCCGAGACACCGTTTTCCACCTGGATGCGCGTATTGACCTCCATGAGGAAGGGCTCGCCCCTAGGGGTGACGATCCACTCCCAGGTGCCCACGTTGTCGTACCCGGCCTCCCGGGCCATGGCCAGGGAGTAGTCGGTGATGTCGGCCAGGGTCCTGGCCGCGTCAAAGGTGTAGGGCACGACCCCGGGCGCGAAACCGGGGGCCACCTCCACCCTCTTCTGCTTGCCCGTGCTCTGGATGGAACAGTTGCGCGTGCCGAAATGGACGTGGTTCCTGCCGCCGCGCTCGGAGACCACCTGCACCTCCAGGTGGTTGAAATCAAAGATGCGCTGCTCGATGAGCACGCCCTCGTCGCCGAAATTGCGCTTGGCGTAATTGCGGATGCGCCGGAACACGGAGCGGAACTCGTCGAAGCTGCCCACCTCCTCAATGCCCATGCCCCCGCCGCCCGCCGAGGCCTTGACCATGATCACACCGTCGATGATGCCCTGAGTCGCCTGGAACTCGAAGAGGCTGGCCGCTATCTCGTCGGCCTCCATCTCGCTGTACACCGGCCTGTCCGAACCGGGCACGGTGGGCACGTCCAGGCTGCGGGCGATGCGCTTGGTGTTGATCTTGTCGCCCAGGTCGCGGATGACCCACCACGACGGGCCGATGAACTCCATGGGCCGGTCACGGCGCACCACCCGGCGGGCGAAGCGGAAATCCTCGGCAAAGAAGCCGTAGCCCGGATGCACGGCCGTGGCTTTGGCCGCATCGGCCACGGCGAACAGCTCGTTGGCGTCGAGGTAGGAGTGGATGCGATAGACGGCTCCCTCGCCGCCCAGTTCCCGGGCCAGCCTGACGTGGCCGCTGTGGACATCCTCAGGCGTGTGGACGCAGACAAAGTCGAGGCCGAGCCCCACGCAGGCCCGCATGACCCGCATGGCGATCTCGCCCCGGTTGGCGATAAGAACCTTGTGCCCGGTTCCAGACATAGGCGACCGGTCAGCCTTCCTGCTCGCGCTGTTTCTTGCGCAGTTCGATGAGCCGCTTTTGCACCTCAAGCACGAGCTTGTCGAGCTTGACCTGCTTCTGGCGCTCAAGGTCCACGAAGTTGATGCCCACGATGCCGTTGTCGAGCACGCGCATGACCTGGGCCGTGGCCGCGGCGAGGAATATCTTCTTGCTGATGAGCAGATCGACGTCCAGCGGCTGCCCCTCCTTGAACCCCTTGGCCGGATCAAGGACGGCGAACCCTGTGGCGCTCAGGTCCTTGACCTCGAAGACTTTGTCAAGGGCCGGAAATCGCGCTGTCAGGCCGGGAACCTTGGTTCGGAAAGCCTTGCGGAGCTGATCGTCGCCGCTTGGTATGTCTAAGTCGAATCCCATATCCCCCCCGATGGTTGCATTCACGATTCGTCAGGCCGGAAGCCTAATTGCCGGTGACCCGTTTTTCAAGCACGAACTCCACCCGCCGGTTCCTGGATCGATACTCCTCGGACGTGTTTGGATAGATGGGGTTGAGGTAGGCCAGCCCAGTGGCGGTCAGCCGGGTGGATTCGATGCCCATGTCCAGCAGCTGGCGCAGCACATTGACCGCACGCAGGGCCGATATCTCCCAGTTGTCCACGAAACGCGAGTTCTTGCTGGGATTGATATTGTCCGTGTAGCCGATGATCTTGATGTTCTGGTCGCGGTGCTGGATGAAGAAATCCTTGAGCGCGGCGACCACCTCGACGCCCCGGGGCGATAGGGCCACCTGACCCGAGCCGAACATGACGTCGCCCGGCACCCGCAGGGTGATGACCCCGTCCTCGAAGTTGGCCGAGACCAGCCCCTCCACGCCCTTCTTGGTTTGCAGGGTCTTGACCTCGGCGAACACCTTGCGCTGCGACTCGATGATCTGGCGGCGCATGATGGCCTGATCAATGAGCACCCCGGCCTCTTCCTGGGTGATGCGGCTGGTGGAAATCTTGTCGAGCTTGCCCTGCAGGGCCTGGGTCACGGACGAGAAGGTCTTGGAAAACTTCTCGGTATCCAGGGTGGACATGGAATACAGCAGCACGAAAAAGACGAGCAGGAGCAGGGCCAGATCGGCCAGGGTCGTCAACCACTCCGGGCCGGAATCGTCCTCTTCCTCGCGGATGCCAAGGATGTCCTCGTAGTTTTCGCTCATCAGCGTGTCTCGCGCTCGTGCGGAGCCAGGAACGACGACAGCTTCTCGTACACGAGCCTGGGGTTGTTGTTCTCCAGGATGGACTTGGCCCCCTCGAAGATGACCTCAAGGTGCAATTGTTCCTGTAGGGTCCGCGCTTTGAGCTTGGCCGCCATGGGGATGAAGATCAGGGTGGACATGGCGCTGCCGTAGAAGGTCGTCAGCAGGGCCACGGCCATGGCCGGGCCGATGGACTTGGGATCGTCGAGCTGCGACAGCATCTGGACCAGACCGATGAGGGTTCCCATCATTCCGAAGGACGGGGCCAGCGCGGCCAGCCGCTTGAACACGTCCTGCCCCACCTGATGCCGCCTGCGCATGGAGCTGATCTCGATGGCCAGGGTGGTGCGGATCAGGGCCGGGTCGGCGTTGTCCGCGATGAGCTGGCAGGATTTCTTGAGGACCATGTTCTCGGTCTGGACGTTCTCCAGGGCCACCAACCCCTCTCGGCGGCTGATCTCGGCGACCTTGACCATGATGTTGACCACGTCGCGGACCTTGGTCTTGCGCTGCACGAACATCTTGAACCCGGCGTTGAAGCCCTGTATGACCTCTTCAAACGGGAAAGCCACCATGATGGAGGCCAGCGTTCCGCCGAAAACGATCATCATGCCGGGAACGTTGATGAAGACATCGACAGCCCCGCCGATGACGATGGCGCCGATGATGAGTGACAATCCGACGGCGAGGCCAAGTAGCGTCACGATATCCATAATATCTGCCAGTCCTTGGGTTCTGTTCGGTCGATCAGTGGGCAACCTGTCCCCGATCCGGCCCGCAGTGCTCGCCGGATATGGGGAGTCCGCATGAAATACCATGAGATGGTACGACAGTCTGCCGCATACATACACGAAAAGCTAGGCAAAATTCAAGCCGGGAGTGCGGGGCTTGTCACCGGCACCGGCCTGGGCGGGCTGACCGAGGCCATGGAGAACCAAAAAAGCCTATCCTACGGCGATATTCCCGGCTTTCCGGTCTCCACCGTGGCCAGCCACGCGGGCCGTCTCGTGGTGGGCACCGTCGAGGGAACGCCGGTCATCGCCCTGCACGGCCGCCACCACCTCTACGAAGGGTTCGACGCCCGACAGGCGACCCACGCGGTGCGCACCCTGGGCGAGATGGGCGTGGGCGTCCTGATCCTGACCAACGCGGCGGGCGCGCTCAACCCCTCCTTTGCCACGGGCTCGCCCATGCTCATCGAGGACCACATCAACCTGACCGGCACCACCCCGCTGCGCGGCGACAACCACGAACCCTGGGGGGAGCGCTTCCCGGACATGTGCGAGGTCTACGATTCCCGGCTGCGCCGACTGGCCGTGGACAAGGCGCTGGCCCTTGGCATACGCCTCGAACGGGGCGTCTACATGCAGGTCATGGGTCCGAACATGGAGACCCCGGCCGAGACGCGCATGTACCGCGCCATGGGCGCGGACGCCATCGGCATGTCCACCTGCGTGGAGGCCATCGCCGCCCGGCACATGGGCATGCGCCTACTCGGCCTCTCCTGCCTGACCAACAAGAACCTGCCCGACTGCATGCAGGAGGCGTCCCTGGAAACCGTCATCGCCCGGGCCGGGGAGGCGTCTGCGGCCCTGTCTGCCCTGATCAGGGCAATCCTAAAGGAAATCCGAGAGTTGACCGATGAGGCTTGAGAACCACCACGCGACCGGCTCCCGGCACGCGCGGTCAACGACAACCAGCGGGCATCGCATGCACAAGACATCCCTCGTTTTTCTCGTCCTGGCTGTCCTCCTCTCGGCCCAGGGCTGCGGCAACAGGTTCTGGGAGGACACCAAGCGTGCCACGGGCAAGACCTACGACTACGTCTTCGACACCGCGCCCACATCCCGCTCTTTCCACGACCAGGCCGCCGTGCCCATCGAGGAGATCAACTTCCGGGCTGCCAACGTGCTCTACGCCAACGTCGGCAAATACGAGCTGTCGTCCAGATCGCCGATCTACGCCAAGCGGTTCACGAACCACGACGACCCGACTGACACGACCATCTTCGGCACCGTGGTCATGGAGCAGGTGGTGGACAGACTGGTGCAGCGCGGCATGGTCATCACCGGCGGCGACCCCAAACCCACGGACTACTTCCTGCCCAAGGGAATCGAGCCCGAGAAATACGCCAAGCCGACCACGGGCAGCCTCGAACACCTGCCGCCACGGGCGGCCATGCTCTCCGGGGCCTATGTCATCGGCGACAACTTCGTCTATGTTTCCGCCAAGATCACCCGGCTCGACGACCGGGCCGTGATCTCGGCCCACACCTGGACAATCCCCATCACGGACAACGTCCGCCAGCTCCTGCCCCAATTGCGCAAGGACGACGGGCTCGACCCCACGGTCAAGACCTCCTTCAACTAGACCCGTAGCAAGCGAAAGGGGCACCGGTCGCCCGGTGCCCCTTTTTATTCGCCATCGTATCAAACGCTAGTCGCGCTCGGAGTCTTCCACGCGCCAGACTTCTCCGGCGTCGTCGCCCCATTCCTTTTTGGCCAGCCGGTGGCCGAGGTTGAAGGCCTTGACGTTCACGGCCCGAATCTTGGCCGGGAGCGAGGACTCCAGGCTCTTGCGCATGACCGACTGGCTGATGAACGGCAGCAGGTGCGAAAGAGCACCCAGGACCACGGTGTTCATGGCCTGGGCCACCCCCACCTTGTCGCGGGCCAGGCTGGTGAAGGGCAGGCCGAGGAAGCGGTTGGTGGGCGGCTGTTTGACCAGATCGGACTCCAGCACCAGAGCGCCGCCCGGCTTGAGATAGGGATAGTAGGCGTTGCACGCCTCCTGGGAGAGGGCCACCAGCAGGTCGAGGCTCTCGGCCTTGGGATAGCTGATGGGCTCGGAGCTGATGACCAGATCGCACCGGCTGGACCCGCCTCGCGCCTCGGGGCCGTAGCTCTGGGTCTGGGTGACGTTGTATCCGTGGCCCAGGGCGAGTCCCTGGCCCATGACCCTGCCCAGGGTGATGATGCCCTGGCCGCCAAGGCCGGAGAAGCGGATCTCGAAACGGTGGAGTTGCTGCTGCTGTTTCATCACTTGCCCCCCTTGGCCCGCATCTGCGCTTGCAGGGACAGGTAGCGCTCCTCGAATCCCGAACGGTCCTCGGCCACGAACACGCCGATGGGCAGCCGGTCGGTCCGCTGCTCTTCGGTCATTTCTTCATAGCGATCAATGGGCACGGCGGCCTTCTTGAGCCACTTGTACATGTCCACCGGGGTCTTGTAGCGATTCTTGCGGCCGTACTGGGTGTGGCAGGGCGTGATGGCCTCCACCACGCTGAAACCGGGCCGGGAGATGGCCTCGACCATGATCTTCTCGAGCCGCTTGACGTGAAAGACCGTGCCGCGCGCCACATAGTTGGCCCCGGCCCCCCTGGCCAGCGCCACGGTGTCGAAGCTGGCGTCGAGCTGGCCGTAGGGGTTGGTCATGGTGGTCGATCCCTCGGGCGTGGCCGGGGAGCTTTGCCCGCCGGTCATGCCGTAGATGTTGTTGTTGAGGATCAGGGCGGTGACGCCGATGTTGCGCCGGGCCGCGTGGATCAGGTGGTTGCCGCCGATGGAGAGCGCGTCGCCGTCGCCCATGATGCAGATGACGTTGAGCTTCGGGTTGGCCATCTTGATGCCGGTGGCAAAGGTCAGGGCACGGCCGTGGGTGGTGTGGACCGTGTTGAAGTCCACATACACGGCCAAGCGGCCCGAACAGCCGATGCCCGCCACGATGACCACGTCGTCCTTGGGAATGGCCAGCGTGTGGATGGCCCGGATGAGGGTGCCCAGCACGATGCCGTGGCCGCACCCGGCACAGAGCACGTGCGGGAACTTCTTGTTGTGCCGCAGATACTGGTGGATGATCTCGTTGCCTGTGATTTCGTTCATCTGGCTACCCCTGCATGATGACCTTGAGGATTTCCGAGGGAGTGACGATCTGGCCGTCGATGCGGTTGATGGTCCTGACCGAGGCCCGGCCCATGTTGACGCGCTTCACCTCGCGGGACATCTGGCCCATGTTCATCTCGGGCACCACAAGGGTGCGGGCGTGGGCCAGCACCTTTTCGGTCTGCCTGCGCGGATAGGGGAACAGGGTCTTGAGCTTGAGCAGCCCGGCCCGCACGCCGTTTTCGCGCGCCTGACGCACGGCCAGCTCGGCCGAACGGGCCACGCTGCCGTAGGCGATGACCACCACATCGGCATCGGCGGTCTCGATGGTGTCCACCAGTTGGATGTCGTAGAAGAACTGGTCGATCTTCCGGTGAAGACGCTCCAGGAGTTCCACGATCTCCTCGGGCCGCTGGGTGGGGAACCCGTTGCGGTCGTGGACCAGCCCGGTGACGTGGAAACGGTAGCCCGAGCCCAGCGGCGGCATGGGCGGCACGCCGCGCACTGTCTCCTCGTAGGGCTTGTACCACTCGGGCGGCATGCTCGGCACCGTGCGCGAGAAAACCTCGAACTCGCCGGGATTGGGAATCTCGATCTTCTCGCGGGTGTGGGCCGTGACCTCGTCGAGCAGCAGGATGACCGGGGTGCGGTACTTCTCGGCCATATTGAAGGCCGTGATGGTCATGTCCAGACATTCCTGCACATTGGATGCGGAGAGCACGATGATGGGGTGGTCGCCGTGGGTGCCCCAGCGCGCCTGCTGCACATCGCCCTGGGCCGGGCTGGTGGGCAGCCCGGTGGACGGCCCGCCGCGCATGACGTTGACCAGAACCATGGGCGTCTCGGCCATGATGGCGTAGCCCAGGTTCTCCTGCATCAGCGAGAAGCCGGGGCCGGAGGTGGCCGTGAGCACCTTGCGCCCGGCCAGGGATGCGCCGATGATGGCCCCCATGCTGGCGATCTCGTCCTCAAGCTGAATGAACACGCCATCCTCGGTAAGGGGCAGCCGGGCGGCCATGATCTCCATGATCTCCGAGGACGGGGTGATGGGATAGCCGCCGTAGAAGGAACAGCCCGCCAACAGCGCGCCCTCGACCACGGCCTCGTTGCCCAGCGCGAAGATTTCCTTGCGTTTTCTCGGTCTGGCCATGGGTTACTCCCCCTTGTCCGTTGTTTTGGCGGAACGACGCCTGGGGAGCTTGTCCGCCTCCACGAAATCCTTGTCCTGGACCACGATGGCGAAGTCGGGACAGTGCAGCTCGCAGAATCCGCAGCGGATGCAATCCTGCTCACGCACCACGGTGGCCTTGCCCTGGCTGCTCAACTCCAGCACCCTGCCCGGGCAAAACTCGACACAGATGCCGCACCCCTTGCACCAGTCCGGGTATACGGTGATCTTGCTCTTACCCTTTTTCTTGTTGGCCATAGCTCCTTCCAACGCTTGACAGCCCTGGGCGGGCGAACCGCCCGCAGTTCATGAACGCACTGACATCACCCCGGAATATCAGGGCAATATCACCACAACCCGACACAGACGCCTCCCCCTGCCGCCCTCAAAGGGTTGGCCATGAGATCGGCAACAAAAAGAAACAGATACGCCAGGAGCCGGGGGCCGACAGAATAAGCGTCGGCAACACCGGCCCCGGGGCGACGTTTCTCCACCCGTATACGAAGAAAAAGAAGAAATCTAGGAAAACTCCCGGGCAATTATGCACAGGGCATTGACCACGCTGGCAGCCAGGGCGGACCCGCCCTTGCGTCCCTCGATGGCGATGAAGGGCACCGGGCGGCTCATGAGCAGCGCCTTGGACTCGGCAGCGTTGACAAAGCCCACGGGCATGGCCACCACCAGGGCCGGGGCAGGCATGCCCGCGTCCAGGTGCTCCACCAGCCGGATGAGGGCGGTGGGCGCGTTGCCCACCACGAAGATGTCGGGATGAATCTCGTCCACAGCCACATCCACGGCTGCCGTGGCCCGGGTGATGTTTTCGGCTTTGGCCCGGGCGACCACCCGCCCGTCGTTCATCAGGCAGTGCACGGTCGCGCCCAGGGGTTCGAGCCGACGCACCGGGATTCCCTGCCGGGCCATCTCGGTATCGGTGACAATTTTCGCCCCGGCACGCAGCGCCTGAAGCCCGGAGTGGACCGCATCGGGATGAAAACGGACCAGTTCGAGCAGCTCGAAATCCGCCGTGGTGTGAATCATGCGGCGCACGATCTGCCATTTATCACCGGAAAAAAGACGCGGTTTCGGTACCTCGGCGTCGATGATTCGCAGAGATTCGGC
Organism: Pseudodesulfovibrio pelocollis; assembly: GCF_030282845.1. Taxonomy (GTDB): domain Bacteria; phylum Desulfobacterota; class Desulfovibrionia; order Desulfovibrionales; family Desulfovibrionaceae; genus Pseudodesulfovibrio; species Pseudodesulfovibrio pelocollis. The sequence continues at coordinate 50,699 of NZ_JASTWE010000018.1, forward strand.
TTCGATTTCGTCCGGGGAAAAGAAATTCTGGAGCGGAAAATCCATCAAAAACCCTCCGGGTTTTTGGCGGAAACGATACCCACAGAGGCCGATGCGCCGATGCGATTGGCCCCGGCTTCGAGCATGGACAGCGCCTTTTCATAGGTGGATATGCCTCCGCTGGCCTTGACGCCTACCTCTGGCCCCACTGTGACGCGCATGAGCCGGACAGCCTCCACCGTAGCCCCGCCCGGACCGAATCCGGTACTCGTCTTGACGAAAACCGCGCCGGAATCCACGCAGATTTTGCACGCCAGAACGATTTCAGCATCGCCAAGCAAGGCGGTTTCGAGGATGACCTTGACCGATGCCCCCTGCGCTGCCTTGACCACGGCAGCCACATCCTCGGCCACGAGGGCGTGATCGCCGTCCTTGAGGGCGCCGAGGTTGAGGACCATGTCGATCTCCCGCGCGCCCTGCTCCACGGCCATGGCCGTTTCCAGCGCCTTCACGCCCGAGGGCGAGGCACCCAGGGGAAAACCGACCACCGACACCGGCACAGGCGACTCCCCGGCCAGCCGACGGCTGACATGGCCGACGCGCGCGGAGTTCACGCACACCCCGTAGAAGCCGAAACGCACGGCCTGGGAGCAGAGTTCGTCCAGCTCCCGGGCCGTGGCATCGGACTTGAGCAGCGTATGATCAATGAAACGGGCGAGCTTTTCCTGAGTCAAGACCACCTAGCGCCCCCTGGCCTGATAGCGCGACAGGTGGGCCTCCATGCGTCGGCTGATGGATGTCAGCACGTAGCAGATACAGAAATAAAGCGCGGCAATGGTGATCCATATCTCGAAGGAGGCGACCATCTCGCGGTTGTCCACCTGGACGCCGGTGCGAGTCAGCTCGTTGACGCCGATGACCGAGGCCAGGGAGGTATCCTTGGTCAGGGAGACGAACTGGTTGACAAAGGACGGGATCATGTTGCGCAAGGCCTGGGGCAGGATGACGTAGCGCATGGCCTGATAGCGGGAGAGCCCGGAGCCGCGCGCGGCCTCCATCTGCCCACTGGGGAGAGCCAGCACACCCGCGCGCACGATCTCGCCGATGTAGGCACCGGTGAAGATGATGAAGCAGACGAGCGTGGTCGAGAAGGCGGGCAGTGACTTGCCGAGCACCACCGGGGCCAGGAAGAAGAACCAGAAGATGAGCAGCAACAGCGGCATGCCGCGTATCACTTCAATGTAAGCCACGGCCGGATACTTGATCCACCACCGCTTGGACAGGCGCATCAGCCCGGCCGCAAGGCCGATCCAGAAAGCGCCCAGGATGCCGAAAAAGGCCAGGATGATGCCTGCGGCCATGCCGCCCACATCGTGGACAAAGGGAAACACCCCGTCCACGGAAGCGCGCCCCCAGAGGAAATAATCAAAGTTGTCTATGACGACGTTCCAATGCATGCCCGGCCTCCCCTAGTAGCTGACCTGGATCAAGAAGTGCTTGTTGTACATATTGATGCAGAAGGACACGAAGAGCGAGATGACCAGGTAGATCAGCAGGGCTGCGGAAAAAGCCTCGAATGGCGCGCCATAGTAGGACTCCACCTGGCTCGCCATGAACATCAACTCGGTCACGCCGATGACCATGCACAAGGATGAGTTCTTGATCAGGTTGAGGGACTGGGAAATGAGCGGCGGAACAACGATGCGCAGGGCCTGCGGCAGAATGACGTACCGGTAGGCCTGGATGAACGAGAGCCCCACCGAGCGGGAGGCTTCGAGCTGCGTCTTGGGAATGGAGAAGATGCCCGAGCGGATCTCCTCGGCGATGAAGGCGGAGGTGTACACGGTCAGGGCAATGACGCCGGTGATGAACTCCACGTTGAAGAGCATCCATTGGCCCGCGAACTCGTGCCCGAACAGGGTGAATGGGCCGGGAAACCAGTGATAGAGCGCATTCATCCACTTGTTGATGGATGCGGGAATGACGAAATGGGATGCGTTGTACCAGAAGAATATCTGCACCAAAAGCGGCGTATTCCGGAAAAATTCGGTGTAGGCGAGGCTGAACCATTGCAGCAGGCGAAACGGCGTCATCCGAAAAACGCAGATGATGATGCCAAGCAGCATGGAGCAGACAAGGGAAATGGACGCGATCTGCAATGTGGTGACAAACCCCTCCCACATCCAATGGGCGGGCTCGCCGGAGAGCATGATCTTCCAATTGAAGTTGTAAGACAAGGCGGTATCCGTCGGTTATGGGTCAGAAAAACGGGAAAGTCCGGGAGTGCCGAGGCACTCCCGGACGGACGAATCAGGCCGTAATTACATGGGCCACAGCTCCATCTGCCAACCGGCGGGCAGATCGTAACCCATCCACTTCTTGAAGGTCGCATGATAGGTGCCGTCGAGCCACATCTCGTTGAGGCACAGGTTGACGAAGTCGCGGAACTTGGATTCGTTCTCGGGAACGCCGAGGCCGTAAGGCTCGGAGGAGAAGAACTCGCCGACGATCTCCCACTTCTCGGGATCGACATCGCCAGCCTTCAGGCCGGCCAGGATGCCGGAGTCGGTGGTCACGGCCACGACCTTGCCCTGCTTCAGAGCCATGAAGGCCTGCGGGTACTCGTCGTAGGAGATGACCTGGGAGGCGGGCTGGGCGTCCTTGATGTTCTTCTCGGAGGTGGAACCCTTGACGGTGCCGACCTTCTTGTTGGCCAGATCGGCGGTGGACTTGATGCCGGAGCCCTTCTCGACCAAGAGCTTCTGGCCATCCATGAAGTAGGTGATGGAGAAGTCTATCTGCTCGTCGCGGGAGAACTTGTGGGTCATGGTGGCGGCCACGATGTCCACGGCACCCTGCACCAGCATGGGGATGCGGTTGTTGGAGGTGACGACCTTGAACTGGATGTCCACGCCCAGCTTGTTGGCGATGTAGCGGACCACGTCGATGTCGAAACCGACCAGGTCCTTGGTGTTGGGATCAACGAAACCGAACAGGTTGGTGGAATCCCTGACACCGGCCACGAGCACGCCCCTGGCCTTGATCTCTTCGAGCTTGTTGGCGTGGGCGGCGGACACGCCGACGATCATGGTCAGAACCAGAGCCAATACGACTACCAAACGTTTCATACTTCCTCCTCTCTCTTTTCAAGTGCACAATCGGATATCGGACCTAAAGAATTTCCTTCAGGAAGTTCTTTGTACGCTGGTGCTGGGGGTTCTTGAAAAACTCATCGGGCGGGGCCTGCTCCACCACCACGCCGCCATCCATGAAGAGCACCCGGTCGCTCACCTCGCGGGCAAAGCCCATCTCGTGGGTGACGCAGAGCATGGTCATCCCCTCGCGGGCGAGATCCTTCATGACGTTAAGCACCTCGTTGATCATCTCGGGATCAAGGGCGGAGGTGGGCTCGTCGAAGAGCATGACCTTGGGTTTCATGGCCAGGGACCGGGCGATGGCCACCCGCTGCTGCTGCCCGCCGGAAAGCTCGGCCGGATACTTGTGGGCCTGATCGTGAATGCCCACGCGCTCAAGCAGGGCCAGGGCCAGTTCCTCGGCCGCGTCCCTTGGGATGCTCTTGACCTTCATGGGGGCCAGGGTGACGTTTTTCAGAACCGTGAGATGGGGATACAGATTGAACTGCTGGAAGACGATGCCGATTTCGGCGCGCAGGCTGTTGATGTTGATGTCCTTGTCGTGGATGTCCTTACCGTCGAAGAGGATTGTTCCCTTCTGGTATTCCTCCAGCCGGTTGATACATCGAATGAAGGTGGATTTTCCCGAGCCGGACGGCCCGCAGATGACCAGAACCTCCCCCTTGTTCACCGATTCGGTGATGCCCTGAAGGACGTGAAAATCGCCAAACCATTTATGCAGCTTCTGCACTTCAATCATTGCCATGTAGGATACTCCGCACGTGAATTGGGCAAAAAAAATGGACCCGAAAAGACTGCAAGCCCCCGTTGGCCAGGCTTTCCGGGCATCGTTTTCGCCTGTATCTTGTTATCCGAATCCACCTGAAAGTCAAGGCCCTTATCGTTTTACCGCAGCCGGGAACCCCTTCCAGAGTGATTTGCCGTTGCACAGAATCCTGCCACAGCGTATGAAACGACATCCCTTTTTCTCCCAATCCGCCTCGAACCGGAGCAAACATGACCAATACGCCACACTTTTGCCATCCCGGATCACTGCCGAAAAATCTTGCGCCCCGTTTCGCCGTGTCCGCCATGGGTCTGCTCTGCCTGCTGCTTGCCCTGGCCGGATGCGGCGGGGAAAAGGAAGCCGCGCACCGTCCGCCCGCCCCGGTGACAACCGTCCAGGCCAAGGCCATGGACACCCCGGTGACCATCAAGGCCGTGGGCAACGTCAAGGCATCCAACTCCGTGACCGTCAAATCACGCGTGGACGGCCACATCATGCGCATCCATTTCCTGGATGGCGACATGCTCACCGCCGGGCAGCTGCTCTACACCATAGACCCGGAAACCTACATCTACACCCAGCGGGGCGCCCAGGCCAGTGTGGCCAGCGACCGGGCCACCGCCGAGTACGCGCGCAAGGAATACCTTCGCTACAAGGATCTTTACGACCAGAACGTGATCTCCCGCGACGAGTACGAGGTCAAGCTCACCGCCTACGAGACCGCGCGCAAGGCCATGGAGGCGGATTCCGCCCAGGTGGATATCGCCAGCCGCAACGTGAAGTTCACCCAGATCACCTCGCCCATCAACGGCATGGCGGGCAGCACGCTTCTCGACGAGGGCAACCTTGTGGGCGCGGACAAGGACGAACTGGTGGTCATCAAGACCCTGGCCCCGGCCGACGTGCAGTTCTCGGTGCCCGGCTTTGAACTGCCTCGCATCCGGGCCGAATACGTGGACAACCAGCTGACGGTCCTGGCCACGCCTGCCCTCTCCGGGGCCGAGCCCGCCCGGGGCGTGCTCACCTTCATGGACAACTGGGTCAACCCGGACACCGGCATGATCAACCTCAAGGCGCGCTTCCCCAACCAGGATACCGCCCTGTGGCCCGGCCAGTTCGTGACCATCGACCTCATCCTCTCGATCAGGGAGAACGCGGTGCGCGTCCCGGCCCAGGCCGTGCAGCGCGGCCCGGACGGCAGGTACATCTTCGTTGTCGAGGATGGCAAGGCCAAGGTCAGGCCCGTGGTGCCCGGCCTGCGCGTGGACGAGGAGGTGGTCATCGACTCTGGCCTCGCCGCCGGGGAGACCGTGGTCGTCGAGGGCATGCTCCGGCTCTTCCCGGACGCGCCCGTGGCCATCAAAAACGCCCCTCCGGCGCCCGGCACTGACGCCAACGCCACCAAAGGCCAGGAGAACTCCTGATGCAGGTCACCGAACTCTTCATCCGCAGGCCGGTCATGACGGCCCTGACCATGCTGGGTCTGCTCTTCTTCGGCATCGTCTCCTACCTGCACATGCCGGTGAGCTACCTGCCAGCGGTAGAATTTCCCACCATCCAGGTCTCTGCCTCCATGTCCGGGGCCAACCCCAAGACCATGGCCTCCAGCGTGGCCTCGCCCCTTGAGCGCGAGTTCTCCTCCATTGCCGGACTCCAGTCCATGAGTTCGGTCAACTCCATGGGCTCCACCACCATCACCCTGCAATTCGACCTCGACCGCAACATCGACGGCGCGGCTCTGGACGTGCAATCGGCCATCGCCCGCGCCTCAAGCAACCTTCCCCAGGAGATCACCGACCCGCCGAGCTTCCAGAAGGTCAACCCGGCGGACACGCCCATTCTCTATCTCTCGGTGCGCTCGGAAATCCTGCCCATGTCCACGGTCAACGACTACGCCAAGACCTTCCTCACCCAGACCATCTCCATGATTCCCGGCGTGGCCCAGGTGCTCATCTACGGCGAAAAGCAATACGCCGTGCGCATCCGGCTCGACCCCCGCGAGCTGGCCTCGCGCAGCCTTGGCATCGACGAGGTCAGAGACGCCGTGGCCAAAGCCAACGTCAACCTGCCCCTTGGCACCCTGGAAGGGTCCGAACAGTCCCTCATGCTCGAAGACAACGGCCAGCTCCTCACGGCCGACGAATACCGCGACGTGGTGGTGGCCTATCGTGGCGGCCAGCCCGTGCGCCTGAGCGACCTCGGCCTGGTGGAGGACGGCGTCAAGGACGAGCGCTTCAGCTCCTGGCTCAACGACAAGCACAGCCTGACCATCGCGGTCAAACGCCAGCCCGGCACCAACACCATCGAGATAGTGGACTCCATCAGGCAGAAGCTGCCCTGGATCACCTCGCAGATGCCCGCGGCCATCACCCTCGACATCGTTCACGATAACAGCCAGTTCATCGAGGAGTCGGTCAACGACGTCAAATTCACCCTGGCCCTGGCCGTGGCCCTGGTCATCCTCGTGGTCTTCATCTTCCTGCGAAACATCGCCTCCACCTTCATCGCCTCGGTGGCCATCCCCTTCTCCATCGTCGCCACCTTCGCGGTCATGCACCTCATGGACTTCACCCTCGACACCTTCTCGCTCATGGCGCTGACCCTGTGCGTGGGCTTTGTCGTGGACGACGCCATCGTCATGATCGAGAACATCATCCGCCACCTGGAAATGGGCAAGACCCCCATGCAGGCGGCTCGCGACGGCGCAAGGGAAATCGGCTTCACCATCATCTCCATGACCCTCTCGCTGGCCATCGTCTTCGTGCCCATCATGTTCATGGCGGGCATCGTCGGCCGCGTGCTGCACGAATTCGCCACCACCATCACCGCGGCCATCCTCGTCTCGGGCGTGGTCTCCCTCTCGCTCACCCCAATGCTCGGCAGCCGGCTGCTCAAGAGCAAGACCCGCATCGCCGAGTCCGACCCCGTGTTCGACCGGCTCATGGGCTGGTACAAGGCCAGCCTGCACTTCTGCCTGCGCCACCGCGGCTCCACCATGATCGCCTCGGGCCTGCTCCTGTCGGTCACGGCCTGGGCCTTCATCGTCATTCCCAAGGGATTCCTGCCCAGCGACGACCAGGGGTTGATCATGGGCTTCACCCAAGCCCGCCAGGGCATCGCCTACGAGTCCATGGAGCGCCAGCAAAAGGATACCGTGCCCATCATCGGGGCCAATCCCGGCATCAAAAACCAGATCCAGATCATCGGCTACCCCCTCTCCAACCAGGGCATGATCGTGGCCCTGCTCAAGCCGGCCAGCGAGCGAAAGAGCCTGGACGAAATCCTCCGCGAACTCTGGGGGCCGGTCAATTCACTGCCGGGGCTGGAAGTCTTCCTGGTCAACCCACCCATGATCCCCATCGGCGGCAAGCAGGCCAAGGGCGACTACCTCTTCACCCTGCTCTCGCCCGACTCGGCCACCCTCTACGCCAGCGCCGAGCAGTTTGAAGTGGACCTGCGCAAGCATCCGCTGCTCACCGGCGTCAACAGCGACCTCCAGATCAGCACTCCCCAGGTCGAGATCGAGATCGACCGCGATCTGGCCAGCAGCCTCGGCGTCACGGCAAACGACATCGAAAACGCCCTGTTCACCGCCTACGGAGAACGCCAGATATCCACCATCTACACCGTGGTGGACGAGTACAAGGTCATCATGCAGCTCAAGCCCGAGTTCCAGCGCAACTCGGACGCCCTCTCCATGCTCTACATCCGCTCCGACGCAGGCAACCTCATCCGCCTTGATGCCCTGGCCAGGATCAAGGAAACCACCGGGCCGGTCACGGTCAACCACACCGGCCAGCTCCAATCCGTCACCTACGCCTTCAGCGGCAAACCCGGCACCTCCATGGGCCAGATCACCCAGGCCGTGGAGGCGTTGGCCCACGAAAAGCTCCCCCAGACCGTGAGCACCATCTTCGAGGGCACGGCAGGTGCCTTTGCCGAATCCATGAACTCCCTCTACTTCCTGCTCTTCATCGCCATCGTGGCCATCTATATCCTGCTCGGCAGCCTCTACGAATCCTTTATCCACCCCCTGACCATCCTCTCGGGCCTTCCCTCCGCGGCCTTTGGGGGCCTGCTCACCCTCATGCTCTTCGGTTACGACCTCGACCTCTACGGCATGGTCGGCATCATCATGCTCATCGGCATCGTCAAGAAGAACTCCATCATGGTCGTGGATTTCGCCATCGAAGCCGAGAAAACAGGCCTCACCCCGCAAGAGGCCGCCTTCCAGGGCGCGACCATCCGGTTCCGGCCCATCATCATGACCACTCTGGCCGCCATCATGGGCGCCATGCCCATCGCCCTGGGCTTCGGCGCGGGCGCGGAAATCCGCCGCCCCCTCGGCCTGGCCGTGGTCGGCGGCCTCGCCTTCTCCCAGATCGTCACCCTCTACCTCACGCCCATCTTCTACACCTACATGGACGAATTCCAGCGCTGGCTCGACGCCCGCACCGCGCAACCAGAGGACGCCCCGGGAGAATCCGCGTGAGTGGATGACTGATGCCTCCGGCGGCCGGGCTCTGCCCGGACCCGCCAGGGGCCTGGACCCCAAGCGAGCCTCCGGCTGTCAAGAAGCCGCGAGAAATGGAAACGGGCCGCCCATCCTTCGGGATGGGCGGCCCGTTTCCATTTCTCGCGGCGTGGGGGCTGAAAGAATCTTTGGTAGGCGCGGCCCGTTCAGCCGCGCCTGTAATCCTACTGCCCGGTCCCCGTCAGTGACCGAAGGGAATCAAGCGACAGTTCACTGTCTATTCTCTTTCCTTCCACAACCAGCCATTCTCGAACAACGATCCCAGTTGCTTCATGAATCCTCATCCCACGAAAGCAAAAAGGCCCGCTCTTTCGAGCGGGCCTTGGAGTGACGGGAATACCGAACCTACTTGTTCTGGTAGTTCAGCTTGGTCTCCAGGGGGAAGACCGGCAGATAGCGGTAGCTGAGACTCAAGACCAGGAAGCCGTAGGCGACGATCATCAGCGAGGTGGCGTACTCGACCCAGTTGGCGTAGTACACATGCCAGCTGTCAAAGGGCATGACCGGATGCGCCAGCGACTGGACCGTGAACACATAACGGTTGATGCACACGCCGATACAACCGAGGATGGCGGCCGTGTAGAGCATCGCGGGCCGGTTTCTGATGGACGGCGTCACCAGCATGATGGCCGGGACAACACCGCACACCACAAGCTCGGTCCAGAGCATCCACTTGCCGTAGGCAATGCCGTAGAACATCTCGTCAAAGGTCAATCCCACGGTAGGCAGGTAGCCGACAGCCCAGGCCCAAGTGTCCAGGATCTTGAAGAACATGTAGACACAAAGCATGGAGCCGGCGATCTTGCCCATCAGGGCCTTGGTCTTGAAGTCCACCAGCTTCTTGCCCGTGAGCTTTTCCATGAAGGTGGCGACCAGGACGGTGAAGACCGGGCCGGTGCCAACAGCGGAGAGCACGAACAGGAAGAAGGTCCAGGGCCAGATGAAGAAGCCCTCGCGGAAGGCGTAGGGGCGACCGATGAGGACGCCGTACATGCCGCCCAGCGAACCCTGGTGGAAGGTGGACAGGAAGGCGCCAAGGCCTGCGAACAGAGCCATGTTGACGTGCATGTTGTGCGCCAGCGCATGGATGAAGGGAATCTTGTTCAGCTGCTTCTGCTCCAGGATCAGCGGGACGAACTCGATGATCAGGACGGTGCAGTAGCAGGTGATGCAGAAGATGACTTCCGTCAGCATGGAGTGGACGTTCGGATGCCAGTAGCCGAACCATGCGCGGCCCGGCTGGCCGATGTCGAGCGTCAGCACCAGCATGGCGCCGGAGTAGCAGATGAAGCCGACGATGACCGTCAGGTTGATGATCTTCTCAAGCTGTTTGATCTTGAGGATGTATTTGAGGAACCCCGTGAAGAACGCGCCAGCGCCCAAGGCGATGACGGCGAGGTCAAAGGTGATCCACGCGCCGAACCCGAAGTAGTTGTCCAGTCCGGTGGTGCCGATGCCGTTGTAAAGCACCAGCACGGCACCATACAGCCCCCAGACCAAGACGCCGAGAATCGGCACCATCCAGAGGGCGAACTGGCCAAGCGAGCACCGCTGGACCCCTTCCGGGAAGAGTTTGCTATCCATTGCTCACCTCCTAGCCGTGATTGTTGGACGCAGCGCCGTCGCCGCCATTGTAGTTGTCGCCCTGCATGCGCACCCATTCGCGCTCGGTCATGTAGTAGACCTGGGGGTCCAGACCGAGTTTCTCGAGCAGGCGGAAGGATTTCTTGCTCTTGGCAAGCTCATACACCTTGTGCTCGGGATTGTTCAGATCGCCGAAGGTGATGGCCTTGGTGGGGCAGATTTCCGCGCAGGCCGTGTTGTACGCGCCGTCGGCAAGGTCCATGGGGTCGGAGCCCTCGGCCCGGGCCTTGTTCTTGGCGTCCAGGTAGCGGCTGTGGCAGAAGCTGCACTTCTCGACCACGCCGCGCGGACGCACCGAGGCGTTGGGGCTCAGTCCCTTGTCCATTCCCTCGGGCCAGAGGGGATCCCACCAGTTGAAGTACCGGGCGTGGTAGGGGCACGCAGCCATGCAGTACCGACATCCGATGCAGCGGGGGTAGATCTGGGAGACGATGCCACCTTCCTCGTTCTTGTCGGTGGCCACGACCGGGCACACGGGCACACAGGCAGGATGACCACACTGCATGCAGGGCCTGGGCAGGTACGCAACCTCGTGGTCCGGGAAGACCTTTTTGTTGGAGAGTTCGTACACGGTCATCCAGGTCAGGGTCCGCAGCTTGTTGGACGCATCGTCGCGATGCGTGGTCAGGGCCTGAACATAGTTATATGGGTCTTTCTTGGTCATGGGAGCGATATTGTTCTCCACCTGGCAGCCGACCATGCAGGCTCCGCAACCGGTGCACTTGTCAATATCAATGACCATGCCCCACTTGATTTTGAATTCTTTTATTTCCATGTCGGTTCCCCCTAGATTTTGGCGATGTTCACAGTGGAACCGGCCCATGTGGAGGTGCCGGTGGCAGCCTCCGAGCTCACCGTGAGAATCTTGTAGACATTATCGCCCTTGCCCTTCGAGAACTCGTCGCCCACGGTATGGCCCATGCCCAGGGGGGCGGCCACGACGCCGGGCAGGACGCCCTCGAATATCTGGACCAACGCCACGCACTCCCCGTTTCCACCGGAGAGCTTGACCTTGGTGCCGACATCCACGCCAAGCTTCTTGGCCGTGGCGGAAGCCATCATGACGACCATGTGGTCGCCGATGAGCTGGTTGTTGCTTATGGTGCAGGGGGCGTTGGGCGTGGTGGCCTGATTGGCCGTGCCCACGTTGAGCAGCGTGTAGGGGGCCAGGGCCACGGCTCCGGTGCCCTTGACGGGCACGGCGGCCTTGCCCAGCACGCTGGAGGCCAGGGTGACTCCGCCCACATCGGCCGAGCCGCCCGCCACATGGGCGGTGCCGGACATCAACCTGCGCTTGTTGGCGCCGATGGCGGACACCTTGGCGTCGAGCACCTCCTCGAAGGTCTCGAAACCGAGATCGACCAGACCGAGCACGAAGTCGCCAGCGTTCATGACATCAAGAGCCGGCTTGGAAACCGAGGCTCCGATGGTATAGGTGGCGACGGGCATGCCGTAGGGGCTGACCATGTCGTCGAACCGCTCGTAGGAGTGCGGGGTGGGCAGCACCAGGTCGGCGGCCGCCGTGGTCTCGGTCTCCACGCTGTCGAAGGCCACGGTGAATCCGGCCTTGACCTGCTCGGGCAGGGCGTAGACCGGGTTGGCCTCGTAGACCAGGAGCAGGTCCGCGCTGACGCCCTGAAGGATGTCCTTCTTGAGCATCTCGCTGCGGGACATGGCGGTGTCGATGGCCTTGTCGAACTCCGGCAGCACCGTCATGGCGCCGCCCAGGAGCAGGTTCAGGGCAAAGGCGGCCGCGTCGGCGGCTACGGAGCCAGCCGGAACGACCACGGGATTGCGGGCGGTGAGCAGGGTCCTGGCGAGGTCGGCCATGGTGTCGGCGGGAACGCCGGTGGTGGCCTCGACCTTGGCCGGGGTGTAGTTGCTCACGACCATGGACTTGAACTGCTCGAAGTCGGCGGCATCGACGGACCGGCCAGCCTGCATGACATAGTAGCAGATGCCCAGCGTGAAGGCGGCCATGCCCTCGGACGGGACCGGCACCCACTTGCTGGTAACGGCCGCAGTGCGGGTCTGCATCGGCCCGGCAAAGATGAACTTGCCGGAGTCGTTGGCGGCAAAGGCCTGCATGTTGGCGACGGTGGGTCCCCAGGACTCCAGGGCATCGGCACCGGCCAGCAGGACCACATCGGCCTTTTCGAGATCGTATCCGACCTGACCGGAACCGCCCATGAGGCCTGCCCACGCCTTGTCGGCCGTCTGCATTTCGCAGGGCATGGCGTAGAAGTCGTCGCTGCCCTGGTTGGTCAGCAGCGCCGAGAAGACCTCGTTGATGGTGCCGCTCTGGTCTCCGCTGATCACGGCGACCTTGCTGCCCGCCGCAGCGAGCTTTTCGGCCACTATCGTGCGCGCCTCGTCCCAGGATATTTCGGCTCCGTTGAGACGGGGAGCCTTGATCCGGGTCGGGCTGTACATGACCTGGACGCCGTTGGCGCACAGGGGGCAGATACCTCCGCCCGAAAGGGGGTTGTCCGCGTTGCCCTCGGTTCCGAAGGCTTGGCCCGCCACGGTGCGGACCTTCACGGCACAGCCGGATTCACACATTTTGGACACGGTGGGCAGACCCTTGACTTCCCCGTATTTCAGCGTGGGAATCCAGGGCCAATTCTGCGTCCAGATGGACACGTCGTCCAGGGCAGTCCAGACCGTCGGAGTAAAAAGGATACCGACGGACGCGCCCACACTCATCTGTATAAAAGCTCTGCGTGCTACGCTCATCTTCAGTTCCCCTTTACTTGTGGCAGGTGTAGCAGGCGTTGGACTGGCCCATGAGGGCATGGCACCGTTCACACTTCCACATCTTCATGGTCATCTTGCTGTAGCCGGACAGAATGTTCCGCTCAAGGGGCGGAAGGTCATTGCTCGTGTGGACATCCTTGAGATGGCACAGGTTGCAGTTCTGCTCCGCGGGCTCGTCAAAGACCGACTTGTCCACCACCCGTGCCAACTCGTTCTTCATCGAGGCCAGCTCGGCGATGTCGAGTTCGGCATGGGCCTGGTGGGAGAAGTAGACGTTGTCGGGCTGGTACTGGTAGTTCAGCCACGGCACTTCCTTGCCCTGGATGAGGTACTTGACGAGGTACTCACGCTCGGCCTGGATGTCCTCCTCGGACGCGGAGAGGATGCTGTCCTCAATGACGTCGAGCTTGGCCTGCATGATGGCTTCGTAGTCGTTGGGATCAATGCCCGCCTCGGCGATGGCCTCCATCGCCTCCTCGGGGTCAATCGCGTGACAGTCCTCGCACGCTTCGTTGGTGGGGAATCCGGAAAAGGAACCGTCATCCCGGAAATAGTGGCAGCTGTCACAGTCCAGCCCCTGGTCCTCCACATGAATGGCGTGGCTGAATCTGAACGGCTGCTCCACCTTCTTGAAGAACAGCCCAGGGATCACAGCCCACCCCAAAATGCAAGTGGCCAGGAAGCCGATGATGAAAGGGAGAACCCCTCCACACCGTTTCGATGATTTTCTTTCCTCCATAACCTCGCCCCATCACTCTGTAAGTTTAAGTGAAAATCACACATATTGAACAACGAACCCATACGGTACGGATTGATTTTCTGTCAAGAGAATATGAAAATTTTCACGAACTACCGGACATGGAAAACACCAATC
>NZ_JASTWE010000019.1 GCF_030282845.1 Pseudodesulfovibrio pelocollis
CTTGGTTCCCGTCGGGCCGTCGTTGTCCTGTTTCTCGAAGACCGTCTGACGCAGCCGCTTGATCCAGACCTCGCCGGTGCGGGTGTTGAACATGAGCTTGCGCCCCTGGTTGCCCCCCACGTCCTGCGCGGTCAGCTCCAGCCGGGCGAAGCGCAGCAGCTTGCGCGCCATCTCCACATTGCGCCGCCCGATGTCGTAGGACGAATACTCCATGCCGCGCACCGCCAAGCCGGTCGAACCTCCGAAGAGTTTGAGCACCAGATCGCGCCGGGGCACCCCGACCTTGTCCATGGATTCGAGCATGTTCTGTAGTGCGGTGTCCACGAACCGGCATATCTGCGGCTCGTTTCCCCCGCGCTTGCCTGCCGAACTGTCCGGCAGGAAGGCGTGACAGATGGCGCCGATGCTCATCTTGGGCACATGCATGGTCACGGCCACGCACGATCCCAGTACCGTGGTGACCAGTGTCGGCGCAACGCCGAAAAAACAGTCTCCCGTCTGGAGGAAGACACGGGGCAGCTCCTGCCCGTGGGTGCTCATATGGTGTTGCCCGCTACTGCCGGTTGCGTTCGTTTCCGGGGAGGAACCATTGTCAATTTGTCCCGTGGAGCGTTCCAAGTCAAGCCCTGGCGGGCCCTTTGGCCAGCTCCGAGGAAACAAGCTGGCTGAAAAGCAGCGAGGCGAGGCTCAGGCCCGCCGCGCCAAGAAACACGATCCGGTGGTCGGCCAGCCAGAGCAGCCCGCCCAGCAGGGGGATGATCACGGCCGCGATGTGGTTGATGGTGAAGCCCACGGCCATGCCCGAGGCGATGTCTGCCGGGTCCGCGATCTTGTGGTAGAAGGTCTTGATGGCCATGGCCGCGTTGTAGAGGACATTGTTGACCACATAGAGCGCGCCCGCCACAAGGCCGCTGTCGGTCAGGGCGTAGCCCGCGAAGACCAGGGTCAGGCCCGCGTACTCCACGCTGAGCACGGCCCGCTCGCCAAATCGGTTCACGGCCCGGCCCACCATCGGGGCCGCAAAAAAGTTGACCACGTTGTTGAGCACGAAGAGCGCGGTCACCTGCTCAATGGAATAGCCGAACCGCTGCACCAGCAAAAAGACGGCGAAGGCCACGAAGATCTGCCGTCTGGCTCCGCCGAGGAAGGTCAGGACATAGTAGAGCCAGTAGCGGGCCTTGAGGGTCATCCGCTTGCTCTGGAGGGGTATGTCGACGCTGGAGGGGTCGCGGGTCATGGCCCACAGCCCGGCGGCCACGGCCACGCCCCCGAGCAGGGCGAACATCCCGGTGTAGCCCACTGCCCGGGCCAGGAAAAAGATGGCCGCGCCCACCGGGATGTTGGTCAGGGCCGCCGCGCCGCGCAGGCGGCCCATGACCAGCGGGGCCTCGGCGCGGCTGAAATACTGGAGCGTCAGCGACTGGTTCATGGTCTCGAAGTAGTGGAAGCCGAAGCTCATGAGCAGGGTGGTGAAGACCAGCCCGGCCGTGGTGGGCAGCAGCCCGGCCAGGGCCACGCCCAGGCCCAGGACGCAGACCGAGAGGGCGGCCAGCCGGTGCTCGCGGATGATGAGAAGCAGATACAGGGCGGTGAGGGCCAGAAAGCCGGGCACCTCGCGCACGGACTGGATCAGGCCCACATCGAACCCGGACAGGCCGCCCACTTCCACGGCGAAATTGTTGAAGAGCGTGCGCCACCCCTGGAACCCCACCTGCGTGCCTACCACGAGCACGAGCAGGAAGAGATACATGTGCCGCCGCCGGTATGCGTCGTCCACGGCCACCTCGCTGCGAGGCATGCACAATAGGACTTTGACATGCCGGAAATCAAGGATAGAATCGGTCTGGTGCCGATTGCGTATCGGCACGCCCCCAAATCCCCGGAGACCTTCGCCCATGAGCCATTCCCCCGACACCCGTCCCTGCCCTGGTCCTGTCCTGGTCAGCGCCTGTCTGGCCGGGCAGCGCTGCCGCTACGACGGCACGGCCTCGCCCGACCCCCGGGTCATGGACCTGGTGGCCCGGGGCCGGGCCATTCCCTTTTGCCCGGAGATCGCGGGCGGGCTGCCCACGCCGCGCCCGGCCTGCGAGCTGCGCCATGGCCGGGTGGTGGACCGGGACGGCGCTGACCGTACCGACGCCTTCCTGCGCGGGGCCGAGCAGGGGCTGGATCTGGCCCGGCTGGCCCGTTGTGATCGGGCGGTGCTCAAGGCGCGATCGCCCTCCTGCGGGCTGGGTCATGTTTACGACGGCTCCTTCTCCGGCATCCTGGTGCCGGGCCACGGGCTCTTCGCGGCCATGCTCCTTGACGCGGGCGTCCATGTGGCCACCGAGGAAGACCGGGAGGCAGGATGACGCGCTACTGCGGCCTGCCCCTGACCGTGCGCGCCCACCCGAGCGCCCGGCGGGTGCTGGTCAAGCTGGTGCCGGGCCGGGGGCTGGAGGTGGTGGTGCCGCGCGGTTTTGATCAGGCCCTGGTGGAGGATATTCTCGATGCCCGGCGGCCGTGGATCGAGCGCACCCGGGCGGCCATGGAGGCCAGGGGCACGGATTTGACCGGGCAGGCCCCGGCCCTGCCCGAGACCGTGGAGTACCGGGCCCTGGGCCGCTGCTGCCGGGTGGACGCCCTGCACCGGCCGGGCCGGGCCGAAGTGGTCGAGAACGGCCCGCGCCTGATGGTGCGCGGCCCCCAGGACGACCCGGCCGCCCTCATTGAGGCCCTGGCCCTGTTCACGGCGCGCAAGGCGCGCGAGTTCCTGCTGCCGCGCCTGGACGCGGCCAGCCGCAGGCTCGCCATGCCCTACTCGGCCATGCGGGTGCGCCGCCAGCGGACGCGCTGGGGCAGCTGCTCGTCCCGGGGTGTCATCAGTCTCAACGCCAAGCTCCTCTTCCTGCCGCCCGAGTTGGTGGACCATCTGCTGCTCCATGAGCTGTGCCACACCCGCCACCTCAACCACTCCGACGCCTACTGGGCCCTGGTGGCCAGCCACCAGCCCGACTACGAGCGCCTTGAGCGCGCCCTGACCCGGGCCGTGACCCTGGTCCCGCCCTGGCTTCGCTGACCTTCGGCACCCGTCGTGAGCGCCTCCCCGCGCCGTGCCGCCACCTCGGACAACGCCCGGGTCGTTCCGGTTGCCTTTTCCCTTTCTTCGGCTACAATGATCTTCCACAATCGGGAGTGCGGCCTTGGCGCGGGATGGCCCCGACGCATCCGCGAAGCAGCCGCTGGGAGGGAGATTGTCTTATATAACGAATGATTCCGTAGTCACAGTGGTGTTTGAGCTGTCATGGGAGAGCGCCCATGCGGCCCATGTGGAGCGATATTACGCCGCCGGGGTCAGCTTTGTCCGCGACATCCTGCCCCTGGGCCTCAAGAGCCGCATGCGCGGCCTCGGGGTGGGCGATTCGGTGGAGATGGCCATTGATCCGTCCGAAATTCCCGAGTTCAAGCCGGGCAAGGTGCTGGACATGCCCCTGGCCCGGTTCAAGGCCCCCTTCATCCACAACCGCAAGCTCTGGCCGCGCCTGGGCCGATTCTACCCGCAGCACCTCATCGAGAACGTGCCCGGCACCCGGCCCGACTCTGACGCCCCCTTCCGCGTGGTGGAGACGGACAAGATCGGCTTCAAGGCGGACCTCAACCACCCCATGGCCGGGCGCGACGTGCGCATCCGGGCCAGAGTGCTCGGCATCCGGCCCCCCTCGGGGGAGAGCGGGGTGCTGCGCCGCTGGTCCGACATCCTCTTCCATGGCCCGGGCATGCAGGCCCAGCTGTCCGACGCGGCCACCGACTTTTTTGGCGACGAGCCCTTTGCCCGGGACGACGAGTCCTTTGCCCGAGACGACGAATCGGGCGACGCCCTGTCCCGGGCCACTCCCGGCCAGTGGCCCTGCCTGGACAGCCGGGCGTTGGCGGGCGTGACCGACATCCACGCCGGACTGCTGGGCAACGGCATGGACATCCTCGACCTCATGGCCGGGCGGGACTCCCGCCTGCCCCAAGGCCTGGCCCCGGCCTCGGTCACCGGCCTGGGCGTGAACGCGCGGGAGCTGGTCGCCAATCCGGCCCTGACTGCGTCCGTGGTCCACAATCCCAACCAGGAACCCACGCTGCCCTTTGCCGACGCCAGCTTCGACGCCGTGGTCTGCGCCCTGGCCGTGGAGTACCTGACCCGACCCTTTGAGGTCTTTGCGGAAGCGGCCCGCGTGCTGCGCCCGGGCGGGGTGTTTGTCCTGACCTTTTCCAACCGCTGGTACGAGCCCGGGGTCATTCGCGTCTGGGCCGAGCTGCTGGAATTCGAGCGCATGGGGCTGGTCAGCAGCTACTTCGCCCACACCGAGGGGTTCGGTGACGTGCGCACCATCAGCGAGCGCGGCTGGCCGCGCCCGGCTGACGACAAGGACACGGCCGCCGATCAGACCGCCCTGAGCGATCCAATCTATGCCGTGTGGGCGCGCCTGGATAATTGATTCGGGCGGGAGTGCATGAGCGAAAAGCCGATCCGGCAGGGGAGCGCCCCGCCGGATCGGCCTTTCGTTTCGTCGTCGGGCCGTCAGGCCAGCTGGGCGCGCGACAGGGTGGCGATGAGCCGCTTGAGCAGTTCCAGGTCGTAGGCCCCGCGCTGGGACTTGATCCGGGTCAGGGCCTCGAAGGGGGTCAGGGGCTTGCGGCCCGTGGCACCGCGCACCAGCCCGTCGTACTCGTTGCACAGGGCCACGACCTTGACATAGGAGGGCAGCATGGCCCCGGACGCGCCCGAGGGATAGCCCGTGCCGTTTTCGCGCTCGTGGTGGAAGAGGATGCACTGCAACGTTTCCTGGGGCAGGGGCAGGGACGAGCACACCCCCACCCCCAGGGCCGGATGGGAGCGGACCATGTCCAGCTCGGCCTGGCTCAGGGTGTCGCGCCGCCGGGCAAAGAGTTCGGCTGGCAGCTCCAGCTTGCCGATGTCGTGGAGCATGGCCCCCATGCCCACGGCCACCAGCAGGTCCGCGTCGTCCTTGACATAGGTGGCGAGCACGCTCACGGACAGGACCATGACCCCGATGCCGTGCCGGTACAGCTCGCTGCCCTCGGCGATGAAGCGCGAAAGCTCCCTGAGGGCGTCGTCGCGGGCCAGAAACTTCAGGCTGTTGGCGATGAGCGCCCGGATGCGGGCAAAGCTGCGCTTGTCCATGTCCTTGGGCAGGCTGGTCTCAAAGGCCTGCCGGGCCAGGGAGACCGTGGCGTCGTTCCAGGCCCTGGCCCGCTCGCGCACCGGAATGCTCTCGTCGTCCAGCAGTTCGAGCAGGTTGTCGTGGAGGTATTCCGCGTAGCGGCGGTAGTCCTCGGCGCGCACATAGAGGTGGTCCACGTCCAGCCGGGAGAGCCGCTCCTTGTGCTCGTCCGTGAACAGCTCGCCCTTCTCGGCGTAGAGCACATAGCCGTGATCCTGCTTGAGAAACAGGGAAAAGCCGCCCACCCGGGACGGGATGACCATGAAGGGCGAAACCTTGAACAGCGTTCCGGTCGGCTGCGTGGGGGTGTGGCCGTCATTGTCGGCCGGTGCGGTGGTTCCCATGGCTCCCTCCTGCATGGTCGGGCCGCCGGGATGCTCCTGAACGCCGAGCCCGCGCAATGCGGCCCGGTCAAAGGATGCTCTGGCAACCCGGCTGTCTTCGCTCCCCTTGCGTTGTCCGGTCTGGGGCACAATCGCCGCATACCGCCCGGAAGGGGCAAAGACCCGTGGCTTTCCGTCCCCGCCTCGCGACGGGTTTGGCTTGTCTTCAGATAAGACCATACGCGCCCCGGCCATGCCTGTAAACCTCGGCCGACACGCTTGTCCTGAAACCGCACGGATTGGCGGTCAGGTCCGGCATTGGTGGGATTGATAGTTATTCGAGATGGATATGCTGGCCAAGCCTGTCGCGCCTCCACAGCATCATGCCCCTTGCCTTCGATCTGGGAATGTTTATCATCCCCCGATGCACAACACCGACCCCAAAAATGACATCCGTCCCCGGAAAGTCATCCGTATAGAAGGCGCCCGCCACCACAACCTCAAGAACCTGACCCTGGATATCCC
This sequence comes from Pseudodesulfovibrio pelocollis, assembly GCF_030282845.1. Taxonomy (GTDB): domain Bacteria; phylum Desulfobacterota; class Desulfovibrionia; order Desulfovibrionales; family Desulfovibrionaceae; genus Pseudodesulfovibrio; species Pseudodesulfovibrio pelocollis. The sequence goes on from NZ_JASTWE010000019.1 coordinate 6,065, forward strand.
CCGCGATCAGCTGGTGGTGGTCTGCGGGCCTTCGGGCTCGGGCAAATCCACCCTGGCCTTTGACATCGTCTATGCCGAGGGCCAGCGCCGCTACGTGGAGTCGCTCTCGGCCTACGCCCGGCAGTTCCTGCCCCAGATGGACAAGCCGGACGTGGACAAGGTGGAGGGCCTTTCCCCGGCCATCAGCCTGGAGCAGCAGACCGCCACGCGCAACCCGCGCTCCACCGTGGGCACGGTCACCGAGGTCTATGATTTTTTGCGTGTGTTCTTCGCCCGGCTGGGCAAGTTTTACTGCCCCGAGTGCGGCAAGCCCATCGCGGCCCAGACCACGGACGAGATCGTCAACACCGTGCTGGCCATGCCTGAGGGCACCAAGTTCATGGTCATGGCCCCGCTGGTGGAACACCAGAAGGGCACCCACAAGGACCTCTTTGCCAAGCTCAGGAAGGAGGGGTTCGCCCGGGTGCGGGTCAACGGCGCGCTCCACGCCCTGGACGACGCGCCCGAGCTTGAGAAGAACAAGAAGCACACCATCGATCTGGTGGTGGATCGCCTCGTCATCCGCGAAGGCATGGCCAAGCGGCTGACAGATTCCGTGGAACTGGCCCTGACCCGGGGTGACGAGCGCATGCTCGTCTCGGTCCTGGACGGCGACGGACCGGGCCGCGACATCTTCATGTCCACCCTGTCCACCTGCCCGTCGTGCAAGATTTCCATGCCGCGCTTGAGCCCGCAGCTCTTCTCCTTCAACTCGCCCCAGGGCGCTTGCCCCACCTGCAACGGCATCGGCAGCGTGGACTATTTCGAGCCGGACCTCATCGCGCCCAACCGGGGGCTCTCCCTCAACCAAGGGGGCGTCATCCCCTGGAAATCCGCCTATCGCCAGAGCCAGTACGGCCCGCAGCTCAAGAAGCTCGGCAAGGCCCACGGCTTCAGCCTGGACACCTCCCTGGCCGAGTATTCGCCCGAGGCGTGGCACGCGCTCTTTCACGGCGACCCGGCCACGGGCTGGCCCGGCGTGGTGCCCCTGCTCGACCTGAGCCAGCAGCAGGCCGGGGTGTGGGACCACTGGACGGCCCGCTTTCGCCAGAGCCGCCCCTGTCCGGCCTGCCAGGGCGCGCGGCTGCGGCCCGAGGCCCTGGCCGTGCGCGTGGCTGACAGGAACATGGACGCATTCACCTCCATGTCCATCCAGCGCGCCCTGGAGTGGCTCGAAGGCCTGGAATTCGCCGGCCACGAGACGCGCATCTCCGAGCCGCTGCTCAAGGAGCTGACCCACCGCCTCGGCTTCATGGTCAACGTGGGTCTGGAATACCTCTCGCTCGGGCGCAACATGAGCACCCTTTCCGGCGGCGAGGCCCAGCGCATCCGGCTCGCCTCCCAGCTCGGTTCCGGGCTGGTGGGCGTCACCTACGTGCTGGACGAGCCGTCCATCGGCCTGCACCCGCGCGACAACGAGCGGCTGCTCAAAACCCTGCGCTCGCTCCAGAGCCGGGGCAACACCGTGCTGGTGGTGGAGCACGACGAGCCCACCATCCTCCACGCCGACCACGTCATCGAGATCGGGCCCAGCTCGGGCTGGCTCGGCGGCGAAATCGTCTTCCAGGGGCCGGTGGACCAGCTGCTCCAGGCGGACACCCTGACCGGCAAGTACCTGCGCGGCGACCTCTCCATCGCCCCGCCAGAGACGCGGCGCAAGGCCAGGGGAGCCATCGCCCTGCGCGGGGTGACCACCAACAACCTCAAGAACCTGGACGTGAGCATCCCCCTGGGGGTGATGACCTGCGTCACCGGCGTGTCAGGCTCGGGCAAAAGCTCCCTGGTCATGGACTCCCTGTACCGGCACCTGCTCCTGCACATGGGTCAGAAAGCCAACAACCCCGGCATGATCGGCGGCATCGACGGCCTTGATCTGGTGGAGAAGGTCATCTCCATCGACCAGACGCCCATCGGCCGCACCCCGCGCTCCAACCCGGCCACCTACACCAAGATATTCGACGAGATACGCAAGATTTTCGCCGGGTCCAAGGAGGCGCGCACCCGGGGCTACCAGCCTGGCCGCTTCTCCTTCAACGTCAAGGGCGGGCGCTGCGAGGCGTGCAAGGGCGACGGCCAGATCCGGGTCGAGATGCATTTCCTGCCCGATGTCTATGTCACCTGCGAGGCGTGCAAGGGCAAGCGCTACACCGCCCAGACCCTGGAGGTGGAATACCGGGGCAAGAGCATCGCCGATGTCCTCGACATGACCGTGCGCCAGGCCCGCGAGTTCTTCGCCAATCACCCGGCCCTGGTCCGGCGGCTCGATGTGCTGGCCGAGGTGGGGCTGGAATACCTGCGCCTGGGCCAGCCCGCCACCACCCTGTCCGGGGGCGAGGCCCAGCGCATCAAGATCTCGCGCGAGCTGGGCAAGCGCAACCTGCCCGGCGCCCTCTACATCCTCGACGAGCCCACCACCGGCCTGCACATGCACGAGGTGGGCAAGCTCATCCGGGTGCTCCACGCCCTGGTGGACAAGGGGGCCACGGTCATCGTCATCGAGCATAACACCGATGTGATCATGGCCTCGGACCACGTCATCGACCTCGGCCCGGGCGGCGGCGAGCACGGCGGGCGCATCGTGGCCTCGGGCACGCCCGAGGAGATCATCGCCAACCCGGAATCCGTCACCGGCAGCTTCCTGCTGTAACTCCACGAAAAAGGCCGCTCCCCCTGCGTTGGGGGAGCGGCCCGTCTCGTTTCGCGAATCGGCCGGGGGCTACATGACCCGGCAGCCGTCCTTGGTCACCACCACCTGATATTCCCAGCGGATGCCGCCCCAGGCCGGATCGTACAGGCCCGGCTCCACGGTGACCACCATGCCCGGCTCAAGCACGCAGCTGGCGGCCTTGCTCAGGCTCGGCGGCTCGTGGGTCTCAAGGCCGATGCCGTGGCCCAGGCCGTGGGTGAACTGGTGGGCCACCCCGGCCTTGTCGAACACGGCCCAGGCCGCTTCGTAGGCCTCAATGCAGGGCAGGCCGGGCCGGATGATGTCGATGGCCGCCTGCTGCGAGGCGCGCACCAGATCCATGGTCCGCCTGAAGCGGTCCGACGGGGTGTCGCCCACCCAGAAGGTCCGGGTCTGGTCCGAGTTGTAGCCTTGGCAGCGGCAGCCGGTGTCGATGAGCACCAGTTCGTTGTCGCGCAGCAGGGTTTCGCCGGGAATGGCGTGGGGCAGGGCCGCGTTGGGGCCGACCCCGACGATGGTGGAAAAGGCCATCTCCTCGGCCCCGTTCTCGCGGAAGAATTTTTCCACCTCCCAGGCGATCTCGGTCTCGGTGCGGCCCGGTTCGAGCCGGGTCTCGATGTACTCGAAGAGGCGGTGGTTCAGCTCGATGGCCGCATCCATGCGCGAAAGCTCGTCCTCGTCCTTGATCACGCGCAGGGCCTCCACCAGGTTGTCCGCCCCGGTCAGGTCCGTCTTTTCCTTGAGCTTGTCGTAGTCGAAGAGGTGCAGCGCCTTGGGTTCGAAGCCGATGGTTCGGACCTTCATGCTCTCCAGGGTGGCCCGGACCAGATCGTGCTTGTCGCGGCTGTAGACGTGCAGTGCGCTGTCGTCCCAGACACGGCGGGCGGCGTCCACATAGCGGGGATCGGTGAAGAGGCGGTCGTCGCCCGAGGCCGTGACCAGGAGCCAGCCCGAGGATTCGTTGCACTGGGCGTCGTGCAGCTCGAAGCCGCTCAGGTAGAAGCGGTTGGCCGCGTGGGAGACGAGGAGCGCGTCGAGGCCCCTGGCGCGCAGCGACTCGCGGAGCCTCTCGCGCCGGGCGGCGAAGATGTCTGTGTTCATGCGGTGTTTCATTCCCAGCGATAAGTGGTTTCGGGAGCGCCGGTGACCATCCTCTGCGCCCATTCCACGCCCTGCATGACCGAGTGGTCCATGTTGCCCACCTCGTATTTCCAGCCGCCGAAGCGGCCGCGCGAGAAGATGTCGCGTGCTTCGAGCCGGGGCTGGATGGCCTTGAGCGCGCTGTCGCGCTGCAGGCAGGGCACGGGATAGCCGTAGTCCACGGTGGTCTCCCATCGGGTCAGGACATCGGCCACCCTGGCCGCGTCCAGCAGTGAGGTGTTTACCAGACCGTCGATGGTCCGGTCCATCAGTTCGTCGAGGTTCTCCTGCTTGTGGGCCGAGTAGGACGTCTCGCACATGAAGGCGAGCTGCTGGCCGGGCCGGGCCACGTTGTTTGGCGAGTAGTTGTGGAAGTTGGTCACCCGGTAGAAGGGGGCGTCCGGCTCCGGGAAATACATCCAGCAGCGCGGGTTGCGCTCGGCCTCGGATTTGATGTCGAGGCCCACCCCGGCCACGTGGACCGAGTTGTGGGTCAGGCGGCCCGCGGCCTCGACCATGGCCTCGTCCCTGTCTGCCAGCCAGCGCGAGGCGAGGATGTCCAGCGGCGCGGTGTTGAGCAGGGTCTCGTATTCCACGGTCAGCCCGGCCTTGGTGGTCACGCTCTTGGCCTTGGCGTCGATGCAGGCCACTTCCTGGCCGTACTCGATGAACCCGTCGAGCCGGGCGGCCAGCCGCCGGAATATCTCGCCCGTGCCGCCGTGCAGCGGGAACTTGAAGGTGTTGTTCGGCCCCCAGGAGATGTCATCGCGCTCAAGGATGATGTTCTTGAGCACGCGGCGCAGGTCCACCACGCTGACCCGCTCGCCGATCCAGCCGAACTGCATCAGCTTCGGCGGCGTGGCCCAGACCTTGAAATTGTAGGGATTCATGAAATGTTTGGCGATGCCCGCCCCGAAGATGCGCTCGATCCACTGGCCGAAATCGGCGGGGGCGTCCTCGGGCCGGTTGCCGGGCAGAAGGCCCTCCACGCACTCCCAGCGCGCCTGGGGCGGCAGGTGGCGGATGTTGTTCTGAAAGGGATAGGGCACCCAGGTGGCGCAGGAGCGCACCCACGACTCGCGCTCGTGCTCCAGCCGCTCGTCGCCCAGCAGCGAATCGAGCAGGGCGTCGAAATACTCGTAGTGGGAGAAGACCACGTGCCCGCCGATGTCCCAGGTGAAGCCCTTGTCATCCTTGAAGCTGGCCGAGAGCCCGCCCGCGTGGCCGTGCCGCTCCAGCACGATGAAATCGTCCACCCCCAGTTCGCGCAGTCGGTGGGCCGCGCCGAGCCCGGTGGGCCCTGCGCCGATGATCAGGTATTTCTTTTTCACGGATGCTCCCTGTGCTCTTCCTTGCGGAATATATTTCCAATTCCGCCGGAACAATCAAGTTTGATGCCAAACGGGTCAGGCCGAGGGCACGGGAGTGGGAAAAGATCGGAGGGGATCAGCGCGGATGCAGCGGTCACGCGCTCGTGGGCGCGTCCGGCGTCGGTTGCGGCTCGTCCCCCCGGCCCAGGGCGATGGTTCCGGCCACGATGAGCGCCCCGCCCGCCACGGTCCAGCCGTCGGGAATCTCGCCCAGGATGGACGCGCCCCAGAAGGCGGCGAACACGATCTCAAGGCAGGTCACGGCGCTGATGCGTGCCGCCGACTCGATGGCGTAACCGCGCGTCATGAAGTACTGGCCCGCGTTCATGAAGGCGGCGATGCCGAGCAGGTACACCCACTCCAGCGCGGTGGGCCAGACCCAGCCCGAGGCCAGGATGGGCGAGAGCACGGTGATGACTAGGGGCGGGTAGAGCATGACCACGGCCGGGTGCTCTGTCCTGGCCAGGGTGCGCACCGCCAGGATGGCCAGGGAGGTGACCACCACCCCGCACAGGGCCACGGTCACGGCCAGGGGGTCGAGATTCGAGGGGCCGCCGCCGAAGAGAAAGGCCGGGCGGCAGACCACGGCCACGCCGGTGAGGCTCACGGCCACGGCCATGAGCCCGCGCGGGCCGATGCGCTCGCCCAGTACCACCCAGGCCAGCAGGGCCACCACGGCCGGGTGAGTGAAGAGGATGACCGTGGCATCGGCCAGGGGCAGATGGATGATGGCGTAGAACTCGGCGAACAGGGCCGCGAATCCGATCACCCCTCGCAGGAGCAGCATCATCCGGCGCGTGCCGAGCATGCCCACCCCGGTGCGGCGCAGGATGAACCAGACAAAGCCGATGCCCACCAGACCCCGGATGAAGAGCATCTCAAGGGTCGGCACCCGCTCCCCCGCCAGTTTGATCAGCAGTGATCCCACTGAGAAGAGGAGGGTGCCCATGAGCATGTGCCGCATGCCCGGGGTGAGGATGGCGCGCATGGGCCGCACACTAGGCCCGTCCAGAACACGTGACAAGCGGAAATACCGCAACATATCCGTCACCCGATCTCCACCCGTCCGCAAGGAACCGTCAGCCGAGTCCGGCTATGGTTCACTGGCATACGGAACACCGCACTCCTTCCCACTGTCCTGCGGGGTGGGGACTCCCCCCTCTCTCTTCCCCACCCCGCGCCCGGGGGCCTTGCGGCCCCGGGCGGCCATCTCTTGCCAAATTCCGTGGAGTGTGGTTTCACTCTGGACTTATGAAAACATTCCTCTTCCTGCCCCCGGCCAGCAAGCCCACAGGCGGCATCACGGTCCTGCGTCAGATGGCGGACATCCTGCATCAGGCCGGGCGCGAAACGTATCTGGTGGAGCGCGAGGGCGGGAACTGGCGGCCCCAAGGGCTGACCGACGCGGCCCCGGTCCTGGCCTGGAAGGACATGCGCCTGACCCCGGACGATTTCTGGCTGGTGCCCGAGGGGTGGCCCAACGCCCTGGCTCCGGGGTTGGAGGCCCGCGCCCGCTGCGTGGCCTATGTCCAGAACTGGGCCTATCTCTTCTCGGCTCTGCCGCCGGGTGTGGCCTGGGGCGGCCTGCCCGTCTCGTTTCTGGCCGTGTCCGATCCGGTGGCCCACTTCATCCATGAATCCACGGGTCAGACCGCCCCGGTCCTGCGCCCCGGCATCGACCTCGAAATCTTCCGGTGCGAAAGATCCCGGCCGACGGTCGCCACGGACAAACCCGTGACCGTGGCCTTCATGCCGCGCAAGAACAAGGGGCTGGCCGCCCAGATCAGGGCGGTTTTCGAGCACCGCAACGGGCCGGGTGCGGTGCGTTGGCTGCCCATCGAGGGACTGGACGCCTTTGGCGTGGCCAAGGCCTTGCGCTCGGCACACATTTTTTTGATGACCGGATTTCCCGAGGGCTGCCCGCTGCCGCCGCTGGAGGCCATGGCCTGCGGCTGCCTGCCCGTGGGCTTCACCGGCCTTGGCGGGTGGGACTACATGCGCCAGGCCCAGGCCAGCCCCCGCTTCACCCCCTGGTGGCCCCTGCGCGAGGTGGCGTGGTCCGGCAACGGCCTGTGGTGTGCGGACGGCGATGTGCTGGACGCGGCCCTGTGCCTTGAGCAGGCCGCGGCGCTTCTTCGCGAGGGCGGGCCAGGGCTTGACGCCGTGCTCGCGGCAGGGCAGGAAACGGCCAGCGCGTATTCCACGGACGAGCAGAGGAATTCGGTTCTGGCCCTGTGGGACGCATGGTTGAAGTAGGCTGTTGAAAAACGTCCGATTGCTGCGTTGCTTCAAAAAGGTCAAATCCTCGCGTACAGGAAGTACGCTTCGGCCTTGACCTTTTTTCGCGCCTATCGCTGCTGTCCTGATCCGTAGGATTCGCCGAAGACGGCTCATCAACGGCTCAAGGCTGCACTCGAACATTTTTGAACAGCCCAGGTCAACACGAAGTATTACGGTCAGAAAACAGACGAGAGCAACACCCCGATATGGCAAAAAAGACAATCCGCCCGGAACCCGAGTCCCTGAACCTGCCGCTGGTGGGTGTGGAGTCCCACGCCCATCTCGACCTTGATGAGTTCGACGAGGACCGCGAGGCCGTCCTGGAACGCGCCCGCGCCGCCGGGGTGTCCCACCTGATCAACGTCTTTCTCGGCCCGGACGCCTTTGAGCGGGGCCGCCCGCTTTTCGACGGCCATCCCGAGGTGTCCTTCCTGCTCGGTGTGCATCCCAACGATGCGGACAAGCTCACGGACGAGTCCCTTGCGCGCATGCGCGCCCACTTTGCGGCCGACCCGAGGCTGCGCGGCGTGGGCGAAATCGGTCTTGACTACTACTGGGAGCGCGTTCCCCACGACATCCAGCAGCGCGCCTTTGTCCGGCAGCTGGAGCTGGCCCGGGAACTGGGCCGCCCGGTGGTCATCCACTCCCGCGACGCCGATGCCGACACCCTGGCCCTGCTCATGGACAACGGATTCCGCGATTATCCGGTGCTCTGGCACTGCTTCGGCGCCGGGCTCGACCTGGCCCGTAGCGTGGTGGACAACGGCTGGCACGTCTCCATTCCCGGCGTCGTCACCTACAGGCGGACCGACGATCTCCAGGCTGCGGTGGCCCGCATCCCCCTGGAGCGGCTCCTGCTCGAAACAGACTGCCCCTTCCTCGCGCCCGAGCCATGGCGCGGCAAGCGCAACCACCCGGCGCTGATGGCCTTCACCGCCAAGCGCGTGGCGGAGATCAAGGGCCGCAGCGCAGAAGACATCTGGCGGATCACCGGGGACAACGCCCGGCGCTTCTTCGGCCTGTAGCCCCGATCAACTACAGCTTGGACTTGAGCACGATGTCCGTGATGGGGCCGCGCGAGCGGTCGCCCTTGAGGACCATGTGCGCGTAATTCTTGTATCCCTTGAGCTTTTTCACGGTCCAGTTGAGGCCGTTGTTGGACTCGTTGAGGTAGGGGTTGTCCACCTGCCGGGTGTCGCCAAGGCAGATGCACTTGACCCCTTCGCCCATGCGTGTGAGCAGGGCGCGCGTCTCTCCGCGCGAGAGATTCTGCATCTCGTCGATGATGACCACGGCGTTTTCGATGTTCATGCCCCGGATGAAGGCCACGGGCTGGATCTCGAACTTCTTGGGATTGAGCTTGAAGGACTCGCCTTCGGGGTTGGCAAAGATGCGGTTGGCCGGACGGATGTCGTGGAGCTTGATGAGCAGATCCTGGATGTACTTGATATATGGGAGCATTTTTTCCTCTATGTCGCCGGGCAGATAGCCCATCTTGGCCCCGATCTCCACCACGGGCTTGACCAGATATATCTTGCGGAAGGGGTTGTCCTTGCGCTCAAGGGTCAGGTAAAGGGCGGCGGCCAGGGAGAGAAAGGTCTTGCCATACCCGGCCTCGGACTGGATGGAGACCAGATCGATGCCTTCCTCGATCATCAGCTCCAGGGCGAGGTTCTGATAGACGCTGCGCGGCTTGACCCCCCATATCTCGTGGGTGTAGGCGATGGGTTTCGGCCCCTCGGGGCCGTGGAACACCGGGGTGCCGCTCTCCCAGCGGAAGCAGTTGGGCACCAGTTCCTCGTCATCCTCCACAAACCCGGTGTAGCGCTGCGATTCCGAGCGGAACGGGTCGGAATCGCGGTACTCCTCGCTGGGGATGCCAAAGCACTTGGCCTTGAGTTGGAGGATGCGGTCGTTGGTGATCAGGGTGGCCTCTATGGGCCCCATGTGCAGGATTTCCTTGAGGATGCGGTCATCCATCACATCGTCGGTGAGGGTCAGGGCAAAATCCGGCGGGAAAATGGTGACCAGTTCGTCCCGGAGAATGGCCTGGACGGCCTGGGAGACGATGTGCCCGATGCGCGGGTCTTTCTTCAGCCCGTCCAGCTCGGTCAGGACGGTGTAGGGGATGTATATCTGGTTTTCCTGCCCGTTGCGCAGGGCAGTGATGCATTTGGGATTTTCAATGAGGACGTTGGTGTCGAGGACAAAGTGCTTCTGGGCCATAATCCCCCGTCCGATGATTTGATGTTGGATCGACTGGCGTCGCGCCCCACCTGGACCATTGGCCTCACCGGGCCTGGCGTCACCGAATTGTCTTCATTGGCACCTCCGCTGTCTTTTTCGGATTCATGTCCATATCGTGACCAGTTTTCCAGAAAATGTCTAGAAGCAAGATGCGCCATCCGGCGGGCTGCTGCATGACGGCCCTGTGACATTTTTCGGGGCGGACGAGGACTCCCGTCATGGGGGCAGACGCCGAAGAAAACTGGCGCGGCTTTACACGTCCGGGATATTGCGGCTAGGATGGGGCCTCCCATCCACCCCAGCGACGCGAGGTTGCCGTGGCCCCGGATACCCCCATATTCGTCCTTACCGACACCCCGGCCCTCTACGGCACTGATCTGCTGCTTGATGGACGGCCGCCGGTGTTCGTCAGGGACGCGGCCACCCTGCTGGCCCGGCTCAAGGATGCCGACTTCGCCGGGCTGGTCCTTGAGATCGGCAAGGTCATGCGGGCCGGTCGGGCCGAGCGGGACCGGCTGTTCAGCTACGCCGGGTGTTTTCCGGTCCTGCGTACCAAGCCGCATCCACGGGTCGGCTTTGTGGCCTATCTCGATCCCAGGGACCGCTTCCTGGCCAGTCTGGCCGAGACTGCGGGCAAGAGGGTGCGCGCCCACGACAGGGTCGCGGCCCTGCTCCCCTGTCTCTTCTCGCGCGAGGACGACCCGAGTCTGGTCCATCCCCTGGAGGGCCTCATCCTCGACATCTCGCCCGGCGGCTGCTTCATCAAGGCCGCCAGGACCTTCCCGGGCGAGACCTTCGCCCACGTCAGGATTCCCCGCCTCGCCAACAGGCGGCCCATCTTTTCGAGCGTCCGGTGGTCCAGTGCTGGGGGGACCCGGCCGGGCGTGGGTATCATGTTCATCGACATTGCCGAGGATCAGGCGGAAGAAATCGCGCAGCTGCGCGACGCCAAGGACAGCGGAGACTGAACCAGAGTCCGCCGCGATCAGCCCGCCGGGGCCAGACGGGCGGCCAGCAGGCCTGAGCGGTCGGCTGCGGCCAGGGCACGGGCAAAGGCGCGCTCCTGCCCCTGCGACTTGGCCAGCCTTTGGGCCATGGCCAATTCCTCCAGGCCGGGTTCGACCCGGTATGAGCGCAGGTTGGCCAGCGCCAGATCCAGGGTCAGCCGCCAGTCGTCGCGCTCCCGCAGGGTCAGCGAAGAAAGCAATCCCACCCGCAGCTGCGAATATCCGGGCAGGGGCCTGAGCATGGTATCGAGCAGACGCATGATGGGCGGGTCCTCGGGCCGGTCGTTCAGTACGGCCAGCAGGCACTCGCTGGCCGAGGCGGGCAGGTGCGTGGCCGGGTCAAAGGCGAACCCGGACCGGATCACCGCCCCCCGGCGGGCCGCATTCCTGGCCCAGAGGATGCGCAGATCGTCCGGCGAGCCGGGCGGGCCGGGGTTTTTGATCCCGGTGTTGCGGATGTGGCGATACCAGAAGGACTTGGCCGCGTCGAAACGGCCCAGGCGCAGGGCGGCCATGGACCCGGTCAGGTTCGCCTCGGCCGAATCCTCCCACAGCCCGGCGGCCAGCAGACTGTCCACCGTCGTGGCCAGGGGGGCGGTCATCCCGGCCATGGCCTGCACGCGCATGGCCGCGCAGACCATCTCGGGCGACACGGTCAGATCAATGGCCCCGGCGCCCCCGGCCAGCCGCGCCAGAACCTCCCGGGCCGATCCCCCGAACATGCCCGCTTCCCACATAGTGGCCACGGTCAGGGCCAGCCAGATATCGGCCTCGCGCCCCCTGGCCCGGAGGTCCGTGGCGTCGCGCCCGTATTCCAGGATGCGTTGCGCCCGATGCCGGACCGTGTGCTCGGCCAGCACCCGCGCACGACCTGCCTGGCCCATGGCCTGGGTCAGCCTGGGGTTCTTCAGGTACAGGCCGAGCTTTTCCACAAGCTCCACCCCGTCGGCATAGGTGTCGAACTCGCGGCCCGGCTCGAACAGCGATGCCTGCTCCTCGCCCAGGTCCTGGCCCAGCACCAGACAGCCGCAGGACGCGCCCTCGAAGAGGCGGAAATTTACCTCGTCCAGAATCGATTCGTTGGGTACGATCCGCGCGTCGCGGTAGAGATCGAGCATGGCCCCGAAGGAGAGCCCCTCGGTCACGGTCAGTACATGCCCGGCGCACGACCGCTCAAGCAGCCGTACCATCCATGTCCTGCCCGGCCGGGCGGCGCTCTGGCGGCCCACAAAGGCCACGTCGCGCGTGCGCTGCCCGTGGGCTGGACTCGGCGAGGACAATCCGAAGGTGGGCAGCCAGCGCACATCGGCCGCGCCCCGCCCGGCAAGCGCCGGAATGGCCGCCCGCTGCGAGGAGCAGGTCAGGTCGAAAAGGCGCGCATAGGGCGCATGCCAATACCCGTTGAGGTGCGGGTCCATGCACCAGAGCATGGCCGGGCAGGCGAGCGAATCCAGCCCCGCTAGCAGGCATCGCCGCCCCAGGGACTCGATCTGCACGACGAGGTCCGGCACAAAGCCGCGCCCCTCCCGCGCCCGGGCCAGGGCCTCGCCCAGGTCCAGCACCGCTCCGCCGGAACCGGCGAGGCGCAGCACATCGCATCCCAGTTTATCGAAGGCAGTGGCAAGCAACTGGGGCCCGTCGATCAGGCACACGTTCTTGATTTCACCCATGCCTCGGACATAACCTGATTTCCCCCTGGTTGTCATGGGGTAACCCCCTCGCCATGCTGCCTTTTTTCACACCATGCCTCAGCTGCGACACGCATGGCCGCAGAAGCAACCTTCCGATATGACAGGGAGTTTCTTTGGCCGCAAATGCGCGGCCCAGGCCTAAGCCTAACGCGCGTCACTGCCGATAAGAGGGGTAACCCGAGCGCTCAGGCCCGGCCCCGGCCCCGGGAAATGTATCCGGGACACGACCCGGGACAGGGCCGAAGGCAGCGAGGAGAGCCGTCTGCATGGACGCGGACCAGGGTGCCGCAACGGACGGGGGGGAGACTGGGGGGATGGGCCGAAAGGTCCGTCCCCCACACCTTCAACGACCCAGGGAGGGGTTGATGAAGAGGCAGGAATCAGGTCGCGACAGTGCGGCCGAAATAGAAACCGAACGCGTCCTCAGCGATTTCGATGCAGCCAGAGGGGAGCGCCCGGACCGCGCCCGCCTCGGCCGCGACCGCTTCGACCACGAGGAGGAGGCAGAGCGCGCCCGCAAGATCGCCCGGCTCAAGTCCCTGGTGCGCTCCGGCCAATACCGGGCAGACATCAAGGACATCGCCAAGCTGCTCACCTCGGCCATGGACCCGACCCCATAAGGAACCCCGCAGGGGCCACTCATGGGTGCCGGGCATCACGCATCCCGACCTTCGCCATCCTGGCTGTCCAGTCACAATATCCAGAAATATTGGATGATCTCCTCTGGCTGACCCCTTGGGGCCGCCTCGGGCAACGGGGTCGCGTCAGCCCTTGCGGCCGGGCCGACCAGTGGCCCCGCCCGGGTCCAGGACTATCTCCACCGCCATCTCAGTGGCCGCGGCATCAAGAAAGGCGCGCATCTCGCGGCGCAGGTGCGGGCTGTAGCGCAGTTGCAGAATCCCGGTGAAGCGGTTGGTCACGGTGAATACCCCGAGGTTGTCGTGGGCTTCGAGCAGGAAGCGGAACAGCCCGATCTTGGACGGCTCCAAGCGCACATAGGTCCGCGCCGAGTGCAGGGGTGGCGGCGGACAGGCCCGCTTGCGTGGTTTTCGTCTGGACGTGTTCTTCATGGTTTGGTCCTAGCCCGAGTCCGGTCGGTTGGCAACAGGCGGGCCGACAGTGGAAGAAAAAGGCCCCGAAGACGGGGCCTTTGGCTTTGATGGGATTGGCCGAGCCTACTTCAGCCCCAGCTCCTTCTTGATGTGCTGGAAGTCGAGGTGGCTGGCCACCAGTTCGGCTCCCTGCTTGATCTTGATGGCGTCGCGCAGCTTGTGGCGGGAGAGGATGTCGTCCATCTTCTTGGCCACGGTGAAGGTGTCCTCGCGGACCATGATGATGGGCGTCTCCAGCACCTCGGAGCGGGTCAGGATGATGTCGTTGGGGTAGAGGTTGCCGGTGAGCACCAGGCAGGGGCAGTCGCCTTCGAGCGCCACCAGCTGGACATCCGAGCGGTCACCGCCCACGATGATGGCCGAGTTCTTCTTCTTGCGGAAGTGGGTCATGAAGTTCTCCACCTGCATGGTGCCGATGAGGAAGGTCTCCACCACGCGCTCGGCCTTGTTGTGGGCCGAGATGATCTTGCCGCCCAGCCGGTCGGCCAGATCGGCCACCTTGATGGCCCCCATGAGCGGGTCGTGGGGGATGACCCCGAGAATCTTGATGCCCTTGGCCTCCAGGGCCGGGCCGAGCAATTGGTCCACCTCGTCCATGAAGTGGGGCGGGATGTCGTTGAGGATGACGCCTGCCAGCTGATCGCCCAGGTGCTCCTTCATGACCATGAGGTAGTCGTATTTCAGTTCCTTCTGGAAGCGGTCGATGATGATCGCCTTGATGCCCAGCTGCCTGATGACCGAGAGGGCGTCGGTGTTGCAGTATCTGCCGGAGTACATGGAGCCCGAGCCCGCCACCAGGGTGACATCCCTGGACGCGGACAGGGTCTTGTAGCTCTCCACGATCTTGTCCAGCAGCCCTTCCATGTTGTTGGAGAACGCCTTGACCTTGAAATCCTGGGTGACCACCACGGGGGAAACCAGCTCCGGGTCCTCGTGAATGCCGAGCACGTCCTGGACAAAGACGGCGTCCTCGTCCCCGAGCTTGCCGTCCACCTCCATGGGCATGGCGCCGACGGGCTTCATGTAGCCCACGTTGAAGCCGTCCTTCTGGAGCTTGAGGCCCAGGCCCATGATGATCATGTTCTTGCCCGAATACCCGGTGGTCGAACCGATGTAGAGACCTGCCATGCCGAATTTCCTCCCTGGTTGTGAAGCGAGCGCGCGGCCTGGGCTCACGGCTCGTCTTGATGACATTGCGAAATAATCAGCCGATGGTCAAGCGCAGGTCTGAAACAAGGGCGCCTTCGGCGTTGACCAGCACCGGGCTGAGCACGGCCTCCTGAATGGAGGGAAAGTCGTTTGCCAGCTGCGACATGGACAAGAGGATGTCCTCGATGGCCGTCAGGTTGACCGGCTCCTCGCCCCGCGCCCCGCGCAGGAGCGGAAAGGAGCGGATTTCGCGCACGATGTCCTGGGCATCCTGGAGCGTGAGGGGGGCCAGCCGGTGGCTGACGTCGCCGAGCATCTCGGAGAGCGGCCCGGCCAGACAGAACGAGAGCAGCGGCCCGAACTGCGGGTCCTGGGTGAAGCGCACCTCCACCTCGCGCGCCTTGATCGGCCCCATGGTCTGGACCATGCAGCCAGCGATGTAGGCGTCGGGGCGCTTGCGCTGGCAGCGGCTGGTGATGGCCAGCCAGGCGTCGCGCACGTCGCGCGGGGTGTGCAGGTCGATGGCCACGCCGCCCACATCGGCCCGGCTCTGGATATGGGGCGAGACGATCTTGAGCGCCACGGGATAGCCGAGCTTCTTGGCCGCGCGCACGGCCTGCTCGCTGGTGCGCACCAGCCGCGTCTCGGGCACGGGCAGCTCATAGGCCGCGGCCACGGTCATGGCGTCGGTAAAGGGCAGCTCGCTTAAGCCCAGCTTGCGCGCCTTGTCGATGACGTGTTCGGCCTTGCCCTTGTCGCGGCGAAAACAGACCTCCACCGGATGGGGCCGGTTGAGCCAACGGTGGTGGGCGAGTATGGCCGCGATGGCGCGGATGGCCGGCTCGGGATAGGCGTAGCAGGGCACGCCCGCGGCCATGAGCATGTCGCGGCCCGGGCCGATGCGCTCGTGGCCCATGAAGCAGGCGAACACGGGCTTGTCGCAGGTCTTGGCCGTGTCGATGATGGCCTGGGCCGTGGCCTTGATCTCGGCCGAGGCCGTGGGCGTGAGCAGCGTCAGGATGGCGTGGGTGGTCTCGTCGGCAGCCACGGCATCCAGCGTGGCCCGGTAGCGGTCCGCCTTTGCGTCGCCAATGATGTCGATGGGGTTGTAGATGGAGGCAAAGGGCGGCAGCGCCAGGGTCAGGGCCTCAAGGCACTGCTGGCCGGGACGGGCCAGGGAGAGTCCGGCCCCTTCGCAGGCATCGGCGGCCAGGATGCCCGGGCCGCCGGAGTTGGTGATCACGGTCAGGTTCGGCCCCTTGGGCAGGGGCTGCTCGGCAAAGGCCCGGGCCAGATCGAAGAGCGCCTCCAGGTCGTGCACCTCGATGATGCCCGCCTGCCTGAATGCGGCGGTGGACGCATCAAGGGACCCGGCCATGGAGCCGGTGTGGCTCGATGTGGCCCGCGCGCCCGAAGGGGTGGTACCCGCCTTGATCATGATCACCGGCTTGGTGCCGGTCACGGCGCGGGCCTTGCGCAGGAATTTTTCGCCGTCGTCCACGCTCTCGAGGTAGCCGATGATGACCCTGGTGTCCGGGTCGTCGCCCAGGGCTTCGAGCACATCCGCCTCGGACAGGGCGGCCTTGTTGCCCAGGCTGACGAATTTGGAGAAGCCGAAGCCCTCGCCGTCGGCCCAGTCGAGGATTGCCGAGCACAGCGCCCCGGACTGGGAGAAGAAGCCGACCGAGCCCTTGGCGGGCATGGCCTGGGCGATGGTGGCGTTGAGGCCGCAGGCTGTGTTGATGAGCCCCAGCGAGTTGGGGCCGAGCAGGGTCATGTTGCGGCGCCGCGCCAGCTCGGCCATCTCCATTTCAAGCTCGAAGCCGTCGCGGCCCGTCTCGCGGAATCCGGCGGTGATGACGCACACGGAGCGGACGTTGGCTTTGGCCAGCTCGGCCAGGGTGGCCAGCACCTGCTTGCGCGGCAGGAGCACCACGGCCAGATCCGGCGCATGGGGCAGCTGGTCTATGGCGGTGTAGACCGGGAGCCCGAGGATTTCACCCCCGGCGGGATTGACGGGAAACAATTTCCCCCTGTACCCTGCGCCCACCAGATTGGCGAGCACCACATGGCCGAGCTTGCCCGGATTGCGCGAGGCACCGATGACGGCCACGGAGTCGGGATTGAACAGGGTGGAGAGGCTGGCGTGTGACTGCATATACCACGGAGAGGTTGAATGGACATCGGCGACCTGCAGCAATGTATCCATCATAGGTTTGGGCAAGTCAAGCTTGTGCGGGCCGCGCTGACCCACAGCTCCTATGCCAACGAGCAGGAGGGGGACGGCGACAACGAGCGGCTGGAGTTCCTGGGCGATGCCGTGCTTGAGCTGTGCGTCTCCGAGGAGGGCTATCGCCGCTTTCCCGACGCCCCCGAGGGGCAGCTGACCCGCATCCGTTCGCAAATGGTCAAGGAGAAGAGCCTGGCCGCCATTGCCAGGGAGCTTGGGCTGGATCGGCACATCCTGCTGGGCAAGGGCGAGGAGCTGCAGGGCGGGCGCGACCGCGACGCCCTGCTGGCCGACGCCTTCGAGGCCCTCATGGGCGCGGTGTTTCTGGACGGCGGATTCGAGGCGGCCCGGCAAACCATCCTGCACATCTTCGAGCACCGGTGGCCCCGGCCCGAGATGCTGCCCGAGACCAAGGACTACAAGAGCCGGTTGCAGGAGGTGGCCCAGGAGCGGTTTCGCGATCGTCCTGTCTACGTGCTGGCCGGGAACAGCGGCCCTGAGCACGAGAAGATTTTCATGGTCGATGCCACCCTGCCCACGGGCGAGATATTTCGCGGCATCAGCACCAGCGTCAAGCGGGCGGAGCAGGAGGCGGCCCGGCTCGCCCTCGACGCCCTCGAACCCGACGAGAACCACACCCCCACTGAAGAGCGGTAGCCGACGCGGCGGGCGCAGGTCCTGCCTTTGGGCCGGACGCGCGCAGACGACCGGCGACCGGAACCCGGCGGCCAGGGGCCGCCGGGCCGGTTCCGATCGTCTTCAGTCGCGTCAGCCGACCCGGTGCGGCTAGCCGCCGATGAGCTGCATGGCCATCCTCGGCAGGGAGTTGGCCTGCGCCAGCATGGCGACAGCGGACTGGGTCATGATCTGGTTGCGCACGAACTCCGTCATCTCCTGGGCGACATCCACGTCGGAGATGCGGGATTCTGCGGCTTGCAGGTTCTCGGCCTGGATTTCCAGGTTGGTGATGGTGTTTTCCAGCCGGTTCTGCATGGAGCCGAGGTTGGCGCGGATCTTGTCCTTGGAGATGATCGCGTCGTTGATGGCTGCCATGGCCGCCTGGGCCAGGGCCTGGGTGGAGATGGCCCTGCCCGCGACCTGTTCTTCCCAGGTGAGTCCTACGCCTTCCCTCAGGGCGGCATTGTGGCCGAGGCCCAGGGCCGAGGCCGTGGACCCCTGGATGGCTACATAGTAGTAGTCCTCGGAGCTGTCGTTGCCTGTGCCGAAGTGGATCTTCAGCGGGCCGGTGGGCGAGAGCCCGGTGCCGTCGTGGTCAACACCCGGGTTGCCCGAGAGGTTGCCGTTGAGCAGGTAAATTCCGTTGAAGTCGGTGGCCATGGCGATACGGCTGATTTCCGAAGACATGGCCTGGTACTCGGAGTCGATGATCAGGCGCTGGTCGGAGTTGTACGTACCGGTGGACGCCTGCATGGCCAGCTCTTTCATGCGGATGAGTTTCTCATCAATGACCTGCAATGCGCCGTCGGCCGTCTGGATGAGCGAAATCGCGTCGGCAGCGTTGCGGATGCCCTGGTGCAGAGAGCTGATTTCCGAGCGCATGAGTTCGCGAATCGCCAGCCCGGCCGCATCATCGGCAGCCGTGCCGACACGCAGACCGGATGACAAACGCCGGGTCGAGACACCAAGGCGGCCGTAGTGGTCCGTCAGGTTCCTCTGGGCGTTCATCGCCATCAGGTTGTGGTTGATAACTAAAGACATCAGAACCCTCCTTGTTCAAACTTCAAATCCATTTGCGCTGTCTTAAGCACTATGTGTGCCAAATAAAGTTTGTTAAGGAATATTAATATATTAACATTCTAAATAATGTCTAGACAGACATTTTTTGCCTAAGGGGAAATCGCCGGGAGCCCTTGGCTCGTCAAGGGATTGCCGCCATGGGGCAGCAAAAAAAGCTCTGTTGGCGCGGCCGTTGGGCGATGGTTCGGCCCGGCCAATGTCTGGGTGAGGGCGAGGCCAGGGACCTGGAGCGAGCCGCAGGGGGTGGCTGGCTGGTCTGGCGTGGTGATCGCGGCCCCGTGATCGCCCCGTGATCGGGTGGTGCAGGGGGTGGCGATTTGATGGCGGACAGGGAGGCCAGGGCGTCGCGGGCTCGGAGTCCGGCTGAAGGGGGGGCCGGGCTGGGCCGCGCCTGCCGGTGGGGCTTGCGGGCGGCAGAACCGGATCGGCCCGGCAGGATGTTCCTGCCGGGCCGGTCGGTGCGGTGCTCCACGCGGGTCAGACGCGGAGCGGTCTTGGAGAAGGCGTCCTCGCGCTGTGGGCGGGACGTCTTGGGTACGTTTCTAGCGCTTCATGGCGATCACTTCGCCGAGCATGGAGTCGACGGTGGTGATGACCTTGGTGTTGGCCTGGAAGCCGCGCTGGGTGGTGATCATGCGCACGAATTCCGTGGCCATGTCCACGTTGGACAGTTCCAGGGCGTTGCCGTCCACGGTGCCCTTGCCGCTTGAGCCTGCCTGGCCGGTCAGGGCCGGGCCGGACTCGCGTGTCTCGGAGAAGAGGTTGCCGCCCTCGCGGCGCAGCCCGTGCTTGTTGGTGAAGGTGGCCAGGGTCAAGGCGTAGAGCTCAAGCACCTGCCCGTTGGAGTAGTGGCCGGTGAGCACGCCCTCGCGGGAGACCGAGATGTTCTGGAGGATGCCCGCCGAGTAGCCGTTCTGGCTCTGGAACAGGGTGGATGAGCCGCCGGTGTTGTAGCTCTGGGTGGCCAGGGCGCTGATGGATGGGTCCCTGAAGTTGGGCAGCCTGCTGGTGTTGGTGGTGTAGGAGAGGGACGCCGCTGCCGCGTTGTCAGGCAGGCCGCCGACGGGCACGGTCCATCCGGTGCTGCCTAGGTCCTTGTTGGACATGCCGAAGTCCATTTGAATGAGGGTGGCGTTGTCGTCGCCGGTCGAGCTGGCGTTGGACTTGCCCAGGAAGTTGGCGGTGAACACGGGGTAGCCGCCGGTGGAGAAGTCGGCCAGGGTCCAGTTGCGCAGATCCTTGGGCCCGCCAGTGCTGCCGCCGTTGGACTTGAGGGTGAAGGCGCTCATGCCGGTGAGCTGGCCGGTGGAGAAGGTCAGGGTGCCGATCATGAGCACGCCGGCGGCTGAGGTCAGGCCCTTGCCGATGGGGGTCAAGGAGCCGTCCGCGCCGCTGAGTGTGCGCTTGTCCACCTGGGGATTGACCGTGACCATGAACTCCCACACAGTGTCGCCGCCCGCGTTGCTCAGGGTGACCGGGTCGAAGTACACGGTCACGTTGTGGGCGGTGCCGATGTCGTCGAACACCTTCATGGTGGTGGAGTAGGCAAAGCGGTTGTTGTCAAGCGGTTTCTCCGCAGCGCCGTTCCAGTTCTCGAACATGGCGAAATAGGGGTGGTCGGTGCTGTTGGACTTGCTCGTGGCCGTGGGGTCGAGGTTGGTCACCACGGTCATGGTCGTGGTGGCCCTGGGCGCGGACTGGAAGTTGTCGAGCCTGATGTCCGTGGGGGTGCCCACGATGCGGGTGGAACCGCTGCCCGTGGGGGTCGCGGTTCCGGCGGCCGACACGGTTGTGGTGGCCTGCTCGACTTCCCAGCCTTGGACCACGTAGCCGTGCGGGTCCACCAGGTAGCCGTCGTTGTCGAAGCGGAAGTTGCCTGCCCGGGTGTAGAGCCTGGCGTCGGTTCCCTTGGGGGAGACGATGAACATGCCGTCACCGGAGATGGCCATGTCCGTGGCCTCGGTGGAGGACTCGAAAGAGCCCTGGCCGAAGTCCGAATAGATGGTGGATATGCGCACGCCGCGACCCACCTGGCCGATGCCGTTGACCGTGGCGAAGTCCTGACTCATGAGGTCCTCGAACTGCATGGTGGTGCCTTTGAAGCCCACGGTGTTGACGTTGGCGAGGTTGTTGCCGATGACCGTCATGCGCTCCGAGTGCACGGTCAGGCCGGTGATGCCCGCGTAGAGAGATGACCCTAAACCCATAACTACCTCCTGTATCTTCTCCAAGAAGCCGGGGCGTTGCCGCTCCGGCGGTTATTGCCTATCCTTCAGCCCCTTCCGAGGTGTCGGTGTCGTCCGTGATGCTCTTGCTGCCCGGGTCCACGATTTCCTTGACGTTGAGGAAGCTGATGAAGCGGCCGTCCTTGAGGCGCAGGTACTGGGTCCCGCCCTCGTTGACCACGGCATCGACCGTGCCCGAGATTTCCGTCTGGACCATGACGGCACCGCCGCTGACGTCGCGGCCCAGGATGCCCACGCCGTAGATGCCGTCGGGCATCAACTGGCCCGCCTCGTTCCGGCCATCCCACTTGTACTGGTAGGTCCCGGCCTCCTTGCTGCCCAGCTCCACGGTGCGGATGATGGCGCCCTCGCCGTCGTAGATGTTCATGAAGATGTTGGTCACGGGCTCGCCAAAACCGTAGTAGATGGTCGAGGCGTTGCCTTCGTTGATGCTGATCTTGTAGCCTTCGGCCTTGATCTCCTTGCCGATGTAGGCGGCGGCGGAGAGCATGTCGGTCTGGGTCATGGCGGAGTTGAGGGACTTGACGCCATCGTTGATGCCGGTCAGCTGCTCAAGGCTTGAGAACTGGGCCAGCTGCGAGGTCATGTCCGTGTCCTGCATGGGGTTGAGCGGGTCCTGGTGCGTCAGCTGGGCCACCAGCAGGGTCAGGAAGTCCTGCTGGGCAAGACTCGTCTTGTTGGTGGGGGTGTTGGACGCGGCCAGCCGCTGCTCCTGTGCGCCAAGATAGACGCCGGTGGTGTCGTAGTATCCCATGACAAACCTCGCTTAGGCGATGACGTGAATGCCGTTTTCGGTTCGCGGTGCGTGGACCGGTTCGCTGAGACCGGCCGCGGCTTCCCCGCCTGTTTCGCCGCGCATGGCACGCATGTGCCTGCGCATGGCGGTCATGATCTCGCGTTCGCGGGCCAGGTTGTGCTGGTCGTTGCCCGCCCAGGTGTTGTCCTGGTTGCCAGCCAGTCCGGCCTGCACGTCGAGCTTCTCGACCTTGAGTCCCTGGCCTTCCAGAGCGCTGCGGATCACTTCGATGTTTTCATTGATGACCCTGGCGGCCTCGGCGTTGTCGGCCCGGATCACGGCGTTGACTTCCTTGCCCTGGACCTGGAGCACGATGCTCAGCTTGCCAAGATTTTCGGGGGTCAGTTGCAGGGTGAGCTGCTTGGTGCCGTTGGTCAGGTTCCTGAACACGGCGTTTTCCACTTGGCGCATCACCTTGGGGGCGTCCACTTTTTCCCAGGCCCGGCTCTGGGTCCTGGAGGCCGTGTCGGCCGCGTCGGTTTTCAGCGCCTGCTCCATGGTTTCGGTCCTGACCTGGGTGCGGCTCTCGGCGGTGCCGGAGTCATCCCTCAGTCTGCCGAAGAAATTGTTCCACGCCTTGTTTGAATCGGACTCGGATTCGGTTCTGGCTTCCGGCTTGGCATCAGCCTTGGCTTCTGATTTGGACTCGCGCCGACCGTTGTCGGTCGTGCTCTCGCCATACTTTTCGGGCAGGGGCTGGCCGCTCTTGCGGGCAACCTCGGCTCCGGCGTTGTCCCGACGGGTGTCCACCGCCTCCTTGAAGTCTTCCTGGACTTGGGCCTGGACTTGGGGCTGGGGCTGGGCCTGGACTTGGGGCTGGACCTGGCTCCTGGCCTGGTTCCTGGCCTCGGCCCTGGGGGCGTCCTCGGCCACCCTGGGCTTGAGGTCCACCGCCGCTTCAAGGTTGCGGGCCGCGCTGCTCTCGCGGGCCTGCTCGCCCATGGCCTGGGCAAAGACCTTGCCCACGGCGCGGACCAGGGAGCGGTCCTTGGCGTCCATGTCGGCCATCTCCTGGCGGATGAGGGTGAAGGCCTCCCGCATCTCCTTGACCGTGGTGGTGGAGCCGAACATCTCCTTGAGCTTGGCAGTGAACTCGCCGGAAAATCCCATGGCTGACGAGAAGGCGACAACCTCCTCCTTGGTCAGCAGAAGCTGCCGGGCCTTGGGCAGTTCGGCCAGCCTGGACTGCAACTCGCTCATGACCTTGTCCTGCTCGCCGTTCTCAAGCCTGGCCACGAGGGTGGCGGACTCCTCGGCCGAGAAGCCGAGCTTGGCGAAGAAGCTGCCCAGCGCGTCCTTGTCCTCGTCGCCAAGGGCGGCCTTGCGCGTCATTTCCATCTTCTCGGCCAGGGCGGTCACGAATTCCTTCCAGGTCATGCCCTCGTCGCTGGTAATCTTCTTTTCCAGGGCCTTGATCTCGTCGTCGCTCAAACCGTAGGCCTTGAGGTCGTCCCTGACCTTTTCAAGGTCCTCCCTGGTCATGCGCTCGTCGCGCTCGTCGCGCTCGGCACGTTCGTCCCTATTGGCGTCGCGAGCCTCGCGGGCGGGCCGGATCGCCTCTTTCCCGGCTTCGCGGGAGCGGTTCTTGGGGTCGCTGGCAACCGTGCGGATTTCTTCCTGGCGCACCGGCGCGGCGTCGAGCATCTTCTCCCTGGTGGCGACCGGGGCCATGGACAGCTCGTTCTCCACCGAGGCGGAATGCATGGCAAAGACCTCGGCAAACATGGACTGTTGATCGTTCCTGCCAAAGGCGGAGAACTTTTGGCCCTTGAGCCTGTCCGTGGTGTCTTGCAAGGGGATGCCGGGAATATTCTGCATGGTTCACTCCTTCGGCATGGCTACAATCAAAAGGTGTGCCAAAGGTGAAATGCAGTCATTTCAGGGCATTGATCCGAGCCGACAGCGGCAGAAAGCGCCGATGAGCGCTTTTGGGCCGAGCCGAGTGGCCTTCCTTGCCGGGTTGGGGGGTGGGGCGGGGTCGGATTCAGGCGCTGACGGCGATGAACCCTTCGAGCATGTCCAGGGCATCTGCCCAGGCGCGGCGGGAGTGGCTGCCGTTGGCCAGGGCCATCTGGACAAAACCGGTCAGGGGCCGGGCCACGGCCGGGCTGTCTGCCCAGAAGGAGTTGGTCAGGAGCGTGCCGGTGCGCAGGCCGTGCTTGAACTGGCGGCCCATCTCCGGAATGTGGTCCAGCAGGGCTCGGGCGGCCTCGGGCGCGGCCTGGGCCACCTCGCCCCAGGCTGCCACTGCAGGGGTCTCGGTGCGGCCGCCCAGCCGCCAGAGGAAGAAGGCGTGCCAGAAGCGGGAGACGAGCCGGTCCGCGTCGGGCGGGGCGGCGTCGAGCCGGTGCAGGGCGTAGAGCCCGCGCCGCCGGGCCGTCCTGAAGAGGGTCAGGCCGGGAAGGGTCAGCCCGGCCAGCTTGTCCGGCCCGTCGCCAGCGACCACGCGCGCGGTCAGGACCGCGATGCGGGCTGGCGTGAAGGGGTCGTGGCAGTGGAGCCTGTCGAGGGAGCACTGCCAGCAGCCCCGGGCGCAGTCCATGTCGGCCCGGAGCACGAGGTGGCCCGGGCCGTAGGGGCCGGTCTCCCACGGGTTGACGTGGCCCATGGACAGGTTGAGGCACTTGAGTCCGGTCCAGGCGGCCAGATGCATGGGGCCGGTGTCCGGGGTGATGAGCAGGGCCAGGGTCTGGCCCACGACCCCGAACTCGTCCAGACCCAGGGTGCCGCACAGGTTGAGGGCCGGAGCCTTGGCCAGGGATATGACCCGGCGGCCCAGATCCTTTTCGGCCGGGCCGCCAAAGAGCACGGGCCGCAGCCCTCGCCCCAGCAGCTCGCGCACGAGATCGGCCCAGAACCGGGCCGAGGGGCGCTTGGCCGGCTCGCTCGCGCCCAGGAACAGGCCCACCCTGACCGTGTCGGGCGGCAGAGTGCGCGGCGGGTCGAAGCGGGTGGTTCCCATGGCCTTGGCCGGGATGGCGTCCAGGGCGTTGAGGTCGGCCCAGTGAAAGCGATTGTAGCGGTTGTTGCCCACCAGGGAGGCCCGGTAGAGCTGCCAGGGGCCGTGGACAAAGCGCACGCCCTCCGGGGTCTGGGTCGGCCCGAGCCGGGCCTCGGCCCGCAGATCGTGGGCCAGCCGGGCCGCTTCCTCGCGGATGCTCAGGTTGATGACCAGCTCGAAATGGTGCTGGCGCAGGCTGTGGACCCCTGTCCACGGCACATAGGTGGCCTTGGGCGAAATGCGCATCAGCGGCTTGGAGAATATCTCCTCGGCGGCCACGAACAGGGGGTGGCCCGGATACTGCCGGGCGAGCCAGAGCATGAGCGGGTAGGAGAGGATCAGGTCTCCCATGCGCTGCATCTGGAGGATGAGAATGGGGCGTTTGGCGCTCATGGGCGGACCGGGGTCAGGCGAAGGTGTCGCGCATGATGGCCATGAGCCGGGCCATGCGATGGTCGTAGGTGTGCTCGGCCAGCACGCGCCTGCGCGCGGCCTGGGCCACGCGGCGGCGCTTGTCCGGGTCGTTTCGGTAGATGTCCACTAGCCCGGGGATCTCGTCGGGGTGGTTGTAGAAGATCACCTCGCTGCCCGGCTCGAACAGCTCCTCCATCTGCCTGCGGTAGTCGGTGAGCAGGAACGCGCCGCAGCAGGGCACGTCGAAAACGCGCTGGTTGACCGCGCCCTTCATCTGCTGGCTGGTGCAGTTGAAGTTGATGTCGCTTTGGGGATAGAAGTCGGGCAGGTCGTCGTAATAGGACAATTCGGGGTGGTAGCGCCAGCCCTTGCGGCCTGCCAGCAGTTGCTTCCAGCCCGGGTCGCCCACGATGAGCGGGGCGTGGTCCAGGATGCGCAGCACGCAGTCGAGCCGATAGAGCAGGGTGGCCTGCCAGGTGAGGAAGGTCTCGAAGGCCTGGATGCGCTCCGGGCTGCCCAGCCCTTCGAAATCCTCGCGCAGCTCGGGGAAGTGGCGCGCCAGGAAGCGGCCCGAGCAGCGCTCGTCGGATTCGCCAAAGGCCCGGGCCACCATGATGCCCGCCTCCACCAGCCGGGGCGGCGGGTTGGACGCCTCCAGCCGCTTGAGGGTCTTGCCCAGCATGGAGTTGCCCACAAAGGAGATGGGCGCGCGCCACGCGGCCACAGGTTTGGTACGGTGCGGCACGAGGCGGGTGGGGTCTGCGGCCAGGGGCAGGTGGTGGACATTGGTGAAGCCCATGGTCTTGAGCGAGTCGATGTTGTCGGCATCCCAGGTGAAGATGGCCGTGCGCATGCCGTGCAGGTTCTGATAGGTGCCCAGGATCAGGTGCGGGTTGTCCACGAACCATGAGGCCAGGGGTACGTCGAAGCGGTGGAGCAGGGCGGCCAGCACGCCCTCGCGGTCCACGCCCAGGTGGTTGACCGTGAGCACGAAATCGGGCCTGAAGGCGGTCAGGGCCGTGACCATGCGCGAGACAAAGGCGTCGAGGTCCATCTCTCTGGTCCCGAAATCCATAACCTGATGCTCCACGCCGAGGCGTTCGCACGCGGCCCTCAATTCGCCGGTCAGGAAATACTGGCTGGTGAGCAGCAGGATGCGCGGCGTGGCGCGGTGGAATTTGGGCCAGGGGCTGGGGGAGGACTGCATAGTCACTCTCACTAACGGCACCCCCGGTTTTTGTCCACTCCGGCGATGGCCGGGCTGACATGGCGCATCGGGGTGTTGCAGCCATGCCCCGGATCGGCCCAAGACGCAAAAACGCCCGCGTCGGCGTGAACCGGCGCGGGCGCGGGATGTCTGTCGGTGCCGCGGATCAGTTGAGCAGGTCGGGCCGGGCGATGTCAACGTCCGCCTGCTGGCGCAGGTTGGTCATGTAGGCGTTGAGGGCCTCGAACTGGTAGTTGCGGTTGGCCTGTTCGAGCCATGCGTCCTTCTGCTCCGCCCAGTCGGCATCCGAGGCCGGGATGATCTCCTTGAGCCGGGCCACGATCACGCCCGCCTCCAGGGCAAAGGGCTCGGGCAGCCACTCGCTGCCCGTGGCACCGAAGGCGGCGTCGGCCAGATTACGGTTCTGGCCCAGGCCGGGCACGAAGCCTTGGCGGTCAAAGGACTCGGAGGTTTTGATGCGTCCCGCCAGTTCAGCCGCTGCCCGCTCGGCGTCAGGGCCGGTCAGACGCTCAAGGACCGCCTGGGCGTCGGCCATGGCCAGCTCAAAGGCCTTGCGCTGGGAGATGGAGGCCATGATGGACTCGCGCACCTCGTCCAGCGGCAGGGGCGCGGCCGGGATGTCCTCGACCTTCTCCACCAGCATGTAGCCGCCGTCGATGGAGAGCGGGGTCTTGTGCGATTCGCCCGTGGGGATGCGCATGACCACGCCCGCCGCCTCGGGAGTCAGGCCAAAGCCCTGGACAAGCCCCTGGGCCGGGATGGGGCTGGAGGTCACGGCGAGCATGCCCAGCTCGTCGGCCACGGCGTCGAGGGCCATGCCCGAGGCCAGGAGGTCCATGGCCTCGTCGAGCAGGTCCGAGACCTGATCCGACGCCTTTTCCTCGGCAATGGCCCGACTGATGTCCTGTCTGACGTCGTCAAGGGCCAGTTCCCCGGCCTCCTTGCGGTCCTCGACAAATATGATGTGCCAGCCGAACTGGGTGCGCAGCGGCTCGGTGACCTGTCCCTCGGGGGTGGCAAAGGCCGCCGCCTCGAACTCGGGCACCATGTCGCCCCGGCCGAACCAGCCGAGGTCGCCGCCGCCAGGGGCGCTGGGGCCTTCGGAATGCTGCCGGGCCAGTGCCGCGAAATCGCCGCCCGCCTTGGCCAGGGCATGCACCGCGTCGATGCGTTTGCGGGCGTCGGCCTGTTTCTCTTCGGAGTCCGAGTCGCTAGTCTGGATCAGGATGTGGCTGGCCTTGACCGCCTCCTCCTGGCGCATGGTGGCGGCGTTGGCCCGGAAGTAGGCCTCGATCTCCTCGTCGCTCACCTCCTGGCGGGCGGCGAGGTCCCTGGGCGTGAAGAGCAGATAGCGCACGCGCACCTGCTCGGGCACCATGAAGCGGGCCTCGTTGGCCGTGTAGAATTCCTCCACCTCGGCCTCGTTCACGCTCGCGCGGGCGAGAAAATCGGCCGGGGCGGAAAGGATGTAGTCCACCCGCGCCTCCTCGCCGACCCAGTCGAAGATCTGGCGGGCCTGTTCGGGCGTGGCCAGGGCGGTCCTGCGGATCATGTCCGTGACCTTGCCCGCGATGAGTTCGCGCTTGAAACTGGTTTCGAACTGGGTGGGTGTCATGCGGATGGAGCGCAGGGCGGCCAGATAGATGTCGCGGTCAAAGGCCCCGGCCTGGTTCCAGAAGTAGGACTGGCGGGTGATGGCCGCAAAGACTTCTTCGTCCGAGGCGGTGATGCCCAGCCGGGCGGCTTCGTCCAGGAGCAGCCGGTTGTTGATCAGCTCGCCCAGCACCATCTGCTTGAACTGCGGGTCCTGCAACTGGGCCGGGGTCACTTCGGGATTGGTGCTGCGCAGCCCCTCGGCCGCGCGCTGAAAGGCGTCCTCGAACTCGGCCCTGGTGATGATCTGGTTGTTGACCGTGGCCAGCACCGGGTCCTGTCCGGTGTCGAGCCCGCTCATGCCAAAGGCGAAGACAAAGACCACGATGATGATACCAAACAGGATCTTGACGATCCATCCCGAGGCGTTTTCACGCATTATTTCTAGCATTGCTACTCCACAGGGGCGCGTTTGACCGCACGGCCGGGGCGGACCCGGGCGGCGGCAGCGTTCGTGTCAGTCGTCAGGACTGGTTGTTGCGGACCGCGTTGAGCAGGCCACCTGACTGGATAATCTCCAGTTCCTTTTTGGTCAAATCATTTGTGACGGCCACGCTTTCGCCGTTGGCGAGGCGGATGGCCACGGTGTTGCCCGGTTTGATCCCGGCGGCCGGGATGGTCAGGCTCGCGTCCTGTTCGAGGCGGTCGTAGTCGCCGGGCTCCACGAGCAGCAGCGGCAGGATGCCGAAGTTGACGAGGTTGGCCCGGTGGATGCGCGCCAGGGACTTGACGATGACCGCCCGGACGCCCAGGTGGCGCGGGCCCAGCGCTGCGTGCTCGCGGCTCGACCCCTGGCCGTAGTTCTCGCCGCCCACGATGATTCCGCCGCCAAGCCCCTTGATGCGGGACACGAACTCCTTGTCCACCCGGCTGAAGATGTACTGGCTGATGGCCGGGATGTTGGAGCGCAGGGCCGTGATCTCCGCGCCTGCGGGCAGGATGTGGTCGGTGGTGATGTTGTCGCCCACCTTGAGGGCCACGGTGGTCTCGATGGCGGCGGGCAGGGCGTCGAACTCCTCCAGGGCCACGATGTTGGGGCCGCGCAGGATTTCCACGGACTCGGCGTCATCTCCGGCGGGAGGGAACACGAACAGGTCTCGGATGGAGGGCACCTCGGCGGGCAGCTCCACCCGCTCGGGCGCGTCGCCCCAGGTGGCGGGGTCGGTGAATTTGCCGTCCAGGGCCAGCCGGGCCGCGGTCTGGGCCGAGGCGAGGTAGACCTGCCCGTCCTGGGTGCCGGAGCGGCCCTCGAAGTTGCGGTTGAAGGTGCGCACGGACACGCCCGCGCTGACCGGCGAGCCGCCCATGCCGATGCACGGGCCGCAGGTGCATTCGAGCACCCGCGCCCCGGCGTCGAGGAGCGGCTCGATGAGCCCCTCGCGGGCCAGCAGCTTCATCACCTGCTTGGAGCCGGGGGAGATGAGCAGGTCGGTGCTCGGCGGAATCCTTCGTCCGGCCAGGATCTGGGCCGTGTTCTTCAGGTCCGAGTAGGACGAGTTGGTGCAGGAGCCGATGGCCACCTGGTCAATGGCCTTGCCCGCCAGTTCGCTGACCCGGCAGACCCGGTCGGGCATGTGGGGCTGGGCCACCAGGGGCTCCAGCGCGCCGAGGTCGATCTCGATGATCTCGTCGTAGGCGGCGTCCGCGTCGGCGGAAAGTTCAGTGAAGTCAGAGCCACGGCCCATCTTTTCCAGAAATTCGCGGGTGCGTGCATCGGCCGGGAAGATGGAGGTGGTGGCCCCCAGCTCCGCGCCCATGTTGGTGATGGTGGCCCGGTCGGGCACCGAGAGCGAGGCCACGCCCGGCCCGCCGTACTCGAAGACCTTGCCCACCCCGCCCTTGACCGTGAGCAGGCCGAGCAGGTGGAGGATGACATCCTTGCCCTGGGCCCAGCCGGTCAGCGCGCCGGTCAGGTGGACCTTGACCACCTTGGGCATGGGGATGAAGTACGGCTCGCCCGCCATGGCCAGCGCCACGGACAGCCCGCCCGCGCCCATGGCCATGGAGCCGATGCCGCCCGCCGTGGGCGTGTGGGAGTCGGAGCCGATCAGGGTCGCGCCGGGTTTGGCGAAGTTCTCCAGGTGAAGCTGGTGACAGATGCCCGTGCCCGCCGGAGAGAAGACCGCGCCGGATCTGGCGGCCACGGTGCGCAGGTAGCGGTGGTCGTCCGGGTTGCGAAAGCCCATCTGCAGGGTGTTGTGGTCCACGTAGCTGACCGAGAGGTCGGTGCGGACCTTGCCTATGTTGATGGCCTCGAACTGGAGCCAGGCCATGGTGCCGGTGGCGTCCTGGGTCAGGGTCTGGTCTATGCGCAGCCCGACCTCGCGGCCGGGGATCATCTCGCCCGAGACGAGATGCTTCTCGATGATCTTGTGGGTGATGCTTTTGCCCATCTGCCTCTCCTGCGGGTCGTTGGGGTGTCGGGTTCTCTCGTGTCCGCATGCGCGCCCGGCGGCGGGACAAGGGGGCCGGACCTCTCATAATCCGGCCCTCCCGGGCATGCGCACAGCCGCTAAAACAGGAAGCCGTTCTTCGGCTCGCTCGGGCCGAGGCCGTCGATGCCGAGGTTGATGCGGTTGATCTTGTTCACCCGGAACTGGATGTCCACGTCCAGGCGCAGCTTGTCGCGCTGGAGTTCGAAGATTTCCGCGTTGTGGTATATGCCCTCACTGGGCCTTTCGGCAGCCATCAGCTCGCGGATGGTCCGGATGGTCGTCTCGCGCTCCAGAGTCAGCGCGGCGATCTCGGCCTCCAGGGTGGGGATGTCCTCGGAGAGCCGCTGCTCAACGGATCTTGATTCGTCTGCGTGTGTCATCTTTTTTCTCCGCGACCGGCTTGGGCTTCATCTTGCCCGTGGGAAGCGAGTTGTAGAAGTTCCAGAATTCGGGCCAGGTGGAGGTCACTTCGCCGTGGTTCTCAAGGATGATGCCGGGCACGGCGTAGGCGGCCAGGGCGCAGCCCATGGACCAGACGGGCGAGGGGCTGTACCACGTGCCCTCCCAGGTCCGGCCGCCGGGCTTGATGGCCACGCCCTGTTCGGTCTGCTCGTAGGCAGCGCCCATGCGGTCGAGGAGTTCCATGACCGTTTCGTCCGCGCCCTGGAGCACGGTGTCCTCGCCCTTGAGGGCCAGGGCCAGGGCCAGGGGGAGCAGGTCCGGGTCGCTGCCCATGGTGATGACCGCGCCCCGGGGCATGTCGGCCACCCTGGTGGCAATGAGGTTCTCGGTGGCCGTGTCGATGCGCAGGCCAAGGCCGGTCAGCTCGTCCAGCACGCGCCTGCCCTTGTCGTTCATGGGCCAGGAGCCCTGGATGTTGATGGAGCCGCCGCTCATGATGGGCAGGGCCAGCAGCAGGCCGCACAGGGACACGGACAGGGGAAGCGTAGGCGCGTCCTCGATGGCCGGGGTGCCCTTGCGGACCGTGACCGTGTCGCCGGAAAGCTCGGCCTGGATGCCGCAGGCGGTGAGCACGGCCACTGCCTCGGCCACCCGCTCGCGCGCCTCGGGGCCGAGGCCCTTGATGGTCAGCCCGTCCCGATACGTCCATGCGGCCAGGGTCAGGGCTGCGGCAAGGTCCGGGTCCAGCGAGCCGGGCAGGGTGATTGTCTTGTCCATGACCCCGCCGCATTCCAGGCGGGCGGGCAGGCCGGGGTTGCTGGGATTCATGGGCACCAGCCGCGCGCCCAGGCTCGGCAGCACCTTGTTCAGGGCCGCGATGTCCATGAGCTGCAATCCGGGCTTGCCGGTGAACTTGCACCGCCCGGCATGGCCCAGGGCCAGGGCCAGGAGCAGATAGAAATTGAAGGAGTCCTCGCCCACAAAGACCATGGTGCCCTCGAAACCGAGGGTGCGGCCGCCGTCGTTGCGGATAAAGTCGTCGTCCCAGTGGATGGGCGCGCCCACTTGCTTGAGCGCCTTGGCCAGGTCCTTGTTGGGCGCGTTCATGGTCACCGGTGCGAGGGTGGTGCGCGCCCCGGCGCAGGCAGCCATGGCCAGCAGCATGCGGGTGTGGCGGAAGGAGCGCGGGCCGGTGATGGCCGCCTCCAGAGGCTCCACGCGAGGGGCGAGCTTGTAGCCATCGCCGGTGAATTTCTTGCGCGCGTCGGCCAGGGAGAACTGGTTGAGCAGGGTGAACAGGGAGCGGGCCAGCTTGGCGTCCAGGCCCAGATCGCTGGCCGTCTGGTCCAGGGAGCCGCGCAGGAGTTTTTCGAGCTTGGGGTCCACCAGGGATTTCTGGCGCGACTTGCGCCACGCGCCTTCCTTGCGGATGAGGAACGAGCGTTTTTCGAGCAGGCGCAGGATTTGCGCGTCGATCTCGGATATGTCGGTGAAGCGGTGCTGGGCCACATCCGCGGACTTGTCAGCGAAATCCTCGCTGGATTCGATGTGGTCGCCTGCCGCATCGCGTCGGCTTTCGGGTTGGGAGGGGCGTTTGTTGAACTTCACGGGCGCGCCGCCGCGGGCCGGGCGAGTGTCCCTGCCCCTGCCTTTGTCGGCCGGGGCGCGGCCGCCGTCTTCCTTGCGGATCTTGATCATGATCTTTCCGTCTTCCTTATTAATGATATGGTTCCCCGAACGGGGAAACGGTTCTCTATCCCGAAAGACGCGGCGTGGCAAGCCCTGCCGGGGCGTGGTTCCCGGCCGGGCCGGGGGATTGGAAAGGGGGAGGCAGCACAGGCTGCCTCCCCCCGGAGTTGCAACGGGCGAGAGCCCCTTACTTCATGGAAGCGCCGGAGGCGGCCTTCTGCATCTTGACCTCGACCTTTTCGGTCAGGCTGGCGTAGTATGCGCGCAGGATGTCCAGAACTTCTTCGCGGCCGAAGTGATCCGGGATCGGGGCGCCTTCGGACAGGCCCTTGCGCAGGGCGGTGCCGGACAGGATGACGCGGTCTTCCTTGGCGTGCGGGCAGGTGCGCAGGGAGGCCATGCCATCGCACTTGTAGCAGTAGAAGGTCCAGTCGATCTTCAGGGGCTTGGTCTGCAGGGCCTTGCCGGCATCGGTGCAGGCCTCGTTGGCGTAGGGAATCTTTTCGAAGATGGTCTGGGCCTCGAACATGCCGTAGAAGTCGCCGACGCCAGCGTGGTCACGGCCGACGATGAGCTTGTTCATGCCGTAGTTCTGGCGGAAGGTGGCGTGGAGCAGGGCCTCGCGCGGACCGGCATAGCGCATGTCCAGCGGGTAGCCGGCCTGGATCACGTTGTCCTTCACGAAGTAGTGCTCGACCAGGGTGTCGATGGCCTTGACGCGGACTTCGGCCGGGATGTCGCCGGGCTTGAGGGCGCCAACCAGGGAGTGGATGACAACGCCGTCACACACTTCCACGGCGATCTTGCACAGGTACTCGTGGGAGCGGTGCATGGGGTTGCGCAGCTGCAGGGCGGCCACGTCGCCCCAGCCCTTGGCGTCCATTTCGGCGCGCAGCTGGGCAGGGGTCTTGTAGACGCCGGGGAACTTGGCGGGGAAGTCGCCCTCGGAGAGGACCTTCACCGGGCCGGCCAGGCAGAATTTCTTGCGGGCCAGAACCATCTGCACGCCGGGGTGATCCTTGGTGGCGGTGCCCATGAAGTCGCCCTGGCTGTCAGCGCCTTCGCCCTTGTAGACCATCTCGCATTCCCAGGTCTTCTCGGCATCGGAAAGCTCGAAAACCTCGGAGACCTTCATGGTGGCCATCACAACGCCGTTGCGCTCAAGGGTGATTTCCTCACCGGCCTTGATGGAGGCGTCGTCGGTGGCGAGCATGACGGGGATGGGCCAGAAGGTGCCGTCGGACAGGGTGATCTTCTCGCAGACGCTCTTCCAGTCGGCCTTGGACATGAAGCCACTCAGCGGGGAGAAGCCGCCAATGCCCATCATGATGAGGTCGCCCTTCTCCTGGGAGGAGATTTCGATTTTCTTGAGGCCAGCGGCCTTCTTGGTTTCAGCAGCGAGTTCCGCGCCTTCGAGCAGGCAGCAGACGAGCCCTTTTCCACCGTGCGGTGCTACGAGTTTGGACATGTAAGCCTCCTAAATAGTTTGTCTAAAGATTCCATAGCCTTCGTTCATGGCGCGTTCGAGTGAGCGCTGGGTGACCATGATTGTGTCCCACATACGAGGGTAAGCCCTTTAATGGCCGTTTGTGAAAGTCGTGTCAAGCGCTTTTTCCCGCCGCTGGTCGGCGTTTCGATCCGTGGCGGGAAGGGTTTTTGGCTAGAGGTTTTCGCGAGATTGTCTAGAGACAACCTTCGGAAAGCGTTGGTTTTCCGACCATGGCAGCGGCAGGTGGCTGATACGTGATTGTCGCTTTGGAAGATCAAAAAAGGCTTGCACTCAACGCGAAAAATGCCCTATAACTGGTGGTAGTAATGTCTCGTTGGCCCCTGTTTGGCCGTGGGAGCGCCTTTTTGGGTGCTTGCGTGGGTGAAATCGGCCTGTGCGGCCGCATGGCGCGGTTCCAGACATGAGGGGGCGGCGGTGAGCTTGTTAAAAAATTCACTTTCTCGTTGACAAGCTGGGCGCAGTCTTGCTAGTTCCAAAATTCCCATCGGCTTCAACCCGATGCGATGCAAATTTTTTGTTTAGGTAGAGGACGTCGGTTATTGTGAATAATAAAACCCTATTTAGGAGGAGAAGTTATGCCGACCTTTGTTAACCCGGAAAAATGTGACGGCTGCAAGGGTGGCGAAAAGACCGCTTGCATGTACATTTGCCCGAACGATCTGATGATCCTGGATGCCGACGAGATGAAGGCATACAACCAGGAGCCGTCTGCGTGCTGGGAATGCTACTCCTGCGTGAAGATTTGCCCCCAAGGCGCCATTGAAGCCCGTCCGTACGCCGACTTCGCCCCCATGGGTGGTACCTCCATCCCCATGCGTTCCGCCGAGGACATCATGTGGACCGTGAAGTTCCGCAATGGCAGCGTGAAGCGCTTCAAGTTCCCCATCCGCACCACTCCCGAAGGCTCCATCAAGCCCTTTGACGGCAAGCCCGAGCCGACCGACCTGGAAAACGAGCTGCTCTTCACCGAGACCACGCTTGTGACCCCCAAGGCCACCCTCATGGAGACCGCTACCATCACCGAGGCTGACCTGAAGAAAGAGTGGAAGGCGGAAGACTACGCGAACCTCGTGTAATACGTGGTTTTTGCGTTGATTTGTCGTTAGTGACTGCTTGAAACAAGAATATTCCTAGGAGGAAATTATGCCTCTGCTTCCCAGCAAAGAAGCGTCCAAAGGTGTGGCCCTGGCCGAGCCGGTAATCGTCGAGAAACACGTCGACCTCCTGCTCGTCGGTGGTGGTATGGGCAACTGCGGCGTGGCCTTCGAGGCCATGCGCTGGATCCAGAAAGTGGACCCGAGCCTGAGCCTGGAACTGGTTGACAAGGCCGCCCTCGAGCGCTCCGGCGCCGTGGCCCAGGGCCTCTCCGCCATCAACACCTACGTTGGTGAAAACGATGTGGACGACTACGTCCGCATGGTCCGCACCGACCTCATGGGCCTGGTCCGCGAAGACCTGATCTTCGACCTGGGCCGCCACGTTGACGATTCCGTCCACCTCTTCGAAGAGTGGGGCCTCCCCATCTGGGTCAAGAAGGACGGCAAGAACGTTGACGGCGGCAAGGCCAAGGCCGAGGGCCTGGCCATCCGCAAGGGCGATGCCCCGGTTCGTTCCGGCCGCTGGCAGATCATGATCAACGGTGAGTCCTACAAGTGCATCGTGGCCGAGGCCGCCAAGAACGCCATCGGCGAGGACCGCTACGTCGAGCGCGTCTTCATCGTGAAGCTGCTCCTGGACGCCAACGAGCCCAACCGAATTGCCGGTGCCGTCGGCTTCTCCACCCGCGAGAACAAGGTGTACGTCTACACCTGCAACGCCTGTGTCGTCGCCTGCGGCGGCGCGGTCAACGTCTACCGCCCCCGTTCCACCGGTGAGGGCATGGGTCGCGCCTGGTACCCGGTGTGGAACTCCGGTTCCACCTACACCATGGTCGCCCAGGTCGGCGGCGAGATGACCATGATGGAAAACCGCTTCGTGCCCGCCCGCTTCAAGGACGGTTACGGCCCGGTCGGCGCCTGGTTCCTGCTCTTCAAGGCCAAGGCCACCAACTACAAGGGTGAGGACTACTGCGTCACCAACCGCGCCATGCTGAAGCCTTACGAGGATCGCGGCTACGCCAAGGGTCACATCATCCCCACCTGTCTGCGCAACCACATGATGCTCCGTGAAATGCGTGAAGGCCGCGGCCCGATCTTCATGGACACCAAGACCGCCCTGCTGACCACCGTCAACGGCGACCTGACCGGTCCCGAGTGGAAGCACCTCGAGTCCGAGGCCTGGGAAGACTTCCTCGACATGTGCGTCGGCCAGGCCAACCTGTGGGCCGCCACCAACTGCGCTCCCGAGGATCGCGGTTCCGAGATCATGCCCACCGAGCCGTACCTCCTGGGCTCCCACTCCGGCTGCTGCGGCATCTGGGTTTCCGGTCCGGACGAGCCCTGGGTTCCCGAGTCCTACAAGATCAAGGCCGACAACGGCAAGGTCTACAACCGCATGACCACCGTCAACGGCCTGTGGACCTGCGCTGACGGCGTGGGCGCTTCCGGCCACAAGTTCTCCTCCGGTGCCCATGCTGAAGGCCGCATCGTTGGCAAGCAGATGGTGCGCTGGTGCGTGGACCACAAGGGCTTCAAGCCGACCCTGAAGGAAAAGGCCGCCGACCTGGCCAAGGAAATCTACCAGCCGTGGTACACCTACGAGGCCCACAAGGGCGGTTCCACCGACCCGGTCGTCAACCCGGCCTACATCACCCCGCACAACTTCATGATGCGCCTCATCAAGTGCACCGATGAATACGGCGGCGGCGTTGCCACCCTGTACATGACCTCCAAGGCCCTGCTGAACACCGGCTTCTGGCTGCTCGGCATGATGGAAGAAGATTCCCAGAAGCTCGCCGCTCGTGACCTGCACGAACTGATGCGCTGCTGGGAGCAGTACCACCGCCTGTGGACCGTGCGCCTGCACATGCAGCACATCGAGTTCCGCGAGGAGTCCCGTTACCCGGGCTTCTACTACCGCGGCGACTTCATGGGCCTGGACGATTCCAAGTGGAAGTGCTTCGTCAACTCGAAGTTTGATCCCGCCACTGGCGTGACCACCATCTTCAAGAAGCCCTTCGTGAAGATCATCCCCGACGCCTAAGCTGCAATTAGGTAGTGATCGACCCGTGACCGCGGGCCCCCGGCCCGCGGTCACATTCCCATCTGCCGGGGCTAAAATGGTCTGAATCCGGGCCGGGATGCCGCTCCCGGTCCGGGTTTAGGCCATTTTTTGGCGAAGCCTCAACATTACTCGGGAGGAATGAAGAGAATGTCGAATAACAGTATTCTCGTGGTAGGCGGGGGGTTCGCAGGAATCACCGCCGCCCTCGAAGCAGCCGAAGTGGGCTACGAGGTGTACATCGTTGAAACCAATCCCTACCTTGGTGGCCGGGTTGCGCAGCTCAATCAGTATTTTCCGAAGCTGTGTCCCCCTTCCTGCGGCCTGGAGATCCAGTTTCAGCGCATCAAGAACAACCCCAAAGTCAAGGTGCTGACCATGGCCTCGGTGGCGTCGGTTTCCGGCTCGGCCGGGGACTACGACGTCAAGATCACCCAGCGCCCCCGCTATGTGAACGAGCGGTGCACCGCCTGCGGCGACTGCGAAACAGCCGCCGTGACCACGGTGGACTCCGAGTTCGACTTCGGCGTGGGCAAGCGCAAGACCGCGTACAAGACCCATCCCTTCATGTTCCCCATGCGCTATGTGGTGGACGCGGACAATGCGTCCGACTCCGAGCTGGCCGCCATCAAGGACGCCTGCAAGTACGACGCGGTGGACCTGGACGACAAGGCCAGGAGCATCGACCTCAAGGTCGGAACCATCGTCGTGGCCACGGGCTGGAAGCCCTACGACATCGCCAAGCTGACCAACCTCGGCGGCGGCAAGGTGCCCAACGTGGTCACCAACATGCAGTTCGAGCGGCTGGCAGCGCCCAACGGCCCCACCGGCGGCAAGATCCTGCGTCCCTCCGACGGCACCGAGCCCAAGCGCATCGCCTTTGTCCAGTGCGCCGGGTCGCGCGACCAGAACCATCTCAACTACTGTTCGTACATCTGCTGCATGGCCTCCCTGAAGCATGTCCGCTACATCCGCGAGCGCGGCGACGCGAACGTCACGGTCTACTACATCGACCTGCGCACCCCGGGCCGCTATGACAAGTTCAAGGTCATGACCGAGGCCGACGACAAGCTCACCCTTGTCAAGGGCAAGGTGGCTGCCATCGTTGACGACGGCTTCGGCAACCCCGTGGTCACCGTGGAGAATGCCATCACCGGCATCAAGAGCGACGAAAAGTACGACATGGTTGTGCTGGCCACCGGCATGGAGCCCAGCATAGCCGGACTCAAGGTCCCGGCCGGGGCCGTTGATGCCGACGGTTTTGTCATTGACGGCGATGGCATCATTGCCGCCGGTTGCGCCAAGCAGCCCTTTGACGTCATGAAGACCGCCCAGTCCGGCACCGCCGCCGCGATGAAGGCGATCAAAACCGTGGTAGGGAGGTAAGCAATGGCTGAAAAGCTTGGAGTATATATCTGTGGCGGCTGCGACATCGGGGCCAACCTCGATGTCGACGCCTTGGCCCAATTCGTCGCCGGGGGCAAGCACTCGGCAGCGGTCACGGTGGCCAAGGCCAACCCCGTGCTGTGCAGCCCCGAAGGCAAGGCCGAAATCGAGGCCGACATCGCCGCGCAGGGACTCGACGGCGTGGTCTGCTGCGCCTGCACCCCCCGCGCCAAGTGGGATGTGTTCAGGTTCGGCGAGAAGGTCCAGGTGGAGCGTGTCAGCCTGCGCGAACACTGCGTGTGGTCGTTCCAGGACGATCCCGCCTTCCCTGGCCAGATGGAAGTCATCGCGAAAGATTACATCAACATGGGCGTGTCCAAGCTCACCAAGAGCCGGATTCCCGCCCCCGAGATCACCGAGTCCTACAAGACCGTGCTGGTGGTCGGCGGCGGCTACGCGGGCCTGAACGCGGCCCTCAACGCCGCCAGCCTGGGCTACCCGGTGGTGCTGGTCGAAAAGGCCGACACCCTGGGCGGCAAGGCCGCCACCATGTACAAGTCCTTTCCCCTGTCCGGCTCCTTTGGCGACAAGACCCAGGAGATCGGCGTCAAGGAGCTGATCGCCGAGGTCCAGGCCAACGACAAGATCAAGGTCATCACCGGGACCACAGTGGAGTCCCTGGCCGGAGCGCCCGCCAAGTACAAGGCCACCATCGGCGGCACCGTGTACGAGATCGGCGCGGTGGTCATGGCCACCGGCTGGGTTCCCGGCAAGACCAAGTTCCTGGCCCCGCTGGGCTATGGCAAGGTCAAGAACGTGGTCACCTCGGCCGAGTTCGAGGCCATGGCCAAGAACGGCGGCATCAAGACCGCCGAGGGCAAGGCTCCGACATCGGTGGCCTTCATCGTGGACACCTCGCTGCTCATGAAGGGCGTCAACTACGACGCCTGCGGCGCGGCCTGCGCGGCCCCGGAAGACATGCCCTGCAAGGAAGACCAGCCCGCCGAGGCCGCTGACGAGTGCGAGGTCTTCACGTACGAGGACAAGGAATCCGCCAAGCACCTGGCCTACAGCTCTGAGCTGACCTCCCTGGTCGCCCTCAAGCAGGCCAACTATGTTCGCGAGCTGGCTCCCGACGCCATGGCCTACGTCATCTACGACCACATGATGGTCCCGGGCATCAACGAGAAATACTACCAGACCGCCCAGGACGATCCGGGCATCATGCTGACCAAGGGCACCGTCACCTCGGTGGAGGAAGCGGGCAGCGAGGTGGTGATCAAGGCCAAGAACACCCTGATCGGCGACGACATCGCCATCAGCGCGGACCTGGTGGTGGTGCCCACGGCCATCGTGCCCACCACCGCGGCCGACCCGACCATGAACTTCGTCTACCGCCAGGGCCCGGCCTTCCCGGACCTGGATCTGTTTGACGGGTTCGCGGACTCCAACTACATCTGCTTCCCCTACGAGACCCGCCGTACCGGCGTCTACGCCGCAGGCTGCGTGCGCCAGCCCATGGGCCTGGGCCTCGCCGCCGAGGACGCGGCCGGTGCCGCCCTCAAGGCGATCCAGTGCATCGAGTCGGCCAACCGGGGCGTTTCCGTGCATCCGCGCTCGGGCGACCTGAGCTTCCCGGAGTTCAACTTCATGCGCTGCACCCAGTGCAAGCGGTGCACCGAGGAGTGCCCGTTCGGCGCGCTGGACGACGACGAGAAGGGAACGCCGATGCCCAACCCGACGCGCTGCCGCCGCTGCGGCACCTGCATGGGCGCCTGCCCCGAGCGCGTCATCTCCTTTGCCAACTACGGCATCGACCAGATCGGCTCGGCCATCAAGGAAGTCAAGGTGCCCGACACCCTGGACGCCGGCGGCCCGCGCGTCATCATCCTGGCCTGCGAGAACGACGCCTACCCGGCGCTGGACATGGCCGCCATGCGCGGACGCAGCTGGAGCCCCTATGTGCGCTTCCTGTCCGTGCGCTGCCTCGGCTCGGTCAACGCCATCTGGGTGGCCGATGCCATGAGCAAGGGCGTTGACGGCCTGCTGATGCTTGGCTGCAAGTACGGCGACGACTACCAGTGCCACTTCGTCAAGGGCTCCGAGTTGTGCAACCGCCGCAAGGAGAACATCGCCGAGTCTCTGGGCCGTTTGGGCGTCGAGCCCGAGCGCGTCGAGCAGTACGAGGTCTCCATCGACATGTACGACAAGGTTCCCGACATGATCGACGACTTCGTCTCGAACATTGTCAACAACTTCGGCCCCAACCCGTTCAAGGGCTACTAGGAGGTACGGAATGTCCAACACCGTAAAGGTACAACCGGACCTTAAGTTCGTGAAAGAGTTGCAGGCCGTTGGCGGCGACTCTTTGAAGAAATGCTACCAGTGCGCCACCTGCTCGGTTGTCTGCCCGCTTTCGCCGGACGACAACCCCTATCCCCGCAAGGAGATGGTCTGGGCCCAGTGGGGTCTCAAGGATCGCCTGGTCAATGATATAGACATCTGGCTGTGCCACAACTGCGGCACCTGCTCGGACCTGTGCCCCCGCGGGGCCAAGCCGGGCGACCTGCTCTCCGCGCTGCGCAACATGGCCTACCGCAACCTCGCCCCGCTGCCCATCATCGGCAAGTGGATGAGCAGCTCGGCGGGCATGCTGCCCCTGGCCGCCATCCCGGCGCTGATCTACGGCATCATCTGGGTGCTCATGGCGGGCAAGGTTGGTTCGTTCCTGCCCCGCTTCGAGTGGGACGCGGCCAACCATGCCTGGATTCCCACCGCTGACGGCAAGATCGTCTTTGGC
Source organism: Pseudodesulfovibrio pelocollis (assembly GCF_030282845.1). GTDB lineage: Bacteria > Desulfobacterota > Desulfovibrionia > Desulfovibrionales > Desulfovibrionaceae > Pseudodesulfovibrio > Pseudodesulfovibrio pelocollis. Next base: position 47,493 of record NZ_JASTWE010000019.1, read on the forward strand.
GGCCTCTTCCCCGGCGACTACACCATCGACCCCATCTTCATGGCCGTGTTCGCCTTCATGCTCTGGGCGTTCTATGCCGGTGTGCGCAACATGATCAAGGCGTTCGACGCGCAGCCCAAGACCTTCATCGTGGGCCGCAAGTCCGCGCCGACCATGCTGGCGGCGTTCATCGACACCGTCAAGTACGAGATCCTGCAGCACACCCAGTTCAACGACTGCAACGACGCCGACGCCGACGAACTGGACGTGAAGCGCGCCAAGGGCCATCGCTGGCTCATGTTCGCCTTCATCGCCCTGCTGATCGTTACCGGCGTGGTGGCCACGGGCCACTGGGGCGGCTGGCTGCTGCGCACCCTGGGCATCACCGGCCTGGGCGAGATCGTCTCGGCCATCGGCCACACCCCGATGCCCTTCTACCACCCGATCAAGCTGCTGGCCCTGGTGGGCGCCGGTCTCGGCGTGTACGGGCTTGTGGCCCTGACCAAGCGCAGGGTCAACCTGGACGCTGCCAAGCAGTCCTCCAGCTGGTACGACTGGTATCTGATCACCCTGGTCTGGGTCGTGTTCGGCACCGGCATCGGCGCCATGGTCTTCCGGGTCATGGGAGCCGGCCTGCTGGCCTACCCGACCTACTACGTGCACCTGATCTCGGTCTTCATGCTGCTTGCGTACCTGCCCTGGTCCAAGCTGGGCCACCTCGTGTACCGTACCGTGGCATTGTCCTACGCCAAGAAGATTGGCCGCATCCCCATGGGCGCCGACAAATAGTCGCCTGGGTGAACATACTAAAGAAGCTTACTTAGTTAAGGAGGCATCAAATGGCTGAAGCTAAGGTTTTCCCCATGAACGCTTTTGTGTCTGTGCTTCGCGGCGACGCCGCTGACCAGACTCAGCTCGATATGCTGGCTTATATCACCCAGGCCGAAACCCTTGACGCGGAATTCGCCCCGGTGGCGCAGTCCCTGTCCAAGGCCTGGATCTACGAGCAGGAGCCCGGCCTGACCAAGTACGCCGAGGGCGACATCGCCAAGCTCGGCAACCAGGTCAAGATCGAGGCGCTGCCCGCTGCCCAGGCTGCCCGCGCCCAGAAGGTGCTGGAAGTGCTCGGTGCCATCAAGGCCGAGAACGAGGCCCTCAAGGCCCAGGTGGAGGCCCTGACCGCAGAAAAGGCCGACCTGGCCGCCAAGATCGCGCCCCTGGAGGCCCAGGCCAAGACTGTGGCCGCCCAGAACGCGGCTGGCGAGCAGAAGGTCACTGTGGCCTCCGGCAAGCTGGACGAGATGACCAAGAAGCTCAACGACCTGATGGCCGAGGTGGAGAAGGTCAAGAGCCAGGGCGTCGTGGTCGCCGGTGTTGCCGGTGGCGCGGGCGCGGCGGCTCCTGATGCCGGCGTGGCCGCCGGTCCCCAGGTGGGCGGTGAGCCCGAAGCCGACTTCGGCCTTGGCGGCGACGCCTTTGGTGGCGACACCTGGTAAGCCGACCCCTGATCCATTGATTCCAAGGCCCCTGCGCGCGAGCGCAGGGGCCTTTCTCATTGCCGACATCAGAAACGCCCCTTGCGCTGCCTGCGGGCGGATCGAAGCGCATCGCCGAAAGGGACACTGGCCGCCCCCGACTGGGCGGAATCCGCGCGCCCGGATCAGGCGAATACCGTTGGTATACAATGGAATTCAGGAGATCATGGGCCAAGCAAAATTTCGCGTCAATTCATGCGTTTGACAATGCTCATCAATTTATATATTGTTCATCATATCAAAGTGGCGTTCTACAGAATCTCGGCCAATGATTGTGGATTTCCGACAGATACGAGACGAGCATGAAGATGCTTCGTAAGCCACTGTTGAAAAATGCGATGTGCATCGTACAATCTTGAATTGATACAGTCATAATCCACCATCACTGCACACACATGGCATTGTCACATCAAATACTGCATGACCGCATCACCCGGTCCACGGCATGGGCGCTCGGCCAGTGCCAGAGCCCTCCGTCACATCCCGGCGTGGCGGCCTTCCGGGGCCTGCGCGATCGCTACCCGGTACTCTGACCCCCTCGCGCGACGAGTCGTGTACTGGTCGGTCCCGGCGTGGACCGGTCTTGTCCCTGTCATTTCATGGAGCGTTCAATGGAAAAGATACGAGTTGAAGGATTGTACAAGATTTTCGGCCCCAACCCCCAAAAGGCCCTGGGCCTGCTTCGGGAAGGGGCGGACAAGGAGTCGGTGAACGAAAAGACCGGCATGACAGTGGGGGTGGACAATGCGTCCTTCTCCATAGAGGCCGGGGAGATTTTCGTCATCATGGGCCTTTCCGGTTCGGGCAAGTCCACCATCGTGCGTCTGCTCAACCGGCTCATCGAGCCCACGGCGGGCAAGGTGTTCGTGGACGGCCAGGACGTGACCGCCATGAGCCACGACGAACTGGTCACCTTTCGGCTGCACAACATGAGCATGGTCTTCCAGTCCTTTGCCCTCATGCCTCACTTGAACGTGCTGGACAACGCGGCCTTCGGGCTCGAGCTGGCAGGACTCGGCCGCGAGCAGCGCTACGAGCGCGCCCGCGAGTCCCTGGCCCAGGTGGGGCTGGCCGGATGGGAGGAGTCGTACCCCCGCGAACTGTCGGGCGGCATGCAGCAGCGTGTCGGGCTGGCGCGCGGGCTGGCAGTGGACCCGGACATCCTGCTCATGGACGAGGCCTTTTCGGCCCTGGACCCCTTGATCCGCACCGAGATGCAGGACGAGCTGGTCAAACTCCAGGAGGAGCAGAAGCGGACCATCGTCTTCATCTCCCATGATCTGGACGAGGCGTTGCGCATCGGCGACCGCATCGCCATCATGGAGGGCGGCCGCGTGGTGCAGGTGGGCACGCCCGAGGAGATATTGCAGAACCCGGCCGACGACTATGTGCGCGCCTTCTTCCGGGGGGTGGACCCCACCGGCGTCATCTCGGCAGGGGACATCGCGCGCGACAGCTACCCCACGGTCATCAAGTCCAAGCAGGGCAGCCTGCGCGCCCTGCACGAGATCATCAGCGGCAGCGACCGCGACTATGCCTACATCCTGGACACCAAGCGGCGCTTTCTGGGCGTGGTCTCGGCCGACTCCATCGGTGCCTGCATGGAGCGCGGCGCGCCCGACGCGCCCATTGATCAGGCTTTCATCGAGGGAGCCCAATCGGTCAGCGCCACGGACAACATGCAGGTCATTCTGCCCCTGGTGGCGTCGCGCCATCACCCGATTCCGGTGGTGGACGAGGAGGGGCGCTACCGTGGCGTGGTCTCCAAGAACCGCTTCCTGCGAACCCTGCACCGTACAGAGCAGGAGATGACCGATTCCGTCTAGTCGGTTGCTGACAAAGGTCCGAGATTTCTCGAACCTTTCTGAGCAGCCCCCGAGACGTAACTGAATACAAGGCAACGGCTCAGGAGATACGCATGTTTGAAGAACAAGTCATACCCATGGACGTCTGGGTTTCCAAGGGCGTCGATTGGCTGGTGGTGAACCATCGCGAGGTGTTCCAAGCCCTCAAGTGGCCCGTGGAGCAGACCCTCAACGGACTCGATGCCGGGCTCAACGCCCTGCATCCGCTCATTGTCATCGCGGTGGTGGTCTTTGTGGCCCTGTGGTTCGTGGGCAAGCGCATGGCTGTCTTCACGCTGTGCTCGATGGTCCTCATCGGCATGCTCGGCCTGTGGGAGGACTCCATGACCACCCTGGCCATGGTTCTTTCCTCGGTGGTCTTCTGTACCGTGGCGGGTATCCCCCTGGGCATCGCGTCCGGCCGCAGCGACCGTTTCGAGTCGGCCCTGCGCCCGGTCCTTGATGCCATGCAGACCACCCCGGCCTTTGTCTATCTCGTGCCCATCGTCATGCTTTTTTCCGTGGGCAACGTGGCCGGTGTGCTGGCCACCATCGTCTTTGCCCTGCCGCCCATCATTCGGCTGACCAGCCTCGGCATCCGGGGTGTCCACCCCGAGCTGATCGAGGCGGCCCAGGCCTTTGGGGCCACCCGGATGCAGGTGCTGGTGCGGGTGCAGATTCCCCTGGCCATGCCCACCATCCTGGCCGGGCTCAACCAGACCATCATGATGGCCCTGTCCATGGTCGTCATCGCCGCGCTCATCGGCGCGGGCGGGCTCGGCTCGCCCGTGGTCCTCGGTCTCAACACCCTGGACATCGGGCGTGCGGTCATCGGCGGCCTGGGCATCGTGCTCATGGCCATCATCCTCGACCGCATCACCCAGTCCATGGCCCGAAAATAATGCTCCCGCCTTGTGTGGCGGGGCTCCAAACCATTTGAGGAGGAACTCATGAAACTGAAGAAAATCCTGCTTGCAGCAGCCTGCGTGCTGGTCATGACGGCCACTGCCAACGCCTCGGCCGACAAGCCCGGCCAGGGCGTCACTGTCAGCCCGGCCCGCGCCACGTGGAACACCGGCTTCTTCCAGGAGGCGCTGGTGCGCAGGGGCCTGGAAGAACTCGGGTACACGGTCAAGAAACCCAAGGACCTGGCCAACCCCCTGGCCTACCAGTCCATCGCCCTGGGCGATCTGGACTATTGGACCAACGGCTGGTTCCCCATGCACGAGGCCCAGCTGCCCGCCGGATTCGCCGACAAGGGCGAGGCCATTGGATACGTGGCCAAGGCCGGTGGCCTGCAGGGCTACCTGGTTTCCAAGAAGCAGGTGGAGGAGCTTGGCATCAAGTCCCTGGAAGATTTCAAACGGCCCGAGGTGATCAAGGCCTTTGACTCAAACGGCAACGGCAAGGCCGACCTGACCGCCTGCCCTGCCGGATGGGGCTGCGAAAAGGTCATCGACCACCACATGGAGGTCTACGGGATGAAGGATTACATCAACCCGGTCAAGGCCTCCTACGAGGCGGGCATGGCCGGTGCCGTGGGCGCGCACCGCAGCGGCAAGCCCGTGTTCTTCTATACCTGGACGCCCAACTGGACCACCTTTGTCTTCAAGCCCGGCACTGATGTCATGTGGATCAACGTGCCCGAAATCAATCCGAGCGACGCCCAGAAGGGTGCCGAGGACAGGATGACCGTCTCCGGCGTCCAGGGCGCGGTCTCCGATCCCATCGACCTCGGCTTCGTGGTCTCGGACATCCGGATCGTGGCCAACAAGAAGTTCCTGGGCGACAACCCGGCTGCCCGCGCCTTCTTCGAGGTGTTCACGCTTCCCCTTGCCGACATCAACGCGCAGAACGCCCGGATGAACGAGGGCGAGAAGTCGCAAAGGGCCATCGAGACCCACGCGGACGAGTGGATCGCCGCCAACAAGGCCACCTGGGACGGCTGGCTCAAGGCCGCCCGCGACGCTGCCAAATAGTCCCGAGCGGAACACCCGCTGACCCAGTCCGATACCACCGGGGCCGGAGCGCACGCTCCGGCCCCGGCTTGTTTGCTGGCCGGGGGTGTCCCTGCGCCCCAGCCAGTGCGCAGGAAGGCCTTTCGGGGCAATCGACGTTTGATCTGGTGATGTGGCGAATGACAGTCGTCATATGGCTGTTTATGCAAAACTATCTTCTGCCTATCGAGAAAATTTAAAAACAATGAACGGAAGATGTTCATTGTTGGCGGGAATTAGACAATTTTTCGCAAATAGTGTAAGGATGTGCGTCCTGTCCGAAAAACCGCGCCGGGCCTGAGTGTCGGCCGTGGCGGCGAATGATCTTCCAGTTGAAAAAGATGTTTTTTACCACTTGATTGGGTTTTTATGGCGAATCTCATTCTTGACGACATCTGTGTCCGCTTCGGCGGACTACAAGCCCTGACCGATGTCTCGTTCTCCCTTGCCGAGGGTGAGGTGGTGGGGCTCATCGGCCCAAACGGCGCTGGAAAGACCACGGTCTTCAACGTCATCACCGGCGTGTACAAGGCCTCGTCGGGCGCGGCCACCTACGACGGCAAGCGCATCACCGGGCTGCGGCCCTATCAGGTCCTGGCCATGGGCATCGCGCGCACCTTTCAGAATATCCGCCTCTTCCCCAGGATGACCGCCCTGGAAAACTGCATGGTGGCCCAGCATTCGCGATCGTCCGTGGGGGTGGTGGGGGCGGTGCTGCGCAGCCCCTCCCAGCGGCGCGAAGAGGCGCGAATCCAGGAAAAGTCCCAGCGCGCCCTCGACTTCATGGGTCTTGGCGACATGGCCGACGAAATCTCATCCAATCTGCCCTACGGCCACCAGCGCAGGCTGGAGATCGCCCGTGCTCTGGCCAGCGAGCCACAGACCCTGCTCCTCGACGAGCCAGCGGCCGGTCTCAACCCGTCGGAATCACGGGAGTTGATGGAGGCCATCGGGCACATCACCGATCTTGGCATCAACGTGCTCATGGTGGAGCACGACATGAAGGTGGTCATGGGCATCTGCAACCGCATCGTCGTTCTTGACCATGGCGTGATGATCGCCGAGGGACGGCCCGAGCAGATTCAGCGCGACCCCAAGGTGATTGAGGCATATTTGGGCCAGTGACGAGAGGCTGGCCGCAACCGCAACAACGGAGAGAGTGTCAATGAAACGGTTAATCGTACTGGGAGTGGCCCTGGCCGCTCTGGCCCTGGTCCTGGCGGGCTGCGGCAGCGATGGCGCTGAAGAGAAGCAGGCCGATCAGGTTTTGAAGATCGGAACCCTGTCGCCCCTGACCGGCCCCTATGCCGCTGACGGCAACGACATCAGGCAAGGTGCCGAGGCCGCCGTGGCGGTCATCAAGGCCCAGGGCGGCATCCCGGGCTTTTCGGACATCGTCGTGGTCCCCGCTGACTCCGCCTGCGATCCCAAGCAGGCCGTGGCAGCCGCCAACAAGCTGATCAACGACAAGGTCCCGGCTGTCGTCGGCGCCTACTGCTCCAGCGCCACCATCCCGGCCTCCGAGACCCTGGCCGAGGAAGACATCATCATGATCACCCCGGCCTCCACCAGCCCGGTGGTCACCGAGCGCGGTCTGCCCTACATGTTCCGCACCTGCGGCCGCGACGACCATCAGGCCCCGGCCGCCGTCAAGTTCATGAAGGAAGTGGCGGACGTGAAGAGCGTCTTCATCGTGGACGACAAGACCACCTATTCCCAGGGCATGGCCGACGGCGTGGCCGCCGCCGCCAAGGAGGCAGGCATCGAGGTGCTGGGTCACGAGCACGTCAACCAGGGCGACAAGGACTTCTCCGCCGTCCTGACCATGGTCAAGGACCGCAACCCCGATCTGTTCTACATCTCCCTGCAGAACTCCTCCTCGGGTGCCACCATGGTCATCCAGGCCCGCCGCATGGGCATCAACGCCATCCTCATGGGCCAGGACGCCGTGTTCCATCCCAAGCTCATCGAGTTCGCCAAGGCCGATGCCGAGGGCATGTTCTGCACCTTCGGCGACATCGACACCACCACCCAGGGCTACCTGGACTTCCTGGCCAACTACTCGTCCAAGTACTCCGCCCCGGGCGCGTACTCCGCCTACTCCTACGACTCGGCCATGGCCTACCTGCTGGCCGTCAAGGCCGCCGGCACCACCGACCCGGCCGCAGTGCGCGCGGAGCTGCTCAAACTCTCCTTCGACGGCGCGTCCAAGACGGTCAGCTACGACGAGAAGGGTGACTCCGGCTCCAACTACACGGTCTACCAGGTGCGGGACGGCCAGTTCGTGCCGTACTGGAACTCCCTGACCGGCCAGAAGTACTAGCCAAGGGGCAGGCCCGGCCTGCCGCGACACCTGCAACTTCGAGAGCGGAGCCCCGTGCGCGGGGCTCCGCCACTCCCGGAAGCACATGGATTACTTCATTCAGCAGCTCATCAATGGCCTGACCCTGGGCGGGGTATACGCCCTCATCGCCCTGGGCTACACCATGGTCTACGGCATCATCCAGCTGATCAACTTCGCCCACGGCGAGTTCTTTGCAGCAGGCGGATACATGGGCGTCATCTTCATCTCCTGGCTGGCCGCCCAGGGGGTGCATCCCTACGTCTGTCTGGGCATCGGGCTGGTGCTGGCCATGCTCTACTGCGCCATGCTGGCCATGGCCGTGGAGCGGCTGGCATATCGCCCGTTGCGGCAGGCGTCGCGGCTGGCCGTGCTCCTGTCCGCCCTTGGCATGTCCATCTTTCTGCAAAACGGGCTGATGCTCACCCAGGGCCAGTACGACAAGGCCTATCCCACCGAGATCACTGCGGGCGGGTTCCAGCTCGGCGGGCTGTACATCTCCTACATGCAGTGCCTGATCGTGGCCCTGACCATCTTCCTGCTGGTGGTCCTGAACCTGCTGGTCTTCAAGACGCGCATCGGCAAGGCCATGCGCGCCACGGCCCAGGACAAGGTCATGTCCGCCCTGGTCGGCATCAACGCCAACCACATCATCGCCCTCACCTTTGCCATCGGTGCCGGGCTGGCCGCGGCCGCAGGCATCATGGTCGGCCTGTACTACGGCACGGTCAGCTACTCCATGGGCTTCGTGCCGGGCATCAAGGCCTTTGCCGCAGCCGTGCTCGGCGGCATCGGCAACATTACCGGGGCCATGATCGGCGGGCTAATCATCGGCATGGTCGAAATCTTCGCCGCCGGATACATCTCCAGCCAGTACAAGGATGTGTTCGCCTTCATCATTTTGATCGGTGTGCTCTACTTCAAGCCCACCGGCATCATGGGAGAGAACGTTGACGATACAAGAGTCTAAGCGATTGTGGGTCAGCCTGGGCGTCGGGCTCTTCTGGTTCCTGATGCTGCTGTGGCCGCTTCTGGGCATCAAGCCCGGGGGATTGGAGTTTTCCGAGACCTGGGCCGTCTTCAGCAAGATCGCCGTGGCCGCCGTGCTCATCGTGGCCGTCTATCACCTGCGGCAGGCGGGCGTCCTCGACTTCATCGGCACCCCCCTGGTCAAGGCGAGCGAAGCCGTGGGCAGGGGCTACCAGAAGGCCCCCACCTGGCTGCTGCTGGCCGTGGTCCTGGCCGCGGCCCTGATCTATCCCCAGTTCGCGGGCCGCTACGGCAACGACGTGGCCATCTCGGTTCTCATCTACATCTGCCTTGGTCTCGGCCTCAATGTCGTGGTCGGGCTGGCCGGGCTGCTCGACCTCGGCTACATCGCCTTCTACGGCGTGGGGGCCTATGCCTATGCCCTGCTCAGCCTGCATTTCGGCCTGTCCTTCTGGACCTGTCTGCCCATTGCCGCGATGCTGGCCGCCATCTCGGGCTGCATCATCGGGTTTCCCACCCTGCGCATGCGCGGCGACTATCTGGCCATCGTCACCCTCGGCTTCGGCGAGATAGTGCGCCTCATACTCAACAACTGGATGACCCTGACCAACGGCCCCAACGGCATCCTCGGCATCCCCAGGCCCGACTTCTTCGGCTACAACTTCGCCTCCCTCTCCTCGCTCTACTACGTCATCCTGGGCATTGCCGTGTTCACCGTGCTGGCGGTTTACCGGCTCAACCATTCGCGCATCGGCCGGGCCTGGGAGGCCATCCGCGAGGACGAGACAGCGGCCGAGCTCATGGGCGTGAACACCTTTCTGCTCAAGCTCCTGGCCTATGCCATGGGCGCGACCTTTGCCGGGCTGGCCGGGGCGTTCTTTGCCTCGCGCATGCGCTTTGTCGGGCCGGAATCCTTCACCTTCCTCGAATCGGCCATGGTCCTGGCCATGGTGGTGCTCGGCGGCATGGGCTCCATCCCGGGCGTCATCCTCGGCGTGCTGGTCCTGGTGGCCCTGCCAGAGCTGTTCCGCGACTTCGAGCTGTACCGCATGCTCGTCTTCGGTGGCGTCATGTGTACCATGATGCTGGTGCGCCCGGCCGGGCTGTGGCCCGCCAAGCGCGTGGGCCGCAGGTCCGAGGAGATGGAGTAGGGAGAGGATGGGCTGACCGCAAGACGGCGCACACGAGTGCAATGTGCGACTGGGACAGATGACAATGAACGAAGAAAACGGTGCGTCCGGCCTGTGGATGACGACAGGCCTGCCAGCGCCGTTTACCAAAAAAAGTTTTGGAAGGTTCTTAGGAAACCTTTTTCAAAAGGTTTCCCAAGCCGCCGGAGGCATTCCCCCTTATGAATCAAGACAGCAGACAGCCCATCCTCGAACTGCGGAACGTGGTCTCGGCCTATGGCCGGATCAGGGCGCTCAAGGGCATCTCTCTCAAGGTCTTTGATGGCGAGATCGTGACCATCATCGGTGCCAACGGCGCGGGCAAGTCCACCACGCTGATGACCATGTGCAACGTGGTCAAGGCCGTGGAGGGCGACATTTTCTACAAGGGCGAGCGCATCAACGACGTGGCCCCGGACCAGCTGCCCACCAGGGGGTTGTGTCAGGTGCCCGAGGGGCGGCGCATCTTTCCCCGGCTGACGGTCACCGAGAATCTGGACATGGGCGCGTTTTTCCGCCGCGATTCGGCCGGAATCAAGGAGGATCTGGAGCGGGTGTACGATCTGTTTCCCAAGCTGCGCGAGCGGCGCAGGCAACTGGGCGGCACCCTTTCCGGCGGCGAGCAGCAGATGCTGGCCATGGGCCGGGCCCTCATGTCGCGCCCCAGGGTGCTGCTGCTCGACGAACCGTCCATGGGGCTGGCCCCGCTGCTGGTCAAGCAGATATTCGACATCATCGCCACCATCAACGGCCAGGGCGTGACCGTGGTCCTGGTGGAGCAGAACGCCAACCTCGCGCTCCAGTGCGCCCAGCGCGGCTATGTGCTCGAAACCGGCTCGGTGGTCATGGAGGACGAGGCCTCGGCCTTGCTCCACAACCCGGACATCCGCAAGGCCTACCTCGGCGAGTAACCCCCGACCGGACATTCACGACACGCAAGCAAGGCCCCTCCCGGATTTTCGGGAGGGGCCTTGGTCGTCCGTTCAAACACGCGAAGACCCGGACGGCGGGGGCTGTCCGGGTCCTGCGGGAAGGGCGGGGCGGCTAGATGTAGTCGCCCCGGTTGAACTTGAACCGCTCGGCGGCGGCCAGGGTGTCCAGTTCCTCGACGATGGACTGAAGGCCCGGATGGCGGGAGGCCAGGTCCGGGCTGTCGGTCCTCACGGACTGCACTTCCGCCGCGATCTGGTCCAGGGTTCCGTAGGCGTCCTTGAGGCTGGCCCCGGGGCTCTGGAGGGTGGCGGCGTAGCTGTCCCACTTGTCGAGGATGGATTCTACCCGATCGGCCACGGCCTCGGCCGTGCCGTCCACCTGCTGCGAGGCGCTCAGGGCACCGGTGGCGAGCAGGGGGTTCACCAGCAGGGGCGGCGGCGGTGCCTGGGCGGCAACCGCAGTCGTTCCCTTGGCCACTTCCTGGCTGAGGAGATCGCCGAAGGCCTGACCCGGGGCAACAGGGGATTTCCGTTGCGTCTGTTCCGGCTGTATACCTTCGATCTGATCAGGACGGATCTTCATGGTTCGCACTCCTATCCTGTGGTTTGCCTAGTGTGGTGCAAGGAGCTTGCCAAGGGGCGCGGCTGCGCATCAATTCGAAAATATTGCATTTTTCCTGGGAAATGGTAGGAAAATTATGCCGGGCCCGCCGGGGCGTGCCCAGGCCATGTCTGCATGGTAATACACAAGAAAAAGGTTGTCTATCCTCCCGGCCTCTGGCAAAAAATAGATGGGAGACTCCGAATCTTCAGCCCCGAGGCCCGGAGCGGCGCGACCTTTGGCGTGTCGCCCGGGCAAGGCGGGGATGTATAACCGCAAGCCAAGGAGAGCGACAATGGCAATTGTGAAAAAAGTGTTGTGCGCGGTGGATTTCTCTGACTACAGCCCCAAGGTGGCCGAATACGCCAATATGATCGCCGGATGCGCCGGGGCGCAGGTGGTGGTCCTCTATGTGGCCCCTTCCTTGAGCCAGTACGTGGGCTTCCATGTGCCACCCAGCTCCATCGAGAGCTTCGTGGGCGAGATCGTCACCGGGGCCGAGGACACCATGAACGAGTTCGTCAAGGACAACTTCAAGGATCCCGCCACGGTGGGCAAGGTCGTTACCGGCTACCCGGCCGAGGAGATCCTGGCCATTGCCGAGGCCGAGAAGTGCGACATGATCGTCATGGGCACCCACGGCCGCAAGGGCATTGATCGCATCCTCTTCGGTTCCGTGGCCGAGAAGGTGGTCAAGGCCTCCACGGTTCCGGTGCTCACGGTCCGGCCCAGCTAGCCCGGCCCTTTACTGGGACCCGTAAAGATTATAAGGGAACGGCTCCGGCCGTTCCCTTTGCCATGCCGTCGCCTTGGCGACCGTCGGGCCATACAGCACTTGGGGGTATCATGAGAGATTTCAGCGTCCGTCCCGAGATACGGGATTTCAGCCCGTACACGCCGGGGCTGACCATCGAGCGGATCAAGGAGATGTACGGGCTCGACACCGTCATCAAGCTGGCCAGCAACGAGAATCCGCTGGGCGTCTCGCCCGTGGTGCAGAAGGTCATCGCCCGCAATGCGGCCCGCGTCTTCCGCTATCCCGAGAACCATTCGCCGCGGCTGGTGGAGGCCATCGCCCGGAGTGTGGGCGTGCCGCCCGAGTGCGTGGTGGCGGGCAACGGCTCGGACGAGATCATCGACATGCTCTTTCGCATCCGGGCCGTGCCGGGCACGAGCAACGTGGTCTGCTACGAGCACAGCTTCTCCATGTACCGCATGTGCGCCAGACTGGCCGGGGTGGAATACCGCGAGGTGCCCCGGGGCGCGGACTTCGAACTGCCGCTGGACGCCATGGCCGAGGCGGCGGACGAGAACACCATCATGGTCTTTGTCACCAGCCCGGACAACCCCACGGGCCAGGCCGCCAGCGCGGAAGACCTCTCGGTGCTGGCCGGGGTGCTGCCGCCCGACTGCCTGCTGGTGGTGGACGAGGCGTACATCGATTTTGTCTGGCCGCCCGAGTCCTACACCCCGGTCCAGGCCTTTGACCGCTTCGAGAACCTCGTGGCCCTGCGCACCTTTTCCAAGGCCTACGGGCTGGCCGGGCTGCGTGTGGGCTACGGCGTCATGCCCGCCCAGGTGGCCGCGCACATGAAAAACTCGCGCATCCCCTTCACGGTCAATCTGCTGGCCGAGGAGACCGCCCTGGCCGCCCTGGACGACGACACCTTCTACAACGAGACCCTGTCCGTGGTCATGCGCGGCCGCGAGTTTTTGCTGAAGGAGCTGCCCGGCATCGGCTGCCGGGTCTGGCCCAGCCAGGCCAACTTCGTCATGTTCGAGCCGCCCAGGCCCGCCCGGCGGGTGTTCGAGGCCCTCCTTGAGCGCGGTATCATCGTGCGTCCCCTGGCCAGCTTCGGCCTGGGGGAGATGATCCGGGTCAACATGGGCACCGATGCCGAAAACCGGGCCTTTATCGCGGCCCTGGCCGAGGTGCTCGATGGCTGATCCGCTCATCGTCACCATCGACGGCCCGGCCGGGGTGGGCAAATCCACCATGGCCAAGCGGCTGGCGCGCGCTCTCTCCATCCCCTACCTCGACACCGGGGCCATGTTCCGGGCCGTGGCCCTGCGCCTGGGCGACGGGGCGTGGGAGCGCGGCGAGGCCGACCTTGCCTCGGCTCTGGCCGGGATGGAATTCTCCCTGTCCGGCGTCGGCGAGGACTCGGTCCTGTCCCTGGACGGCGCACCCATCGGCGACGAGGTGCGCACCGAGCAGGTGGCCATGTGGGCCTCGAACCTCGCCACCTTGCCCGTGGTCCGGGCCAGCCTCAAGGCGGCCCAGCAGACCCTTGGCAAGCGGTTCTCACTGGTGGCCGAGGGGCGCGACATGGGCAGCGTGGTCTTCCCGACCGCCCGGCGCAAGTTCTTCCTCGACGCCACGGCCGACGAGCGCGCCCGGCGTCGCCTGCGCCAACTGGCGGACATGGGGAAAACCGCCGACTTCGACGACTTGCGCGAGCAGATAGCCCGGCGCGACCACCAGGACCGCAACCGGGCCGAGGCCCCGCTCAGGCCCGCGCCCGACGCGGTGATCATCGACACCACCAGCCTTGCCATCGACGAGGTCTTCGCGGCCCTGGTCCGGGGTGTGCGCGGCTGATTTTTCTGGCGACACGGATTTCACGTCATTCGGCCTCTCCTGCCTTGGGCAGGGGAGGCCGGTTCCTTTTCGGCCCGCTACCCGCTGCTACTCACCCCGACTTTCCGGCAGCCCCTGGGCGCAGGCTGCGGCCGAGGCGAATGCCCAGTGCAGGTTGTAGCCGCCCAGGTGGCCGGTGACGTCCAGGGTCTCGCCGATGATGTAGAGGCCCGGCACGGTTGAGCATTCAAAGGTCTTGGACGAGATGTGGGCAGTGTCCACGCCGCCCACGGTCACTTCGGCCTTGGCGTATCCCTCGGTCCCGGCCGGGGTGATGCGGAAGCGGTGGACCCGCCCGGCCGCGTCCTCCATCTGCCGCTTGCTCAGCTGGCTGATCTCGGTGGCGGCCAGGGATTCGGCGAGGATGACCGGGACCAGCCGCTTGGGCAGCGCCTGGCCGAGCAGGGTGCCAAGCTGCATGGTGGAGGCGCGGTTCGTCTCGATCAGATCAGCCACGCGGTCATGGGGCAGAAAGTCGATGGTCAGGGTTTCGCCATCGCGCCAGAAGGACGATATCTGGAGCACGGCCGGGCCGGAAAAGCCCTTGTGGGTGAAGAGCAGGGGATCGGTGAAGCGGACTGAGCCGCACCCGATGGTCACGGGCAGGGCGTTGCCCGCCAGCGGGGCGAAGCGCTCCCGGTCGCCCGGGGCCAGGGTGAGCGGCACCAGCCCGGGTCTGGGCCTGACCACCTCCAGGCCGAACTGCCTGGCCAGCCGGAACCCGAGGTCCGTGGCTCCCACCTGCGGCCAGGAGGGGCCGCCCAGGGCGACGACCAGGGCATCCGCCTTGATTATTTCGCCCCCGGTGCTGACGCGAAACGGGCCGGGCCTGTCCACGGCTTCGATCTTGCGGCCCAGGAGCAGGGTCACGCCGAGCTTGTGGCAGCGGTCCACCAGAATGCCCGCCAGATGCCCGGCCCCGGTCAGGGTGAAGAGCTGGCTGTGCTCGCGCTGCTCATGGGTCACGCCGTGTCCGGTGAAGAAGTCGACGACCTCCCATGGCGAGAGCCGGGCCAGAGCGGACTTGACGAAATGGGGATTGGCGCACAGGTAGTTGGCGGGCGAGACATCGAGGTTGGTGAAGTTGCACTTGCCCCCGCCCGAGACGCGGACCTTGCGTGCGGGCTTGTCCGCGTGATCGATCACCGCCACCCGCAGGCCGCGTTCTGCGGCGCGCATGGCGCAGAAGAGGCCCGAGGCCCCGGCCCCGAGGATGATGGCGTCACAGTGTGTTGGTGTTGTCATGGCGCGACAGTAGCAGGCTTGGCCCGGCCGGGCCAGAGGGCAAAACCGTCTTTTCATTCACGAAGATTTCTGCTACGGGTTGGGTTCCAACAAGCAAACAGGAGGGTGTGGTTATGGGTTTCTTCTGGTTTTTCCTGGGTCTGGGCATGACCATCGCCACGCTGGTGATGATCAAGATCAGCACCCCCGACGAGGATTAGTCGGCAGGCCGTCCATCGTCCGCCAGGGCGGCGCGGCAGCGGGAATTTCGCCGGGCGACCGGCGCTTGCGAGGGGAACCGGCAGATGCGGTTCCCCTTTTCCATTGGAGGCGCGCGTGATCATCTACTCATGGAACGTCAACGGCTACCGGGCCGTGCTCAAGAAGAACTTCCGCGACTGGCTCGACGGCTGCGGCGGCGATGTGGTCATGCTCCAGGAGACCAAGGCCCACCCGGACCAACTCGCGCCCGAAGAGCGCGAGCCCGATTCCTACGCCAACCACTACTGGAATTGGTCCAAGAAGAAAAAAGGCTACTCCGGCGTGGCCTGCTTTGCCAATCCCGAGCCTCTGGCCGTGACCACCGGCCTGCCCGACGCGCGATTCCGCGACGAGGGGCGCGTGCTGCACCTGGAGTATCCCGACTTCCACCTCTTCAACATCTATTTCCCCAACGGCCAGATGGGCGACGACCGCCTCGCCTTCAAGATGGGCTTCTACGACGCCTTCCTGGCCCATGCCGAGACCCTGCGCCAGACCAAGCCCATCGTGGTCGGCGGCGACTTCAACACCGCCCACCGCGAGATCGACCTCAAGAACCCCAAGGCCAATGCGCAGCACTCCGGCTTCCTGCCCGAGGAGCGCGCCTGGATCGACCGCTTCATCGCCCACGGCTATGTGGATACCTTCCGCCTGTTCGAGGACGGCCCCGGCCACTACTCCTGGTGGTCCTACCGCTTCAACGCCCGCCAGAACAATGCGGGCTGGCGCATCGACTACTTCTTCGTCTCCGAAGAGCTGCGCCCCAAGGTGGTGCGCGCCTGGATCGAACCCGACGTGCCCGGCTCGGACCACTGCCCGGTCGGGGTGGAGATAGACACGGCGTGAGGCGCGGCGAAGGGTGTCGGGAAGGGGCCGTGTCAGGGGAATGCTATCACTGTACACACTGTACACAAAAAAAGTGAGAACTACGAGATGACAATCCCACCCCACTTCGAAGTTCTCACTTTTTTAACTTGTTGCGCTTGAGGCTTACATGCCTGTAGAAGTCTTGTTCGCATGCGCACACGGCATCCAAAGCTGCTTCGCTGATCTCCAGCATGCATTTTTCTCGGGTAAGCTGGGTGGGTTTCGGCCACTTGGCTCGTCTGTTAACAGTACAGCTTCCCACGCATATTCAAAAATGTTT